>CAVOKZ010000039.1:0-38168 GCA_963696625.1 uncultured Solirubrobacterales bacterium
GACTGCTGGGGTCAGGTCTTGCATCCGACATCCATCCCGGGGCAGCTGGGGTCAGGTCTTGCATCCGACATCCATCCCGACACAGCATTCAAGACCTGACCCCATCGGGTCTCGAAAGCGCGTCAACTCCACGATCTTCAGACGCCACCGATTTGGAGTCACCGGATCAGCTCGACCTCAGCGCTTACATCGGCTTTCTGCCAGTCCCGGTCGGCGCTCAGGGCGGGCACGCCAAGGCGGGCTGCCAACACGAGACAGGCGCGGTCGGCGAGCGACAGCCCGAGTGTGCGCGTGATTGGCCGCAGCCGCGCGACGGCGACGCAGTCAAGCCCGGTGAGTGGTTCGACAGCAATCGCGCCCCTCAGGTCCATAGCCCGTTTCTCTGGGTCATCACCGAGCTCGGCTGCCTTGGACAGCACCTCGGCAAGGTTAACGACGCTGATTGCGGCTCCGGCTTCCATCGCTTCGCGAACGCGCGGGGCGCCGTTTTCGTCAGCCAGATGCGCCATCAACGCGGATGCGTCCAAGACGAACGCGGGCGCGGGGTCAGCGCTGGGCACCGCTCCGATTTGCCTCGGCGGCCTGTTCCTCGGCGCGGGCTTCAGCTCGGCGGTCGGCGATCAGCTCGTCGACCAGGCTTCGGCCCGGCGCGAGATCGGCGAGCACACCTCGCGTGCGCTCGATCGCGACTCGCCGCCGCTTGAGCTCGGACTTCGTGGGCTTGACGGCCTGAGCCATGGCTCCATGCTACCCAGGGGGTTGGTCGGGTTTGCGAAAACCGTTTCCCAACCATGTCCCGAAATCAGCATTTCCGAGGGCATCTGAGGTAACTGAGAGCACCCAATTCGTGCCTGGCGAACCCCGGCCGACCACCAACCCGGAGCCTGCAAAGCCGCTTACGCCGATTCGAGTCCGGCAGGCGCCTTGGATTCAGCCGTGTGCGGCGTCGGTCCCTGCGGGGCCGCACCGTTGCCGTTGTTGAGGCCCTTCTGCTGGTACATCGCGCGGTCGGCCTCGGTGAGGACCTGCTCGTCGCTGACCGTGTCCTCGTCGATGGGGACGAGGCCGACGCTGGCGGCGAGGCGCAGGACGGTCCCGTCGATTTCGATCGTCGCCTCGCCGATCTCGTCGCGAAGAGCCTCGGCGACGACGGTGGCCTGTGCTTCGCCGGCGTAGGGGAGGAGGATGCCGAACTCGTCGCCGCCGATGCGGGCGATGACGTCGGTCTCGCGCAGGCGGCTCTCGATCGCGTTGGCGACGACCTGAAGCGCGCGGTCCCCTGCGCGGTGGCCGTGGGTGTCGTTGATCGACTTGAAGTTGTCGACGTCGAGGATCAGCAGCGCCGCCCGTTCGCCATAGCGCCGCGCGCGGCCGACCTGCTGGGTCACGTCCTGCTCGAAGCGGCGGCGGTTGCGGGCGCCGGTGAGCGCGTCGTGCTCGGCGAGGAAGCGGAGCTGCTCCTGGTAGCGGAGGCGGTCGGTGATGTCGCGGGCGATGGTCGAGGCGCCGATGATCGTGCCGTCCTTGTCGCGGATCGGCGAGACCGTGAGCGAGACGTCGACCTGGGTGCCGTCGTTGCGGGCTCGTACGGTCTCGTAGTTGTCGACGCGCTCGCCGGCGCGCACGCGGCTGAGGATCTCGGGCAGCTCGTCGTCGTGGCCCGGCGGCACCAGGATCGAGATCGAGCGTCCGGTCACCTCGTCCTCAACGTAGCCGTAGAGCCGCTGCGCGCTCGCGTTCCAGCTGACGATGTTGCCCTCGAGGTCCTTGCCGATGATCGCGTCGTGCGAGGACTCGACCACCGCGGCGAAGTGAGAGGCGTCCTCCTCGGCGCGGCGGCGCTCGGTGGTGTCGCGGATCGCGCTCGAGACCAGGGTGCCGCTCTCGGTCTCGAGCGGGCTCAGCGAGATCTCGACCGGGAACTCGGTGCCGTCCTTGCGGCGGCCGGCGAGCTCGAGGCCGGCGCCCATCGGCCGGGTGTGCGGGTCGTGTGCGTACCCCTGTCGGTGCGCGGGGTGATGCTTACGAAGGCGGTCGGGGACGAGGGTGTCGACCTTCTCGCCGAGCAGTTCCTCGCGGGTGTAGCCGAAGAGGTTCTCCGCCTGGGCGTTGACGAGCACGATCTTGCCTTCGGCGTCGACGATCACCATCGCGTCGGGCGCGGACTCGAGCAGGTCGCGGAACTGCTGCTCCGCCCGGCGGCGCTCGGTGATGTCGCGGATTGCCGCCGAGACCAGCCGCCCTTCGGGGGTCTCGAGCGGGCTCAGCGAGATCTCGACCGGGAACTCGGTGGCGTCCTTGCGCCGGCCGGCGAGCTCGAGCTCGGCGCCCATCGGACGGGTATGGGGGTCGCTTGCGTAGGCCTCGCGGTGAGCGGGGTGGCGCTCGCGGGCGCGGTCGGGGACGAGCTTGTCGACCGTCTCGCCGAGCAGCTCGTCGCGGGCGTAGCCGAAGAGGTTCTCGGTCTGGGCGTTGACGAGCACGATCTCGCCCTCGGCGTCGACGATCACCATCGCGTCGGGGGCCGCCTCGAGCAGGTCACGGAACACGTCCTCGGAGAGCATCCGGGTCACACGTATGAGGATCGGCCAGAAACGCGGGGATAATTAGCGTATTCCCCCATAAATGCGTCCGGGAATGTCCACAGAACGGAAAAAGGGCCCCCGAGGGGGCCCTTGTTATCCGAAAGGACGTGCCGCCAGAAACAATCACATCCCTGGCCCGTCGGTCCTTCAAGCTATGTGTGGAACCTAACACCGATTCTCGGTAATGGTTTCGCTTTCAGACCTTTCGCGGGAAAAACCTTGCGGATGAGCGTGGATAGCAGCGCGACGTGCGCCAAGATCGGGTTCGTCAGGGGCGCCGTCCGCGACTACGAGCAGATCAAGCGCCTGCTCGAGGCCCACGGGATCGATGCCCTCGTCCACCTCGCCTTCCTCCTCGATCCGATCCGCGACGAGGAGATGTACGACGTCAACGGCAACGCGGCGACGCTGCGGGCCGCCTCCGACGCCGGCACCAAGCACGTCCTGGCGGCCACCTCGGCAACCGCCTACGGCGCCTGGCCTGACAACCCCAAGCCAACCGCATCGTGCGGACCCGGGAAAACTCGCCGTTCCTGCCGGTGCCCGACGGCCACGACGAGGAGCTGCAGCTCGTGCACGAGGACGATCTCGCCGAGGCCCTGATCAACCCAAGCACGACACCGGCGAGACCTTCGAGATCACCATGCGCGCCAAGGGCAAGCTCCCCGCGTAAGATTCACGGCCGCACCAACTGCCAGGGCGTATAGCTCAGTTGGGAGAGCGCCGCCTCGACAAGGCGGAGGTCACTGGTTCGAGCCCAGTTACGCCCACTTTCCTGTTCCCCCGTCAGGTCCCGACAGCCGGGTCGGCAGTCTCAGGGCTTGGCCCCGCTGCAGGCAACTGGTAGCTGAGTGGTAGCTGCCGAGCGACGCCCAGCGGCTTGCTACCACCGCTCGGAGCCGCGGGCCTCAGGCTTTGCGGATCAGCTCGGCTACAACCTCGCCGGGCTTCTGCCCGCGTTTCGTAGCGAGCTTCTCAAGACGCACCGCGTCGTCTCCCTCGATGCCGACCACGATCGTCACCTTGCCACCCGAGCCAGCCTCGACAATCTGCATATCGCGAGGGTCGATCGCCGCCAGATCGGCGTCGAAGTCACCAGGCTGCGGATCCGGGTCTGTCCAGGGATCTTTGGTTATCGATCGCCAAGCATTCTACGCTCGGCCGGGGTTGCTTCCCAACCGGTGACTGCAAGCCAAGTGGTCGGGTCCACTGTTTGCTCAACCACGATGTGAGGTGTCGGCCGCCGTTGGTTTGCCCAACGACCAGGCGTCGAGCGTCCAGCTTCCGTTGACTGCGTCGGCGACGGCCTCTGTTCGCCACGATTGCGTAGCGGTTGTCGATCAGCTGTTGGGCCTCCTCGGACGAGATCCCGCGCCCCGCCAACTTCTCCTCGACGGGTTCGGTGATGAGCAGCTCACGAATCGCGTCCACGTTCCTCATCTCTACAGCACGGTCGTGACGGTCCGAGCGCCAAATCGTGTCCCAAATATGTCCCGAGAACGGTCCTTTCTGCCGGCGCCGAAGCCGAGAGCCGGGTCCGCTACCAGCATGCAGGCGTCGGCGGCTCCGCGGAACCGGTTTTCCCTGTTCCCGCGACAGGTCGCGACAAGCGGTCGTCATACAGCAGGACTAGTTGGAGCCGGGCGATTCTCGCCCCGCATGAGCGAGAGCCTGGTAGCTGAGTGGTAGCCAGACCGTTCTGTTGCGGGTACTGCTATTGGATGATTCCCGCAAGATCCTCGGCGGCGATCCGGAGCACCCGGCCGTCGCGAAGCGTCGCCGTGAGTTCGCCGTCGCGGTCGACAAGCCATTTGGCATTCACGGCAGTTAGGTGCGTGATGCGCCCTGTGTCGTCGAGTCTCACGGCATGCCCTTCCGGAGTCTCCTGGGCGGCGCCTTTCTTGTCATCGCCCTCGGTCGAGAGGTAGAGGACATCGCCGACCGGCTCGTAAGAACCGCTCAAGAGCAGGTCGGCGGCGGAAATGTGCACGGTCGCGTTTGCCATCTCAGGTAGGGGGTCCGTCCGCGGAGAACACGGTCACGATGATCGCAGGTACTTCGCCGAACTCAACGACCGCGAGAACCCAGAGGCCGTCCTCACGGCGAAAGAAGCGCTCGCGGCCGTCGCGTGGATCGGGACATCGCGCGTGCGGCTCGCGGACGGTCCTATCGATGATGTCGAGGTCGGCAACGGCCGCGTGCTCCTCGAGGAGCTTCGCGTACACGACTGCCGGCAGGACGACTTCTATTCCCTCCGGCGTCTCCGTCGTCAGCACAACTTCCATGGGCCGATGGTCGCGCAGGCCTCAGGCGGAGGGACTGCTACTACCTGGAAACCGAGAGCGAATCATCGGACCTGTGGCGCGGCTGGTAGCAGCGGGCGGCCAGCGCCGCTCAACCAAGCCGTTTGGCGTAGCTTTCAGCCCAGTTACGCCCACTTCAGACAAGCCCTGCGGCAAGCCGCAGGGCCAAGCTTCCCCTCTCCTTACGGTTCCGCAGAACCAGCAGCAGAGCTGGTGGCCGTCGGGGACCCGTCATCGCCGTGCAGCACCTCCGGCGCCGGATCGAGGCCGTTGGGCCAGACGACGGTTCGGGCCTCTTCGTCGACCCTCGCCTGCCTGAAGTACGTCGGATCGCGGAGCGGCTCTCCGAGCGGCCCGTAGAAGAGGAACGAGCAATCGACCTCGCGCACGACTCCATCACTGAAGGTGACGCGGAGGTGGTGATCATCAATCGGCTCGACACCAGTCACTCGGAGCATCTGTCTCATCTTACGGAAGGGGGTCGACCGCAACCAACGGCTCCAGTGCCTGCGCGCGCTCCCAGTTCTCAGCGAGTTCGTCGGAGTGCAGCCGAGCCCACTGGCGAACCAACCGCAGAGCTCGCGTCGGCGATGAGCCGTTGAGAATCCGCAAGCTGTCGAGTTCGATTTGCGCGACGTGCTCGCCGTATTGGGCGTGGAAGTGCGGAGGCGGGTGATCGGGTCGGTACATCCAGATGACGATTCCGTAGAACGCGCTGATCCGCGGCACGCGCTCATCGTTGCCTACGGTCCGGTCAGCTGCCAGCGTGCCGGCCTCGGCGGTTCCCCGGAACCGGCAGCAGGGGTGGTAGCCGGGACTACTCGGTCCGCTCAACCACGCCGTTTGGCGCGGCTTTCAGCCCAGTTACGCCCACAGGAGCCGGTTCGGCTCCCTCATCAGCTCGCGCGTGCCCTTCTGCTCATACAGCACGGCGTCGGCGCGGGCGAGGCAGGTCGTCAGGTCCTCGCCGCGGCGGCGGATGATGACGCCGGCGCTCCAGGGGACGGGTGAAGTGACTCGCAACCGCTCGAGCAGGGCGTGGCTCTCGTTGCTGTCGAAGCCGAGGAGGACGAGGAAGAACTCGTCGCCGCCGAGGCGGGCGAGGATGTCGCTGAGCTCGAGCTCACCCCGCCAAGTACGTGCCAGGTCGACCAGCATGCGGTCGCCGGCGGCGTGGCCGTCGCGGTCGTTGATCTGCTTGAAGTCGTCGATGTCGATGAGGGCCACGGTGAGCGTCATCCCGGTGCGGTCGGCGAGCGCGAAGGCGCGTTCGGTGGCGATCGCGAGACCCTTGCGGTTGAGGGCCCCGGTGAGTGCGTCGGTGTGCGCCTCGTGGCGCAGGCGGGCGCTCTGGCGCCCGAGCGTCTCGCCGACGACGACGAGCGAGACGGTCATGAAGACCCAGGCGTTCGCCGGCACCCAGGGGCCGGCGGCAAGCAGGGCGATACCGAAGGAGGTGGCGATCAGCACGACGTGGGCCCGCATCTCCGGCAGGGTGAAGAAGAAGCCCATGTAGACGCAGAGCCAGAAGTAGCAGAAGGCGGCGACGATCTCGCCGACCGCGGTTGCGGACTGCCAGACGATCAGCGAGATCGTCAGCGTCGCGGCCGCGGCGAGCACGTGCAGGACCCAGCGCGGCAGCCGATCGCCGGCGGCCCAGATCGCGATCGCGATCGCGACGCAGGTCGCCCCGACCGAGTACAGCAGCGCAACGGGAGTGTCGGAGGCGGGCGGGAAGGCGGCGGCCATGACGCCGCTCACTCCACCGGCGAGGAACATCACCGCGATCGTGCGAACCGCTACGGGTGGCGCGTGACCGTGCCCCATACCTCGATCATCGGCTGCGCGGGGAGATTGGGCGAGCAGGAAGGGCGCCCGGCGACTCCGGTTGGACAAGTGTTCGTCTAGGAGTACGCGTCCCAGAGCTTCAGCGAGGGCAGCGGGTCGTACGGGGCGCCGCCCGTGAACCAGCCGGGGGCCGTCCACATCTCGAAGTGCAGGTGGCAGCCCTGCGAGTCCCCGGTGTTGCCGACGTTGCCGATCGGGGCGCCGACCGGGACGGTCGTTCCCTTGGCCGCGACCGACGGCGCGGCGAGGTGCATGTAGGCGTAGTCCTCGAAGGTGATGTTGCTGCGGATCACGACGTAGTTGCCGGCGCCGCCGGCCTGGAAGCTGTTGACCCGCACGAAACCGCCGCTCGCGGCGCGCAGCGGCGTGTTGCAGGCCGCGATCACGTCCTGGCCCTGGTGGATGTGGTCGCCGCGCGGGGCGCCGAAGACGGCGCCGGCGCCGCCGAAGTTATGCGGACCGACGACGGGGAAGAGGAACTGGCCCGATCCGGGCGCCCTGAGGCGGACGGCCAGAGCCTTGATCTTCTTCGCCTGGCCGCGCTGGACGATGCCGTCCCGCGGCTTCTGGTGGGTGGCCTCGTAGGCCTTGACGCTCCGGCGGGTCGACTTGCCGAACATGCCGTCCTGCGCAGCCGCAAGCGAAACCACGGACAGGTATCCCTGAAGCGTCTTCACGTCTTTCCCCGACATCCCGGTGCGCATGGCGCGCGTGCCGTACTTGAAGTTCTTGACCTTCGCCGCCGTGGCCGGGTTGACCGGTTTGGCGGTCTTCTTTGCCGGTTTCTTCGTCGCGCCGTACGCGTTTACGCATACGAGCAGGCTGAGAGCGCCGATGATGGCGACGAGCCGCTTCATCGCTACCTCCTTTCGGTCTTGCAGGAACACCCTCCTGCGCCGGGGGTTGCGGCCGCAACGGTTCGTGCGAGGGTACGCGTAGGATCAGCCGCCACGAAGCATCACGAATCACGCCATGCCCGATACCAAGTTGAAAGTAACGCTCCCTGACGGATCCGCCCTCGACCTCGAGGCCGGCGCCACGGGCGCCGACGCGGCGGCCGCGATCGGCCCCGGCCTCGCCAAGGCGGCGCTCGCGGTCAAGGCCGACGGCGAGCTGCGCGACCTCTCGGCGCCGCTTTCGGGCGGGGAGGAGATCGAGATCGTCACCAACAAGTCGCCCGAGGCGCTCGAGCTCGTCCGCCACGACGCCGCCCACGTGCTCGCCGAGGCCGCGCTCGAGCTCTATCCCGAGGCCAAGATCTCGATCGGGCCGCCGATCGCCGACGGCTTCTACTACGACATCGACTTCGGCGACACCGCGCCCGGGGAGGAGGACCTCCAGCGCCTCGAGGACGCGATGAACGCCCACGTCAAGGCCGACGAGCCGTTCGGGCGCCGCGAGATCCCGGTCTCGGAGGCGCTCGAGCTGTTTCGCTCGCAGGGCCAGGACTACAAGGTCGAGCTGATCGAGGACCTCGTCCGCGACGAGGGCACCGAGACCGTTTCGCTCTATCGCAACGGCCCCTTCGAGGACCTCTGCCGCGGGCCGCACGGGCCCTCGACCGGGCGGATCAAGGCGTTCAAGCTGACCTCGCTCGCCGGCGCCTACTGGCGCGGCAAGGAGTCGAACCCGATGCTGACCCGCGTCTACGGCACCGCCTTCCTCTCCGAGGACGCTCTTGCCGAGCATCTCGAGCGGATCGAGCAGGCCAAGGCCCGCGACCACCGCAAGCTCGGCCCCGAGCTCGGCCTGTTCATGCTGCGCGAGGAGGCGCCGGGGATGCCGTTCTGGCTGCCGCAGGGCACGGTGCTGCTCGGCCTGATCCAGAACGAGGTCCGCAAGCAGCTCGAGCGCCGGGGTTACGAGGAGATCAAGACCCCGCACATCCTCGACAAGGAGCTCTGGCACCGCTCCGGGCACTGGGAGAACTACGTCGAGAACATGTACTTCACCCAGGCCGGCGAGCGCAATTTCGCCCTGCGGCCGATGAACTGCCCCGGCGCCTGCCTCACCTTCGGCACCGGCCGCCACTCTTACCGCGAGCTGCCGTTGAGGCTCGCCGAGTTCGGCCAGGTCTACCGCAACGAAATGGAGGGGGTGCTCCACGGGCTGCTGCGCGTGCGCTCCTTCACCCAGGACGACGCCCACGTCTACTGCACCGAGGAGCAGATCACCGGCGAGGTGATCGACATCTGCGAGGCGATCGACGAGCTCTATGACCGCTTCGGCTTCGAGGACGTGCGTGTCGAGCTCTCGACCAGGCCCGAGAAGTCGATCGGCACCGAGGAGCAATGGGAGAGGGCCGAGGGCGCGCTGCGCGAGGCGCTCGAAAAACAGGGCCGCGAGTACCAGCTCAACGCCGGCGACGGCGCCTTCTACGGCCCGAAGATCGACTTCCACGTCACCGACGCCCTCGGCCGCTCGTGGCAGTGCGGCACCTGCCAGCTCGACTTCTTCATGCCCGAGCGCTTCGACCTCTCCTACACCGGGGCCGATAACGCCCCGCACCGGCCGGTGATGATCCACCGCGCCCTGCTCGGCTCGATGGAGCGCTTTGCCGGCGTGCTGATCGAGCACTACGGCGGGCGCTTCCCGCTGTGGCTGGCGCCGACGCAGGTGCTCGTGGTGCCTGTCGCCGACCGCCACAACGACTACGCCGCCAAGGTCGCCGAAACCCTGCGCGACTCGGGCCTGCGCGTGAGCGTCGACGAGCGCAGCGAGTCGGTCGGGCGCAAGATCCGCGACGCCGAGCTCGCCCGGGCCCCGTACATGGTGGTGGTGGGCGACAAGGAGCAGGAGTCCGGCAAGGTCGCGCCGCGCTCGCACGAACAGGGCGAGCTCGGCGAGATGGAGGTCAACAAGCTCGTCGAGCGGCTCCAAGGTGAGTATGCTTCGGCGTAGTGTCTTCCTCTTTCACCGCTTGAGCGCGCTGCGCCACACGCATATTTAGTGGCCGTCTCGCGTTTCGACCGCCGACCGCCTGAGCGCGACTCGACTCGCATCAACGAGCGGATCCGCGTTCCCGAGGTGCGGCTCGTCGACGAGAAGGGCGAGCAGGTCGGCGTGATGAAGACCCCTGACGCCCTGGCTTTCGCTCAGGAGCGCGAGCTCGACCTGGTCGAGGTCGCCCCGGAGGCACGGCCGCCCGTGTGCCGGGTCCTCGACTACTCCAAGTACAAATACGAGCTGGAGCAAAAGGCCAAGGCCGCTCGCAAACACCAGACCCAGGTCAACACCCGCGAGATCAAGCTGCGCCCGAAGATCGCCCAGCACGACTACGAGACGAAGACCGGTCACGTCGAGCGCTTCCTGCGCGGCGGTGACAAGGTCAAGGTGACGATCATGTTCCGCGGCCGCGAGAACAGCCATCCCGAGCGCGGCCGGGCGCTGCTGCAGCGGGTCGCCGACGACCTCGGCGAGATCGCCGTGGTCGAGCAGGCGCCGATGCAGGAGGGCCGCAACATGCACATGCTTGTTGCACCGACGTCCGCCGCTGCCGCCGAGAAGAACGGCGACGCGAGCTCCTAGGTCGCTGGCCGCTGGAATCCAGCGTCGAGCGACCAGCGACTAGCGGCCGCAGTTCTCTGCTTCAATAGACGACCCTCATGCCGAAGATGAAGACCCATTCGGGCGCCAAGAAGCGCTTCCGCAAGACCGCCAAGGGCAAGCTGCGCGGACGTCGCGCCTACTCGAGCCACATCCTCGAGAAGAAGTCGCCTGGCCGCAAGCGGCGGTTCAAGCGCCCGGTCGTGATCAAGAAGGCCGACGAGAAGCACGTCAACACGCTGCTCGCGGGCAAGGGCCGATAGATGCCGCGCGCAACCTCATCGGTCGCCTCGCGGCGGCGGCGCAAGAAGGTCCTCAAGCAGGCGAAGGGCTACTTCGGGCGCAAGAAGAACAGCCCGCGGTTGGCCGGCGAGCAGGTCGCGCGGTCGGGCAACTACGCCTACCGCGACCGGCGCGTGCGCAAGCGCGACTTCCGGCGGCTGTGGATCACGCGGATCAACGCCGCGGCCCGGCAGGAGGGCATGAGCTACTCCGAGCTGATGCACGGCCTCAAGGAGGCCGAGGTCGAGGTCAACCGCAAGATGCTCGCCGACATCGCCGTCAGCGATCCCGACGGTTTTCGCCGATTTGTCGAACGTGCCCGGGAGGCCACGGCGAGCTAGCCGAGGTCACAGAGATCATTCCCCGGGCGGTCCGCGAAGCGGCCGCCCTTTTTCGTTCCGGGACCCAAACATGACCATCACAAGCCCACAAAACGAGAAGCTGAAGCTGGTGCGCAAGCTCCAGCAGCGAAAGCACCGCGAACGCGAAGGGCTGTTCGTCGGCGAAGGCGAGGATCTCGTCGCCGCGGCGCAGGCCGCCGGCCGCGAGCCGGTCGAGCTGCTGACCGCCGCCGGCGCCGGGCTCGGGGGAGATGAGGTCGAGCCCGAGCTGCTCGACGCGGTTTCGGCGCTCGGCTCGGGGACCCGGGCCCTGGGGATCTGGCGCAGCGAGGAGTCGCCGATCGAGGGTGCCGTCGTCACCTACCTCCACGGTGTCGGCGACCCGGCGAACGTCGGCGCGATCATACGCAGCGCGCTCGCGCTCGCCGGAGGCACCGTCGTGCTCGGCCGGGGGACGGCGGACCCGTACTCACCGAAGGCTGTGCGGGCTTCGATGGGCGCACTCTTCTCGCAGCCGCTTGCGCGGGCCGGGTTCGAGCAGACCCCGGCGCCGCGGGTCGCGCTCGTCGCCCACGGCGGCGATCCGCTCGAGCAGATCGGCGAGCCGCCGCTGACGCTCGTGCTCGGCGCCGAGCGAGAAGGGCTTCCCGGCGAGGTGCTCGCGAGCTGTGAGCGCCAAGTGACCATTCCCCTGCGTGAAGGGGCCGAATCGCTCAATGTCGCCGCGGCGGCGGCGATCGCACTGCAGCGGATAGGGTCGCCAGGTGGCTGACGCGACGACACGAATCGGCGAGATCCGCCGCGAGGGGGAGGCCGAGATCGGGGCGGCCGACGACACCGCGGCGCTCGAGGAGCTGCGCGTGCGCTTCCTCGGCCGCAAGGCCGAGCTGACGACGATCCTGCGCGGCATCGCCGAGCTCCCCGCCGATGAGCGCGGTCCCGTCGGCAAGGCCGGCAACGAGACGCGGGTGGCGCTCGAGCAGCTGCTCGAGGCGCGCCTCGCCGAGCTCGACTCGGCCGAGGTCCTCGCCCGGCTCGGATCGGACCGGGTCGACGTCACCCTTCCCGGTGCGCCCGCGCGCCGGCCCGGCGCGCTGCACCTGGTCACCCGCACCCGGCGCCTGATCGAGGACACGATGATCGGCCTCGGCTACCGGGTCCTCGCCGGTCCCGAGATCGAGATCGACTACTACAACTTCACGGCGCTCAACCACCCGCCCGGCCACCCGGCGCGGATGGAGCAGGACACGCTCTACGTCGCTCCCGGGACGCTGTCGAAGGCGGCGCTCGATGCCGCGCACGAGACCAGCCCCGGGACCCCGGAAGGCGAGCTGGTCATGCTCCGCACCCACACCTCGCCGATGCAGATCCGGGCGATGGAGGCCCAGGGGCCGCCGATCTTCGTCGCCGTCCCCGGCAAGGCATTCCGCCGCGACACGATCGACGCGACCCACCTGCCGATGTTCCACCAGATGGAGGGGCTCGCGATCGGGGATCAGATCACCCTCGCCGACCTCCAGGGAACGCTCGAGGCGATGCTCGCCGGGCTCTTCGGCGAGGGCGTCGAGGCGCGGATGCGGCCGCACTTCTTCCCCTTCACCGAGCCCAGCGTCGAGTTCGACGTCTCCTGCTACCGCTGTGGCGGCAGTGGCCGGCTCGAGGGCGAGCGCTGCACGCTGTGCAAGGGCGTCGGCTGGATCGAGGTCGGCGGCGCCGGCATGGTCGACCCCAACGTCCTGGGCTTCGTCGCCGAGAACGGCTACGACTCGGAGGACGTGCAGGGATTCGCCTTCGGCTTCGGCATCGAGCGGATGGCGATGCTGCTCCACGGCCTACCCGACCTGCGCCTCTTCGTCGAGAACGACGTACGCGTCTTGGGGCAGTTCGCATGAAGGTCCCGGTCGAATGGCTGCGCAGCTACTGCGACCCGGGCTGGGAGCCCGAGCGGATCGCCGAGCGGCTGGCGATGACCGGCACCGAGGTCGAGCGTCTCGCCGAGATCGGTGCGCCGGAGGGCGACGGTTACGTCGTCGGCCGCGTCGACTCGGTCGCTGACCATCCCGACGCCGACAAGCTCCGCGTCTGCGAGGTCGACACCGGTGAGGAGATGCGGAAGATCGTCTGCGGCGCGCCCAACGTAGCGGCGGGCCAGGTCGTCGCCGTAGCCCTGCCGGGGGCCGTCTTGCCCGGTGGTCAGAAGCTGAAGAGGGCGAAGCTGCGAGGGGTCGAGTCCGACGGGATGATCCTCTCCGAGACCGAGATGGAGCTGGGCGAGGACGCCGACGGGATCGCCGTCCTGGATGTCGACGCGAAGCCGGGGACGGCCCTGGCCGAGGTCATCCCGATCTCGGACCAGGTCCTGGATCTGGAGATCACCTCGAACCGCTCCGACTGCCTCGGCGTCTGGGGCGTCGCCCGCGAGGTGCACGCGATCTCGGAGGCCGAGCTGGCGCCCGAGCCGTGGGCCGACGACCCCAAGCCGACGGGGAAGGGCAAGGCCGACGATCTCGCCTCGGTCGAGGTCAAGGTCCCCGAGCTCTGCCCGCGCTTCACCGCCCGCGTCTTCACCGGCGTCAAGGTCGGGCCGTCGCCGCTGTGGCTCAAGGCCCGCCTGATCGCCGCCGGCCAGCGGCCGATCAACAACGTCGTCGACATCACCAACTACGCGATGCTCGCGATCGCCCAGCCGATGCACGCCTACGACCTCGACAAGGTCGCCGGGGCCAAGCTCGTCGTCGACACCGCGAGGACGGGCGACAAGCTGACGACGCTCGATGACGTCGAGCGCAGCTTCGACGACGACGCGGTGCTGATCTACGACGATTCGGGCCCGACCGGGATCGCCGGGATCATGGGCGGCGCCTCCTCGGAGGTTTCGGAGCAGACGACGACCGTTCTGCTCGAGGTCGCCAACTGGGACGGGGTCAACATCCTCCGCACCTCGCGCAAGCTCGCGCTGCGCTCGGAGGCCTCGGCGCGGTTCGAGAAGCAGCTCCATCCCGAGCTGGCGCTGCGCGGCCAGGCGCTCGCCTCGAAGCTGATGGTCGAGCTGACCGGCGCCGAGCTGGTGCCGGGCACTCTCGACGTCGCCGCCGAGATCCCGGCCCCGCACGTGATCGAGCTGCGGGTCGCGCGGATCGAGGAGACGCTCGGTATGCCGGTCGCCGCCGAGAAGGCGGCGGCCGACCTGGAGCGGCTCGGCTTCGGCGTCAAAGCCAAGAAGGATGCGCTCACCGTCACCGTCCCGCCAGAGCGCCACTACGACGTCACGCGCGAGGTCGACCTGATCGAGGAGGTCGCGCGGGTCAACGACCTCGACCAGAACCTGCCGAGCACGCTGCCGGCCGCCGGCGGCCACGCCGGAGGCCTCGACCGCGAGCAGCGCCTGCTGCGCCGCGCCGAGGACGAGCTGCGCGACACCGGCCTCTACGAGGCCGTGAGCTGGAGCTTCAACGCTCCCGAGCTCGCCGACCGCCTGCGGCTCGACGGCGATGACCCGCGGCGTGAGGCGATCGAAGTCTCGAACCCGCTCTCCGCCGAGCAGTCGGCGATGCGCACGACGCTGCTGGGTGGGTTGCTCGACGCCGCAAGGTTCAACCTCTCGCGCGGGGCCGAGGGCGTGCGGCTGTTCGAGTCCGGGCACGTCTATCTGCGCGACGGTGAGCAGGGCCCGGGCCCGCTCGGCGGGGACTACCTCGGCAGGGCGCCGGCGCCCGCGCATGAGCCCCACCGGCTCGGCGCCGTGCTGACCGGGCCGGGCCCTGGATCGTGGCGCGAATCGGACCCCGAGCCCGACTTCTTCGTCGCCAAGGCCGTGGTCGAGGCGCTCGCCGGGGCACTCGCCGTGCCGCTCGACTTCGAGCCGCCGGCCGAGCCCGAGCCCTTCCTGCATCCGGGCCGCTCGGCCGTACTCAGCGTCGAGGGCGCGCCGATCGGCTGGCTCGGCGAGCTGCACCCGCTCGTAGCCCGCGAGTGGGACCTGCCGCTGAGCAGCGCCTTCGAGCTCGACGCGGCGCCGCTGATCGAGGCCTCGCCGGTCGCCGCCGAGACCTACGAGGACGTGACCACCTATCCGGCCGTGCTTCAGGACATCGCCGTCGTCGTCCCCGCCGACACGTCCGCCGCCGACGTCCGCACCGCGGTGCTCGACTCGGGCGGGGAGCTGCTGCGCGGCGCCGGCGTCTTCGACCGCTACGAGGGCGAGCAGGTCGGCGCGGGCAAGGTCAGCCTCGCGCTGCGGCTCGAGTTCCGCGCCCCCGACCGCACCCTCACCGACGAGGAGGTCGCCGAGCGGCGCGCGGCGATCGCCGGCGGCCTGGCGAAGATCGGCGGGTCGCTCCGTGAGTGAGACCAGATGGTTGATTCCTGATCAGCGTGCCCGCGGTGGCGGCGCAGGTCGAGCCTGGCAAGGACGCAGGGAGGCCGAATAGTGGTGACTATTCAGCCGACTGAGGACGCCGCCAGGCGAAGGCCTGCGTCGTCATCCGTGGGTGCGCGGATTGGGAATCAGCCATCCAGGGTGCTGGTCGCCGGCGCCACCGGCTACGCCGGGGCGCTCGCGGCGCAGCTCGTCCACCACCACCCGAGCCTCGAGCTGGCCCGGATCACCGGGCGCAGCGACGTCGGCAAGCGGCTGAACCGGCTCTATCCCGACTACGACGTGACGCTCGAGCTCGAGGAGCTCGACCTGACCGACATCGAGGGGGTGGAGGCGGCGATCGTCGGCTACCCGCACGGCGCCTCGGCGCCGGTCGTCGCCGCGATGCGCGGCCTCGGGATCATCGTCGTCGACCTCTCCGCCGACTTCCGGCTGCGCGACGTTCCGCTGTACGAGAAGTGGTACGGCCCGCACAGCGAGCCCGACCTGCTCGCCGACGCCGTCTACGGGCTGACCGAGCTCAACCGCGAGCGGATCCGCAGCGCGGAGCTGATCGCCAACCCCGGCTGCTACCCGACCGCGAGCCTGCTCGCCCTGGCCCCGCTCGCCGAGGCCGGGCTGATCGCCGACGTCGTAGTCGACGCCAAGTCCGGGGTCTCCGGAGCGGGGCGCGGTGCCGCGGAGCAGATGGCGGTGGTCAAGGAGGCTCACGACTCGATGGCCTACGGCGTCGCCGGGCATCGCCACACGCCGGAGATCGCCCAGGAGCTGACCGCGCTCGGGATGGAGGACTCGGCGGCGCTGACGTTCGTCCCGCACCTGCTGCCGTTCGACCAGGGCGAGCTCGTCAGCGCATACGTGACCCCGATCCGTCCGGTGGAACCGGCCGAACTCGACGAGCTCTACGCGAAGCGCTACTCGGACGAGCCCTTCGTCGAGCTCTCCGCAGAGCCACCGGGCGTCGGTTCGGTGCGCGGCACCAACCTCTGCCGGATCCACGTCGCCGTCGATGAGGGCAGCGGCCGCGTGATGGCCTTCGCCGCGATCGACAACCTCTGGAAGGGCGCCTCCTCCCAGGCCGTCCAGAACCTCAACCTGATGCTCGGCCTGCCCGAGGGAGAGGGCATCTCTTGAGCACCGCCTACAAGACCGAGTCGTTCTTCAGCTCACGGTGGGTGCAGCCGCCCGCCGGCGTCGCCGAGCTCGATCCGTCCCGGCTCGCGCCGGGGTTCCGCGCGGGCGCCGCGGCCTGCGGGCTGAAGGGCCGGGGGCAGACCGATGTCGGCCTGATCGCCTGCGATACCGAGAAGGTCTCCTCGGCATTGCTGCTGACCCGCAACGCCGCCGCCGCGGCCCCGATCCGCGTCTGCCGCGAGGAGGTCGACGCGCGCTCGGTGCGCGGCGCGGTCGTCAACTCGGGCAATGCCAACGCCGCCACCGGCGAGCAGGGCTACCGCGACGCGCTCGCGATGCGCGACGAGGCCGCCAAGGCACTGGACGTCGATCCCGCCCACGTCGCCGTCGCCGAGACCGGCACGATCGGCGTGCCGCTCGACGTCGCCGCGGTGCTCGACGGCGTGCGCACCGCCGCCGCGGCGCTCTCGCCCGAGGCCGGCATCGACTTCACGAGCTCGATCATGACCACCGACCGTGGCCCGAAGGCGTGCACGGTAAAGGCCGGCGGGGTGACGCTCTCGGCCCAGGCCAAGGGAGCCGGGATGATCGAGCCCGGATTCGCGACGATGCTCTGCTTCGTGCAGACCGACGCCGTCGTCCGCAGCCCGGCCAAGAAGCTGCGTGAGGCAGTCGCCGGCTCGTTCGAGCGGATCACGGTAGACGGCCAGATGAGCACCAACGACACCGTGCTGCTGCAGGCGAGCGGCGCGGCGGGCAAGCCGCTCCCCGCCGGCCTGCTCGAGGCCGTCCTGCTCCAGCTCGCGCTCGAGATCGTCGCCGACGGGGAGGGGGCGTCGCGGATCGGCAAGGCGCAGGTGAACGGCGCGGCGAGCGCGGCCGAGGCCGAGGCCGTCGCCCGCGCGATCGCCAACTCGCCGCTGGTCAAGACCGCGCTCTACGGACGGGACTCGAACTGGGGCCGGATCGCCCAGGCGGCCGGGATGGCGCTGGCGGGCAAGGAGCTCGAGGAGCTCGGCCCGGACCGGATCGAAGCGCGCGAGCTCGCCTCCGAGGACGAGGAGGCGGAGCTGAGCGTCAACCTCGGCCGCGGAAAGTCCCGCGCCCACGTCTTCTTCAGCGACCTGACCCCCGACTACGTGAAGCTCAACGCGGAGTACACAACGTGAAAAGAGGCAAAAGAGGTCGCTGGACGCTCGACGCTGGAAACCAGCGACCAGCGACCAGCGGCCAGCGACCATGAACAGCCAAACCAACACAAGCATCGCGACGCTTCTCGAGGCGCTGCCCTACATCCGCGAGTTCCACGGGCGCACGGTCGTCGTCAAGTACGGCGGCGCCGCGATGCGCGACCCCGAGCTGACAGAGGCCTTCGCCACCGACATCGTGCTGCTCAAGCACGTCGGGATCAACCCGGTGATCGTCCACGGCGGCGGCCCGGAGATCACCGAGTACATGGAGCGGCTCGGGATGGAGGTCAGGTTCGTCGAGGGCCTGCGCGTCTCCGACGCCGAGACGGTCGAGGTCGCGCGGATGGTCCTGCTCGGCAAGGTCAACTCCGACATCCTCCTGCGGCTCCGCCGCCACGGTGCCGAGGCGGTCGGGCTCGGCGGCGAAGACGGCGGGCTGTTCGAGGTGACACCGGTCGCCAACGCCGAGAAGGTCGGCTTCGTCGGCTCGATCGAGCGCGTCAACGTCGAGGTGATCAACCACGTCGCCGAGGACTACGTGCCGGTGATCGCCTCGGTCGGCGCCGACCGCGACGGCAACTCCTACAACGTCAACGCCGACGAGGCCGCGGGCAAGGTCGCCTCGGCGCTGCGGGCCTACAAGGCGATCTTCATCACCGACGTCGAGGGCTGGCTGTCGGACCCGGGCGACCCCGAGTCGCGGATCTCCCGCGCGAGCGTCGACGAGGTCTCGGCGGCGCTCGGGGGCATCGAAGGCGGCATGCGCCCGAAGCTCGCCGGCTGCGTCGAGGCGATCGGAGGCGGGGTCCAGTCCGCCCACATCATCGACGGCCGCAAGCCCCACAGTCTGCTGCTCGAGCTGTTCACCGATGAGGGCATCGGCACGATGGTCACCTCGTGACTGTCATCAACGCCGGATTGCTCCGCTTCGCGTCCGCATCCGGCGGACGTTGACCATGGGTCTGGACGAGCTGAAGAGGTTGGAAGCCGAGTGGGCGATGCCGACCTACCGGCGCGTCCCGGTCGAATTCGTCCGCGGCGAGGGCGCGAAGCTGTGGGACGCCGACGGCAAGGAGTACCTCGACTTCCTCGCCGGGATCTCGGTCTGCTCGGTCGGGCACTGCCATCCGGCGGTGGTCGCGGCGGTGCGCGAACAGGTCGGAACCCTCACCCACGTCTCCAACCTCTACTACTCGGCCCCGGCGCTGAAGCTCTCCGAGCGCCTTGCCCGCTCGAGCCTCGGGGGCCGCGTCTTCCTCTGCAACTCCGGGACCGAGGCAAACGAGGCGGCGATCAAGCTGGCCCGCAAGCACGCCCACGGGCGCGGCATCGATGCTCCGGAGATCGTCGTGCTCGAGGGCGCCTTCCACGGGCGCACCATGGGCTCGCTATCGGCGACGCCCGGAATGTCGAGCAACGAGAGCTTCGCGCCGTATCTGCCCGGCTTCAGGACGGTCCCGCGCGATGACCCCCACGCGCTGCGCGACGCCGTCGGCCCCTCGACCGCGGCGGTGCTGCTCGAGCCGATCCAGGGCGAGGCCGGCGTCCACGTCGTTCCCGAGGAGGTGATCCTCGCCGCCCGCGACGCGACCCGCGAGGCCGGCGCGCTGCTGCTCTTCGACGAGATCCAGACGGGGATGGGGAGGACCGGCTCGCTCTGGGCTTACGAGCAGCTGCCGGCGCGGCCCGACGTAATGACGACGGCGAAGGCGCTCGGCGGCGGGCTCCCGGTCGGCGCCTGCGTCGCCGCCCCCGAGACCGGCGACGTGCTCGAGCCCGGCGACCACGGCTCGACCTTCGCCGGAGGCCCGCTGGTGGCCTCGGCGGCGCTCGCCGCGTTCGGGGTGCTCGAGGACCCCGAGCTGCTGCGCCGGGTGCGCGAGCTCGGCGACCGCCTCACCGAGGGTCTCGAAGACCTCTCAGACGTCGACCACGTCCGCGGCCGGGGACTGATGCTCGGCATCGGCCTGGCCGACGGCGTCGACGCCGCCGAGGTCCAGGGCCGCCTGCTCGACGACGGCCTGATCGTCAACGTCACCGACCCGCACACGCTGCGCCTGCTGCCGCCGCTGGTGATCTCCGACGACGAGGTCGAGATCGCGCTCGCGCGGCTGCACAAGGCGCTGGGTTAGCTCTCGGCCTCGAACTCCTCGACCAGCGCGGCGTAGGTCTCGGCGAGGCCGCGGTCCAGCGGTGTCGTCGCCGTCCAGCCGAATTCCCGCTCGGCCCGGGTCGAGTCGAGGCCGGAGCGCTCGAGCTCGCCGTCGCGAAGCGGCGCCAGCAGCGGCTCGCTCTCGAGGCCGTCCGCGGCCTTTCGGAGGTGCTCGAAGACCTCGCTCACCGATGTCTCCCGCCCGGTGGCGATGTGGAAGGTCCCGCGGACGCCGGCCGCCCGCATGAGGGCTTCGGCCACGTCGCCGACGTGCACGTAGTCCCGGGTCGGCGCGCCCTGGCCGTAGAGGGTCACCGGCTCGTGTGCCCAGAGGCCGTAGCTGAAGATCGCGACCACCCCGGCCTCGCCGTGAGGACTCTGCCGAGGACCGTAGGCGTTGCCGAGGCGGCAGACAGTGTGGGCGACGCCGTAGGCTGCCGCCGAGGCGTTGACGTAGGCCTCGCCGGCGAGCTTCGAGGCGCCGTAGGGCGCGACCGGGGCCGGGAAGGTGTCCTCGGTTGTCGGGATCGGCACCCCGTCCCCGTAGAGCGCGCCGCCGGTCGAGGTGTAGACGACCGGCGCGCCGACGCCGCGCGCCGCCTCGACCACGTTGAGGGTGCCGGTCACGTTGGTCCGCGAGTCGAGCCACGGGTCTTTGACCGAGACGGTGACCGAGGCCTGGGCCGCGAGATGGAAGATCGCGTCGGGGCGGAGCTTGGCGACGACCCCGTTCAGAGCCTCGAACTCGGCGATGTCGAGCACCTCGAGGCTCGCGTCGCCGGCGAGGCGACCTTGCTTGCCGGTCGAAAGGTCATCGACGACCACCACCTCGGCGCCGTCGGCGAGCAGCCGGTCGACGACGTGGGAGCCGACGAACCCGGCCCCGCCGGTTACCAGTGCCTTGCGCAGCTTCATCGGCGCCAGTCTAAGTCGCATCAACCGGCGGCTGCTCCGCTTCGCGTCCGCTGCCGCCGGTCCAGAACTCTCCATGAATGGCCCTTATCGGCGGTAGGGTGGGTTCATGGACTCACGCACGCGGATTCTCGTCGGGCTGATGCTGGCCGTGATCGTCGGGCTGGTCGTCGGCCTCGTGATCGTCGGCTCGAACGACGGCGACGACGATTCGCCCGAGATCGAGATCGAGAGCACCGCCGGGGACACGACGTCGACCACGACCCCGTCCACCTCGACCACGACGCCCTCGACGCCCAGTACCGACGACGGCGGCACCCAGGCGCCGAGCCAGAGCGGCGGCACCTCGGCGCCGAGCGGCGGCGGTTCGGGCCTCTAGCGACGTCAGCCCGCCGGCTCAAGTCGCGGCGGCTTGCCGCCGCGACTTTGTGTTGGGCGGGTGCTACGGAGCGATCTGATGTGGTTTCAACTTCGGACTCACTACTGAACCTGTAGCCCCAGGGCCCGAATTGGACGGTCGTTTGGTGCGGATGGCCCCGGTACGCCGCCGATAGCTATGAAGATGAGCGTTCGGGGCAGCGCTTCCAGGCAAGTGACTCAAACGGCGCGACTGTTCGCGCGGCGTCGCGTTGGTTGCTTGTTGCTGCCCCGGTGCTCGTTGATTCGCGTGTGCGATACCCCATCCATCGAGCGCCGCCGGCCCCATCTCCGCAGAGATGCGACGGGACCGGCGGCGTCTCGAGTCGCATTCCCCGCGTGAAGTAGCCCTCCGCGTCGACAGGCGGTTGCCATCGGATCACTCCGTAGCGCCCGCCTGCCATTAAGTGGCGGCGGCAAGCCGCCGCGACGAATACGGCGGGCTGACGTCGTTAGGGGGCAACCCACGCCCCGGTGCCGCCGAGCGCGAAAGTGTCGATCCTCGTCAGCCGCGAGAACAGGGCGTAGCGCTGGGCGGCGCTGTAGACGGGGTGACAGGCGGTCATCACCAGCTGCTCGAAGCCGACCGGCCTGACGATCTGCACTTCGCTGGGATCGACGATCTTGTGACGCTCCACGGTGTAGGTGAAGACGCCGTAGGGCATCTCGAGCCGGATCTCGTCGCCGGCCTCGAGGTCGTCGATGTGACGGAACGGCGCCAGATAGGTGGTGCGGTGGCCGGCGATGCCGACGGTCGAGCCCTGACCCGGGAACGCGGTCTTCTCGTAGTGGCCCGGCCCCTTCTGCAGGCTCGCGGTGTCGGTGCCCTGGACGACGACGATGTCGAGGTTGATGCGGTCGATGTGCATGCGGCCGATTCCCTGGCCCTGGTGGACCCGCTGGGCGAAGAGCCCGGCGAGGATCGAGGCCCGCGCGGCGTCGCCCTCGACGCCCTCGAGCTGGGCGAGGTCGGCCGCGGTCGGGAACTCGTCCTCGAGCTTGGCGAGGTCGTCGGCGGCTTTGCCCTGCTGCAGAGAGCCGTAGGCCGCCGACATCGGCTCCTGCCAGAGCAGGGTCGTCCCGGCGTCGGCGAGGACGACCAGCCCCGCGGTGATCAGCGCGATAGAGAGGATGTGAGTGAACCGGTGCACGCCGGCATTGTCGCGCAGCCATAATCCTGCGTCGATCCCACGACCCAGGACAGACTGAAGCCTGTCCCGCAGCCAACATCACTTGCCAATGAACGACGAATCACGCGCACCCAGAATCGCCTCCTACCAGGCCGACCCCGAGTCGGTCGGCCGCGTGCTGCTGCTCTATTCGGGCGGCCTCGACACGAGCGTCATGCTCAAGTGGATCGCGGAGGAGTACGGCGCCGAGATCGTCACCCTGACCGCCAACCTCGGCCAGCCCGGCGAGGACTGGGACGTCGTCACCGGCAAGGCCAGGGACCTCGGCGCGGTCGATGCCGTGCTCGTCGACGCACGCGAGGAGTTCGCCGGCGAATACGTGCTGCCGGCTATCCGAGCCAACGCCCTCTACGGCGGCGGATATCCACTATTCACTGCCTTGGGGCGGCCGTTGATCGGCAAGCTCGCGGTGCAGGCCGCGCGCGAGCACGACTGCGACACGATCGCCCACGGCTGCACCGGCAAGGGCAACGATCAGGTGCGGATCGAGGCGGCGATCGCCGCTCTCGACCCCGAGCTCAAGGTGATCGCCCCGGTGCGCGAGTGGGCGATGGGCAGGGAGGAGGAGATCGCCTACGCGCGCGAGCACGGGATCCCGGTCAAGGGCGGCACCGAGGCCGCGCCCTACTCCATTGATGACAACTTGTGGGGGCGCTCCTCGGAGGGAAAGGCGATCGAGGACCTCTCCGCCGCGCCGCCCGACGACGTCTTTCAGCTCGTCACGCCGCCGGAGCGGGCGGCTGAGGAGCCCCAGGAGCTGCGCGTCGGCTTCGAGAAGGGCAAGCCGGTCGCGCTCGACGGCGAGGCGCTCGAGCTGGTCGAGCTGATCGATCTCGCCGCCGAGATCGGCGCCCGCCACGGCGTCGGCATCGTCGATCACATCGAGGACCGGATCGTCGGGCTCAAGGTGCGCGACCTCTACGAGGTGCCCGCCGCGGCGATCATCCTCGCCGCCCATCGCGAGCTCGAGAAGCTGGTCTCGACGATCCACCAGAACAACTTCAAGTCGACCCTCGACAACCATTGGGCATACCTCTGTTACGCCGGGCTGTGGCACGAGCCGCTGCGCTCCGACCTCGACGCTTTCATGGATTCGGTCAACGAGTACGTCACCGGCGAGGTGACGCTGAAGCTGTACCGTGGCTCGGTGACCCCGGTGGCGCGCTCATCGCCCTTCGCCCTGTATGACCAGTCGCTGGCGTCGTTCGGCGAGTCGGGCGGCGAGTTCAGCCAGGCGGCGAGCCCGGGGTTCATCGAGCTCTTCACCCTGCAGAGCCGGCTCGCCCACCGGATCCGCAACAAGGAGGACTTCAAATGAGCACCTTCTATGAGCTGGTCGGCCGCACCGTCGTCGGCTTCGTCATCCGCCGTTACGGGACGCAGATCCGCGCCGCCGGCGCCCTCGCCGTCGCCGCGTCGGTGCTCGGCCTCGGCGTCTACCTCGCCGCGCGCGAGGACGACGACGCTGCAAGCTGAGCGTCTGTTTACATAATTCCACCCAAATTGCGGGTATCTGAGGCGCGTCTGTAAGCGGTTGCTAGGGTTGGCGCGCTCGTGACCCGCTCGCGCCGACAGCGCCGGGGGCGCTTCGTCGCGCCACTCGCCATTGCCGTCTTCGGCGCCTCGCTGATCGGGGCGTCGGGTGTCGCCGACGCCGATCTTCAGGCGAGGATCGACTCCGCCAAGAGCGAGGCGCAGGATCTCGAGGCAAAAATCTCCGCGCGCGGCGACCATATCGCCGAGCTCGAGACCGACGCCGCCGAGGCTCAAGCGAAGATCGACTCGCTCACCGGCGAGCTGCGCAGCGGCGCCGAGCGCTCGGCCGAGCTCTCCCACGAGCTTGAGAAGGCCGAGCGCGACCTCCAGGCTGCCCAGGACCGGCTGCAGCGCGCGCAGCAGGTGCTCGCCGACCGTCTCGTCGACATCTATAAGAACGGCGAGCCGAGCTACGTCGACCTCGTGCTCTCCTCCGATGGTTTCGACGATCTCAGCGCGCAGTCCGGCTACCTGCGGGCGATCGAGAGCGCCGACGCGCGCAGCGCCGACCGGGTCCGCGCCTCGCGCGACCAGGTTGACGGTGAGGTCTCGAGGATCGAGGACATCAAGACCGAGATCGACAACCACAACCGCCGGCTCGTCGATGCGCGCTCGACCGTCAGCGAAACGCGCGCGGGTTTGAAGAGCCAGGCGGCAGAGCTCGCCTCTGCCAAGGCGCAGGAGGCGAGCGACCTCGCCGAGATCCGCTCGACGATCTCCGACCTGCAGAGCCGGCTCGGGCCGGAGGAGCTCGGGGCCCTGTTCGGCAACGGCCAGTGGGCGATCCCGGAGTACATCGTGATGTGCGAATCCGGCGGCAACTACCACGCCCTCAACGCCTCGAGCGGCGCCGGCGGCGCCTACCAGATCCTCCCTTCGACCTGGCGCGCCTACGGCGGCACGGGCCTGCCCCAGAACGCCCCGCCGGCCGAGCAGGACCGCATCGCGGCGATCATCTGGGCCAACGACGGCCCCGGCGCCTGGTCCTGCGCCTAGCCTGTGACCCGGCTGAGGTCTTTCGGTCGCATCAGCACGTGAAGCGTGCCGGGCTCGATGCCGGCCAGCCCGCCCTTCTTCAGCTTGATCTTCGCGCCCGTCAGCTCGGCGACGGCGTTGGAGAGGTCGGGCTCGTGGCCGACGAACAACACTTCGCGGCCGGCGGCCAGCTCGCGAACGTCGATCAGGCCGCCGCGCAGCTCCTCGGCGACCTCGGGCTCCATCCCCAGGGGCTCGCAGGCGAGCTTCGCCGTTTGCAGTGCGCGGACCTTGGGGCTCGATAGGCAGGCCTCGATCTCGATCCCGAGGGCGGCGATCGCTCCGCCGGCCGCGCGGGATTGCCTCCTGCCCTTGTCGGTGAGCCGGCGTGAGGCGTCGCCGCCCGTGTGGGGCTCGGCGTCGCCGTGGCGGAGAAGCCAGATCACCGCCGCAGTATTACCGCGCCGATTAGTCGGCGCAGGCGCCGTTTGGCGACGCGGCGCGGGTGATGCTGGGGGCGGGCTCGCCGAGGTGGTAGCCCTGGCCGCGGTCGACCCCGAGCTCGCGCAGCAGCTCGACGGTCGGCTCGTCGCCGACGAACTCGGCGATCGTCTTCATGCCCATGCCGTTGGCCATCGAGACGATGCCCTCGACCATCGCGCGGTCGCGGGCGTTGGTGGTCAGATCGCGGACGAACTCGCCGTCGATCTTCACGTAGTCGAACGGCAGGTGTTTCAAGTAGTAGAGCGAGCCGAAGCCGACCCCGAAGTCGTCGAGGGCGAGGCCGCAGCCGAGGCCCTTGACCGCGTGGGAGAACTCGATCGCGGCCTTCATGCTGCCGATCGCGACCGTCTCGGTCACTTCGACGACGAGGCGGCTGGGGTCGATCGCCGCGCGGCTCAGCTCCGCCTCGATCAGGCGCAGCAGTTCGGTGTCCCCGACCGAGGAGCCCGAGAGGTTGACGTCGAGGATCCCGGCGTCGTCGTTCTCGAGCATCGTGATCGCCTCGGTGACAACCACCCGGTCGATCTCCTGGGCCATGCCGTAGCGCTCCGCGGCGGCGAGGAAGTAGGTCGGCCCGACGTGGCGGTTGCCCTTCAGCAGGCGCAGCAGAACCTCGTGCTGGTCCACGGAGCCGCTGCCGAGCTTGACGATCGGCTGGCGGTAGAGAACGAAGCCCGCGAGCTGCGCGCGCAACTCCCTCGAGTCAAGTCTCTCCTGTGTTCCCGTGTCCATCAGCTGCCCGTCAAGGATGACAGCTTCCTCGCCGGAAAATGGGGGGTCGGCCGTAAATCCGCCGCGGAAGGACACCGATTCGGGCCGACCCGGTTGCGATGATCGCCGAGTGAGCGGGCCTTCTGGCGCAGTCCACCTGCATGTCCACAGCGAGTACTCGCTGCTCGACGGCGCCTGCAAGCTTTCGCCCGCGAAGAAGAAGAAAGGGCAGCCGCCGGACTGGATCTCCCTCGCCGAGCGCGCCGCCGAGCTCGACATGCCGGCGCTCGGACTCACCGACCACGGCGTCATGAACGGCGCGGTCGAGCACTACAAAGCCTGCCGCGAGGTCGGCATCAAGCCGATCATCGGCATGGAGGCCTACCTCGTCGACGACCGCAAGGCGCTCTCGGCGCCGCGGTACGAGCGAAACCACCTGACGCTGCTCGCGTCCTCGGACGCCGGCTTCCGCAACCTCGTCCAGCTCACCTCGGCCGGGTTCCTCGAGGGCTTCTCGCGCGGCAAGGCCAACGTCGACATGGAGCTGCTCTCGCGCCACTCCGACGGCGTGATCGCGCTGACCGGCTGCCTGCAGTCGCGGTTCTGCCGGCGCATCGTCGAGGACCGCCCCGACGACGCTCGCTCGCACATCGACGACCTGATTCAGACCTTTGGCGCCGAGCAGGTCTACTTCGAGCTGCAGCGCAACGGCATCGACGACCAGGAGAAGGCGAACAAGGGGATCGTCGCCGTCGCCAAGGAGGTCGGACGGCCGCTGGTCGCGACCGCCGACGTCCATTACCTGCGCCGTGAGGACTACGACAACCACGCGGCCCTGCTCTGCGTGCAGACGAAGTCGACGCTCGAGCAGCCGAAGCTGCGCTTTGACACCAACGAGTTCTATTTGAAGGACCCCGCCGAGATGTCGGAGTCGTTCGCCGAGTGGCCCGAGGCGGTGCCGATGACACTCGAGATCGCCGAGCGCTGCGAGGTCGAGATCGAGCTCGGCAAGCTGCTGCTGCCGCGCTATCCGACCGAGGATGGCTCCGAGCCCGAGGAGATGCTGCGCCGGATCGTCGCCGAGGGCCTCAGGCGCCGCTACGGCGACCCTGTCCCGGCCGAGGCGCAGCAGCGGCTCGACTTCGAGCTCGGCGTGATCTCCGAGATGGGCTTCGAGTCCTACTTCCTGATCGTCTGGGACTTCGTCAAGTACGCCAAGGAGAACGGCGTCGCGGTCGGCCCCGGGCGGGGCTCGGCGGCCGGCTCGATCGTCGCCTACTCGCTCGACATCACCGACATCGACCCGCTCGCCCACGGGCTGATGTTCGAGCGCTTCTTGAACCCGGCCCGTAAGTCGATGCCGGACATCGACATCGACTTCTCCGTCCGCGGCCGCGAGCGAGTCATGCACTACGTCCAGGAGAAGTACGGCCGCGAGTCGGTCGCCCAGATCATCACCTTCGGCCGCATGGCCCCGCGCGCCGCGACCCGCGACGCGGCCCGGGTGCTCGGCTACGACTATGGCGCCGGCGACCGGCTCGCCAAGCAGATCCCCGAGCCGATCATGGGGCGCAGCCCCAGCTTCCGCGAATGCCTCAAGCCGGGCCAGGAGCTGAAGGCGACCTACGACTCCGACCCCGATGCGAAGCGGATCATCGAGACCGCGCAGGGCCTCGAGGGCATCGTGCGCAACAACTCGATCCACGCCGCGGCGGTCGTGATCGCCGACCGGCCGCTGCAGGAAGTCGTGCCGCTGCAGCTCGCCGAGGACCGGGGCGCGGGGGAGAAGGGGGAGCGCGCCTACAAGATCGTCACCCAGTACTCGATGGGCCCGATCGAGGAGATCGGGCTGCTGAAGATGGACTTCCTCGGCCTCCGCAACCTCGACGTGATCGAGGATGCGGTCGAGATCATCGAGCGCTCGCGGGGCGAGAAGGTCGACATCGAGGCGGTGCCGCTCGACGACTCCAAGGTCTACGAGATGCTGAGGAAGGGCGACTCGACCGGCGTCTTCCAGTTCGAGTCCGACGGCATGCGGGACGCCCTGCGCAAGGTGAAGCCAACCGAGCTCGGGGACATCATCGCCCTGGGTGCGCTGTACCGGCCCGGCGCGATGGCCTACATCCCGGCGTACGCCAAGGGCAAGCGCGACCCCTCCTCCGTCCGCTACCCCGACGAGCGCCTGCGCCCGATCACCGAGGGGACCTACGGCTGCGTGATCTACCAGGAGCAGCTGATGAAGATCGCCACCGACATGGCCGGCTTCTCCGGCGCCGAGGCCGACGACCTGCGCAAGGCCATCGGCAAGAAGAAGCGTGACCTGATGGCGACGATGAAGGACAAGTTCATGGCGGGGCTGGAGGAGTCGAAGACCGACCACGGCGTCGCCGCCGACCTCTGGTCGCTGATGACCGCCGCCGCCGATTACAGCTTCAACCTCTCCCACGCCGCCTGTTACGGGCTGATCTCCTACCGCACCGCCTACCTCAAGGCCAACTACCCGGCCGAGTACATGGCGGCGCTGATCTCATCGGTGATGTCGACCAAGGACAAGGTGCCCTTCTTCGTCAACCGCTGCTCGGAGATGGGGATCGAGGTGCTGCCGCCCGACGTCAACTCCTCCGACCACGGCTTCACGGTCAGCGGCAACAACATCCGCTTCGGCCTCGACGCGGTCAAGAACGTCGGCCACCAGGCGGTGCAGGCGATCCTCGCGACTCGGGAGACCGACGGCGAGTTCGCCTCGATCTGGGACTTCTGTGAGCGGGTGGACGCGCGCTCGGTCAACAAGCGCGCGGTCGAGTGCCTGATCAAGTGCGGGGCGCTCGATTCGACCGGGGCCTCGCGCCAGGGCATGCTCGACGCGCTGCCCGCCGCCGCGGCCCACGGCCAGACCGCCCAGGAGGACGCGATGCGCGGCCAGGGCTCGATCTTCGATCTCGGCGGAGACGGGGGAGGGCAGGACTCGTCACCGCGAGCCCAGCACCCGCCGATCGGGCTCGCCGAGTTCGATTCAAAGGAGCTGCTCCGCCTCGAGAAGGAGACGCTCGGCACTTTCCTCTCCGCGCACCCTCTGGACGAGGTCCGCGACGCGCTGCGCTCGCGCGCGGACTGCTCGCTCGCCGACCTCGACAAGCGCGAGGACGGTTCGATCGTCACCGTCGGCGGCATCGTCACCGAGGCCCGCCGGATCCGCACCCGCGCGGGCAAGGACATGATGTTCGCGACGATCGACGACATCGAGGGCCAGGTCGAGATGCTCGTCTTCAACAAGGCCTTCGAGGCCCACGCCCAGGCGATCGACGTCGACCAGGTTGTCCTGGTCAAGGGCCGCGTCGACCACAAGGAGGCGGGCGAGATCAAGCTCGTGGTGATCGAGATCGAGCCGTTCGAGCCCTCCGAGGACGAGGTTGCGCGCGCGAGGGCGGCGCGCAAGGCCCGGCAGGAGCACGACTCGGGCCCGACCGTGATCCACATCAACGCCGCCGACTTCGGCGCCGGCCTGATCGACGAGCTGAAGATGCTCTTCCGCAACCATCCCGGGGTCGCCGAGGTCCTGCTCGAGATGGACACCCGCGAGGGCACGCGCCGGCTCCGTTTCGGCGACGACTACAAGGTGCGGCGCTCGGCCGCGTTCGACGCCGAGCTCCACTCGCTGCTCGGCCCGGGGGCGCTCGCGGCGTAGGCGCCGGCTACCACCAGTGGGAGGGGTTGTCAACAGGCGGGGTCCCTTCAGGTCCCCAGGCGCAGTGTGTTGCGGCGTAGACTCAGCCGAGTGCAGACATGGCTGACATGAACCTTCAGCCCACCAAGAGCCGGCCGAAGTCGGGCGAGTGCCGGCGCTGCCAATCCTTCTGCGACAAGCTCATCGACCCCGCCGGGTGCATCGCGATGGGCTGTCCGTATCTCTACAGCTACGAGGACGCGCTCACCGGCGGCCGCTACATGGGCTGCGTGCAGAAGGTCTTCGCCGCCGAGATCGACATGGACGCCTTCGACCTCGCCCAGGCAGCGAGCCGCGGCGGCTTCGGCGGCATCAAGATGACCGGCGAGTCGCTGCCCCACTGCCAGTTCACGGTCGAGAAGGCGTTCGAGGGCGAGGGCCCCGAGTACGAGTGCTCGAACCGGGGCTTCTTCGACGCCAATCACGAAAGCCCGGAATCGATCCGGGCTTTCGATCTCCGCAACGCGCTGAAGGGCTAGCGCCGGCGGATCAAGTCTTCTTGCCGCGGGCCTTGAGGCCGGCCTTGTGCAGCCGCTTGGTCAGGCGCACCTGCGCCCGGTCCTGGCCGTGCTTGCCGGGGCCGGGGGTCTCGAGCAGCGCCGGCAGCTTCTGGAACGCAGGCTCGGAGAGGAACGCTTCGAAGCCCTTGCGGCCGATCTCGCCGTCGCCGATGTCGGCGTGTCGGTCGCGGAGGTCGCCGAGTCCGAATGCGGAGTCGTTGAGGTGAAGGCAGCGCAGCCGCTTGAGGCCGACCTGCTTCTTGAACTGCTTGACGAGGGCGGTCGTGGCCTCAGGCGTGCGGATCTCGTGACCCGAGGCGAACAGGTGGCAGGAGTCGAGGCAGACGCCGACGCGCCCCTCGTCCTTGACCCCCTCGACCATCGCCCCGAGCTCCTCGAAGTGCAGCCCGAGCAGCTGCTGGGAGCCGGCGTTGTTCTCGAGCAGCAGGTCGCAGCCCTCGGTTCGAGCCAGTGCCTCGTTGAAGAACTTGATCGCGCGCTTCAGCGCCACGGCGCGGTCGTCCGACTTCAGCGCGCCGGGGTGGAGCACGACTCCGTCGGCGCCGATCCCCGCGCCGACCGTCAGCGCGTGGGTGAGCGAGTCGAGCGACTTCTTGCGCATCTCCTTCTCGCCGCTCGCCGGGTTGATCAGGTAGATCGCGTGGATAACCACGGATTCGATCCGAGATCTCTCCATCGCCGCCTTGAACTCGGAGAAGTCATCGGGCCCGTAGTTCGTCGTCCGCCACATGCGCGGGCTCTGGTTGAAGATCTGGATCGCGTCGCACTCCTGCTCGACGCCGCGCTCGATCGCCTTGGCGAGCCCGCCCGCTGTGGAAACATGGCCGCCGATCAGCATGGCGGCGCAATCTACCCATCCGCGAGTTCGCTTCGCTCCCTCTCCGACCGGCGAGCTGCACATCGGCGGGGCGCGCACGGCTCTCTACAACTGGCTCCATGCCCGCGGCACCGGCGGAGCGATGGTGCTGCGTATCGAGGACACCGACCGCGAGCGCTCGACGCCCGAGAACGTCGAGCAGATCCTCGACGCGCTGCGCTGGCTCGAGCTCGACTGGGACGAGGGCCCGCTGAGCCAGGCCGAGCGCGCCGGCGAGCACGAGGCGCGCCTCAAGGAGCTGGTCGACTCGGGCAAGGCCTACTACGACACCGCAACCGCCGATGACGTCAAGGCCTATAAGGAGGCCCACGACAACGCGGGGTACCGGGGACCTGCGTCCGCCGCCCCCGGACGCGAAGCGGAGGAGGCGGCGGTTGATGGAAATGCCGCGATCCGTCTCCGGGTCCCCGACGAGGGGGCGACCGTCGTCGCCGATGTGATCCGCGGCGACGTCAGCTTCGAGAACCGCGTCCTCGACGACTTCGTCATCGCCCGCGGCGACGGTTCGGTCCTCTACAACTTCGCGGTCGCCGTCGACGACCTCGACATGCAGATCACCGACGTGATCCGCGGCGACGACCACCTCTCGAACACGCCCAAGCAGCTGCTCGCGATCGAGGCGCTGGGAGGGGAGCCCCCGCGCTACGCGCACCTGCCGCTGCTCCACGGCCCCGACGGCAAGAAGCTCTCCAAGCGCCACGGCGCCGCCTCGGTGCAGGAGCTGCGCCACGCGGGCTATCTGCCGGCCGCGATCCGCAACTACATCGCCCTGCTCGGCTGGGGCACCGACGACGACACCACGCTGATGTCGACCGAGGAGCTGATCGGCCGCTTCAAGATCGAGGACGTCGGCACCGCCTCGGCGATCTTCGACGAGCAGAAGCTGCGCTGGATCAACGGGCGCTTCATGCGCGAGGTGCCGCTGGACGACTACACGGCCGCGGTCGCCTCCTTCTATGACCGCGAGCCCGAGGAGAAGCTGCGGGCCGCCTGCGCGATCGCCCAGGAGAAGGCGCAGACGCTGACCGAGGTCTGGCCGCTGATCGGCTTCCTCTTCACCGAGGAGCCCGAGGTCGACGAGAAGGCGTGGCGCAAGGTGATGAGGGACGGGGCGGGGGATCTGCTCGGAGCGTCGCTCGAGGCCCTGCGCGGGGTCGAGCCCTTCGACGCCGAGCCGATCGAGTCGGCGCTCGGCGGCGTGGTCGAGAGCGCCGGGGCCAAGCCGGGCAAGGTCTACCAGCCGATCCGCGTGGCGATCACCGGCGGCTCGGTCTCGCCGGGGATCTTCGAGTCGCTCGCCGTGCTCGGGCGCGAACGCTCGATCGAGCGCATCGAGCGCGCGCTCACGCGTCTTAAGAAGCCTTGATCGTTCGTTAACGGCCTAAACCAATTGGCCATTCGTGCCGATGAGTTGTCCATGGCTTCGATCACCACTGACGCAACCCGGGGGCGCGGACGCTCTCGGCGGGGAGGCCGCGGGCGAGTCCTCGCCGCGGCGCTCGACCAGGTCGAGCGCTTCCCGGTCCTCGCCCCGGCGCGCGACCGCGCCCTCGAGCTGATCGGCCGCGGGGTGCCGCCTGTCGAGATCGCCGAGGTGGTCGAGTCCGACGTAGGTGTCGCGATCACCACACTGCGGACCGCCGCCCAGACCTCGAACAAGAGCCACATGGGCAGCGCCCGCGAGGCGGTCGAAGCGCTGAATTTCGAGGACCTCGAAGCGGCCCTGCGCGCCGCCGATTCCTATGACCCGCTCGAGCGCCAGCCCGGCCAGGCGCCCGACCCCGAGCGCTTTCGCCTGCACTCGCTGGCGGTCCAGCGCGCCGCCGACGCGGTCGTCGCCGCGGCCGGCAGCCCCGATGGCGACACCGTGGCCGTCACCGCTCTCCTTCACGACTGCGGGCGTCTCGTCCTCGCTCGGCTCCACGCGGGCTACGCGGAGCGCTTCGACCGCCGCCTCGGCACGCCCGAGGAGCGGATCGCCTCCGAGCGCCGCGAGCTGGGAATCGATCACGCGCTCGTCGGCGGCGTCCTCGCCCGCCGCTGGCGCCTGGCTCCCGGAATGGCGACGGCGATCGAGCGCCACCACTCCGACGAGGGCGGCGTCGCCGGCATGGTCCGCCTCGCCGACATGCTCGCCGCCCACCTCGAGGGCAACCCGACCAGCTTCCAGCGCATGCTCCGCACCGCGGCCGCCTGCGGCATCGACGAGGAGGGCCTGCGCGAGCTGATCTACCGCCTGCCGCGCGGAGGGCCCCAGCGCCGCCGCTCGAGCACCCCGTGCCCGCTGTCGGCGCGCGAGCTCGAGGTCCTGCGCGGCCTCGCCGAGGGCAAGGTCTACAAGCAGATCGCCCTCGAGCTCAACCTCTCGGCCAGCACGGTGCGCAGCCACCTGCACAACGTCTACGGCAAGCTCGGCGCGCTGGACCGCGCCCAGGCCGTGCTGATGGCGACAGAGCACGGCTGGCTCTAGTACCGACGCGCGACCGACGCGCCTGGCGGCGTCCTCAGTCGGCCGTCTCGCTCACGTAGCTGCCGCTACGCTCGCTTTGCTCTCCTCCCTGCGTCCTTGCCGGCCACGCTCGTCGCACGCCGGCGGTTTTTGGCCAACCAGACCACCGCCGCAATCCCGATCGAGTCGATCGCCACGTCGATCGGGCTCCCGTGGCGGCCTTCGACGAAGTGCTGGTGGTACTCGTCGCTGATCGCGTAGAGGACTGAGATCACCGCCGCCGAGAGCATCGGCCGGGGGACCGTTCCTCGCAGCGCGCGGAACCAGAGCCAGGTCAGCATCGCGTAGGTGCCGGCGTGGAGGATCTTGCGGCCGATCAGGTCCAGCGCCCCGAGGCCGCTGTCGAGGTCGGATTGGGCCGAGAGCCAGAAGATCAGCGCCATCCACAGCACCGGCAGCAGCGATCGACGCAGGGATCTAGATGACCGATCCACAATCCCCGCACATCCGGCTGATCCGCCCGGCGCTGCGCATCTCTGCGTCCTCGGGCTTGCCCTTGGCACCACCAAGGGCTGCGCCCTGCGTCCTTGATCTGCTTGGCTGGGCGAATCCCCGGATGCACGCGGATTGCGCATCGATCATCTGGACCGCCGGGCTCACGACCGGCGATTCTTGTACAAGAGGTGCGGGCAATTGATCTCGATCACCTCAAAGTCCCGCTACGCCGTGGTGGCGATGGCCGAGCTGGCGCGGGCGGGACCCGACCCCGTGCCGATCAGCCAGGTCGCCGAGCGCCGCAACATGCCGGTCCAGTTCCTCGAGCAGCTGTTCTCGACCCTGCGCCGCTCGGGCCTGCTGGTCAGCCAGCGCGGCGCCAAAGGCGGCTATCGCCTGGCCCGCCCGGCCGAGGAGATCACCGTGCTCGAGGTGGTCCAGGCCCTCGACGGCGTGATCGGCGAGGAGGGCAAGGAGGCCGGCGGCATCTGGGCCGAAGGCGTCGAAGCCCTGCGCTCGATCTTCCGCGAGACGACGATCGCCGACATCGCCGAACGCCAGGCCGAACAGGCCGGGCCGCGGATGTACTACATCTGACAAGGCACGCTCGGAATCACCCGGTTTTCGTTTATTCGTGCCTGAGAATCCCGATTGAGTCCGCTACAGACCGTTGCGATGGGAAGGTGTTTTTCCCATGGCTATCCCACAGATGAGAACGCGTTATCAACCCGGTCAGGCGCAGCGTCGAACCGTGGAAATCTTCGGTCGCTCGAGGCGACCGCCCGAGCTTGTCGCGCCCTCCGTGACGTGGCAGCGGGAGCAAGCCGGTCGGTGTGGCCGGTCGCTCCCAACACAGGCAGCGGCGTCGGCCCCTTCTTTGGGGCCGGCACGTTGCCATTCGTCGGAGGCACACAACGAGAGGAGTTCCAACTTGAACACTGAGCGAGCCCTGTGTCGAGCCCGGAGGCAGCTTTGGGCCGGTCGGATCGAGATCGGCGGCGTGGACCCACTCGGGCGACCGCACACGCGGGCTCGAACCCTCGCCCGCCTCGGCTCTTTAATCGAGGGCCAGCAGGCCATCGACGCATTGGTGGCGGAGGTCGAGCGACGGGAGCCCGACGAGGAGAAGCCTCGGGACAAAACCGTCGCCACAATGTAGTTAGAGGCCATTGGCCCAAAATGTGCGCGAGCAGACTGAATCCAGCTCGCCTACTTCGATTCCCCGCGTCGATAGTGCCGCGCGGGCCGTGAGGGCGTTCCCCACGCTCCAAGAGCATTAGCTCGAAGCTAGTCCGGGCGCAGTTCGGACAGGGGGGTTCAGATTTCCCAGATTCTTTAGGCCCCGTCGAACTCGGCCTAGTCGCGCTGGCCCTCCACAGCGGCCATTCAAGGCGCGCGAGCAAGGCGCTCAAGGAGCAAGGGCTCAGTGTCTCCGACAAGACCCTCCGCGACTGGAAGGACCGGCTGTACGTAGACAAGTTCCGCCAGCTCGAGCAAGCGACGTTGCCCCAGCTTCGCGCTCACCTTGCCCGCAAACACACGCAGCTAGCCGAGCAGCAGATCGAAGTCTCGGCCAGGCTCACGAACGAGATGGTCACCCGCGTCGAGAACGGCGAGGAGCTTCCGCTCCGCGACCTGGCCGGCGCCGTTAGAAACTTCGACGTTGGCTCAGGCATCCACACAGACAAGTCGCGCGAGCTGCGCGGCGAGCCCACGTACATCGTCACCGAACACCGCGACGTTGCTCAGATCCTCCGCGAGCTGCAAGGCGAAGGGGTCAACGTCGAGTCGATGCTCCCCGGTTCACAGGCGGCCATCGAATCCACAGCCGAGGAGCTGCCGAACGAGGCTGCTTGACGCCTCCGACGCAGGCGACTTAGGCCCACACATAGGCCCACGGCCTAGCTGCCCTGCCTACATCCGCCTGGACCGTAGCCCGAAGCAGGCCAGATGACCCACATCTAGCGCAAGGGCCAGCCTCAGGCGTAACAGCGGGGTAGCTAGCCGCCGATGGGAAAGCGGGCGGGAAACGAATACCCGAATCCCTCCCTTCTTCTCTTGCTCGATGTTGAGTCTTGATCGACGCGACGTAGGGCAGGGTGGGGTGGGCGCCAAGCCGAAGCCGAAGGCCCACCCCCGGGGCGGGGGAGTGGTCTGAGGCAGCGGCCCCGGTAGTACGTCAATACCTCAGCCTCCGACATTTTCCCCCAGCAATGCGCCCGCCTTGATGTGGGCCACCCACAGAAATCTGAGCCGCACAAAACGCGCCTCTTAGAAAGGACGCATGAATCAGTTTCAAGGCAAGAAGAAGCCGGTCCTCATCTCCGCCGACCAGGGCGACGAGAAGACGATCCACGTTTCCAGCAACGGCCCGCTCGCCTACGGGCGCGACCGCAACGCCACCGAAGGCGAGCTGGAGACGGGCGACCGGCTCGAAGTCTTCAACCACACCTGGGTTGTTGGCCGCGGGCATCTGCCTTCGGTCGGCGTCCTCGTTACGACCCCCGGCGAGTAAGGCCAGCAGTACCAAACGCGCCTTCATGAGTTTGAGGACTAGGCTGTTCCGATGCTTGGCTATCGGCGCATGGTGTGCCTCGCCCTCGTGGCCCTCGGGGTGTGGCTCGCGTTGCCCAACACAGCGAGTGCACTGCCGAGCTGTAGTCAGGCGCGGCCGGCCGCGGTTGAAGGGTTCTCCGTCCCCCCGCAGCTTGCCTGGGGGCGTTACACGGACCCGTATCACTACTTCCCCAGCTACCAGGCGGACCCAATGAGTGGGAGGCCCCGGATTACCTCTACCGCCCGGATGCATGTGAGCTTCGAGGCGGCGAATCCGACCGATCCCATCACGTTCCCGCTGGAGCAGGACACCAAATACGACAACATCGTCGCGTCCATCAGCCTGCCGTACGTCAAATTCAGAAAGGGCGACGGCCCGGGCCGGGTCACGTGGACCTGGGAGGAGACAGACTTCATCAGCGGGGACGCATCATGCGAACGAACCGTGAGTACCACCATCGCGCCGGTCCGCGGCCACGTCCCAAAGCGGGTCAAGACCCACATCTACAGAAACTACCGCGGCGACTACATCGAGTTCGCCTTCCCTCATACCTGCGACAACCAGCCGACCGCCGCAACCGGCGAGATGGTTTTCGTCGTGAAACAAATCGGTGGCCCTAAGAAGCGCCTCAAACTGCACGACCAGTGCGGAAAAATCTTTTCGCCCTCCTACACGAAGGCGCGCGGCTGGTATCTCGAAGAGTTCGCCTCTTGCCAGTGCATTGATCTGAAGGTGAAGACAGGAGCACCCGGCAAGTTCGACTTCCGGTGGACTTACAGGTTCGGTGGAAAAAAGCGAGACTCAGGCAGCGTCGGTTTCTCCGCCGCTCTTGGTTAGAACTGCTCGCGTCCAGATAGCGCGAGCATCCTGCATGGCATCGCGCCCCGCCAGCAGCCCCGGCTTCCCCGAGTAGCTAGCTGAACGAGCCCGCTTGGTACGCCGTCAGGTCTTCGGGGTCGAGCGAGAGCAGGTCAGCGATTCGCCGCCGCGCGTCGTCCTCGTCAACCCCCGGTGCCGCCGGGTAGGTCCGGACGACACTCAGCCTGCCGCCGAAGCCGGCGAGCACTTCGCGGAGCCAACCGGCCTCGGCGAAACTCGCGTTGGCGACCAGTCGCGATGACCTCCCCGTCGAGCTGGCCCGGTACTCCAATCCAATATCTGTTCATGGAAACCAAGGTAGGGCGGCGATCGGACGCTATGCGAACATCTGTTCGCCTTGACCTCCAAGGGCTCGATACACGGACAGATCAACCGCGCCCTCGATGCTGGCGATGTGCTCGCCGTTCGCAGCCTGGTCGGTGAGCTGCCCGAAGTCTCGCTGGCCCTTGCGACCCGGATCACGTTGCTGATCCTCGAGCAAGAGCCCGAGTCTTACGAAGCCGCCGCTCGGCGCCTACTTGCCCGGTTGGCAACGGAGCGAAAGCCGAGCCTCACCGAACTTGCCGTCGCCGCCGAGACTCTCAACCATCTTCAGTGGAACCCGGACGCGGCGAAGAAGGAACTGTTCGAGTTGGTCGCGGCGTGGGTCGTTAGCCGAGGCC
>CAVOKZ010000040.1:0-11955 GCA_963696625.1 uncultured Solirubrobacterales bacterium
ACCGCCTTCGTGCGCTCGTCAGCGACCTCGAAAGCGTTCCGGAGCGCCAGCGCGGCGCATTGGTGATGCGCGAGCTGAGCGGCATGAAGTACTCCGAGATCGCGACAGCTTTCGGGACGTCCCCCGCGGTTGCGCGCCAGACCGTCTACGAGGCGCGCCTCGCGCTGCAGGAGATCATGGAGGGCCGCGAGATGCCGTGTGACGCGGTCCGGGAGACGATCTCTGAGAACGACGGCCGGGCGCTGCGCGGCAGAAAGATTCGCGCCCATCTCCGCAGCTGCAACGAATGCCGGGCGTTCCGCACAGACATCAAGCGGCGCATGACGGATTTTGCCGCGCTGGCCCCGCCTCTTCCCGCCGCCGCCGCCGCCGGTCTGCTGAAGGGCATTCTCGGCTCCGGCTCCGGCCACGGCGGCGGAGGGGGTCTGGTGGGCTCGCTGGGCGGAGGTGGGGCCAAAGCTCTCTCCGCCTCGGCGGCACTGAAGGCGACCGCGATCGTGATTGCGACCGGCGCCGTGGCGGGGGGAACCGCCGTGGTCAGCGGCGCGACGGCCGTGCCGCTGCTCTCCCACAAATCCGAACCCGAAGCCACGGCAGGGACTCAAGCCGACTTCACCTCGCTCACCTTGCCGAGCTTCTCGGCGCCGAGCCCAACCGGCAAGCCCCTGAGTGGGGGCCGGGCGCCGTCGAGCCCGACCGGAGACACCACGGGCGCCGGGGCGCCCGTACATGCCGCAGGCTCATCGCCATCGTCGGTCGCGGTCAACAACCCAGGGAAGGGCCCGAGCCTCGGCACTCAGATTGCCCAGAGCCACCGTCCGGGAGATCTGCCACAGCAGGCGCTGGACCACTCGCCGCCGCCGCCGGCCCCCGCCTCAGCAGTCGCCCCAGGCGGGCCCGGCGATCCGGGTCCCGGCTCGCCCCATCCCGGCAAGGGGCCGCCTGCCGGGCATCCGGGTCCGTGACCGCGCATGTGCCCCGGCGATTAGGCGCGCTACTTCAACAGCTTCGACAGTCGCCGGTCCTTGAGGATGCGGCCGCCGGTCTGCTCGGAGGGGCAGTAGTTGGTCTGGTGCTCGGAGAAGAAGACGGCCTCGATCGCAGTCCCGCAGCGCGGGCAGGGCTCGCCCTCGCGGCGGTGGACCTGGAGCGGCATCGGCATCTTGTCGGGGATCTCCTCGCCGACCGTGTCCTCGTACTGGTCGATGACTTCGCCGAGCAGGTTGAGGGCCTCGTGCAGCCGGGCGACCTCGTCCTCGTCGAGCTCGGAGCCCTGCTTGAACGGCGACAGCTTGGCCCGCCAGAGGATCTCGTCGACCCAGGAGCGGCCGATGCCGGAGATGTCGCGCTGGTGGCGCAGCAGGGGGTGGAGGTGGCGGGGCTGGTCGATCAGCTCGGCGAAGACGTCGAGGGGAGGGGCGGGCCAGGCCTCGGGACCGAGGGTCGAGACCAGGTCGTCGTCGGCGACCTCGGGGCTCGGCAGCAGCTTCGCCCACGCCGCCTGCCTGGTGCCGAACTCGCGCAGGCGCAGCTCGCGCTCGCCGGGGATGCGGATCAGGATCCGCGAGCGCCGGTCCTTGATCGAGGCGCGCTTGTCGAACAGCTGCAGCCGCCCGGCCGACATCAGGTGGATCAGCAGCGAGAGGTCGTTGGCGAAGTCGACCCGCAGCATCTTGCCGATGCGCCCGACGCCGGCGATCTTTAAGCCCTCGAGCGCCTCGAGCGGCGGGTCGAAGGTCTTCAGCGTCGCCAGCCCGGGTGCGAGAACCGACTCGACCTCCTCGCCGGCCAGCGCCGTGCTCAGGCGCCGCGCCGTGATCTCCACTTCGGGAAGCTCGGGCACGCGACCAAGTATCCTTAGTCAAGTCATTCGCTCGACCTCGAGGCCGACGTCAATTGGGCCGGGGCGGCGAACATAACCAACGACAGGAAGGGCTCACCTTGCAAGAGCTCCCGACACTCCAACCCGTCGTCACCCCGGACCTCTCCGAGGAGGAGATCCGCGAGTTGAGCGAGGAGACGCGCGCGCTCGCCGCCGAGCGCGACGCCGTGATCCTCGCCCACAACTACCAGCTTCCCGAGCTCCAGGATCTCGCCGACTTCGTCGGCGACTCGCTCGGCCTCTCGCGCAAGGCGGCCGAGGCCGACTCCTCGGTGATCGAGTTCTGCGGCGTTCATTTCATGGCCGAGACCGCCTCGGTGCTCTGTCCCGACAAACAGGTGTTGATCGCCGACCTCGGCGCCGGCTGCTCGCTCGCCGAGTCGATCAACGCGAACCAACTCCGCGCCTGGAAGGCCGAGCACCCCGGCGCCGTCGTCGTCATGTACGTCAACACCTCGGCCGAGGTCAAGGCCGAGACCGACTATTGCTGCACCTCCGGCAACGCGGTCGCGGTGGTCGAGCACATCCTCGCCGAGCACGGCCCCGACACCGAGATCCTCTTCGGCCCCGACATGTGGCTCGGCGCCTTCGTCGAGCGCGAGGCGGGGATCAAGGACGACCCCGACCGCCGCGCCCGCTTCCACATCTGGGACGGCGAGTGCCACGTCCACGCCGGGATCAAGCCCACCGACATCAAGACCGTCCGCGACGAGCATCCGGACGCCGAGTTCCTGATCCACCCCGAGTGCGGCTGCGCGACCCAGGCGATGGAGTACGTCGCCTCCGGCGACATCGACCCCGAGGGAGTGCAGATGCTCTCGACCGGGGGGATGCTGAATTACGTCGAAGAGCACCCCGACGGCGAGTACATCGTCGCCACCGAGAACGGCATGCTCTACCCGCTCCAGCAGCTCGCCCCGCAGGCGAAGCTGATCGAGGCCAACCGCATGGCCTTCTGCAAGTACATGAAGATGATCGACCTGCCCAAGGTCCGCGACTCGCTGCGCGACATGAAGTTCGAGGTCAAGGTCCCGCCCGAGATCGCCGCCAAGGCCAAGCTGCCGATCGAGCGCATGGTGGCGATCGGCTGACGCGCGCGATCGCGCACTAAGCAAATATTCAGGTGTGCCGATGATTTTTTGGGGCGCACGCGTGTTGCAGTGCTGAGCCTATGAACGGGAAGAGAGAGAAAGGACGCCTCGTGGCGCTGCTCGCGGCGGTCGCCGCGGTGCTGGCGATCGCGGTTCCGGCGTCCGCCTCGGCCGCGCAGCCGCGCGTCGTCGGCGGCCACGCCGCCGACATCTCGGCCTACCCGTGGCAGGCGGCGGTCGTGTTCGACCCAACAGAGTTCCCCCCGGGCACGAGCGACGCCCAGCGGCAGCTCTGCGGCGGCGTCGTGGTGGCGCCGCGGATCATGCTCACCGCCGCCCACTGCGTTTTCGACACCGACCGCGACTGTGGGGTCATCTGCATTACCGACCCAGGCGGAGATGGAACGCGCAAGCTCGACCCCAACGACGTCGACGTCGTCCTCAACGAGACCACCCTTTCGACAGGCAGCGGCGAGCACCACGACGTGCAGGCGACGTACTACCAGGCGGACTACAGCCCGTCGGCGTACAGCAACGACGTCGGCTACCTCGTGCTCTCGACCGCGACCGGCCAGAAGCCGATCAAGCTCGCCGGACCGACGGAAACGGCACTGATGGCGCCCGGCTATCCAACCGAGGTGAGCGGCTACGGAACGATGCAGCAGACTCCGGATCCGACGGGTGATCCGGGCAGCGACACGCTGCGCGCCGCAACGGTGCCGATCATCCCCGACTTGACCTGCTCGGCGTCCAACGGCTCACGCTTCAACCCCGGGGCGATGGTCTGCGCCGGGTACCTCGCCGGCGGAGTGGACTCTTGCGCGGGCGACAGCGGCGGGCCGCTGCAGGCCCCGGCCCAGGGCGGCATCTACCGGCTCGCCGGCCTCGTCAGTTGGGGCTTTGGGTGCGCCCAGCCGAACGCCCCCGGCGTCTACGCGCGCGCCGGCGCCGGCTCGCCGGGATGGCTGCACCAGCCGGTTGTCAGCAAGGTCGCCTCGATCGAGGCCGAACAGGGCCTGGGGCACACCGACATCGTCGGCAGCGGCGCGCTGTCGATCCTGGTTCCGCCTCCGGCCGCCGCGGCCAAGAAGAAGTGCAAGAAGCCGAAGAAGCTGAACAAGAAGACCGGTAAGTGCGTGAAGAAGAAAAGGAAGCGCGAGCTTCGCCGGCGTAGGTAGGCGATCTTCGTCCGCGGCCTCCCATACGGTGGCGGTGTGTCCCTCGTTGCTACTCTCGCCGCCCCCAGTTGAGCACGGCTCAGTCACCTGAACCGGCTCCGGAACCAGAGCGCGAGATGGCGCACCTGAAGCCCGTCCCAGACCCAGAGCCGCGCCGCGAGGCCGGCGGCGAGCCCGCGTCGATCGCGGAGCTCGAGCGCTACGCGACGATCCTCCGTATCGATTGCGTGCGAATGCTCGCCGTCGCCAAGTCGGGCCACCTCGACAGCTCGCTGTCGGCGGCGGACATCGTCACCGCCCTCTACTACCGCGTCCTGCGCCACGACCCCACCGATCCGAAGTGGCCCGAGCGCGACCGCTTCGTGCTCTCCAAGGGCCACGCCGCGCCGATCCAGTACGCGGCGCTCGCCGAGCACGGCTACTTCCCCCATGAGGACCTCATGGGGCTGCGCCAGATCGGGTCCCACCTCCAGGGTCACCCCGACATGAACCGCACCCCCGGCGTCGAGGTTTCGACCGGATCGCTGGGCCAGGGCCTGTCGATGTCGGTCGGCATCTGCCTTGCGCTGCGCCTCGACGGGCTCGCCGACACCGCCCACACGTTCTGCGTGATGTCCGACGGCGACTGCCAGGAGGGCGAGACCTGGGAGGGCGCCGCGACCGCCGCCCACTACAAGCTCAACAACATCACCGCGATCCTCGACTACAACCACCTGCAGACCGACGGCACCACCGAAGAGGTGATGGACGTCGGCGACGCCCGCGCCAAGTTCGAGGCCTTCGGCTGGGAGACGGTCGAGATCGACGGCCACGACATGACCGCGGTCGTCGAGGCGCTCGAGCACAGCCGTACGCTCGACAAGCCCGCGGCGATCGTCGCCCAGACCAAGAAGGGCCGCGGCGTCTCCTTCATGGAGGGCCGCTTCGGCTTTCACGGCAAGCCGCCGAGCCAGGAACAGGCCGAGGAAGCGATGACCGAGCTCGAGGCAAAGCTCGAAGAGCAGACCAAGGCCCTGGGGGAGAGCTGATGCCGGCCGAGGCGAAGACCGAGCCGATCGCAACCCGCCAGGCCTACGGCGACGGCCTCGTCGACCTCGGCGAGGCGCACGAGAACGTCGTCGCGCTCGACGCCGACCTCTCGGTCTCGACCCAGTCGGCGAAGTTCGGCAAGGCCTACCCCGAGCGCTTCTTCAACGTCGGCGCCGCCGAGGCCAACATGATGTCGATGGCCTGCGGGCTGGCCGCCACGGGCAAGATCCCCTACGCCTCGACCTTCGCGATCTTCGCCACCGCGCGCTCATACGACCAGGTGCGGCTCGGCATCGCCCACAACGAGCTGCCGGTGCGGATCGGCGCCAGCCACGGCGGCGTCTCGCTCGGCGAGGATGGCGCCTCGCACCAGATGATCGAGGACCTGGCGCTGATGCGGGCCCTGCCGAAGATGCAGGTGATCGTTCCCGCCGACTACAACCAGGCTTATCGCGCCACCGTCGAGTCCTACGAGATGGAGGGCCCGATCTACCTCCGCTTCGGGCGCCCCGCGACGCCGATCGTCTACCCGGAGATCCCCGACACGCTGGGCAGCGGCATCGACGTCCTGCGCGAGGGCAAGGACATCTCGATCTTCGTCTGCGGCCACATGACCTGGCGCGGCCTCGAGGCCGCCGAGGTGCTCGCCAACGAGGACGGGGTGGAGGCCGAGGTCGTCAACGTCGCGGTGATCAAGCCGCTGCACCAGCAGTCGGTGCTCGAGTCGCTGGCCAAGACGGGCGTCGCGGTCACCGCCGAGGAGCACCGCGTCGTCGGCGGGCTCGGCGACGCCGTGCGCATGGTCGCCGCCGAGCAGCACCCGGTCCCGGTCTTCGCACTCGGCATGGGCAACGAGTTCGGCGTAAGCGGCACGGCCGAGGCCTGCATGGAGCACTTCGGCCTCACCGCGCGCGGCATCGTCGACCGCGCACGGGAAGCCTTGTTGCTGAAGCCGATCGTCTCCCACCCGCCGATTCGCGGGCAGGGCTGGGAGTAAGCCCGCAACTTCTCCCTCGCCGCGCGGGTTCTTGCAGCACAAGTGTGAGGATTCGCTAACCTCGCTCATAGTTGGTAAACAACCCAACGCAGGGCAGGAATCACATGGAGACCGGAGAACACACCGCCTGATGGCTCGACCGAAGACCGCACTCGACCCGCGCTCGCGCGTGCTCGGCGAACGACGCACCGCGCATCCCGGGGGCCGGCGCCCAGCGGCGCCGATCATCGAGCTGCGGCGCGCGAGCAAGGTCTACCCGGGCGGGCACATCGGACTCGAGCGGGCGACGCTGCGCGTCGACAAGGGCGAGTTCGTCTTCCTCGTCGGTCCCACGGGCTGCGGCAAGTCGACCCTGATCAAGCTTCTGATCCGCGAGCTGGCGCCGACCGACGGCGAGGTGCTGATCGCCGGCCGCGACATCGCCAAGCTCTCGGACTCGAAGATCCCCTTCCTGCGCCGCCGCATCGGAACCGTCTTCCAGGACTTCAAGCTGCTCCCGAACCGGACCGTCTACGACAACTGCGCCTATGCGCTGCAGGTGATCGGCGCTCCGCGTTCGGAGATCAAGGCCAAGGTGCCCGACGCGCTGCGCCTCGTCGGCCTCGCCGACAAGCTGCGCAATACGCCGCTGGAGCTCTCCGGCGGCGAGCAGCAGCGCCTCTCGATCGCGCGCGCCTTCGTCAACCATCCACCCTTGTTGCTCGCCGACGAGCCCACCGGAAACCTCGACCCCGAGACCTCGGTCGGGATCATGCAGCTGCTCTACCGGATCAACCGCACCGGCACGACCGTCGTCGTCGTCACCCACGACCGCGAGATGGTCGACAAGATGCGCCGCCGCGTGATCGAGCTCGACTCGGGCCGCATCGTCCGCGACGAGGCCGCCGGCATGTACGCGGAGGAGGAGTCGACCAAGGAATTCGCGGTCCGCGTCAAGGCCGAGCTCGGCGTCGGCGACGAGGGCTCCACCAACGGCCACTGAGCGATGAGCAAGATCTTCTTCTTCATCCAGGAGGGCCTGCGCGCGATGCGCCGCAGCGCCGCGCCGAGCATCGCCGCGGTGGTGACGATCGTCGTCACCGTCGTCCTGCTGGGAGTGCTGATCCCGGTCGTGCAGACGACGCAGGCCAAGTCGGACGAGGTCCGCAACCAGCTCGAGCTCAAGGTCTTTGCCTTCAACGACGCGACCGACGAGGAGCTCACCGAGCTCCAGACCAAGATCCGGGCGATGCAGCACGTCCAGTCGGTCGAGTACGTCAGTCCCGATCAGGGCCTCGATCAGCTCAAGAGCCGGCTCGAGGACCCGACCATCGCCGACGAGCTCAGCTCCAACCCGCTTCCGCCCGCGATCAACGTCAAGGTCGACGACGCCGACAACCTCGAATCGGTGCGCTCGGCGCTCAACCCGCCGAACGCGAGCGGGCAGCCGACGCCGATCAGCCCGATCATCGACGAGGTCGTCGATTCGCGCGACGACGCCAGCAAGATCACCTCGGTGACGAGCGCGATCAAGATCGTCCTGCTCGTGATCACCGGGCTGCTGCTGCTCGCCTCGCTGGGCCTGATCGCCAACACGATCCGGCTCTCGATCTACTCCCGCCGCACCGAGGTCGAGGTCATGCGCCTCGTCGGCGCCACCAACTGGTTCATCCGCTGGCCGTTCATGGTCGAAGGGCTCGTGGTCGGCTTCATCGGCGGCCTGATCGCCGTCTGCGTGCTGCTCGTCGGCAAGCTGACGATCGTCGACCCCCTCGCCAACGACTTCGAACTGGTCAAGGCCCAGCAGACGATCGACTTCCTGCCGCTGGTCGTCGTGCTCCTCGCGGCCGCGATGGCCGTCTCGGCGATCGGCAGCGGCCTGACGCTGCGCCGCTTCCTCCGCGTTTAGCCCCTGCAAACGCGTTCCCTTTAGGTTTCTCGGATGAGCAAGCGCGCGATTGCGCTTCCGGTGGGCGTGGTGGCCTTGCTGGTGGGCATGTGGCTGGGGGGGCACCCGGACACGCTCCCCGGCGGGCTGCGCGACGTCTTCGTCGACCAGAAGGCCGAGGTCTCCGACCAGGTCCTCGATGAGATCGAGGACAACTACTGGAAGGAGGTCGACTCCGACACCCTCCAGAACGCCTCGGCGAACGGCATGGTCGACAGCATCCGCAAGGAGTTCGCCGACAAGTTCTCGCACTACTTCGACCCCGAGCAGTTCAAGGAGTTCCAGCAGGTGACCGACGGCACGCTTTCCGGCGTGGGGATGTCGGTCACCGGGGTCGAGCAGGGCCTGCGCGTTTCGCAGACATTCCCGGACTCGCCGGCGAGGAAGGCCGGGATCGAGCGCGGCGACGTGATCACCGAGGTCAACGGCGAGTCGATCGCAGGAGAGGATGCGACGGCCGCGACCGGAAAGATCCGAGGCGAGCCGGGCACCAAGGTCACCCTCACCGTCCTCTCCGGCGGCAGACCACCGGCCGAGAAGCTGAGGGTGGAGCGGGCGGAGGTCCACGTTCCGGTTGTGGCCGGGCGCCTGATCAAGGCCGGGGGAACGCCGGTCGCCTACGTGCGGATGGCGCAGTTCACCCCGGGGGTGCACGCGGCGCTGCGCAAGAAGATCGAGGATCTGCGCGCCAAGGGCGCCGAGGGCCTGATCCTCGACCTGCGCAACAACGGCGGCGGCCTCCTCGATGAGGCCGTGCTCACCGGCAGCGTCTTTCTCGAGGACGGCACGATCGTCACGACCGACTCGCGCACGCAGGGAAGCCACGTCTACGAGGCGGTCGGCGATGCGATCTCGCCGCAGCCGACCGTGGTCCTGGTCAACCGCGATACCGCCTCCGCCGCGGAGATCCTGACCGCGGCGATCGGCGAGAACGACCTCGGCACGGTCGTCGGCACGCGCACCTTCGGCAAGGGGGTCTTCCAGCAGGTGATCGGCCTCGACGACGGCGGCGGCCTCGATCTCACGATCGGCGAGTATCTGACCTCGGACGGCACCTCGATCGCCAACAAGGGAGTGCAGCCGGACGTCAAGGTCGCCAAGGATGCGCCGCCCGCAGAGGCGCTGGGCAAGGCGCGCGCCGTGCTCGCCCCCGAAGTCAGCCGGTAATGCCCGACGAGCGAACGCGGCGCGTCGCGGTCGTCGCCAAGCGCGGCCGCTTCACTGTCGCCGAGTTGCTGTTCGAGGCGGGAGGGCGGTTCACGCTCGCCGGCGGCAAGAAGACCGGGCCGGGTCAGATGGTGCTGATCGAGATCGGCCCCGGACGCGGCCAGCGGGCAAAGGTCCTGCGCCGGCTCGGCAGCCCCAAGAAGGCCCGCGACGTGGTCGAGGCGCTGATGCTCGACCGCGGGCTCGAGCGCGGCTTCTCGGCCAAGCTCGAGGACGCCGCCCGCGACGCCGCAGACGCCGCCCGCGCCGACGCGGGTTACCGGGAGGACCTGACCGGGCTCGCGACCTTCACCGTCGACCCGGCGACCGCCCGTGACTTCGACGACGCCGTCTCGGCCCGGGCCGAGGGCGACGGCTTTCGCCTCTGGATCCACATCGCCGACGTCGCCGCCCACGTCAAGCCCGGCAGCGCGCTCGACAAGGAGGCCCGCCGGCGGGCGAACTCCACCTACGCCCCGGGCGCGGTCGAGCCGATGCTGCCGAAGGCGCTCTCGAACGAGGCCTGCAGCCTCGTACCGGGGGAGGAACGGCTCGCGGTCACGACCGAGGTCGTGCTGACCGCGCAGGGAGAGGCAAAATCGGCACGCTTCTACCGCAGCCGCATCCGCTCCGACGCCCGCTTCAGCTATGAGGAGATCGACGACTACTTCGCCGGGCGAAAGCGGCCCCCGAAGCAGGTGGCCGAGCCGCTCGAGGAGACCCGCCGCGCCTCCGCGGCGCTGGCCGAGCGCCGCGCCGGGGAGCAGCTCGAGGTCCACACCCCCGAGCCGGACTTCCTCTTCACCGACGGCGACGTCACCGAGACCGTCAACATCGAGGAGACCGAGTCGCACCGGCTGATCGAGATGCTGATGATCCTCAACAACGAGCAGGTCGCCGAGCTGCTTTCGCAGAAGAAGGTGCCGACGCTCTACCGCGTCCACGAGCAGCCCGACGGCGAGCGAATCGAGGAGCTGTTCGCCAAGCTCGCGGCGCTCGAGATTCCGACCCCGCCGCTGCCCGAGAAGATCTCGCCCTCTCAGGCGGGGAAGCTGGCGATCGAGGCCTCGAAGCTGGTGAGCAAGGAGGCGAAGCGCCGTGGCCACGGCCTCGAGGCGTATACATCGCTCGTGCTCCGCTCGCTCAAACAGGCCCAGTACTCCGACCGCAACCTCGGCCACGCGGGGCTCGGCAGCTCCGCCTACGCCCACTTCACATCGCCGATCCGCCGTTACCCCGACCTGGTTTGCCACCGGGCGCTGCTCTCGGCCGTCGGGGAAGGCGAGGAGGCGCCGCGGGCCGAGTTGCTCGGCGAGACCGCGGCCCACTGCTCCGAGCGCGAGCGCGCCTCGATGAAGATCGAGCGGGGCGCCGACGACGTCTGCGCCGCGTTCCTGCTCGAACGCGAGCTCTTCGATGCCGGGCCGGGAGCGCCGTTCGACGGCGAGGTGGTCGGGCTGGTCGGGGCCGGCGCCTTCGTCCGCTTCGGCGGCGAGCTGAGCTCGCTCTACGAAGGCTTTCTCCCGGCGCGCCGGATCGGCGGCCGCGAGCGCTACGATCTCGACGCGACCGAGACTGCCCTCGTCGGCGAGAAGGAGGGCGGCCGCATCCGCATCGGCGACCCCCTCAAGGTGATCGTCGACAAGGTCGACGCTCCGAGAGGGCGGGTCGACCTGCTTCCGGCCGATACGGGCCATTCAGGGAGAGCCCGGGACCGCGGCCCCCGGACGCGAAGCGGAGGAGGCCGCGGTTGATGGCGAGGCAGAAGAAGAAGAAGAAGAAGGGAGGGGGAGGCTCGGGCGGCCGTCCAGCAGCGGCCGGTGACGTAGCGACCAACCGCCGAGCTCGGCAGAAGTTCAAGATGCTCGAGAAGATCGAGGCCGGCATCGAGCTCAGGGGCAGCGAGGTCAAGTCGCTGCGCGACGGCAAGGCGCAGATCAACGAGGCCTACGCCGTGATCAACGACGGCGAGATGTGGCTGCGCGGCGCGCACATCCCGCCCTACGCGCCGGCCGCGCGCGAGAACCACGACCCCGACCGCGCGCGCAAGCTGCTTCTTCACCGCCGCGAGATCGAGCGCCTGATCGGCAAGACCGCGCAGAAGGGCCTGACGCTGGTCCCGACCAGGATCTACTTCAAGGGGCCGCGGGCCAAGGTTGAGCTCGGACTGGCGACCAACAAGGAGGGCCGCGACCGCCGCAGGGAGATCGCCAAACGCGACGTTGAGCGGGAAGTCGCCCGTGACTACAAACAGCGTTTGTAGAGCGACTTCTCATTAACCGCCGCCTCCTCCGCCTCGCGTCCGGGGGCGGCGGCCCAAGCCTCGACCTGAATGGCCCGTAGCGGCCGGTTGTTGCCCTGCACGGGCAGGCAAGGTGGGCTGCACCGGGAAAAAGTGTCCGTGCGAGTATTCGCGACAATGCCCCTTGCGGCAATTGATACGCAGAGCGTCTGGGAAGACGTGCGCGATTACGTCCAGGACCACCCCGAGGTGGTCGCCGCCGGGCTGGCCGGTTTCGTCGTCTTGCTGCTGCTCGTGACCCTGCTGGTGCGCGCGCGTTCGGGCAAGCGCGCGGCCAAGGCTCCCCATCCCGGCGGCCGCGAGATGACGCGTCGCGAGCGGCGCCGGGCCGCGCGCGACAAAC
>CAVOKZ010000041.1:0-60292 GCA_963696625.1 uncultured Solirubrobacterales bacterium
CCTCTACAGTCCAGGGTGCCTTGACTCCCGGAACACCGCAGCCAGACTCACCGCGGAGGTTCGGCACCTTTCGCTCTGCCGCTACCGCCGTCGGGGTGTCGGAGCCGTACGTCCTTGTCGGCCTGATCCTCTTTGCCCTTGCGCTCGGTGGCATCGTCCACATCTTCGAGCCGGGTCGGTCGGGCGACCTGATTTGGGCCGCGGCGATCGTCTTGACCCTGATCCCGCTGACCTGGTCGGTGCTGCGGACCCTGATGCGCGGAGACGTGGGCGTCGACGCGATCGCACTGGTGGCCATGGTCGGTGCGCTGGCACTCGGCGAATACCTGGCCGGCGCGGTGATCGCCCTGATGCTCAGCGGCGGGAATGCCCTCGAGGCCGCCGCCGGCCGGCGCGCGCGACGCGAGCTGACGGCACTGCTCGAGCGCGCTCCGCGGATCGCCCACCGCCGCCATGGCGAGAAAATCGAGGAAGTCACGGTCGGGGAGGTCGCGGTTGGAGACCGGATCGTGGTCCGCGCCGGCGAGGTCGTCCCGGTCGATGGAGCGGTACAGAGCGAGGGGGCGGTGATCGACGCCTCGACGCTGACGGGGGAGCCACTCCCGGTCACGCACGGCCGGGGCTCGACCGTCTCAAGCGGCACGCTCAATGCGGGCGAGGCGTTCGATATGAGGGCGACTAGAACCTCGTCCGAGAGCGCCTATGCGGGCATCGTCGCGCTGGTCAAGGACGCGGAGCAGCAAAGAGCTCCGTTTGTCCGAATGGCCGATCGCTACGCCGCGATCCTCCTGCCGGTGACGCTCGTCATCGCCGGTGCGGCATGGGCACTCAGCGGCGATCCCGTCCGTGCGCTGGCGGTGCTTGTCGTTGCCACCCCCTGCCCTCTGATCCTCGCTGCACCGGTTGCCTTGCTCTCGGGCGTCTCGCGGGCTGCCCATGACGGGGTGATCGCAAAGGGCGGGGGCACGATTGAGAAGCTCGGCGAGGCAAGGACGGTGCTACTCGACAAGACCGGGACGCTCACCCACGGGAGACCCGAGATCGAGCAGGTGAAGAGCACCGATGGACTGGCACCGGAGGAGTTGCTGCGGCTGGCCGCCTCGGTGGACCAGCTCTCAGCCCACGTCTTGGCCGAGGCACTCGTTCACGGGGCCGAAGGTCGTGGGCTCGAGCTTGAGTTTCCCGAGGCGGTGGTCGAGGAACCTGGCCAAGGGATCGAAGGGGAGGTAGGCGGGCGTCGGGTGGCTGTGGGCAGCGACGCATGGCTGCGCCGGCGCGGCTACTCCGGAACGGACGCGGCTGAGCGGCTCTTGGGCGACTCGGCCGAGCCCGGTTGGGCCAGAGTTCTCGTTGGCGTTGACGGCGGACTTGCGGGCGCGGTGTTGATGGCAGATCACCTGCGTGATGACGCAGGCGATCTGACGAAAGAGCTCCGCGGCGCAGGCGTGAAGGAGGTTGTGCTCGTCACCGGCGACCAGCGGGCGGTCGGGACGGCCGTCGGGGAGGCAGTGGGCGTCGATCATGTCTTCAGCGAGTGCTCGCCCGACGAGAAGACCGAGATCGTGCGCCGAGCACGCGAGCGCTCCGACGGGGGCACTGTCGTCATGGTCGGTGACGGGGTCAACGATGCGCCGGCCCTCGCACTGGCCGACGTCGGCATCGCGATGGGCGGCATCGGCGCGACCGTGTCCTCGGAGACCGCGGATGCGGTCATCGCCGTTGACAAGGTGGATCGCGTCGTGGATGCGATCCGGATCGGTCGCCGCTCCCTGGCGATCGCGCGCCAGAGCGTGGTCGTCGGGCTCGGCCTGAGTTTCATCGCAATGGGATTCGCCGCTCTCGGCCACATCCCGCCGGTGGCGGGAGCGCTGCTTCAGGAGGGAATCGACGTGGCCGTGATCCTGAATGCGCTGCGTGCGCTGAAGGGGTGACGGTGGGTCTCGTCTCGCCTGACCACCATGAACAGCGGCAGCTGCATCGCGCTCAGGACCCGCCCGCCGGTCGGCGAGCTGGTCAGCGGATTGCGTGTCCGTTCGGCCGCCTCGACCGTATTGTCAGCGTCTCGGACGTGCGTGGTGCAGGCGGCTCTGTACACAGATTGCCCGGGTGCGGTGTTCCTAACGCCCGATCGCCTGCTGGTACAGCGTGAATCCGATGCCGCTGCAGACCGCGGCGATGATCCAGAAGCGGAGCATGATCTTGGTCTCCGACCAGGCCATCAGCTCGAAGTGGTGGTGGATCGGCGCCATCAGCAGGACCCGGCGGCGGAAGAGCTTGAATGCGGCGACCTGGACCGCCACCGAGAGCGCCTCTAACACGAAGATGCCGCCGATGATGATCAGCAGCATCTCGGTCTGGGTCATCACCGCCATCGCCCCTATCGCTCCGCCTAACCCGAGCGACCCGGTGTCGCCCATGAAGATCGACGCCGGGAACGAGTTGAACCAGAGGAAGCCGCCGCAGGCGCCGACCAGGCAGGCGCTGAGCAGCGAGAGGTTGTCCTGGCCGTTGGTGACGAAGGTGATCGCGGTGTAGGAGAGCAGCACGATCACGCAGCACCCGGCGGCGAGCCCGTCGAGGCCGTCGGTGAGGTTGACGGCGTTCGAGGCGCCGGCGATGACGAGGAAGATCAGCACGGGGTAGGCCCAGTCGGGGATGTCGAGGCTGGCGTCGGAGACGCGCAGCTCGATCCGCGAGTCGAGCCCCACCGAGTGGTCGGCGACGTACCAGAGGGCGAGGGCGAGCAGCATCTGGAGGAACAGCTTCGTCCGCGCCGAGATGCCCAGCGAGCGGCGCTTGACGATCTTGACGAAGTCGTCGGTGAAGCCGATCGCCGCGCAGCCCAGGCCGACGCCGAAGACCGCGAGGCTCGTGGTGTCGCGGTCGGAGAGGACCAGGTACGGGACCGCGATCCCGAGGAAGATGATCAGCCCGCCCATCGTCGGCGTCCCCGCCTTCTCGTGGTGCTCCTCGGGGCCCTCTTCGCGGATGTGCTGGCCGAACTCCTTGACCCGCAGGTAGTCGATGAACTTCGGCCCGAGGAAGATCGTGATCAGCATCGCCGCCATGCTGGCGATCAGGACTTCACCCATCGTGCATCGCCTCCGCGACCCGCTCGAGCTGGACGGCCCTCGAGCCCTTGACCAGGACCGCGTCGCCGGGGCCGATCTCCTCCTTCAGCGCCGCGACGGCCGCATCCGCGTCGGCGACCGCGAGGTCGGGCGCATAGGCCGACCCGAGCTCCCCCACCCCGATCACGAGCTCGGCGCCGGCGGCGCGCGCGTGCTCGCCGATCTCGCGGTGGTAGGCCGCGGCGTCCGGGCCGAGCTCCTTCATCTCCCCGAGCACCGCGATCCGGCGCCCCGCGACCTCGAGCGAGGCGAGGTGGTCGAGCGCCGCTCGCATCGAGACCGGGTTTGCGTTGTAGGAGTCGTTGATCAGGATCGCGTCCCCGGGCAGCTCGACGAGCTCGCCGCGCAGGCGCGAGAAGGTTATCCGCGGCGCCTGATGGGCCATCTTTGCGAGCGGCACGCCGAGCGTGAGGCCGGCGGCGATCGCCGCCAGCGCGTTATTGAGGTTGTAGGCCTCGATGAACGGGAACGAGAAGCCCTGCTCGCCCTCGGGCGTGACGACGACGGCCTCCGTGTGGCCACCACCCCTCTCGGCGGCGCGGACGAAGACGTCGCCGCCGGCGCCGAAGCGGATCAGCTTCACCTCGCCGGTCAGGTGCGGCTCGAGCGGGCCCGCTTCGGCCGGGACGACCGCGTAGCCCTCGCCGACCCCCTCGAGCGCCTCGGCCTTGGCCGCCGCCACCGCCTCGATGCTGCCGAGCAGCTCGATGTGCGCCGGGCCGACGTTGGTGACGATCACGGCGTCGGGGTCGGCGATCGAGCAGAGCTCGGCGATCTGCCCGGACCCGCGCATCGCCATCTCGAGCACGAGCATCTCGGTCCCCGGCTCGGCTTCTAGCACCGTCAGGGGCAGCCCGATCTCGGTGTTGAAGTTCTCGCGGCTGGCGTGGACGCGCTCGCCGAAGATCGCCGCCGCGATGTCCTTGACCGAGGTCTTGCCGGTCGACCCGGTGACGCCGAGGACGCGGGCGCCGAGCTCGCCGCGCCACTCGTGGGCGAGGGACTGGAGCGCCGCGAGCGGGTCGGCGGCCGAGAGCACCCAGCCGCCGGAGAGGCCCTCGGCGTGGCTCGGCGTGACGACGACGCCCCAGGCACCCGCCTCGAGCGCCGCGGCGGCGAACTCGCCGCCGTCGGCGTGCTCGCCCGACAGGCCGAAGAAGAGCGCCCCGTCCCCCGCTTCACGGGAGTCGATCACGGCTCGCGAGGGGCCGCCCTCGCGGCCTTCGGCGGCGACGTCGGCACCGGCGGCGTCGGCGATCCGGGCTCCGTTCCAGGACCTCATCCGGCGGGGGACGGCAGCCGGCGCAGCTCCTGGCGCGCGACCTCGCGGTCGTCGAAGGGGATCATCCTGCCGCCCTCGAACTCCTGCCCCTGCTCGTGCCCCTTGCCGGCGATCAGGACGAGATCGCCGGCGGTGGCACCACGCACGGCCATCGCGATCGCCTTGTGGCGGTCGACCTCGACCTCGATCCGCTCGCGCGAGTCGATCCCGGCGAGTATGTCCTCGATGATCGCCGCCGGATCCTCCGAGCGGGGGTTGTCGGAGGTGACGATCGGGACGTCGGCGAGCTCGGCGCCGATCCGCCCCATGATCGGGCGCTTGTCGGCATCGCGGTCGCCGCCGCAGCCGAACACGCAGATCACCCTGCCCTCGGTCAGGCGCCGCGCCGCGCGCAGGACGTTGTCGAGCGAGTCCGGGGTGTGCGCGTAGTCGACGAGGACCGAGAACGCCTGCCCCTCGTCGATCGGCTCGAAACGGCCGGGCACGCGGTCGGCGCCCGCCAGGGCCTCCGCCGCCATCGCCGGCTCGACGCCGAGCGCCTCGGCGCCGGCGATCGCCGCGAGCGCGTTGGAGACGTTGAAGTGGCCCGGGAGCTTGGTCTGGACCTCCGCGTCGCCCGAAGGGGCCAGGCAGTGGAACTCGGCGCCCCCGGCGCCGAGCACGATGCTCTCGGCACGGTAGTCGGCCTCGCCGACGCCCGAGGCCGAGAAGGTGAGGCAATCGATCTCCCCGGCGAGCCGGCGGCCGTAGGGATCGTCGAGGTTGACGATCGCCTGGCCCTCGCCCGCGTCGAACAGCCGGCGCTTGGCGAGGAAGTAGTCCTCCATGTCGGTGTGGAAGTCGAGGTGGTCCTGGGTCAGGTTGGTGAAGATCTTGGCGCCGAAGTGGATCGCGTCGGCGCGGTGCAGCACCAGCGCGTGCGAGGAGACCTCCATCGCGCAGGCGACGTCGCCGGCGTCGAGCATGCGGCGGAAGGTCGCCTGGAGGTCTATCGCCTCGGGGGTGGTGCGCTCGCCGTGCTCCTCGACCCCGCCGACGATCTGTTTGACGGTGCCGAGCAGCCCGCACGGGCGGCCGGCGGCGGCCAGGATCTCGCGGATCAGCCAGGCGACGGTCGTCTTGCCGTTGGTGCCGGTCACTCCGGCGAGCGCGAGCTCGGCGGTCGGGTCGCCGAAGAAGGCGGCGCCGACCGGCGCCATCGCCGCCCGAGCCGAGCCGACCCTGGCCTGGGGGAGGTCGAGGCCGAGGTCGCGCTCGACAACGAGCGCCGCGGCGCCGGCCTCGGCAGCCCGCGGCGCGAACTCGTGCCCGTCCGACTCGAGCCCGGTCACGCAGAAGAAGAGGTCGCCGGCCTTGACCGCGCGGCTGTCATAGGCGAGCCCGGTGATCTCGGCGTCGGCGCTGACCTCGGCCCCGACGCCCGCACGGGCGATCAGATCGCTCAGCTGCACGCAGGCAGGTTATGGAGCTGGGGACAGGATTTATCCTGTCCCCGGTCTGGAGTCACGGAACTACGCCGTAGCCGGGAGGGCCACCCGGGACATCGGTACCCGACTACCCGGGCGGGCTAGTTGGGTGAGATGCCGAGGTACGGCAGCGCGAACTGGGCGATCTCGCTGAACGCCGGCGCCGCGACCTCGGCGCCGAGGTGCTGGCCCTGGGGCTCGTCGACGATCACCGCGACCAGCAGGCCGGGCTTGGAGGCGGGCGCGAAGCCGATGAACGAGGCGACGTAGCGGGTGTCGGAGTAGGTGCCGTCGGAGTCGACCTTCTGCGCGGTACCGGTCTTACCCGCCGCCTGATAGCCCGCGACGTCGACCGAGGCCGCGGTGCCGCCCTCCTCGACCACGCCCTCGAGCATGCGGCGGATCTGGGCGGAGGTACGCGCGTCGATCACGCGGTGCCCCGCCTGCGGCGCCGTGGGCTGGCCGCCGACGTCCTCGATCAGCCGCGGCGGGCGCAGGATGCCGCCGTTTGCGATCGCCCCGAAGGCCTGCATCATCTGCATCGGCGTCACCGCCAGGCCCTGGCCGATCGGCAGGTTGCCCATGGTCGAGCCGGAGTAGTCGTCGCGCTCGGGGACGATGCCCTGCTCCTCCCCGGGGAAGCCGGTCTCGGTCGACTTGCCGAAGCCGAAGGCGTCGATCCAGCGGGAGAAGCTGTCGGCCCCGACGCCGAGGCCGATCTTGACCGCGCCGACGTTCGAGGACTGGGCGAGGATCTGGGAGACGGTCAGATCGAGCGGGCCGCGTTCCTCGGCCTCGCCGATCACGCGGTCATAGAGGCGGATCGTCGGCGGCAGATAGAAAGAGGTGTTCGGGGTGACGGTCTTGTCCTCGAGCCCGGCCGCGACCGTGAACGCCTTGAAGGTCGAGCCCGGCTCATAGGTGTAGTTCGTCGCGCGGTTGTCGAGCTGGGCCTCGGTCGCGTCGGAGAGATCGTTGGGGTCGAACGGCGGCCAGTTCGCCATCGCCAGCACGTCGGAGCTGCGCGGGTCCATGACGATCGCAGTCGCCCCCTTCGGCGAGTAGGTCTCGCCGATGTCGGCGAGGGCCTGCTCGGTCTGGTCCTGGATCGCCGCGTCGATCGTCAGCTTCACGTCCTTGCCCGTGGTGGCCGGCTTGGTCTGCTCGAAGCGGATCGGCTCGCCGGTCGCGTCGCGGACGATCTCCTGGCGCCCGTCCTCGCCGCCGAGCGTGTCCTGCTCTCCCTCCTCGAGGCCGGTCAGGCCCTGGTTCTCGAGGCCGACCGCGCCGATCAGCTGCGAGGCGAGATCGCCCTGCGGGTAGAGGCGGCGGCTGTCGGGAACCATCGAGATCCCGGGGATCTCGAGCTTGCGGATCTCCTCGGCCGAACGCAGGTCGACCTTGTGGGCCAGGTAGGCGAAGCCGGAGGCGCGATCGGAGAGCTTCTCGGCGAGATCGCCGGCCGGGACGCCGACGAGCGGCGCCAGCTCGGTCGCCGCGCGGTCGGGATCGGGCACCTGGTACGGAGTGGCGATCACCGTGGCCGCGTCCTCGGAGACCGCGAGCACCTTGCCGGTGCGGTCGAGGACGCGCCCGCGGGTGCCGGGCACGATCACCTCCTCGCTCTGCTGGGCCGTGGCGCTGGCGCTGAGCGAGCCGCCTTCGACACCCTGCAGCCAGGCGGCGCGGGCGAGGGCACCCGAGAACAACAGTGTGAAGAAGAGAAAGAGGAGCCCGAGCCTGGCGTTGATCCGCTTCATCGGATCGTCAGAGACCCGCCGAGATCCCGCCTCCGCCGCCCGAGGAGGTCGGCGACGCGCTCGGCGTGGGTGACGGCGTCTGGGTCGCCACCGGGGGCGGGGTCGTGGTCGACGTCGACGGCGTGGTCGACGTGGGCGCGCTGCTCGGGACGTAGCTCGAGCTGCTCGAGGAGCTCGAGGAGCTCGAGGAGCTCGAGGAGCTCGAGCCGAGCGTCTCCGGGTCGGCCGCGGCCGCGGCCGCCTCGCCGGCGAGGACCTTGGCGGCCTTGCCGAAGACCGAGTCGCTGAAGTCGACGTAGCCGATGTCCTCCGCGGCGGGGACCGCGAGGCCGAGCGCTGCCGCCGCGTCCTGGACCTTCGAGGCCGAGAGCTTCTCGGCGATATCGGCGCGCAGCGCGGAGTTGTCGCGCTCGAGCGCGTCGACCTGGACCGAGATCTGGCCCGAGCTGGCGTTGAGCCCGAGGCTGAGCACGTTGAGGGCGACGATCCCGGCGAGCAACGCGCCGAGCACGCCGATCCAGGCCTGGCCGCGCGTGAGGCGCACGACGAGGCCCGAGTCGGGCAGCTCGCGCACGCGAACCGCCGCGCGGCCGGCGACGACGGGAATCGCGGCGGCGCCCGCCGAGGCGGCGACGCCGAACGAGCGCGAGCGGTAGACGTTCATCTGTCTCGGCCCCGGGTCAGACTTCGGTCTGACCCCGGTCCGCCCCCCCCGCTGGGCCGGCTTGGCGGTCGGGCGGCGCCTCTGCACGTTCGGGCCGGGCCTGGTCCGCGGCCCGGGCTTCGTCTTCAGGTTGCGCGCCGAGGACGGCAGCTTGCGCAGCTTTGGGCGCCCGGCGCGCTGCGGGCGCGGACGCGGTGCTGCGGCGGGGGCGCCCATCAGTCCTTTGCCTCCAGGGCGAGCTTCTGGGCGACGCGGAGGTGGGCCGAAGACGAGCGCGGGTTGCGCTCGCGCTCCTCCTCGCCGGGCGCGACGGCGCGCTTGGTGACCAGCTCGGCCTCGGGCTCCTGACCGCAGACGCAGACGGGCAGCTCGGGCGGGCAGACGCAGCCCTTGGCGCGCTCGGCCATGAACCGCTTGGCGCGGCGATCCTCGAGCGAGTGGAAGGCGATCGTGCCGAGCCGGCCGCCGTCTTCGAGCAGCTCCCAGGCCAGCGGCAGCGCCCGTGAGAGCGCATCGAGCTCGCCGTTGACGGCGATGCGGATCGCCTGGAAGGTGCGCTTGGCGGGGTTGCCGCGGCCGAAGCGGTCGGCGGGCGGCACCCCGGCCTTGACGGCGTCGACCAGATCATGGGTCGTCTCCAGCGGGCGGCGCTTGACGATCTCGCGGGCGATCGAGCCGGCGCGGCGCTCCTCGCCGAGCTCCTTGATCGTCTTGGCGAGCCGCGTCTGCGGCCATTCGTTGAGGATCTCGCGCGCCGATGTCTCCTGACCGGGGTCCATGCGCATGTCGAGCGGCGCGTCGTAGGCATAGGAGAAGCCGCGCTCCCAGGCGTTGAGTTGCATGGACGACATCCCGAGATCCATGTAGATGACGTTTGCCCGGGTGCCCTCGGCGAGCAGCTCGGTCAGAGCCTCGGAGAACTCGCCGCCGATGAAGCGCGTGCGGCAGTCGAGCTTGGCGGCGACCGTGGCGAAGCGCTTCTGCGCCTCCGGGTCGCGGTCGATGCAGATCAGCTCGCCCGTGGGGCCGAGCTTCTCGCCGACGAGGCGGGCGTGCCCGCCGCCGCCGAAGGTGCAGTCGATCGCGACGTCGCCGGGCTTCGGGTCGAGCAGGTCGACCAGCTCGGTCGCCAGAACGGGCTCGTGCTCGGTGGGCATGTAGATAAGGGTGCCTCGCTGCTCGGTCGGTCGCTGCGCGACCTCGGCGAAGGGCAACGGTTGGGCGGACATCAGCTCTCCTCTCCGTGACCCTCGGCCACATCGGTAACGGTCGCCTTGACCTCAGCCTCGGCTTCTTGCCAACGCTCGGTGTTCCAGACCTCGAAGTAGTCCTCCATCCCGATCACGACGCAGGTGCCCTCGAGCCCGGCCGCTTCGACGAGGCGCTTGGGCAGATGCACGCGGCCGTTGGAGTCGAGCGTGTCGTCGAACGAGTCGCCGTGGAAGTGGCGGCGCAGCACGCGGCCGCGCTTGGTCAGCGGGCTGGCGGTGCCGATGAACTGCTCGCTGAAGCTCTCGTAGCCCTTGGCAGGAAAAACCCAGACGCAGGGCTCGAGCCCGGCGACGAGAACGACTCCATCACCCAGGGCGTCGCGGAACTTCGCAGGCACCGTGAGCCGGTCCTTGGAATCGAGACTGTGTTCGTAGTGACCGCGAAAAGCCAACGTGACATTCCTCTCGAGAGCTGGTCTTTGGTTTGGAGCGGACCGGAGAGATGAGGTGGGAGGAGCCTCATCTCCCCGGTCCGAATGACCAACTCTGGGGCGCCACGCTAACCCACTTTGCCCCACTTCGCAACACGGCATTCCACTTTAGGCGTCGGACGGAACTGCTACCGGAGTCTTGGGAGCCGCGAAACCCGCATGGTTATGCGGTTTGCGCGTAGTGGGACAGCCCCCCATTCGGCGCCGAACGAGTCCAGATCTGCAAGCGGGCTTGCAGGTGTGCTTGGCAGCCGGGTCCCCGATCGCTAGCGCGAGGAGGCCGCCGGCGAATCACCGGACCGGCCAGAAAGGCCGCCAGAGCCAGAACGCACCGCCTAGAGGCGCGGGTTTCAATGCCAGTGGTTTGCGTAGAGAGGAGCGCTTTCGCATCGCGCCTCCTCCTCGCGGCAAGCTGTCAGCCCCTCGCACTCAGGGTTCGAGAGCTTCCGAAGAGCCCCAGCGATCGAGCCTCCGAAGATCCCAGATTTCGCGTCTGCTAGGTTTTGGCGCCGCGGCTGCCGATAGAAACTGCGATGTTGCGCGTCTCGGCCTTCCGGCGTGCGGCCCGTCTGGCCGCCGCAAACAAGGAGAACGCACGCCCCTATTGACCACAGCCCGCAGTTCCGCTCGCACCTCCAGGACGAAGGCAGCCGCCCGGCACCGACGCCGAAATGCCGTCGTTGTGGGGTGCCTGCTCGCCGTTTTGGCATCCGCGCTCTCGGCCGCGACGGCGTTCGGGGAAGGGTCGGTCGACTTCAACACCGGGGAGAACACCCGCTGGCGCAACCCGCTGATCCTGGTAGGCCCGCTGCCGCCGACGATTCCACACAGCCGGTATCCGGTGTTCCGCGTCTATGCGCAGGCGGGCGAGACGATTCAGATGGGCAGCAGCGCGATGGGCCTTGCGGGTGGCATTGACGACATCCGCGTCTACGCGCCGGGCACGGACTTCGCGAGCGCGAGCGATCCGGCGGCGCCGGCACCGTTTCCCGCCGATCCGGTCTTCTCGACGCAGATCTTCGACTGCAACACGGATTCTCCAGGCACCGGCCGGATCGCCACGCGTGCGCAGGAGCTGACCGGTCCCGAGGCCAGCCCCGACGCCGACCCGGACACCTGGACCCCGTGCGACTTCACCGCTCCAGCGGATGGGTCCTATCCGATCGTGATGATGCCGTTCGCCGCCGCCGGCACCTTCCCCCCGGCGACCCAGCTCGTCGGAACCCCCGTCACCACCACGCAACAGGGGAACGAGATCGCGATCTGGGACGTGACGGTGCGGGATGCGGGCGTGGTGCAGCCGGGGCGGCTGTTCTCCCATCGCCTGACCTTCTCCGAGAGAGCGCCCGCGGGGCTAGGCGCCAACTCGGCCAGCTATCTCTACACGCCGGCCGGCTACCAGTACCGGGTGAGCCTCTTCGGGCACCGCGGCCAGGTCTGGGACATGGCGGCCAACGACCGGGGAGTGATCGACGCGGCCACGGGCGAGCGGACCTTCGCCTCCTTCCAGTGGGGCCTCGATGACAGCAGCAATACGCTCGTACACACCGAGGCGCTGGCGCCGCAGCTCAGCGATCCCGATAAGGCGCTCGACAGTAAGTTCCCGATCTTCTTTAATCCGACCGATCCCGTGGCGGTCAGCGGTCCGGGCGGTCTCGGCCCGACGCGCGGGTTCGCGGCGGCACCGATCTCGCCGTCGGGGGCGCTGACCGGCCTGTCGTTCACGGGTACGGGTGGTGAGCAGGGCGGCGCGCCGCAGGGATCCGGGGGCGCGATCCGGTTCCAGTCGCCGCCGCAGCTGGACGGGCTCGGCTACACGACCGAGATCGACCTCAACCAGAACGGCACGTTCGGCGACGCGAACGACCTGGTCGACAGCCGCGCCGATCTCAGCAGCGCAGGCAACAGCGTCGCCTGGAACGGCCAAGACGCCAACGGCGCCACGCCAGCGTGCGGCACCTACAAATACCGGGTGCGTTCAACTCTGGCCGAGGCGCACTTCACCATGTCGGACGTTGAGGTCAGCGGCGGGACGCAGATCGAGCGGCTCTCGCTGCCGAACGACCCGGCTCTGGGAGACCCATCCGCCGCCAGCTACAACGACATCGACCCCTACAAGGGCACCCCCGTCACGAACACCTCGCCGGTCGAGGTGAACCAGGGCACCAGCGGCCCGACCTTCCACGGCTGGAGCGCGAACACCGGCAACGCCGACTTCGTGGACACCTGGATGCGCTTGCCGGAGGTGGTCTCTTCCGGGACGCTGCGCGTGCTGTGCCCGACGGAAGCGCTGCCCAAGCCGAAGCTCAAGATCACCAAGAAGGCCAACCGCCAGTCCGTGCGGCCGGGCGGCCAGGCCTCCTACAAGATCGTGGTGCGCAACGTGGGCAAGGGCGTCGCCAGCAAGGTCCGCGTCTGCGACCGGATGCCGAGCCAGCTCGTCCTCGTGCGGGCGGGGGCGGACAACAAGGTTCCCTGCTGGACGGTAGACCGGCTCCAGCCCGGCGCAAAGCGCAGCTTCAACGTGCTCGCCCGCGTGCGGTCTGGCGCTAGCGGCAGGGCGCGCAACGTCGCCACCGTCAAGGCGAAGAACGCGAAGAAGCTGCGCAAAGCCGACGCCAGCGTACGGGTCGGCTCGGCATCGCCGAGCGCATGCGCCGCTTCCCTACTGGCGTCGGCGAGCTGTTAGGAATTGACGGGGTCAGACCCCTTTAGGGCCGAACCGCGACGCTAGGCGGCTCCCGTGCCTGCTCTGGTGGCCAGATTGTTAACGGAACGGGGTCAGACCCCCTTAACACCTCCACCTTGACCTTCGCCTTGCCCTTCGTGCGCAGGCGCGTGCAGTGTTAACGGGGTCAGACCCCCTTAACGCCCCTCCGCCCCGGAGGAGCTATCAGCCAGGCACGCCCACTGGGGGCTGAGGCAGCATCTGAAGGAAGTCATCCGGCAGCGTTTCGCTGGCCTTCCAGTACTCGAGAGCGACGATGTTGCCCGTCGCCGGGTCAGTCTCACGGAGGCCGAACTCGACCTCCTCGCCACGAGCGATCTCAGGGTCGTAGCCCTCGAAGCGAAGCCAGGCAATATCCGCATCTCGGTCGTAGTGGCCGTCGATCTTCATCAGCTTTCAGGGTAGGACTGCGTCCTCAACATCGGCACGCGCCAAGCCGAGCATCGCCGACTTAACGAGCGCATGATCGGCCCAGTTGATTCGGCTGGGTCCCCGAGGCATCGCGCTTGAGGTTGTCGCTTGGGCCGGACGGCCGAGCTTGGCACTGGGGAGCGACGCTCGGAGCGGTCACGCGTTCGCAACTCCCCTCCGTGCAAGCCAGAAGCTTCGACTCATGCCTCTGCACAGGCACGAATGCGCCGCCGGCTCACGGAAGGTGGGACGACCGTTCGCCTAGTGGCGGGCGTCGGGGTCGGTAAGGACCGACCAAACGACAACGCCGGAAAGGAGAAACGCCAACTCAGAAGTCCGCCCGCCCCACCGCCTGGCGCCACCGCGCGAGCGATCTTGTCCGGGTCATCACTGATCAGCGCCGTCCCGCCACCCGCCAGGGCCGCGCACAGCGTCACCAGGCCGCCGATCAGTCCTCCATAGGCACCGATCTCGTCGGGGAGGTCGAACGCCGTCACGGACGCAGGCACTCAGAACCCCGAGGTGAGCACGTCGGCGTTGGCGATCAGCGCCGCCGCGATCATCAGCAGCACCGAGGGCACGAGCAGCAGGGCGACCGCGAGCTGGATCTTCGGCGCCGCCCGGGCGGCCTGCTCCTCCACCCTGCGCCGCTGGTCGCCGCGCAGCGTCGTCGCCTGGCCGCGGAGCTGTTCGGTGAGCGGCGATCCATAGCGGGCCGAGCGCTCGATCACCGCCACGAGCGAGGCAAGCTCGGGGCCGGGGGCGCGATTCTTGAGGTCGCGCAGAGCTTCGGACTGGGACACCCCGCAGGCGAGCTCGGCCGCCGCTACGCCGAGCTCGCGCGCGAGCGGGCCGTCCTGGGTCGAGGCGATCTCGGCCATCGCCGCGGTGGGGTTGCGGCCCGAGGCGGCGCCGACCGCGAGCAGGTCGAGAGCGTCGGGAAGGGCGCCGGTCAGGCGCCGGGCGCGGACGCGGGCGCGGCGCTCGAGCCACGCGTCGGGTGCCAGGAAGCCGGCCGCGGGGAGGCCGACCGCCACCAGCAGGGAGAGCCGGCCGGGCGCGACCGGCGCCAGCATCAGCCCGACGGGCGCCGCACCGAGCGCGCAGAGCGCCTTGGCGCCGAGCACCGTCCCGACGCTGAGCCGCTCGGCCACGCCGGCGCGGACGAGGCGGCGCGGGATGCCGAGGCGGACGGCGGCGCGGGCCAGTGCCCGAGCGCGTTCGGCGCCGAGCGGGTCGAGCAGCTTTGCGGCGAGGCCGCCCTTGGGCGCCTCAACCGTCTCGCCGAGCTCGCGAAGCGCGGCGAGGCACAGCAGCACCGCGATCGCCGCCAGCGCCGCGGTCATTCGACGACGTTGCCGAAGCGGCGGATCGCGAGGAAGCCGAGTACCTGGAGCGCCGCCGCCAGCGCCAGCATCACCAGCGCCGCCTTCTCCGAAAGCAGCCGCGCCGTGAACCCGGGCTTGAGCAGCTCGGCGAACAGCGCCGCTCCGGCCGGCAGCGCAACCACCAGCAGGCCGGTGAACCGCGCCTGGGTCGTCGCGGCGCGGGCGTCCTCGGCGACCCGCTCGTGCTCGGCGGTGGCCTCGGCGTAGCGGCGCAGCAGCGTCGCGAGGTCGCCGCCGGCGATCTGCTGGCTGAGCAGGGCCGAGCAGAAGACGTCGACCCGCTGGGAGCGCAGCCTGCCGCGCAGCCCGGCGAGCGCCTCGGCCGTGGGAATCCCCAGCGAGAGGTCGGCCGCCAGCCGAGCCATCTCGGCCGCGGGCGGCCCGTCGAGGGAGGCGGCGGCTGCGGCCAGCGCCCCGCGCACCGATCGCCCGGCGGCGAGCGCGTCGGCGACCGCGGCCGCGATCTCGGGCATGCGCCGTTCGACGGCGCGCCGGTAGCGTGCGCGGCGCGAGGTCAACGCCCAGCCCGCGGCGGCCGGGCCGGCGACCGCGACCACAGCCAGCGGCCCGGGGCCGGCGACGAACAGCGCCGCGAGCAGCAGCGCGCCGCTGCCGACGATCGCCAGCCGCCGCCGCTCGAGCTCGCTCGGCGCATAGCCCTCGCTGCCGGCGCGGCGCAGCGGCTCGACCGAGCCGGCGAGCCAGGCGGCGACCGCCGGGGTCGCCATCGCCGCTTCGCGGACGCCGACCGCGAGCATGCCGCCCGCCGCCGCGCCAAGCACGATCGGAGCCAACCCACTCATCCGGCCCACCCCGTTCGCGCCCTCATCCCGACGCCCCCGGACGCGAAGCGGAGGAGGGGTCGGCGAATGAGTAGATCTCGCGGACGCCCACGGTTCCCGCGGCGCGGGTTACCTCGGCGACCTCGGTCACCCGGCGGCTGCCGTCGGCGAAGCGCTCGAGGTGGGCGACGAGGTCGATCCCGCGCGCGAGCTGCTCGCGGATCGCCTTGTGGGGCAGCCCGAGCCCGGCCATCAGGCAGAGGGTCTCGAGCCGGCGCAGCGCGTCGCCGGGAGAGTTGGCGTGAACGGTCGAGAGCGCGCCCTCGTGACCGGTGTTGAGCGCGGTCAGCAGATCGAGCGCCTCGCCGCCGCGCACCTCGCCGATCACGATCCGGTCGGGGCGCATGCGCAACGCGTTGCGCAGCAGATCGCGGATCGAGACCTCCCCCCTTCCCTCCACGTTGGCCGGCCTGCTCTCGAGGCGGACGACGTGCGGCTGCTGGAGCCGCAGCTCGGCGGCGTCCTCGATCGTGATCACGCGCTCGCCCTCGGCGATCAACCGCGAGAGCGCGTTGAGCAGCGTCGTCTTGCCCGAGCCGGTGCCGCCCGAGATCAGGATGCTGCGGCGGGCTTCGACCGCCGCGGCCAGCGTTTCACGCAGCTCGGGCGTCAGGGTGCCGAGCTCGACCAGCTCCTCCGGGCCCGGCCGCGACGCCGCAAAGCGCCGGATCGAGACCGAGGGCCCGTCCACCGCCAGCGGCGGGATCACGACGTTGACCCGGGAGCCGTCGGCGAGCCGCGCATCGACCATCGGGCTGAGCTCGTCGACGCGGCGACCGAGCGGCGCCAGGATGCGCTCGATCGCGTCGCGCAGCGCCGCCTCGCTCGGATAGCCGACCTCGGTCGCCTCGATCCGCCCGCGGCGTTCGACATAGACGCGGTCGTGTCCGCAGACCATCACCTCCTCGACCTCGGGGTCCTGGAGCAGCTCCTCCAACGGCCCGAGCCCGACCGCCTCGCGCACGATCAGCTCGGCGACGCGCTCGCGGGTCGAAGCCGGCAGCATCGCCGCCTGCTCCTCGACGATCGCCCGCGTCGCCTCGGCGGTGTCCTCGGCGGGCGCGTGTCCCGCGGCGGCCTCGGCCCGGCGGCGCTCGAGCAGCCGGTCGCGCAGGCTCAGCGCCAGGGCTTCGAGATTTCGGCCGCGGGGGTCTTTGCTCCCCATGAAGATAGGAGTCCACCCGGCGTGGTTCTCGCCCCCACGCCGGCCGCCGATACGGGAAAATCGGATCATGTCCGAGATCGAGGTCCTCCAGGCCGACATCACCCAGCTCGACGTCGACGCGATCGCCAACGCGGCCAACACGCAGCTCGCCCACGGCGGCGGTGTCGCAGGGGCGATCTCACAAGCCGGCGGCCCCGCGATTCAGAGCGAGAGCGACGAGCTCGCCCCGATCGAGCTCGGCGAGGCCGTCGCCACCGGCGCTGGTGAGATGCCCTCGCGCTGGGTAATACACGCAGCGACGATGCACCTCGGCGGGCCGACATCGGCGGAGATCATCCGCCGCGCGACCGCGGCGACCCTGGCGAAGGCCGACGAGCTCGGCGCCGGGAGCCTCGCGCTGGTCGCCTTCGGCACCGGCGTCGGCGGCTTCCCGCTTGAAGACGCGGCGCGGATCGAGGTCGGCGAGGTCCGCGCGCATCTGGCCGGCGACACCGGCCTCCGGCGCATCGTCTTCGCCGTTCACGGCGCCGAGGCGGAAACGGCCTTCAATGGGGCGGTGGCAGCGTGAGGACCCGCGCCATGGCGCTCAGCCTCGTCCTCATCTCGCTGCTCGCGCTCGCCGCGCCCGCCACCGCCAAGCGCCGCCCCAAGCCCGGCGAGCTGGCGGGCATCCTCTCCACGCTGGCGGCCGAGGGCCTGACCTGCGCCCAGTACCCGGCCGGCACCTGCAAGATCCACTTCGGCGTCTCGACCGTCAACTCACGCTGGGCCTCGGCCAGGGTGCGGCCTGACTTCAACGGCGAGAACATCGTCAAGCCGGTCGACGCAGCGCTGCGGCGCCCCCACCGCAAGGGCGGCGCCTGGGAGATCAAGTCGGTAGGCAACGGCGGCGGCTGCAACATGCCCCCGCGCCCGCGCCACGACCTCGGCCTGATCTGCATCCAGTTCTAGCTATCGCTAGCTGGCGCTGGGCAGTAGGCGGATCTCGCGGGCCGAGCCCTCGGCGCCGATAAGGGTCAGCGCCTGCTCGCGGGTGAGCGCCAGCGTCGCGCTTGCGCCGCCCTCGGGGCCCGGGCCTCCGAGCGCGAGCAGCTTGACGCCCGGCGCGGCAACGTAGGTGCGGCTCTTGCCGTCGAGGCCATGCGGCTCCTCGCTGACGACGACGTCGACGAGAGTCCCCTCGGCCGGGCCGTCGAGCGTCAGCGCCTCCGCCCCGCTGACCGCGATCTGCACCGGCTGGCGGCCCTCACCGAGGTGAGGGGCTGCACCACCCGCGGGCTGGGGCACCTGGAGCTGGGCGTCGAGTACGTAGGCGCCGACCGGGATCGGGGCCGCCGGCGCGCGCCCGAGCGCGTCGGCGGGGCGGGCGATGGCGCCGGCGGGGACGAAGCGCGCCGGTACGCGGCGCACGACGATCGCGTCGTGCAGTTCCTGCGGTCCGAGCAGCTGCCCCGCGGGCAGATCGCGCACCGCGACCGCGACGCCACGCAGCGGCCCGTATTGGTCGGAGACCCGGTCGCGGTAGCCGTTGGCGAGCGACGCGGCAAGGGCGGCGCAGGCCAGGGCTCCGAGGGCGAAGATCGCGGCGCGCGAGCGGCGGGTCACGCCACCGCGACGGCGGCGGGGCCCGCCAGCGGCAGCTCGAGCGCGGCGACGGTGCCGTTGCGCGAGCTCGAGATCGCAAACCGGCCGCCGTGAGCCGCGGCGATCTCGGAGACCAGCTCGAGCCCGTGGCCGCGGCGATCCCCGCCCGCGCCGTTGCCGTTCGACCCGTTCGGGGACGGGCGCGGGCCGCGGTCGGAGATGGTGATCCGGACCTTCTCGGCGATCGTCGTCGCGGTGAGCGCCAGCGGCGGGCTGCCGTGCTCGAGCGCGTTGACGATCAAGTTGTCGAGCGCCTGGGAAATCTGCTCGGGGGCAGCGAGGATCGGCGCCGGGCCGGCGTCCCAGTAGAGCTGCAGCTCGGTGCCGGGGTGACCGGCGCGCCAGCGCCCCGCAGCCGCCAGCGCCAGTTCGTGACTCGAAACGACCTCTCGGGCAGGCGGTGGCTGAGGCGAATCGCCGTTTACTGCCTGATCGAGGTCCCCCAGGGCGGACATCGCTAGATCGAGGAACCCATCGGCAGCTTGGTAGTCGCGCCCGCTGGACAAAGCGAGGGCCTGCAACGGACGTCGTAGCTCGTGCAGGGAGCGGTTGAGCTCGCGCAGGCGGCGCCTGCCCCGCACGCGGTCGCGCAAGAGGACCGCCGCAGGCACGAGCGCGAAGACGATTCCGGTGTCGAGGTCGCCCATCTCAATCCTCGATCAGGCGGTAGCCGACTCCCCAGCAGTTCGAGACGTACCGGGTGTTGTCGGGGTCGAGCTTGCGCCGCAGGCGGCTGGCGTGGGTGTCGAGAGTCCTGGTGCTGCCCATCGAGCGAAAGCCCCAGACATCGCGCAGCAGCTCCTCTTTTGTGAAGACGCGAGTCGGCTCGCTCGCCAACCGCCGCAGCAGGGTGAACTCCTTGTTCGAGAGCAGCACCCGCCGCCCGGCGACCCGCGCCTCGCGGCGGGCCGGATCGACGACGAGCTCGCCGACCCGGACCGGTCCCGTGTCGCGCGAGCCGCGGCGGCGCAGCACGGTGCGCACACGCGCCGCGAGCTCGGGGTAGTGGAACGGCTTGACCAGATAGTCGTCGGCGCCCTCGGCCAGCCCGCGCACGCGATCCGTCGGCGAGCCGCGGCCTGAGAGCACGATCACCGGCAGCCCAGAATCGAAGCGCGCCGGCGCGCCCTGCTCGTGGCGAACCTCGCGCAGGACATCGAGCCCGCCCGCGTCGGGCAGCCCGAGGTCGAGGATCATCAGGTCGGGCTGGTTGTATTGGCACAGCCGCAGGGCGTCGGAGGCGTCCTCGGCCGGCAGTGCCTCGTAGCGGTCGGCGGTCAGGTGATCGCAGAGGAGCTCGCGCGTCGGCTCGTCGTCCTCTACGACAACCACTCTCGCCAGTTGCTCGATCTCGGGAAGCATTGCTTCCTAGAGATGGCGCCGACAAAAACTCTCCCCCTCCGAGTTGCGTCAGAGAGGGCGGTAAAATCGGCAGTTGTGACCGCCAAGGAGAAATTGCGTGCCCGCATCGACCGGCTGTCCGAAGAGGAGGCCGCGCACGCGCGGATCGTCGTCGAGGGCACAAACGGGGACCCCGAGCTCGATGTGATTGAGCCGCCCGAGGCCTGGAAGACGTTTGAGGACGGCACGCCCCAGCCCGACTGGACCGCTCTGATCCGCGAGGATCGCGACCGCGGGCACTGAGCTTGCTCGTCGTCGACGCGAGCGTCGCCGTCCACGCCTGCAAAGCCCGCACCGGATTCGAGATTCTCGGCGACCCGGAGCTGCACGCACCGGCTCTGCTTTGGTCTGAGGCGCGCTCGGCGATCCGCGAGGCCCTGCGGCGAGAGGAGATCGGCGCGGCGCAAGCCGACGCCGCCCGCCATGCGATCGAAGACTGTCCGGTGCAGGCCCACGGCGGGGTTGAACTTGGCGAGGAAGCCTGGCGCATCGCGACCGAGCTCGGCTGGGCGAAGACCTACGACGCCGCGTACGTCGCGCTGGCTCGACTCCTGGACTGCCGCCTGGTGGCACTTGACGCTCGGCTGCGCCGCGGCACGGAGCGGCTTGGCTTCGTCGTCTCCCCCGGCGAGCTCTGAGGCCTCGGGCCTTCTGCTCTCAGCGCCCCCTCCACGCGGGAGGGGTCGTAAGCGACCGGGCATTCTCGGCGACCCCTCCGCATGGGAAGCAGGTGCGATTGACAGCCCGAGCAGGACCCCAGATGCTTCTGCTCCCACGCGAAAAGTGGCACGAGATAGCCGACGGTTGGCACGCACCGGCCGGGAGGCGAAAGGTTCCCGCCTTCGGTGGCCGCACTCATACCCTGAGCTGGGCCCCGAGGGTGACGATGCGCTCGGGCGGGAGGTCGAAATAGTCGACCGGGCTCGCCGCGTTGCGCTCCATCGCGACGAAGATCGACTTCCGCCACGGCGGCATCCCTCGATCGCCCCACGGGATCAGCGCCACCGTCGAGAGGTAATAGGTCACGTGGTGGGGGTTGAAGTCGACGAGCCCCGCGTTACGCGCCTGGGTGATCGCCTTTGGCACGTTGGGATCCTCCTGGTAGCCGAAGCGAAGCGTCAGGTGGGAAAAGCCATCGTCCGGATCGCCCAGGTCGTCGACGGCTGCTCGCTGCTCTGGGTGCACATAAGGCTCGCTCGTCGTCTCGACGGTCAAGATCACGACGTCGCTGGGGATCGCCTTGAGACGGGTCTGCGCGACTCGTAGAGCAAGCGGTGTTGCATCCTTTTCCCGATTGAGGAATACGGCGGTGCCCCCAACCCGGGGCGGCGTGCCCTTGCGGTGCATCTCGCGAAGGAAGTCGGCAAGCGTGCCCTCAGCCCTGAGCCGCTCGACCGCGACCATTCGCCGTCCGCGAGCCCAGGTCGTCAACAGCATGAGCACAACCGCCCCGACCAGGAGCGGGAACCAACCGCCGTCCGCGATCTTCGGCAGGTTGGCCGCCAGGAAGAGCAGGTCGAGACAGACGAACCCGATCACGCCCGCCGCGATGATCGAGCGCGACTTGCGCCAGATCACGCGCGCGACCGTCAGGAAGAGGACGGAATCGATCAGAAGAGTTCCGGTGACCGCGATCCCGTACGCAGTCGCCAGCTTGCCGGAGGACCCAAATCCGAGACAAAGACCGACGACCAAAACGAAGAGCGTCCAGTTCACCGCCGGCAGGTACACCTGACCGATGGTCTCGGGCGAGGTGTGCTTGATGGTGAGACGCGGCAGGAAGCCGAGCTGTACCACCTGCCTCGTCACGGAGAACGCTCCCGAAATGACGGCCTGCGATGCGATCAGAGTCGCGCAAGTCGCGAGGGCAATCATCGGGACCTGCGCCCAGCCCGGCAGCAACAGATAGAACGGGTTGGAGATTGCGTCGGGGGAACGAAGGATCAGCGACGCCTGGCCGAGGTAGTTGAGCATCAGCGCCGGAAACGCAACGAAGAACCAGGCGCGGCTGATCGCGCGCCTGCCGAAGTGGCCCATGTCCGCGTACAGCGTTTCCGAGCCGGTGAAGACGAGCACCACGGCTCCCAGCGACAGAAAGGCCGTTAGGGGGTGGTTGATGAAGAATTCGACGGCGTAGGTCGGGGAAAGGCCCTGCAGCGCTGACGGGTGCCGGATGACCTCGGCCAACCCGGCGGCTGCCAGAGCGGCGAACCACAGACCGATCACCGGCGCGAAGATACGCCCGACGCTCGTCGTCCCGCGGTGCTGGATCGCGAACAGCGCCGCTAGCGCGCCGATGGTGCAAGGAAGAATGATCGAGGAGAGACTCGGGGCGGCTACCTCGACGCCTTCGACCGCCGAGAGAACGGAGATCGCCGGCGTCAGCATCCCGTCCGCGTAGAACAGGGCAACGCCGATCAGTCCCGCGGTGAGCAGCGCCGCCTTGACGCGTGGGCTCCGGATGGCGGCTCCTTGGAGAAGGGCGAAGAGGGCCATTACGCCGCCTTCGTGATCGTTGTCGGCGCGCATGACGAAGGTCACGAACTTGATCGAGACCATGAGCGTCAGCGACCACGCCACCAATGAGATGACGCCGTAAACATCGCCCTGGGTCGGCTGGACCGGATGACCGCCCGTGAAGATCGCCTCCATCGCGTAGAGCGGGCTCGTGCCGATGTCGCCGAACACCACGCCCAGGGCGGCGATCGCAAGTACGTTTACGGAGCGAGGGGGTGGCGTCAGGCCACCCTGTGGGCTTCGAAGGTGTGGCCTTGGTCCGGAATTCGGCATGGGGGCAGTGCCGACCGGTCTTCCCGGCTCACCAACGTGAAGTCTACTTCGACTCACCCTGCGCGCCGCCGCGGTGAACCGTCAGGACTCCGACCGGTTCTCGGGGCGCGACTCCTTTGCGCGAGGAGGAGCAGCCGCGCGGCACCCACTCCGGGGAGAAGTCCCGAACAAATCCATTGCCCTTGCGTCGCCGCACCCGCGCCAGAGCCGTCGCTCGAGGACAAGGGCGTCAGGTATGTCGAGGTGCCGCGGTAGTCTCGGAGGCCCGAACCAAAGGAGACCACATCGAAGTAGACGCCGATCTCACGTCAGAGCAGCCGGACCCCGCACAGCGGGAAGTGGACAGCACCACCAAGAGCGCGATCCCTGCGGTGGGGAGCCTTCCACCATCAGAACGCCCCCCCGAGCCAACCGCCGCCGAGCGTCAGGTGGCCGATTTGATCCCGATCGAGGCCGATCCGGAGATCGCCAGAGCCGTCCTCGATCGCGTGCCGCTCTGGTTTCACACATTCTCGCTCGATGGCTCCAAGGAGCTCTACACCCACGGCATCGCCCGCGACCACCGCTACCGGATCCCTGCCCTTCCCGAGGACTTCAGCGGCATGAGCGTGCTCGACGTAGGCACCTTTGACGGCTTCTACGCGTTCCTTGCCGAGGCGCGCGGCGCGCGGCGAGTCGTCGCGGTGGATAACGAGCAGTACAGGGAATGGGTCAGCTCGCGCTGGGGTGTCGACCTGGAGGGAGGCGAGGGGTTCGCCGCGATCCGGGAGCTACTCGACTCCGAGGTCGACTACCGCCGGCTCGACGCATTCGATCTGGACGACCTCGCTGAGACGTTCGATCTGATTCTCTGCTTCGGAATTCTCCACCGGGTAGAGAACCCGATGGGCCTACTCAAGACTCTTCGGCGGCGCCTCGCGGCCGGCGGACAGGTGCTGCTCGAAACCCACGGCCCGGCGGATCAGGCTCTCGAATCCTCGGCGGCGGTTCACATTCCCTCCGTAGGAGAGGTGTATGCGCGTGATGACTTCGTGTACTGGGGCTTCACCGCCGCAGGTTTGGACGCGATGGCCCGCCATGCGGGCTTTCAGGGCTTCGAGCTGATCGACGCGCCGGTGATCGACGGCCATCCGCGTGTGCTCGGGCGGCTCCGATCCGGCCCGCTCGACTGATCGCGGACCCCACGGGGCAGGCGGCGGTTCGTTCACGCGAGGAAAACATCTGCTTTGCAGGGCCTTAACAGCTCCAGAGGGGTTTCGTGATCCCATCCGGGTGGCTTGGAGATCGCCTCGACACTGCCCCCGCTATATGCACACCGGCTCGGCCGCCACTACGGTCCGGATTCCTCGGCGGCCGCGCTTCGGCACACCCTGACCGGCCCGGTCGAGGGTCTCGAGACGGACATCTGCCTGACCGCCGACGATCGGCTGGTCCTGCTGCACGACCCCCTGCTCACGCTCGGGACGACCCTGGATGGCTGGGCGCATCAGAGGAGCGCCCAGGAGATCCGCTCGGCGCTGATCCGCGACTCAGCGGGAGCACCTACGGCGGAGCATCCGCTGCTGCTCGAGGAGCTGTTCGACCTGGTGCCGGAGGGGGTTGGCCTTCAGCTCGAGGTAAAGGCGCACGCCGATCCCGCCCTTGCCCGCCGCACCGCCCAGATGCTCTGCGAGCGGCTGCGCGGCGAGCCGATCGGCAATCGCGTCGAGGTGATCAGCTTCCACAGCGGAGCATGCGAGGTCGCCGCCGCGCACGGATTGCGCTCGCGTCTGGTGATCTGGGCCGACTATGCGCCCGAGGCGCTCGTGTCGTGGGCTCTCCGGGCCGGAGTGGACGGGATCTCGGTCGAGCACTTCCTGCTCACCGAGCGGCTTGTCCGGGTGCTTCGAAAAGCCGGACTGAGCGTCAACACCGGAACCGTAAACCGCCCGGAGCTCCTGAGTCGGGTGCTCGAGTTCGCTCCGGACGCGATCGGCACCGATCGACCGCACGAGCTGCGCGCGGAGGCCGAGACGGTCTCGGCGCCGGCGCTCAGCAGTCGCTGAAGCCGAGGCTGCAACGTCGGCTACTGCTGGCGGGGCGTGCCGACTCCTCGGAGGGGATGCCCGGGACGTCGATCCGCTGAGGTTCTTGCACGCGCCGATGGTCGCACGTTCTCCGGCCCCGAGCTCGTCCGGCTTCGGCAGCGTCGTCGCTACTGCTTCGCGCGAGGACCGGTCGCGACTTGGTCCCAAGACCGACCCCGCTGAGCGCGCCGACCCAAGCAGGACTCGTTGCTAGAGCCGCTCGATCTCCCATAGCTCGATCGCTCGGACTTGGCAGGGTTAGAGCCTCTCAATCTTCCAAACCTGGAATTGACCCGCTTTCGTGGACACCTTGTCTACCGAAGCGGGTCAACTCCAAACCGACAATCGCTGTCAACACAGCAGTGCGCCCCATTCGTCGACCTCTCCCCATGGACCCGATCGTCGCAGTCCTACTGCGGTGCGTCAAGCCGACGAGGCCCGTCTCACTTCTCCCCGAACGAACGCAGCTGTTTGATGATCTTCTCGCGCCTGACCCGCGGCAGCGGCAATCCGTCAGCTCGCTCCTCGAGAACAGCAACCTCAACGAAGCCGGCCTCGAGCGCGGCCGCCGCGAACTCCCAGTCACGCTCGATGCCTCTCGAGCACTTCGCAAGCACGAGATCGTGTGGCTCAAGGCAGAACACAACTGGTCGACGCTCTGACCCAAGCCGCGGCGAAACCTCGACCCGAATCAGGCGGTCTTCCCATCCTTCCGGGGGCTTGGCCGTCTCCGGGCCGACGCCGTGAGCGAAGTATCCGAAGCTCTCCTGAAACCTCGAGCCGTCACCCAGCGTGCCATCGATTTCGCTGAAGCGTTCCGGCTCGTGGCGCGGGTAGAGGTCTAGTTCTTGCGAGCGCTGCATCGTCGGCGGAACCTCCGGATGCGGGCCGAGGATTGCTTGGCTGCCGATAGCCACGAACTCGTCTTCATCGAGGGCGTTCGCCGCCGCGGCGACGACATGTTCAAACGCGGGCCTATCCATCACTGATACCGCGCGAGGATCTTCTGGCGCTCAGGCTCAGAAAGCATTCCGGCGAAGGGCGAGTTCTGCCGCAGGTCCTGAGCTTCCTGACTATCAGCGCTGATGGCGAGGCGAATCTCATCAAGCTTGCCGTTGAGGATCTGCTGCCAAGCCTCAGCCCAACGAGGGTCGAGGCGCCCATCGGCAGCCCAGCGATTGATGCGATGACGGGCCTCGGCAACGTTGGCCTTCCTCAAGCGTGAGGCGAGGGCGCGATGGTAGGCAAGGCTTATCTCTGCGGCCCGTTCATGGGGGTCGACGTCCACGCCTGACTCGGGATCGGGCAAGACCATCTCCTCCGCCCGCCGGCGCCCACGCTCGAGAGTCGGTTCAAGCACATGCAGACTGCGGCGACCTCGGGCCTGCTCGACGCGCTCGGCGAGGTCGAGGAGGGCAGAAACCGAGACCTGTTGGCGCCCCTCTCGGTTCTCAACCAGGGTCAGATCGCCCGAATCGATCCACCGAGAAAGGGCCGTGTGGCTGAGCCCGAGAAAGCGAGCAGCCTGACGTAGCGAGACTGTCTCGCCGAGCTCGCGCTCGAGCGAGGCACGGACCGCACTGACGTCATCATCAGCCGCCAGGCGCCCCTGGAGGCGCCGGAGACGCGCGATGTTCTGTAGCTGTTCGAGCTGTCGCTCGTTCTTGCCTCGACCCATGGCTCTACTATAGGGCAAAGTTGCCAAAAATCAAGAAAAATGGCAACTTTGGAGCACAACAGACGATTTAGCCAATCCCCTCACAAGAACGGACTCTACTCCCCCATAGGGCGTTTTTCGACCAATACCGGAGCGGAGAAAAACATTTGTTTTCCTCCCGGTATGGCCCTGGGAAAAACGTACGTTTGCCTTGTGCCGACTGGGAAGAGAGCGCGAGTAGCCAGCAGTGGCAAGGCTGGCAGCAAGAAGGTTTCGAAGGCGACGACCCCTGCCAAGGCAGCTCGTCGCGTTCGTTTCGGTCCCCTGCCGAAGCCGGCTGAGCGGATCGAGGTGCCTTACGCGAAGCATCGCCCCGGCCTGCGCGGCCTTTCCTGTGGCGAGCTGACTGAGATCGTCCTCAACAGCAAGGCCTATCGGGTCGAGATCGGCACGATTTGCGATCAGCTCGACGCCACCCGCGCGAAGCGCCGCGGTCCGAAGCCGAGCTACACCGCCTGGGAGTGCGAGGCAGTGCTCGTCTATCAGCGGGTCTGCGGTCTGCGTGCGGTCAAGGAAGCCCGCGATCGTCTTGCCGGCGATCGTGCTGCTGACGCGCGCCGCATCTTCGGCTTCAACAAGGCTAGGCCGCGCAAAGGCGGGGCGGTCCAGAAGCTCCACGTCGGGATTCCCTCCGAAGCGACCCTTTCCCGCCATCGCTCCCGCTTTGGGGAGCGGCGCCGGCGCCGCGCCTACGAGCGCCTGTTCGAGGCTCTCGTTCAGGAGCACCTCGAGGACTTCCCGGAGATGCGCGAGGAAGCACGCCATCTGACGATGGACGGATCGAAGATCCAGACGCACTACAAGTGCCCGATCAACGACCCCAAGGGCGGGATGGTCAATGAGAAAGAGGTCACCTGTTGGGATGGCGGCTACGTTCCGCCCTCTGCCGGCCCCGATAAGTGGGGCCACGGCTACGAGGTCATCGGACCGGTAACCCACTCCGGCCTTCCCCTCGCTGCTCGCGTCGTCCCGATCAATGCGAGCGAGCCGGAGACGGCGATCTCACTGATGCAGGGTGAGTTTGCTCATCGCGTCCGCCCTCACCTCGATCAGGACCAGATCCACGTGATGAGCAACGACGGCGCCTACCACTCCCATCCTCTGCGCAAGACCTACCACGAGCTCGGCATCGTCGAGCGTGTTCATCACGTCAGTCGCGGCGATAGTCCGAAGTCTCATGCGAACGCCCGCAAGCACGACCGGCTGCGCTTCGAGATCCAGGGCTACAAGAACTGGGAGGCCAACGGCCATTACGAGCTGATCTGCAAGTGCGGCAACGGCCAGGTCTCAAAGCGCTTCGCGCTCAAGAGCGGCCGCGCGGTCATCCGCAGCGAAGGCAGCTGTTCGACCTGCGGATTAATCAGCATCACCGCCGGCAACTGGCGCAAGGCCAAGCTGCCCGGCAGCAAGAAGGCCGGCCGCTTCGTCCGCTGCATGCCCGGTGAGAAGGACGAAGCTGATCAGGCCTTCGGCAACCCGCTCACCTACAACGATCCGCTCGCCTTCATCTACGGGAACAAGCGCTTCGCCCACAACGAAGGCTTCCACGGCCAAGTCACCAGCCGCTTCCAACTCTTCAAGGGCAAGCGCTGGTTCCGGCGTAAGGACCAAGCCCGCACTGATGTGGCGATCGTCTACTCGATCGTTCACTGCCTGGCGATGGAACAACGCCGTCGCGCTGCCGCCCACGCCGTCTCGAGCAGCAGCGATCCACCAACAGCCCTAGCGGCGTAGCAACCTCTCAATACGCAAGCGAAGCCGGGCGGCTGGCCCTGCTCTCGCGCGTCCCGATCCGGCTCGAATCGCCGTTTCGGATATTTCGGTCCTCTCCAGGCGTGAATCCGCCCGGTTAGACTCGTCCGAATTCGGAGATTTCGCCGAAAAATCCCTGCAAATAACTTGAAACCGGATACCTGAAAGCCCGCCCGCCAGCTCCGGGTAGTGGAAGGGCTTGACCAGGTAGTCGTCGGCGCCCTCGGCCAGCCCGCGCACGCGATCGGTCGGCGAGCCGCGGCCTGAGAGCACGATCACCGGCAGCCCGGAGTCAAAGCGCGCCGGCGCGCCCTGCTCGTGGCGCACCTCGCGCAGGACATCGAGCCCGCCCGCGTCGGGCAGCCCGAGGTCGAGGATCATCAGGTCGGGCTGGTTGTACTGGCAGAGCCGCAGCGCGTCGGATGCATCCTCGGCGGGAAGCACCTCGTAGCGGTCGGCGGTCAGATGGTCGCAGAGGAGCTCGCGGGTCGGCTCGTCGTCGTCGCAGACCACCACTCGCGCCAGCTGCTCGATCTCGGGAAGCATTGCCTTCCTAGAGGTCGCGCCGACAAAAACTCTCCCCCTCCGAGGGCCCTATGGCGAGAGGAGATCGCCGCGCCGCAAGCGGACGCTGCCCGTCGAGCGATCGAGGACCGTCCGGCGAGAGCCCACAGGCTCCTTGGTGCGGAGGATGAAGCGGCAAGGCGCCGCGTCCGATGGCCAATCGCGACGGCCGAGTCGGCGCTCGGGTGGGGTTCGAGTCCCCCGCCCTCCGCCGCTTTCGCCGGGGGCTGTCGGCGCCGCCTGAATACCGACCCTCTCTCGCCGGTTGAAAACGCAGGCACAGGGTAGGCCTTGCATCCGGCATTCACGCGGCCTGTTGCATTCAAGGCCTGACCCCATTTGTCCATTTGTCGCGTTCTCGGGCGCAGTGACACAATCGCTTCGTTGATGAGCAAGACGATCGGAATCGACCTCGGAACGACCAACTCCTGCGTTGCCGCGATGGAGGGTGGCGAGCCGACAGTCCTCGAGAACTCCGCAGGTGGGCGAATCACTCCCTCCGTCGTTGATCTAAACGTCAGCTGCGTCGCATCGTGAGCCGAGACGGAGGCGGCGGATCGTCGGATGCGCCTGCGAAGAATGCGATAGACAGCAACGACGGAGCGGCGGAGCAGATGCCGGTTCTGACCCACCGGCAGATCCAGATCGTCTTGAGCGGGCTGATGCTCGGCATGCTGGTCGCGGCGCTCGGGCAGACGGTCGTGGCTACCGCGCTGCCGACGATCGTCGGCGAGCTCGGCGGTCAGGACAAGCTGGCCTGGGTGGTGTCGGCGACGCTGCTGACCTCAACGGCGTCGATGCCGATCTGGGGCAAGCTGTCCGACCTCTACGGGCGCAAGCCGCTGTTCCAGGCCGCGATCGTCGTGTTCCTGGTCGCCTCGGCGCTCTGCGGGCTGTCGCAGAGCATCGGCCAGCTGATCGGCTTCCGCGCGCTGCAGGGCTTGGGCATCGGCGGGCTGATGTCGCTCGCGCAGGCGATCCTCGGTGACATCGTCGCGCCGCGCGAGCGCGGGCGCTACCAGGGCTACATGGGTGCGGTGTTCGGGCTGGCCACGGTCGGCGGCCCGCTGATCGGCGGCTTCTTGGTCGATGCGCTCTCATGGCGATGGTGCTTCTACGTCGGCATCCCCATCGGCTTGCTGGCGCTGGTGGTTACCGAGCGGGTGCTACGCCTGCCGTTCCCACGTCGCCAGCATGCGATCGACTACCTGGGCGCGGGGCTGATCTTCGGCGGCGTCAGTGCGATCCTGCTGGTGCTGTCGCTTGCCGGCAAGGAGTTCGCCTGGATCTCGGCGCCGACGTTCCTGATCGGCGGATGCGGCCTGCTGCTGTTGGCGCTCGCGGTGGGGCAGGAGCGCCGGGCGCTGGAGCCGATCATCCCGCCCCGACTATTCCGCGTACCCACCTTCGTGCTGACCAGCATCGCCGGCTTCGCCGTGGGGGCGGCGATGTTCGGCGGCATCATCTACCTGCCGCAGTACCTGCAGATCGTCAAGGGCCAGAGCCCGACCGCCTCCGGCCTGCTGACGCTTCCGCTGATGGTCGGGCTGCTGAGCACCTCGATCGGCTCCGGACGGATGATCACCCGCACCGGCCGCTACAAGGCCTTCCCGATCACTGGGCTGGTGATTGCCAGCGTCGGGCTGTTCCTGCTCTCCGAGCTGAAGGTGGATACCTCGCTGGTCCTGGCGGGGGTGTACATGCTCGTGCTGGGCCTGGGCATCGGGATGGTCATGCAGGTGCTCGTGCTCGTGACCCAGAATGCCGTCACGCGCGCCGACTTGGGCGCCGCGACATCCGCGTCGACCTTCTTTCGCTCGATGGGCGGCGCCCTCGGCGTCGCCGTATTCGGCGCGCTGCTCTCCAGTCGCCTGCGCGACGTCCTGCCCGGGCTGCTCGCCGACGCGCACGTCCGGCCCGTGGCCGGCGGCGGCCACGATCCCGGCGCGCTGCTGGGCAGCCCCGCCGCGATCCACAGGCTCCCTGAGCCCCTGCAGGGCGTGGTCTTGGAGGGCTTCTCGGAGGCCCTGCACACCGTGTTCCTGACCGCGGTGCCATTCGCGCTCATCGGACTTGTCGCCGTGCTCTTCCTCAAGGAGATTCCGCTGCGCAGCAACGCGGCGCCCGCGCCGGCGACGGAAGTGACAGAGGCGCTGGAGACGGCCGTCAGCGAGGAGGCCGCCGAGCAGATGGCCGCACAGAGCGACGACGACCCGGCCGGCCGGGTCACCAGATGATGACCGTAATCACCCTCTCTGTGAGCCGCAGCTGGGCTCCCCGCCGTCGGCGGCTCAACCGCCTCCGCGCGCCGGCGGCGGATCCTTGCGGTAGAGGTCGCTCAGCCCCTTAATCAGGTCCGCCTTCTCTGAGGCCGAGAGCTTGGTCCCGCTGTGAAGCAGCGAGTACTGCGTCGGCGGCATCGAGCCGCTCGAGATCGCGTCCGCCATCGCGGAGAGGTCGGGAGCCCCCTTGTCCCACTCGGAGAAGTTGAAGGTGCTGCGCGCCTCGTCGACGTCGTGCTGGACCAGCCACGACGCAGGCGCGACGTTGCTGTACCAGGGCCAGTCGCTGAGGTTGGAATGGCAGTCGTAACAGGACTTCGCCGCGAGCTGCTCGGCGCGGGCGTCCGTCCAGCGTGCGGGGCGAGTCACAGCGGGATTGGAGTGGCTGCGCCCGTACGGAATCAGCTGGATCAGCGCGAAGAGCGCGAGGAGCCCAAGCCCCGCGCGGAGCGCGAGGCGTCGTGGGCCGATGCTGCGGATGGCATTCACCCGCGCAGCCTCGCCGCGGGCGGTTAGAGGGCCCTAAGCGGGCAGTGAGAATCCTCTTAAGCGCCGCGGCACGCGCCAGAAGTCCACCTTCCGCTTCGAGGACGACGTCCCGGGCGTCACCTTTAGCTGCCGGCTCGACCGGCGGCACCCGAAACCCTGCAGCTCGCCGAAGGTCTACCGCAACCTCAAGGACGGAATCCACACCTTCACCGCGTACTCGGTCGACGCGGCCGGCAACGAGTCGCCTCCGCAGACGGTGCGCTTCAGGGTCGGTAAGAAGTAGAGCGCGCGAAACCTCGGCGAGCCTGCACAGGGTCAAGCCTGCACAGGGTCAGGTCTTGCATCCGACATTCACGCGGCCTGTCGCATTCAAGACCTGACCCCATTTGTACTCGCGGCCTGTCGCATTCAAGACCTGACCCCATTTGTACTCATTTGTACTGACCCCATTTGCCCCATTTGTCCCATGCATCTATCGCCGGGTCGAGCACACCTCCGAGGCCGAGCTCGAGGTCGAAGCGGAGTCGGCGGCCGACGTGCTTGCCGAGGCCACCAGCGCGTTCGGGGACCTTCTCACCGATGCTCCTCGCCTCGAGGAGCTCGAGGTCGAGGTACGCGCCAGCGCCCACGACTTCCCGACGTTGTTCGCGGAGTGGCTCGGCGAGCTGGCCTACCTCGCCGAGACCGACGGGTTCATCCCCGAACGCGCGGTCAGGATGGACCTCGCGGCACCACGGTTGAGGCCTTGCTCGCCGGTCACCGCTCCGAGCACCAGAGCCTCGTCAAGAGGGTGACCTACCACCGCTTGGAGATGGGGCCGACCGGCGGGCGCTGGAGGGCGCGGGCCGTGTTGGACCTCTAGCTGCCGGTCGACGCGGCGTCGGTCCTCACGGCCGAGGCTCCGCCCCGCGCCCTGCCGCGCAGGGCCCTGGCGGCGGTCAGCGCCAGCGCCGGCACAGTCGCGAGGCCGAGGACGGTTGCAAGCCGGCTCGGATCGAGCGGGGCGAGGTCGAGCAACTCCCGCAACGGCTCCACGGCGAGCATCGCCGCGGTCAGAATCGCCGAGCTGGCGACCGCGAGATATAGGACCCGGTTGCGGCCCGCAGACGGCGGCCAGCCCTCGGCCCGAACCGCGAACACGTAGGCGAGCTGCGCCGCCACGAGACTCGCGAACGCCATCGTCTGGCCGGTCGCGCCATCGTCGCCGCGGCCAATCAGGAAGGCGGCGAACGCGGCCAGGCCGGTGGTCAGCCCCCCTATGACCAGATCCGTCCTGATCGGACGGAGCAGCGACTCCTCCGGGGGCCGCGGTGGCCGCTCCATCAGCCCGCGCCGCGGCGGATCGGCTCCGAGCGCGACCGCGGGCGCTCCGTCCGTGAGCAGGTTGACGAGCAGGATCTGCACCACTGTCAGCGGAGCCGGCAGGCCGACCGCCACCGCGAGCGTGAAGACGAGGATCTCGCCCGCGTTGGCCGCGAGCAGGAAGTGGACGAAGCTGACCACGTTTTCGTAGATCGAGCGCCCGCGCCTGATCGCGGCGACGATCGTCGCGTAGTCGTCGTCGGCCAGGACCATGTCGGCCGCGTCGCGAGCGGCATCGGTGCCTCGGATGCCCATCGCAACGCCGATGTGGGCGGCCTCGAGCGCCGGGGCGTCGTTCGCGCCGTCGCCGGTCATCGCGACCACCTCGCCCCGCCGCTGCAGGGCCCCGACGATCCGTACCTTGTGCTCCGGCGCGACCCGCGCGTAGGCGGAGATCGAGCCGGCGCGAGCCTCCAGCTCGGTGTCGCTGAGGGCGTCCAGCTCCGGGCCTGTGACGATCGCGTCGCTGTCGTCCTCGAGGATGCCCACCGCCCTCGCGACGGCGTGGGCCGTGCCGGGGTGATCGCCAGTGATCAGGACGGTCCGGACCCCGGCCCGGCGCGCTGCGGCGACTGCGGAGGCGGCGTGCTCCCGCGGCGGGTCGAGCAGGCCAAGCAACCCGAGCGGCTCCAGCTCCTCCTCCGGGTCGTCGCCGTCGACGACGGGGCGCCGGGCGACGAGCAGGACACGAACTCCTTCCGCGGCCCACGTCGCGGCGCGCCGCTCGAGGGCGCCGCGCCCGGACCCATCGATTGCGAGCCGCGGTAGCATGCTCTCCGGAGCCCCCTTCACGTAAGCGGTGTCGGCGGAGCCGTCGCCGCTCTCGAGCACGACGCTCATGCGCTTGCGAATCGAGTCGAATGGCTCGACGCGGCGCACCCGACCCGCGTTCGGCACCTGCTCGGCGGCGTACGCCTGGGCTGCCGTGACGATCGCCGCCTCGGTCGGGGTCAGCGTCGCGGCGTCGGGCACGGCGAGCGCTCCGGGCAGCTGCTGGGAGGCGATCGCCGCCGCCGCGAGCAGTCCGCGCTCATCCGGTCCGAGCCGATCGCGACCGGGCTCGATCTCGCTCCCCCCCATCGCGCAGATGCGACCGAGCCGCATCTGCCCCTCGGTCAGCGTGCCGGTCTTGTCGCTGCAGATCGTCGTCGTCGACCCCAGGGTCTCGACGGCCGGCAGCCGCCGCACGATCGCGTTTCGCTGAGCCATGCGCTGGACCCCGATCGCGAGGGCGGCCGTCAGCACGGTGGGAAGGCCCTCGGGCACTGCGGCGACGGCGAGCGCAACCCCGGTTTGCAGCGCCAGGCTCAGCTCCTCCCCGTGGGCCCACGCCAGCCCGGCGAGGAGCAGGCAGAGCGCGCCGACCAGCCTCAGGATCAGCGAGGCGAAGCTCTCGAGCCGCGTCTGAAGGGGGGTCGCCGGCGGACGCGCGACCGCCGCCGCCGCGACGGCCCGGCCGACCTCCGTGCCCGAGCCGGTCGCTGTCACGGCCAGCTCCCCCAGTCCCCGTGTGACCGTGGTGCCGGCGAACGTCATCGTCGCCCGGTCGCCGAGCGGGGTATCCGCCGGGAAGGGCGGCTCGGAGCGCTTTGAGTCGGGGAGCGACTCCCCGGTCAGGGACGACTCGTCGATCTCGAGGTCGCTCGCCTGCACGAGACGCCCGTCGGCGGGGACGCGATCCCCCGCCCGCAGCACCACCACGTCTCCGCGGACGACGTCCGCCGCGGCGACCTCCGAGACCATGCCGTCGCGCAGGACGCGGGCCGACGGGGTGAGGAGGTGCTGCAAACCGAGCGCCGCCGCCTCCGCCCGGCTCTCCTGGACGTATCCGATCGCCCCGTTGACGGCCACGATCGCCGCGATTACGACCGCGTCGATCGACTCCCCCGCCAACACCGAAACGAGCGCGGCCACGCCGAGCAGTCCGATCAGCGGACTCGCCACCTGGCGAGCGACCAGGGCGAGCCGCGTCGGCCGTGGGGCCTCGGGCAACCGGTTCGGACCGTCGCGCTCGAGCCGGCTTCCCGCCTCCCCCCCGCCCAGCCCGAGAGCCGGATCGGTGCCTAGCGCCGCGCAGACCCGCTCCGCCGCCATCGCATGGGCGGACCCGAGGTCTGCCTTCGAATCTTCCGGGCACACAGGTACGGAGCGTATGGACCTAGGATTCAGGGCGAGCGCGGGGTTCCAGAAAGGTCGTCGTCGGTTTCGACTCCCGCGACGAGGCGCCGGCAGCGCTTCGGCTGGCGCAGGCGCTGGCCACGGCGTCGAAGGCCGATCTGCACGTGGCCGTCGTCCTGCCGCGAGGCAGGATCCCCTTCGAGTGGGCGGTCTCCGGCGTCTGGTTCGCCGACGCGCTCAGCGAGCGGCTGTTCGAGGCCGCGGAGCGCGAGCCTCCGAGGCGGCGACTTCGTCCGCGCGCCGCTCGACGGTGGTCTCGGCGGTCGCTCCGCTGCTCGCGCCATATTCGAGTACGCGCGCGACCAGGAGGCCGACTTGATCGTGGTCGGCTCCAGCCATCGCGGGCCGGTGGGCCGCGTGCTCCCCGGGAGCGTCGGGGAGAGCCTGCTCAGCGGCGCGCCCTGCGCGATCGCAATCGCGCCGCGCGGATTTGCGGATGGCGAGCTGGAGCACCACGGCGTGATCGGGATCGGCTTCGAGGGTGGCGCGGAGTCCGAGCTCGCCCTCGCCGAAGCGCGCGAGTGGGCCGGGGTGCTGGGCGCACGGCTGCGGGTGATCACCATCGTCCTGGGGCTGGCCGAGCTCGCGATCCAGGTGCCCAGATTCAACGAGCTGAACGGTTCGCTGCGCGCCGAATACCAGGAGATTCTCGACGGCGCGATCGCGCAACTCGGCGACACGGTGGTAGCCGAGTCGGTCCTCGCCAAGGGGAATCCGGCGCAGATCCCCGCCGAGCAGGGAAAGACCCTTGACCTGCTGGTGCTCGGCTCGCGCGGGTACGGGCCGCTGCGGGCGGCGCTGGTGGGCGCCGTCTCGGCGAAGGTGATCAGGACCGCCCCCTGCCCCGTGCTGATCACCCCGCGCGCGAGCGCCGCGCCCGCCTAGAGGCGAGCCACCGGCCCATCCCGGGGACCTCAACCAAACGCATTGTCGAGTCCCATCATCAGCGCGAAGCCGCCGAGCAACGCGAGTGACGCGGATAGCTCGTGGCCGTGGCCGTGGCTCTCCGGCACGAGCTCGTCCACGACCACATACAGCATCGCCCCTGCCGCGAACGCGAGTGCCCCAGCGAGCAGCGCTCCGGCGAGCTCGAAGGCCGCATAGGCGGCGAGCGCCGCCGGGGGCTCGACCACCCCGGTCAGCACCGCGACGCCAGCTGCGGCCCTCGGCGAGCTGCCGGCGGGGACGAGGGGCGCGGCCGCCGCGAATCCCTCGGGGACGTTCTGGATGCCGATCGCGATCGCTAGCGGCAGCCCGAGGTCGGGTCCGCCGGCGGCGAACGCCACTCCGACAGCGAGCCCCTCGGGCACGTTGTGGATTGTCAGCGCCGAGAGCAGCAGCATGGCGCGGTCGCGAGCCGCGAGCTCTTCAGCCGCCGGCCGCCCCCGCTCGCGAAACCGCACGTGCGCATGGGGGACGAGCAAGTCGAGGAGTGCGATGAAGCCGGAGCCGAGGGCGAAACCAACCAGCACCTCGCCCAGCGAGCCGCGGTCAAGCGCGGGGACGAGCAGACTGAACGCGGTCGCCGCGAGCATCACCCCGGCCGTGAAGCCGAGCAACGTGTCGAGCGTGAGTGCGGTCGGGCGCCGAACCAAGAGGACGGCCACCCCGCCGAGCCCGGTGGCAAGCCCGGGAACGATCAGTCCCAAGAGCGTTTCGGCGTCCAACGGCATGCCAGGTTATTCGCTCGGCCCGTGCCCCTCGATCGAAGTGGGCGAACCCCGGCGCTTCGGCCCCAGAGGAAGACCGTCCGAGCTAGTCCCACGGCCCAATCAGGCCCCAGCGGGAAACACTCGAACCTCAGCTGATGTAGCACCCCGTCTGTCAACCCCCCAGCGCGATGCCCCACCAGACTGCCACCCCCAGGTCGCCCCTAAGAGTCTGGGATACAAGGCCGCGTGGACGACCGGACTCAACCTGCCCGGAGGCCGCCCCCACAGAGGCGGCCATCGAGGTTCATCTCGTCGTGGCTTTCGCGTTGCGTGCCCGAGCTTCACACGAGCGCCGTCGCCGCCGGGATCAGCGGCGCGCACCGGCCGTGCACGGTCTCGATGATTTCCCCAGCGTCGATCCCCTCCAGGTACACCGAGGTGATGCCCAGGTTGGCGTGACCGAGCTGACGCTGGATCACGTTGAGCGAGACGCCCTCCCGCGCCATCTCCACCGCATGGGCGTGACGCAGCTGGTGCGGCGCGAATCGTCGGCGCACTCCGGTCCTCACCGCCAGGCGCCGGAACTGCGTCCGCACCGAAGGCGCCGACCAGGGCTGACCGGCGGTCGGGCCCTTCACCACACAGAAAAGCGGGCCCACCGGCAGCGCGACGCGGTGCTCGAGCCAGGGCCGAAGCTGCTGCCAGCCCCACTCGTCCATGCGACCTCGCGGCGGCGTCCTCCCTTGCCGCGGCGGACCAGGATCGCCCCGCGGCCGGACTCGAGGTCTCCCTCGGTCAGGGCCAGCGCCTCGGAGATCCGCAGCCCTGCCCGCCACAGGACGACGATCAGGCCGCGCAGTCGGATCCCTGACGGGCGCTCGCCAGCCTCGCGCATCACCGCCATGATCTCCTCCACCCTGGGCGGACCATAAGCGCCGCGGCACGCGCCAGAAGTCCACCTTCCGCTTCGAGGACGACGTCCCGGGCGTCACCTTTAGCTGCCGGCTCGACCGGCGGCACCCGAAACCCTGCAGCTCGCCGAAGGTCTACCGCAACCTCAAGGACGGAATCCACACCTTCACCGTGTACTCGGTCGACGTGGCCGGCAACGAGTCGCCTCCGCAGACGGTGCGCTTCAGGGTCGGTAAGAAGTAGAGCGCGCGAAACCTCGGCGGGCGCCGCTCCTTTCGATCCGGAGGAGCGCCCACGGAGTTGGTGCCCTCAGTGGTGGAGCGCGCGAAACCGAGCACCTCGCATCGGCAGCGCCGCGAATCGCGGAAAGGGGCAGCGGGGCGGCGCCGGAACGGGCCGACGGCACGTGCCCTAGCTGCGTCGCCGCGGGTAGGCGACGGCTCGATGGCGAATCGCGCGAATGATCACGCCGGGACCCTCGATCGTGTAGAGCGCGCGGTAGCTGCCGACGCGAGCCGACCAAAGGCCGCGCAACCGGCCGACGAGCTGCCTGCCGGCCCGTTCCGGCTCGATCCCGATCGCTGTCAGCGTCTCGAGCACGGCCTCGCGAACCGGTCCGGGAAGCGCCTCGAGATCGTGCCGCGCTCGCCGTGTGAGGCGCGGCTCAGCCAAGCCCGAGCTCGCGCCTCACCTCGTCCAGGGGATACACGCGCCCCTCGCGGACGTCCGTCTCGCTCTCGCGCAGTGCCGCGAGTGTCTCCTCGTCTTCGAGCACCTCGAGCGTCTCGGCGATCGCCTCGTACTCCTCGCCCGAGAGCACGACTCCCGCGGGGCGGCCGTTGCGGGTGATGACCACGTGCTCGTGGCGCTCGTTCACCTCGTCGAGCAGCTCGCTGAGCGTCGAACGTGCCTCCGTGAACGGGACTATCTTGGCCATTGCCAGGAGAGTACAGGATTCTGCACAGATGCTGCTCCCCTTGCGCTCAGGCGCCATCTTCCTCGCGTGCGAGAACCCGAATCGGGCTGAAAGCAATCAATGCGTCGGTTTCACCAGGTAGTCGCCGGCGTCCGCGCCGAAGCCGCGCAGCCTGTCAGTTGCTCGATCTCGGGAAGCATTGCCTCTAAGAGGACGGGCGGGGCGGAGTTCATTCCCCCCTCGGCGAGGGAATCTCGACCACGCCGGCCGCGGTCCGGCAGCTGAGGACCCGGCCCGGGCCGACGCCGTGCACGTCGCGGACGACGTCGCCGTCGGCGTCGAGGAAGTAGATGTCGAGCCGGAACAGCATCCCGAAGGTGTGGACGCTGCGGCAACGAGGGATCACCAACCCGGCGCCGGCCCGCGAGCGGCGGCGCCAGGAGAGCCCCCGTAGCCGTTGGCGGCGTGTGCGGGCGACCGGAATGCCGTCGGGGAGATCCATCGCTTCTCTTAGGCTGCGGAGCGATGGAGTACGCGGATGACGAGTAGCGGCCTCAGCCCCGGCCCCGATGGACGGCCACGCTGCGGGTGGTGTGTAGGAGCGCCCGACTACCTCGCCTGCCACGACGACGAGTGGGGCCGGCCGCTGCGGGGCGACACCGAGCTGTTCGAGTCGATGATGCTCGAGGCGTTCCAGTCCGGGCTGTCGTGGCTGACCATCCTGCGCAAGCGCGAGAACTTCCGCGGGGCGTTCGAGGGCTTCGAGATCGACAAGGTCGCCGGCTACGGAGCGCGGAAGAAGAAGCGTCTGATGGCCGACGCCGGGATCCTCCGCACCCGAGCCAAGATCGAGGCGACGATCGCCAACGCAAAGGCGACGCGCGAACTCCAGGCGGGCGGCGAGACGCTCACCGACCTGCTCTGGGGCTTTCGCCCCGCCCGAGCGCGCGAAGGCGCCGCGCAAGCTCAGCGACCTCGAGCCCACGCGGGCTGCGCGTTCGTCGACGTGACGGCTCGCTGAGCATCCGCCGATACCACCATCTGGGTGCAAATGCACGTTCAGGGGAACATTGGCGTTGACGCCCACCGACCCGATTCGCAACTATCTCCAGCACGGCATCCGCCCCATGGGAGGTGCGGGCCGGACCAAGACCTTGAGAGACGAAACCGCACGCAGAGGCAACTACGAGTCGGGCTCCGACTACGTCCTGGAATACGGCGAGCTGCGCTTCTCGTTCAACGAGGATGACTTCGCCCAGCGAGTAGAACAGGCGGCGGTCAAGCTCGGCTTCGTCAACCAGGGACTCTCCGAGGACGAGCTCCACGACCTGCTCGAGCTCGCGGTCAACGGCGAGATCGGCGAGCCCTCCTCCCCGCTCGGCGAGCACGTCAACTCCAACTGGGACGAGCTCGTCGGCCCCTCGAACCGCAGCCTCGTCCATTGGCTGCGGCGCCTCGTCTTCCGCGGCGCCTGGCTCGACCAGCGGGTCAAGGAGGGCGAGCTCGACATCGTCTTCGACGAGGACGCCCACACCTTCGGCTACGTCCAGCCCGACCGCGACCACGAGCTGATCGAGCTCTCCAAGGAGCCTTCGTGGTCGGAGGTCGCCTACATCAAAGACTGACCCGGGCCGCCCGCGAGGCGGCTTTCTCGTTCTGAGAACGGGGTATCATTTGGGCATGGCCACGAAAGCGCATCCCGCCCATCCATCGAAGGAGGAGTGGGAGAAGAAGGCGACCGAGACCCTCGCCCAGTCGGGCTATCGCTCCGGGGGCGCCCGCACCGCGGTGGTCGAGCTCCTCGCCGAACAGGACTGTTGCCTCTCCGCCCAGCAGATCCACGACCGGCTGCGCGACGGCGGCCGTAAGGTCGGCATCGCAAGCGTCTACCGGGCGCTCGAGGTGCTCGAGGACGAGGAGCTGATCCACCGGCTCGAGGTCGGCGACGGCGGCTCGCGCTATGAGCCCGCGCTTCCGGGCGGCGATCACCACCACCACATCATCTGCGACGACTGCGGCGACGTCGTCGCCTTCGAGGATCCGCAGCTCGAGGATGCGATCGAGAAGCTCGCCGGGCGCCTGCCCCACATGGTCTCGACCCACGACGTGATCATCCACGGGCGCTGCGGCGGCTGCTCCCCCGCCCGCGGCCGATAAGGGCCATTCACGGAGGGCCGTGGACCGGCGCCTCCGGACGCGGAGCGCAGGAGGCGCCGGATGATGTTGATGCATGGCACCCAGCTGCACGACACATCAAGCGGATGCCGGGCGGCTGGACCCCGACTCGGAGTCAGTTCAGCCTAGGCGAGGGCGGCGACGGCGTCGGGGACGCCCTCGGCCGCGCTGGGAAAGCGCGGAGACCAGCCGAGCTCGCGCTTGATCTTGGCGTTTGAGGAGCGCGCCGAGCGGGTCACCGCCTTGACCGGGTCGGGGCCGGCTACAAGCCGCGCGAGCCAGAGCGGCACCCGCCGCGGGGCGCCCCGGCCGAGCGCCTCCGCGGTCCCGGCGACGAAGTCGTAGAAGCTGATCGGCTCGTCGTCCACCACGTGGTAGAGCGAGCCCGGCTCGCCGCGCTCGGCGGCGTCTGCGAAGGCGGCGGCGACGTCCTCGACCCGGACCACGTCCCAGAGGTTCTCGCCGGAGCCGATCACCGCGAAGCGCCCCGGCTGGCGCAGGCGCCTGACGAACTCCTCCTCGTACCAGCCGCCCGGGCCGTAGACGTGCGAGGGACGGATGATCACGGCGTCGAGACCCGACTCGCGCACCAGCCTCTCCCCCTCCTGCTTCGAGCGCCCGTAGGCCGTCTCCACCGGCAGCTCGGTCTCCTCGTCGAGCAGCTCGCCGGCGGCGTCGCCGGTGACGACGGTCGAGGCGAAGATGAAGGCGGGCCGGAGGGCTCGTGACCGTGCTCGGAGAAGCTCACGGCAGACGAAACCGCCGAGAAAGCCGCTTGCCCCCGTGACCAGGACCTTCATCGCGGAGAGCCTGTTGCCGCGGGATCGATCCCCTCGCGCTCGGCGACAGCCGGCCACGCTTCGGCCTCGGCAGCGACCCTCTTCTTCGACCAACCCAGCTCCTCGCCGAGCAGCTCGGCGAGGAGCGCCGCGACCTTGCCGTTGCGGAGGTTGGGCGCGGTGAGCAGGCCCAGGCGGGTCCGGCGCAGCAGCACGTCGGCGACCGAGCGCGCCTGTTCGGCGCGCGCGGCGATCACGACCTCGGCGAGCATGTCGGGCCGGCCGGGGACGATCGCCTCGGCCAGCTCGCTGCGCTCGTCGGCGACGGCGAGCACGGTGCGGGCCGCGTGGCCGTAGCGGAAGGCGAGCTGCTCGCGGGCGCCGTCGGGGATCACGGCCGACGTCTTGAGATCGTCCTCCGAGGCCTCCATTCCAAGCGGGATCTCGGCGGTGCGGCACCGTGCGTCGCGTCCGTCGCGCTCGACGATCCGGTCGACCACCTGTTTCGCCATCCGCCGCCAGGTCGTCAGCTTGCCGCCGGTGATCGTCAGCATCCCCGAGGAGGTCTCGTAGAGCTCCGCCTTGCGCGAGATGTCGACCGACTTCTTCGGGTCGGCGGCCGAGATCAGCGGCCGCACCCCGGCGTAGGCGCCGGTCAGGTCGCCGACGCCGAGATCGAGCCCGAAGAACTCGTTCACCGCGTCGAGCAGATAGCTGATGTCGTCGCTGCCGGGCGGGACCGTGTCGATGTCCCCGTCGTAGTCGTTGTCAGTGGTCCCGATCAGCGTGCGGTCGTACCAGGGAAGGGCGAAGATCGTGCGGTCCTCGCCCGCGGGAATGATGCAGGCGGCGGTGCCGATCGGCAGGTCGTCGAAGGAGACGGTGACGTGCGATCCGCGGCTGGGGCTGATTCGCGGGATCTCCTCCTCGGTGAGGATCTCCTCGGGGCGGATGCGGTCGGCCCAGACTCCGGTCGCGTTGACCACGTTCGCGGCGTGGATGCGGATCGACTCGCCGCTCTCGGCCTCGGTGAAGACGACGCCCGCGGCGAGCCCGCCCTCGTCTGCGATCTCGGTGACCTCGGCGCCGTTGAGGAGCACGGCGCCGAACCGCTCGGCCTCGCCGAGGATCGTCAGCGTCAGCCGCACGTCGTCGGTCTGACAGTCGTAGAACATGTAGGCGCCGGACACCTCGCGCGGCGCGAGCGCCGGAATCAGCTCGGCAGCCTCCTCGCCGCTGATCGTGTGGTGGCGCTCGGGGCTCCAGTAGTGCTCGGGGTCCTCCTCGCGCAGCTTCTCTCGCTCGCCCCTGCCCCGCCCCACCCTCGAGGTGGCCATGACGTCATAGAGGTTGAGGCCGGCTCCGAGGACCCGGCTCTTGCGGTCCTCTCCGAGCGAGGGCACCAGGAACGGCGTCGGGTAAACCAGGTGAGGGGCGAGCTGGACCATCAGCTGGCGCTCGAGCAGCGCCTCACGGACGAGACCGAGGTCGAAGTTCTGCAGGTAGCGGAGCCCGCCGTGGACCATCTTCGAGGAGCGGCTCGACGTGCCCTGGGCGTAGTCGCCGCGCTCGACCAGCGCGACGGAGTAGCCGCGCGACGCCGCGTCGAGCGCGACCCCGGCGCCGGTGATGCCGCCGCCGACCACGACGACGTCGAACTCGTCCTCGGTCAGCGCGGTGATCGCGTCGGCGCGCGAGATCACGCGATGGCCGATCCCACGGCCATGTGCCACTGGGGGCGGCCGTGGCCGAGCAGATCGAGGACGCAGGGTGCAGCCTTTGGCGGCGCCAAAGGCAAACCCGAGGACGAAGAGATGCGAAGTGCCACGGCCGTCATCCAGGGGTGCATGGTCGTGGATCGCCCATCGCTATGCCAGGAACTCCGCGGTCTGCTCGGACGGGCGCTGGGGCGGCTTCTGCTCCTGAACCGGGTGCCCAAGATGGAGTAGGCCGACGAAGCGCTCGTCGTCGCGCAGGCCGACCGCGGCGCGGCCCTCGTCGGTCCGCAGCACGCTCGGAGTGCGCCAGTAGCCGGCCAATCCGTGGGCGTGGGCACCGAGCAGCACGATGTAGGCGGCGACCGCGGTCGCGTGCAGATCCTCCTCGTCCTGCTCGGGTTCGCCGCCGAGCTTGGCCGAGCAGACGACGAGGGTCGGCGCCCGGTCGAGCTTCGGCGCCGCCTCGGGGCCGGCCGCCTGCTTGAGGCGCTCGAGCGCCTCGGGCCCGATCACGCGGAAGCGCCACGGCGCGGTCAGGTGGTGATTCGGCGCCCACTGGGCGAGGCCTCGAACAGCTCCTCGAGCGTCGCACGATCGACCGCCCCGGGCCGGTAGGCCTTGTGGGTGCGGCGACCGCGGATCGCTTCCTCGACGTCCATCGCTTCCGAGCGTAGTTGACCCGGCGGCTAGGGCAAGCGGCGGCGATACAGCATCCAGCCGCCGGCCGCGATCAGCGACGCCCCGGCGATGCCACATAGGACGATCAGGGCGGCGCTGGGGCCGGAGTCGTCGTCGCTCGTGCTGTGCTGAGCGGCCTCGGCGGCTTGGGAGAGCTGGTAGGCCCTGCCGAGGGCGGCGCCATTCGACTGCTCGTTTCCGGGCGCGGTAGTGCCGCCGCTCGGGGGCGGTGCGGGTTGCGCGGCCGGCGCGCCCGGGGTCGTCCCACCCGTGGGAGCGGGCGCGGAGGCCGGGGCGCTCGCCGTGCTCGGCGCTCGCGGCACGGGGTCGATCGGATACGGCCTCGAGGCGACCGCCGTCAGCGCCTGGCCGGTGACCCAGACCGGCGTCTGGTCGCTCGAGGACGAGTAGCGGTAGTGGCCGTCGCCGGCGCGGCGGGCGGCGAGGTACGACAGCGGCGTGCCGCCCTTGCGAAGCGACACCGGGCCGACGCCGGCCGCGAGCAGGCCCTGGACGGCCCACGCGGTCGACTGGGTATTGACCGGACCACCGAAGGCGAGGGCGAAGCCGCCGCCCTGGTGCTGGGTGGCTCGCAGGTAGTCGACGCCGCGGTCGAGCGCCGCGCCGCCGCCGCTCGCGGCGATCGCCTGCAGGGCGGCGCCGGTGCTGTCGGCGTCGCTGCCCGTCCTCGGCGCCAGGCCCCAGCCGCCGTCGGTGTTCTGCGCCGAGCGCAGCCAGGCCACCGAGCGGGAGATGCCCGAACCGGCGCCGGCGGCCTTCATCGCCAGGATCCCGAACGCGGTGAGGTTGACGGCGCCGTCCCACGAGCCGTCGCCTCGGCGGGCGCGCTGGAGCTCGGCGACGAGGTTGCGGCCCCCGAAGGAGCGGGCGCCGAGACCTGCGCCGCGGAGCACCAGCACCGTGCGCTCGAGGTCGCCGACCGTGCGGATCCCCGCGGCGTTGGCGCGCAGATAGGAGATCGGAGTCTTGCCCTGCTTGGCGAAGTCGAGCGGGTTGATCCCCTTGGCCTCGAGCCCCAGCACGGCCCAGCCGGTCATCCCCGGATTCGACTCCGAGCCCGGCGCGATCCCGAAGCCGCCGTCGTCGTTCTGGGCGCCGCGCAGCCAGCTCGTGGTCGAGCCCGCGGCGGCGGCTTCGCCTGTGTTCGCCGAGAGGCCGCCGAGCGAAACCGCCGCGAGAGCGGCGAGAACCAGGGGCAGCGCCGGCTGCCCAGTGGCCGGCTTGGGCAGGTACGTAACCTCGAATCGCTCGCGGAAGCGGACGAGCATCCGCACCATCGCGGGCCCGGCGGCGAGCGCAAAGGCGATGTTGCCGCTGGCGTGGACGATGTTGAAGGGGATGCTGCGGGCCGAGATCCCCAGGTAGCGGTCCAGCGACTGCTCGCCGCCGTAGGTGACCATCAGCGAGAAGTCGAGCAGCGCGCCGAAGAGCAGCCCGAGCGCGCCGCAAGCGGCCGCGAGCCCGAACCGGTTCAGGCGACGGCGGCTGATCACCGCGATGCCCGCGCCGGCGAGCCCGCAGAGCCCCCACCCCGCCATCTGCCACGGCGTCCACGGGCCCTGGCCGAGCCAGAGGTTGGAGACCACACCCGCCAGCGCGCCGACCATGAACCCGGGCGCCGCGCCGATCGCGTAACCGGTGAAGAAGACGACGTCGGTGGTCAGGACGAGATTGGGGACGACCGGGAACGCGACGCGCCCGGCGACCGCGAGCGCGGCAAGCGCCGCGACCAGGGCGACGATCTGAGACGGCGGCCGCGAGCGCTCGTACCAGGCAAAGCCCCCGAGCAGGACGATCCCCAGGATCGAATAGCTGGCGAGCTGCCAGGTCACGCCTCGACCCCCGCGCGCAGCGCCTCGGCACCCTGCTCGGCCGTGATCACCCCGTCAAGCCCGAGCACCCGGGCGACCTCGGTCGCGAAGTACCAGCCGCCCGAGAGCAGCTCGCCCACCGGCCCGTCGGCGATCAGCTCGCCGTCGCCGAGCAGCACGACCCGGTCGGCAAACGCCGCGGCGAACTCGACGTCGTGGGTCGCGATCGCGACCGCGCTCCCCTTCCCCGCGAGCTCACGAGCGAAGGCGGCGAGATCGTCCTTGCGAGCGCGGTCCATGCCGCGCGTGGGCTCGTCGAGCAGGATCGCGCCGGCTCCCGTCCGCCCCGCCATCACAATCGCCAGCGCCAGCCGTTGCCGCTCGCCTCCGGACAGGTCGCGCGGATCGGCGTCGATCGCCCACTCGAGCCCGACCGCGGCGAGCGCCGCCCGTCCCTGCTCACCGGGCAGCTCCTCGCCGATCCGCTCACGGATCAGCAGATCGCCCGGGTTCTGAGGCAGCAGCGCAACGCCGTCGGCTTCGACCGAGCCGCGCACCGGCTCAAACAGCCCCGCAGCGACCCGGAATAGCGTGCTCTTGCCGGCTCCATTCCGTCCCATGACTGCAACGGTCTGGCCACGCGCCAACTCCAGGTCGATCCCGCGGAGCACTTCCTTCGGACCCTCGACGTCGCTGAGCTCAACCCAAAGGTCGCGGATCCGCAGCGCAGCCGCCCCCTCCCGTGTCGAGGGGACTGTCCCCTTCTGGCGTGGTGGGCCTTCGCCGGCATCGCCGGAATCCCGCATGGGGACTGCGTATGCGCGGTTTACCCAGGATGCGGGGCCTGTCCCCTTCAGGGACCGCCGGGCGTCGCGGACGCCGGTCGGCAGGGGCTCGATTCCGGCGAGGTCGAAGAGGCGAGCCGAGGGCGTGGACAGCGGCGGGTCCGAGCGCAGGGCCCAGGCGAGGAAGCCGCGAGGGTCTCCATCAAAAGCGATGCGGCCCGCGTCCATGGCGACGGCTCGGTCTGCTGCCGCGAGGCAGCGCTCCAGCCGATGCTCGCAGAGGACGATCGCCACGCCCCACTCTTCGTTGAGCCGCCGCAACAGCCAGACGAGCTCGTCTCCCGACACAGGATCGAGCTGAGACGTCGGCTCGTCGAGCAGAATCAGGTCGGGCCGTGAGACGAGCGCCGCGGCGATCGCTACTCGCTGGAGCTCGCCGCCGGAGAGCGAGTCGGTGCTGCGGGCAAGGAGATGTGGGATCGCAAGGGCCAGCGCCACCTCCTCCACCGCCCGGGCGCGAGCAGAATTGGACGCCCCCCGCAGCTCGAGCGGCAGACCGATCTCGGCCGCGACCGAGGTCGAGACGGCCTGGGTCTCGGGGTCCTGGGAGACGAAGCCGATGCGCGCCGCGAGCTCGGCCGGGCCGTGGGCGCGGGTGTCGAGGCCGGTCACCTCGATCGAGCCCTCGACCTGGCCGCCGTGGAAGTGCGGAACGAGGCCGCAGGCGGCGCGCAGCAGCGTCGACTTGCCCGACCCCGAGCGGCCGGCCAGGACGACGAACTCGCCCGGCTCCACCGTCAGGTCGACGCCGGAGAGGGAGTCTGCGGCACCCTCGGGGTAGCGGTAGCCGAGCCCCTCGATCTCGAGCACGCTCATCTGCGCCGCCCGATCCAGAACGGCGCCATTGCCGCGAGCGGCAGGGCGGCCGTCAGGGCCAGCGCCGCCGCGTCGGTGTCGATCGCGATCCGCGGGTAGGTGTCGTAGCCGCCGAGCCCGGCGAGCGCCGCGGCGATTCCGCCGGCGCCGACGAGCAGCGCCAGCGCGTAGAAGGTCCTGTCGTGGCGCGAGCGGCGCAGCTCGGGCCTCCTCCCCGCCGCCGGCAGCGAATAGCCGCGCAGCTCGAGCGTCGCGGCGACGTCGACTGAGCGGTCGAGCGAGCCGGCGACGATTCGCCTCGCCATCGCCGCCTTACCGACGGGAGCCGCCGCCGGGCCGCGCAGGGTCGTCGCCTCGTGCAGGCGCCCGAGGTCCGCCGCGGCGACCGGAACGAGCCGCGTCACCAGGCTCGCGGTCAGGGCCGAGCGCCGCGCGATCGGCCGCAGAAGCCGCAGCAGCTCGTCGGGGTTGACGCAGGCCGAGTAGACGGCGAAGACGAGCAGCGTCGCCATCACCCGCAGACCGATCGTCGCCCCGGTGGCCAGCGACTCGAGCGTGACGTTGACCTGGCCGAGCACCGGCGCCGAGCCGAGGCGCGCGAGCACGGTCTCGCCGCGGTCGGTGACGAGGCCGTTGACGATCGTCATCAGCGCTGCCACTGCCAGCCCCCAGCGCAGCGTGACGAGGACCGTGCGGCGGGCACCGGCGGCGAACCCGATCAGACAGGCGGAGGCGATCACCGAGCCGATCACGATCGGGCTCCAGAACACGAACGAGAGCAGCGCGAACGAGAACAGGAAGGCGAAAGCGGCGGGCGCCGCCGCGTTGTGCAGCGGGTCGCGGCCCGGCCGGTAGGCGAGCGCCGGCCTCACGACCCTCCGCCCACCGGCAGCGACTGCGGCGCGACCGACGGCGTCGCCGCCACCGCGTAATGGTCTTCGAGGTCGTCGTGGTTGAACAGAGCCGCGGCGGCAGCGACGCCGGCCTTGTCGGTCCCGGTGACGAGCCAGGTCGGCGGATCCTCGCCCCGGCGAACCGCGGCGACGAGACCCGCCCCGGGCCCGTAGCGCTCGGCCTCGCGGCCCGCGGCGTCGAGGAGGACGAGCTTGCCGCCCTCGAAGCGGGCAAAGACGCCGCTCTGGGCGGGCCCGCGCTCGAGCAGCGCCGCGACGGGATCGTCGCCGGCGGCGTCCCACGGGCCGACGATCACCCGCAGCGTCGGCCCGACCTCGGGGTCGAGCCCGGGCCCGTGCCCGGCCACTAAGACGTCGGCGTCGACGCCGTCGCTCTCGAGCGCCCGCCGCGCCGATTGGCACGGCGGCGTGGTCCCGGCGCAGTCGATCCGGGTCGCGTAGCGCTCGCCCCCGAAGCCGTGCTTGAACGGCTCCGGGAACGAGCCGACCACCGCCGGCACCCGCATCGCGGCGGTCCAGTCGCGGTAGTCCCACCAGATCTCGTCGCCGTCTGAGATCTTCACCTCGGCCGCGCCGCGCGGCGACTCGACCCCGTTGACGTAGAAGAACCAGTCGCGGCGCCGGCCGTCGGTCCCGCCACTGGACACGCCGTCGATCGATTGCACGAATCCGCCGCCGTAGCGGGTGGTTACATCGGCGTGGGCGTCGAGCACGCGGAACACCGTGTCGGACTCGTTGGCGTCGAATCCGAACGAGTCGGCGACCTCGGCCGAGCCGTAGTCGCGAGTGATCCTCATCTCCGCCGAGCCGGTGCCCGATCCGGGTCCGAGCCCGCACCCCGCGACCGCCGCCGCGCAGAGCAGCGCGACGGCGGCCGCCGGGAGGCGGAGGGTCTTCACTTCTTGCGGGCCTTCCCGCCGCCGCGGCGGATGATCCGCTCGCAGCTGCTCCGATCGATCTTGTCGGAGCGATCGGCCTTGACCTTGTCCTTGCCGGCGCCGCATTGCACGCGGTCGCTGGCGCCACCGCGGACGCTGATCGCGTCATCGCCGCCACCCGCCTTGACAGCGTCAGGGCCGGATGTACCGGTGACGGTGTCGGCGAGCTCGGAGCCGAAGATCGGACGCCCGAGCTTCTTGGCGCAGCGTGAGAGCTTCGCCTTGACGCAGACCGGCAGTGCCCGCGACGGGATCATCCCGGCCTGGGTGGCCTGAACGACTCCGCTGCCGGGGAGCGTGACGACGGCGTTGCCCTGGGCGTCGCTGGGTCCGGAGGCGCCGGTCACGCTCGCCCCCGCGACGGGCTTGGTGAAGCCCTTGTCGCTGTATTGGAACACCTGCACCACGAACGGCTGCCCGGGCTTGGCCCGTGCCGGTGCCTCGAGCGAGAGCTCGGGGAGGCTGGCGTGGCAGGCGAACGGCGGCGTCGTGTCGCAGTTGTTCGGAACCAGCGACCAGAGGATGTCGTCGCCGCGACCCACCGCAACCTGGTCGCCGCCGACGCTCACCGACTTGTGGTCGACGCGGAGCTCCCAGAAGTTGACGGCCGTGGAGCTGACGCCGCCGAAACCGCAGATGCCGAGCCCGAATGAGAACTCGTCGGTGATCAGCAACGGCCGCAGGCCGGCTTGCGTCTGTGACGCGTCGGCGGTAAGGCCGAGCGCGGTCGGACCCGCGACGGTCACGGGCTTGCCGCTGCCGCCGACCGATCCGAAAAAGCACTTCGCCTGTGGCGAGGTCGGAACCTGGGTCGTATCGGTGTACTGCCGCACGTCGGCGAGCGTCTGCCCCGTGTCGGTGACGACCCGCAGGTCGGCGGGAACGGTTCCCGCGGAAGCGGACGCCGCGCCGATCAGGGATACAGCGGTTGCGATCACGGCCGCGGCGGACATGCCGAGCCGATTCAGATGGATTCTTCTCATGAGCCACCCTTTCCTCGAGGGATTTACAAGGCTGGCCGGAGGACAGGTCTCCTGGCTTCCAGGCCCTGGGCCGCGCCTTCCCAGAGCGTCGACCGCTCCAGTGGCTCGTGCGTCAGTAATGCTCTGCCTGGTCACAGTGGCGGGACCGCGCCGGTTTCACACCGGACTTCCCTTGTCCTCTGACCGTATGTAGCGCTGCAGTCTAGTGCCAGAAACGACGAGGGGCGGCCCCAGATCACTGGGAGCCGCCCCTCGCTGCGAAACGGATAGCTAGATCCGGATCGCTACTTCTTCTTGACTGCCTTCGGCTTGCAGGGCTGCGTGGTCGTCGCCGTCTTCGTCGACGTCGTCTGGAAACCACTCTGTACGGAGCCGTACGAGAACACCGATGAGGTGTTGAGGATCTTGTCCTTGCACGTCGCGGTGACGTAGCCGGACTTGACCTTCGTCTTCTTGCCGTTGACCTTCTTGGTGATCGTGAACTTCCTGTTCACGGTCGTATCGAAATGCTTGATGACTTCCAAGCCGCCGCCGAGCTGGCTCGCCGGGATCACGACGTGGAGACGTGAGCCGTAGGGCTTGCCGAGCGGTGACTTGTCGAGCGTTCCGACCAGGATCTGCGTGGTCGGGATGGCCGGAACCCGGGTGTGGAGCAGGAGCTGCGGCTTGCCGCCGACCGGGGCTCCGTTGAATGCCGTCACGGTACCCGTGACCGGGCCGATGATGCCGTCGAGGGCGGCCGATCCCGAACCCACCTTGGCCGACGAGCAAGCAGCGATTGCCTGCTCCGTCGTGGTTCCGGCGAGCTTCGACGCGGGACAGGTCTTCACGGGCTTCGTAGTGAAAATCAGGTCGTTGTCGAAATCGATGTCCGCGATAGTCGCCGTCGGCGTTGGATTTCCGCTCGTAGCGGGACCGTAGAGGTCCCACCCTGCGTCGGTATCAATGCGGATGGATGCGGGGGTCGGGGTCTTCTTCGACTTGGACAGCTTCGTCGGCGCCACCTTCGACTTGATGGTCTGGCTGATGACCGCGGACTGAGCAACAGCCGGGATCGCAACCGCGATCACCAGCAAGCCGACAACCCCGATCAAGTACTTCTTCTTGCGCATGAATCTCCTCTCTCGTTTATCGGGGTTGCCGCGTCGTGCTTCCGGCGCACCCCACCTGGTGTTTCATCGGCAGGTATTTCCTGCTCCTTGACCTATCAGAACACTCTTGCGCATCATTCGCAGCGGTCAAACCTTGGCGGTGGGCGGCCACTGGACGCCAATACGATCGTAAACCTCCACATTTGCAGGTACTTGTGCCCGCTCAGCGCGACTGGCTACTCAAAATCAAGTAACTTTGCTGACTTAAGGATTGCGCGAGTAGACGTGCCAGTAATCGGTGACTTCGGGGATCTGGCCGATCGAGTTGAAGCCCCCCTGCTGCTTGCACGGCGGGCGCGGCACCGTCGAGCTGTCGGGCTCGCCGGCGAAGGCGTATTGCTGGATCCGGTCGAAGAGGTCCTGGGCCGCGGCGACGTCGCCGCCGGTCCTCGCGTTGAAGTCCGGGTCGTTCGGCGTGTTGGGGTCGAGCGACGCGGTCAAACCGCCGCTGCAGGTATGGAAGGAGGAGAGGCCCGAGGCGAGCTGGTTGTAGCCGCCGGCCGCCGTGTAGGGGTTGCTTCGGTTGCTGTCGAGGCGGCCGGTCGGGAACGCGGCCACGGTCTCCGGGGCGAGCGGATTGATCGTCCGCAGGTAGTGGGTCGGGTTGAACCCGGACTCCTGGGTGCTGTTGGTCGCCTGGGTGGCGGCGGTGGCGTTGCCGAGGAACGCGGTGATCTCCTGGCGATACGGGACCAGGGCGTCGAGGACCGGCTGCAGCTGGTTGGTGAACGGATCGAGCGCCGCGAGCAGCGGCGGCAGGTCCGAGCCGAGGATCGTGCGGAACGCACCGAAGCCCGAGGCCGCCTTCTCGGAGATCGGCTTCAGCCCGTTGAAGAACTGTCGCAGGTAGGGCGCGAGCCGGCCCGTGTACTTGAGCACCGGGCTCAGCTGGCGCGCCGCGGGGCGCAGCTGGTTGACCAGCGGGTCGGTCGACTTGGCGAAGGTGTCGACGCGGTCGAGGGTCGCCTGCGACTCGTCGAGGAACGTCGGCAGCACGCGGAAGGTGTCGGCGAGGTCCTGGTTACGGACCGCCGTCGTGTGGAAGACCGTGTCGGCGTTCTGTATCAGCCCGCGAAGCTGGCCCTGGCGCTCTGAGATCGCGTTGAAGACGACTCCGGTGTTGCGGACGAGCTGCTGGGTCGCGAGGCTCTGGGTGTCGAGCACGCGGAGCACCCGGTTGGCGTCCTCGGCGAACGGCTCGAGGTTGGCGATCGCGGCCGAGATGTCGGCGCCGCGGCCGGCGGTCGCCTCGGCGGCCCCCTGCATCCAGGTCTGGAACGAGGCCCGGGTCTTGGCGTCGAAGGTGCGATAGATCTCGTCGAGCTGGACCGAGTCGGCGACCTGCGCCTGGGGCAGCTCTGCGTTCTCGGGCAGCGTCCCCGAGTCCTTCGAGCCCGGGGTCAGCTCGACGTAGGTCTCACCGAGCAGCGTCTTCTGGCGCAGCATCGCTCGCGTGTCGGCCGGGATCGGCGCGTACTTGCCGTCGATCTCGATCGTCGCCAGCGCGAAGTTGCCGTCGCCGAGCTGGATGTCCTTGACCTTGCCGACCGAGACGCTGGAGATCCGCACGTCGGACTCCTTGGACAGCGTCGTGCCCTCTGTGACCGGCACCTTGATCCGGTAGCCCTCCGGGCTGAGCGGCGCCGAGCCGCCGAAGGCGGTCCAGATGAAGAGCAGCAGCGCGAAGCACGAGAGCGCGAACGCCACAGCGACGGCGACCTGACCGAATGTCGGTGCGCGGGTCTCCATCAGCAGATCTCCGAGACGGTCGGGGCACGGGTGACCTGCAGCGATGTCCGCAGGAAGGGCCGGATCGTGGTCACGGCCTCGGCGATCCGGGCGGTGGAGCAGGAGAGCATCACGATGCCGCGACGCAGCGGGCCGTGGGCGTCCTGGGTAAGCCACTGCGAGTTGGTGTCGTGGTTGAGCCAGGGCACGTAGAAGAGGAAGCCCTCGGCGGGCCCGGGCGGGTTGTAGGCGAGTGCGTTGAGCCCCGTGTTGAGGTTCTTGAGCGCGTTATCGAGCGGCGGGATGCTGCCGCCGAGCGCCGTCGCGGCCTGGGCGACGTGGGTGACCGGGGTGCGGACCTGGCGCGCGAACGGCCGGATCTGGTCGCGAATCGGCGTCGTCGTCCGGGTGAAGAACGGCTGCGCCTTCTTCAGGCTCGGCGCCAGCGCCTTGGCGCCGGGGAGCAGCTTGTGGAGCGCCGGCTGGGCCTGCTCCGCAAACGCCTGCGTGCCGTCGAGCGCGAGGTGGGTTTCCTTCAGCGCCGCCGGCAGCTCACGCACGGCGCTGCGGATCGAGGCCTCCTGGGCCGCGAACGAGCTCAGCACGTCGTCGGAAGAGTCGATGAAGTCGCTCAGCGTCTGGTCGTTGTTGCCGAGCTCCTCGGCGAGCAGGCGGAAGTTGTGGATCGAGTTGCGGATGTTCTCGCGACGGACAGCGAGCGCGCCGGTGATCTGCGCGATGTCGCGCGAGGTCGGCTCGAGCCGGCGCAGCGCCGAGGAGAGCTCGAGCCCCTTGCCGCCGAGCCCCCGGGCGCCGTCGGCGAGCAACAGCGTGAGGAAGCCGCGGGTGTCGCCGTCGAGGGTCGCCAGCACCTCGTCGGGGTTGACGTTGGGCTGGGTCGAGGCGAGCGGGATCGTCGCCCCGTCTTCGATCTCGGCCGTGGCAACTCCCGGGTCGATCTCGAGCACCATGTCGTTGAGCCCGGTCTTCGGGCGAACCAGGATCGACGCGTCGGGATGGATCAGCGGCGCGTACTTGTCCTCGACGTCCATCGTCACAACGGCGTGGCCGTTGGAGAAGCTCGACCTTGCTGATCTCCCCCACCCTGACGCCGGCGACCTCGACCGACTGGCCCTGGCCGGGGGTCAGCGACTGAGCCGTGCTCAGCTCGGCCTTGAGCTCGATGCGGTCGGCGCCGAGCACCGGGACCCACCCGGGCAGCGCCAGGCGCTGGTTGGCGAGGATGATCCCGAGGCTGACCAGCCCGATGAGGAAGATGACGACGAGCGCCGCGAAGTCCTTCTTGTTGCCTCTGACTGTGCGTCGCAGCTGTCTCATGGCGCCGGGCTCGCGGGGCCGGGTGCGGCGATCGGCCCGTTCAGGTCGGGGATGTCGTTGGCGGAGCAGGGAACGTCGGTCCGGTAGGTGGGCCGGCCGAACTGCAGCGACGGCTGGCTGCCCTGGGGCGGCCCGTACGGCACACCAATCGCGTTGCCGAACAGTTGGTCGTTCTGGAAGCCGCCGTTCGGGTTCGAGGAGTGAACGAGGTCCGGGCCGCCGCCGGACTGGAAGCGCAGGTAGGGCCCGTTGCCGTCGAAGTTCTGGCTCTCGCCCGAGAACCCGACCGTCGCGTAGAAGAACTCCTTGTAGTTGGGCGAGCCGGTGGAGTTCGCCGGGATCGCATCCTCGATCGGCACGTCGCCGGTCGGAAGCAGAACCTGGCCGGCGCAGCGGCTCGTCTGCTCTAGCTGGTTGAACAGGTTCTGGCCGGTGTGGGCCGTCGTCGCCAGCCCCGGCGCGGCGATCCGCAGCTGCTTGGCGATCGGCTTCAGCTCCTTGTCGCCGAGCAACGGCCGGGCCTGGGCCAGCCACGGCGTCGCCGCGTCGATCGTCGCCGGCAGCTCGGCGACCCCGGGCTCGATGCCGCGCGCGAAGGCGCGCAGGTCGGGGAAGGTGTTGTTGAGGGCGAGCAGGGCCGGACGCGCCTGGGTCACCGTCGGGCCGAGCTCGCGGATCGCGGCGTTGAGGTTCTTTGCCTCGGAGGCGAAGGCGCCTGCGGTCGTGTTGAAGTTGGTGATCAGGCCCTGGAGCTCGGTCTCCTGGGAGATCAGCGCGCGGAAGGTCTGGTCGCCCGCCGCGAGCAGGCCGGAGAGATCGTGCGGCTCGGTGCCGAGCAGCGCCTCGTTGACAACCGCCGTGTCGCGGCCCGCGGGGCCGCCGTACTTGAAAGCCCCGTTGATCGCCTGCGCCGCGGACTTGCCCTGCACCGAGGGGTCCTGGCCGACGTCCTCGGCCGCGGTCGGCACGTGGTTGAGCGCGGTGCCGTAGCCCTCGAGCAGGATCCGCAGGTTCTCGCGCGACGGTGCCTGCAGCGAGGTGAGGATCTCGTCGAGCTGGACCGCGGTCGCGGTCTGCGAGATCGGGATCACTCCCCCGTCGTCCAGCTCGGGCGAGCCCGGCGTCCCGGGCTGCAGGTCGAGGAAGAAGTTGCCCTCGAGGAAGATGCGGGGCCGGATCTTCACGGTCGAGTCGGCGCGCACGGGCCGACCCTCCTCGTCGACGGTGAAGGTCACCTCGGTCGCGTTGCCGACGCTCTTGGTGCTGACGACCTTGCCGACGTTGACGCCGGCGATCCGCACCGGCGAGTCCTTGCGGATGTTGGCGGCGTTCTCGAACACCGCGTTGACCTCGTAGTGGCGCATGAAAGGCAGCTCCTTGGTCACGGCGAGGTAGCTGCCGGCGACCACGAGCGCCACCAGGATCAGGCCCACCGTCACCCGGTTCATCCCCTTCGGGCGGCGGTGGTAGATGCGCTCGTCGTAGTCCTTCTTCTTGATCTCGACGTCGGGCGGCATCAGCTCTTGCCCTTCTTCTTCTTGTTCTTGTTGACGCACTTTTTGGTCTTCTTGTCGAGCTTCTTCGGCGACTTGCAGGTCTTCTTGGTCGTCAACTGCTCCGAGGTGTTGGTCCCCTGGTTGCCGGGCACGTTGCCGATCACCGGCCGGCCGTTGATGTAGGTCTCGTTCCCCGCCTCGCACTCGTGGGTCTGCCCCGGCGCCGCCGTGTTCGGATACGGGTTGTAGTGGAGGTAGTTGCCGGGCAGGGTGCCGCCGCCGTTGGCCGGCGCCGAGGCGGGGCTGCCCTCGTTGTTGGGACCGTCGGGCGGCGCGAAGGAGATGAACCGCTGCCAGCTGCCGATGCCGTCACCGAGCGAGAGCATGCTCGAGACGTTGCGGAACAGCAGCGAGCCGTAGTTGCAGACCGACTGTGCCGGGGCGACGAAGGAGACGGTCGGGTTGAGGGCATTGAAGACGGTGGTCAGCTGACTGATCCCGGTCGTCGCCGTGGTGTTCTGGGAGAAGTCGAGCAGCGTCTGCGCCGTCGGGACGAGCTGGGCGTTGAGCTTCGGCGAGGCCTTCAGCGCCGGAATCCCCTTGTTGGCCGCCTTCAAGAGGACGTGGGACGTGGGGGCCAGTGCCGCGAAGCCCGGGCGCAGGTCGCCGAACAGATGCGCGGTGTCGTCGACGAAGCGGTTGATCCGCGGCGAGGTGCGCGCCAGGGTGTCGAAGGTCTCGGGCGTGCGCTCGATCGCCTGCTGGATGAAGGGGCGGGCTACGGTCGCGAGCGCTCCGAAGGTCGTGTCGAGCGAGACGAAGATGTCGGCCTGCTGCTCGGCGACCGGGGCGGCTTCCGCCGCGGCGCGCGAGAGCCCGGTCACGAACCCGCGCAGGTCGGTCTGCGGCGAAGCGAGGTTGCGCATCACCGGCTCGAGCACCTCGACCAGCGGCCGCAGCTCCTGGATCGCGCCGTTGAGCTGCGCCCCGCGGCCGGCGAGCGCGTTGCCGAACTCCAGGAGGTTGACCTGAATCGCCTCGCGCGTCGGCTCGTCGAAGGTGTTGAAGAGCTGGTCGATCTCGACCGGCTCGGGCTGCGCGGCGCTGAGCGGCAGGATGCCGCCCTCCTGCAGGCCCTGGGTCGCGGTCCCGCGGGTGATCTCGAGGTACTTGAGGCCGAGCGCCGACCGCGAGCGGACGATCACGGTCGAGTCGTCGGGCAGCGGCTTCTGGTCGCGGTCGAGCTCGAGGTCGACCTTGGCGTTGACCGAGCCGTCGGCGCCGGTCTCGGGCTCGACGTCGGTGACCTGGCCGACGCGGACGCCGCCGATCCGGACCTCGTTGCCCTTGATCAGCGTGTTCGCGTTCGGGATCTCGACCGAGATCCGGTAGGTCGGCACGAACGGGAGGCCGTTGTTGGCGTTGTAGGCGAGGAAGACCGCGACCAGCGCGATCAGCACGGTGACCGCGCCGACCAGGGTCGGGCTGCCGGCGAGGGTGACCGCGCGCGAGTTGCGCCTCACTTGCCTGCCTCCCCGTTGTCGTCGGGGCCGAGGAGGTAGTCGAGCGCCTGGGCGGCATCGTCGGGCGTGGTGGTGGTCTGCGCGTCGGTGGTGGTCTCGCCGCCGCCGGGATCGCCGGGCTCAGCCGCGACTCCGGTGGCGTCGAGGGGCGAGGCCCCCGGCACGACCGGCACCGTGCGCAGGCCCGAGCTCTTCGCCTTCTTCTTTTTCTTCTGCTTCTCCTTGCACTTCTTTCTCTTCTTCTTGTTCTTCTGCTGGCACTTCTTGTTCGAAGGCTCCGCCGGCTGGAAGAACGCCTCGCAGCCGGACTGGACGATCACCTGGTAGTCGAGGCAGGTGGTGAGCTGGAGGTTGGCCCGGAGGAAGTGGCCGGCATTGTCGTAGCCGTTGGTCGAGCCGACCGTGTTGTAGATGAAGTCGGTGAGGTACCTGAAGCCGTTGGTCTTGTTGAAGGTCTCGAGCAGCCCCGAGAGCCCGTTGGCGGTCGGGATCTGCGAGTTGCCGAGGTCCCGCGCCTGGACGATGACCGGGTCGGCGGCGACGATCTTCGGTCCGGCGGTCTCGGCGGCGTCGCCGAGGGTGTCGAGGGCGGGGATCCCGGCCTCGGCGAGCGGCCCGAGCCTCTGGGTCACCTTGCTGAAGTCCTTGGCCGCGGCGTTGATGTCGGTGAACAGCGGCACGCCCTGGTGGGTGAGGCCGCGGAGGCTCTTCATCGTGCCGCGGATCTGGTGCAGCGCCGACGGCAGCTGCTGCAGGCCCTCCTCGAACTGCGGCTGGCGCTCGAGCACCGCATCGTTGACGTCGTTGGTGTTCGCGATGAAGCCCGTGATGTGACTGCGCTCGCGGGCGAGCGGCGTCAGGATCGTGTCGGAGTCCCGGGCGAGGCCGGCGAGGTCCTGGTTCTGCTGGGCGAGGATCGAGAGCACCCGGTCGGTCTGGCGCAGCGCCGGGTCGGCGCGGTCGACGATCTCCGCGAGGTCCGCGCCGCGGGCCGCGACGCCGGCGCCGAGCTCGTTGAGGATCAGCCGGAAGCGGTCGGCGTAGGGCTTGCGGGAGATGTTCTGAATCAGGTCGAGGTCGACCGTCTTGCCGTTCTGCTCGACCGGCAGCAGGTGCTGGCCGGCGCCGGGCTGACCCTCGGGGACCTCGGCGAGCGGCGGCGGCAGCGGGCTGCCCGGGGCGCGCGCCTGGGTCGGCGTGCAGTCGATGAACTTCTCGCCGATCAACGACTGCGGGCGGATCAGGCATGAGGCGTCGGAGCGGAAGTCCTGGAAGCCCGGGTTGTCGATCTTCATGACGACGACGGCCTTGCCCGGCTCCGAGGCGCCGTCGGGGCTGGTCTCCTCGCCCGGCATCGAAAGGTCGACCGAGGAGACGGTCCCGACCTGGGCGCCGGCGATCTGGACCTCCTCGCCGGGGACGACGAAGGCGGCCGTGTCGAAGATCGCCCTGACCTCGTAGGAATCCTCGCCGCCGGAGAAGATGCCGCCCAACGCGACGAGCGCCGCGATCAGGACCACGAATATGGCGATTGCCCTCCTCATGGTCCCGGTGGGATCTGACTCGAGTTGCAGTCGCTCGGGCTCGAGAGGTTGCCGAGGTCGAGGAACGGGTTGGAGCCGTCGGGCTGTGTCTGGGAAGCCGCGCCCGGGCAGCGCTTGTTGATGTCGAAGTCGAGGTCATCGAACTGCTGAGAGGCGGGGATGGGCTGGAGCAGTCCGGTCCCCGGGTTGTCGAAGTGGAAGAGCCCGAGCTGCGCCGGCTGGATTCGCGTGTAGTGCCCGTCGGCGTCGTAGAAGGCCGTGACCTGCCCGAGCTTGGTCACGGCGCCGAGCAGGTCCGGCACGTACGGCCGCGCGAACTGGATGACCGGGGTCGAGTCCTGGCTCGCGTCGATCGCCGGCTGTTGGGCCGAGGCGACCGAGGACTGGAGCCCCGGCAGGTCGGCGACGGTGTCCTTGAGGTCGTTGGCCTTGCCCTTGACGTTGGCCGCGGTGGCGAGGTCGGCGAATACCGGGATCGACTTCTTCGCCACCGGCTTGACCTTCTTCAGGAACGGCGCCAGGTTCTTGGTCGCGGGCTTCGAGGTCGCGACCAGCGGGTCGAGGTCGTCGAGCGCGTCGCGGAGGTTGAAGAAGGTGGTGTTGGCCTGGCGCAGCGCCGGCGGCAGGCTGCGCAGCGCCTGGTCGAACGAGCGGTTCTCGGAGGTGATCGCGCCGAGCGCCTCGTTCGCATTCGGAACCAGCTCGGCGAGTTGCTGGCGGCGCTCGGCGACGGCGGTGACCACGCGCGAGCTGTCGACGAGGAAGTTGGAGAGCCCCCCCTCATCGCGGTCGAGCTCCTTCAGCAGGTTGTCGGTCGCGACCAGTGCCGGGCTGAAGTACTTGTAGGAGTCGTTGGCCTCCTCGCCGACTCCGGCGTATGCGGCCGCGTTGCCCTGAATCACGTCCTGGAGCGCCTTGCGCGTGGGCGCGTCGAAGGTGTCGAAGAGCTGGTCGAGGTCGACGGCGGAGGTCGTGTCGTCGGCGGTGATCACGCCGTCGGCGGGGATCTCGGGGAGATTGTTGGGCCCCGGGCTGAGAGAGACGTAGCGGTTGGCGACGCCCGAGAGCGAGGTCGCCCGCACGATCGCTGTCGTCCCCTCGTGCAGCGTGCGGTCGGTCTCGAAAGTGATCTCGGCCTGCGAATCGTTGTCCAATTCGACGCTGGAGATCGAGCCGACCGGCTTTCCGCCGATAAGAACTTGGTTCCCCTCGACCAGCTGGCCGCCATTCTCGAGCTGCAGCTTGTAGGTGTTCCCCCCACCGCAGCCGCCGAGGACGACGATCGCGACCACGAACAAGGCAGCGGCCAACGCGCCCAGGGCGAGCAAGCGACGACGCGGATTTGAGCGCGCGGAACTAGTCAGAGCTACCTCTCTCCTCATTACTTCTCGGCGCGCCCACGCATGACCTTGACCTCGCCGACTCGGTTTCATCTCGCCTTAACGCGATACCCATCCTTCGTTCCCGGCGCCTCCTCCCCAGCAACCTATATGCAGGGGACCGCGGATTTCCCGCGCTTGGGCCTATTTGCCCGCTCTGAGTCCCATCTAGGCCTCGGAGGCCTGCAAGG
>CAVOKZ010000042.1:0-21343 GCA_963696625.1 uncultured Solirubrobacterales bacterium
TTATGTCCTCTCGTCTCGGTCTTGCTGGCGCGGTACGACCGGAGCGTAGAGACAAGAACACCGTTTTCGGACCGCCGGGAGACGCCGCCGTCCTCCGCGTGAAGGGGACGAAGCACGCGCTCGCCATCGCGACCGACGTCAATGGACGCTACTGCTCGCTCGATCCGTTCGCGGGGCCACGCTCGCCGTGGCCGAGGCGGCCGCAACGTCGCTGCCGGGGCGGGGCCGATCGGCGTCACCGACTGCCTCAACTTCGGCAACCCGGAGCGGCCCGAGATCCTGGGCCAGCTGCCGCGGCGATCGTCGGCATGAGCGAAGCCTGCCGCGCGCTGGGCAGCCCGTCATCTCCGGCAACGTCTCGCTCTACAACGAGACCGACGGCCGAGTCGATCCTCCCGTCTCGCCCACCGTCGCGTCGCCGTGCTTCAGCCGCGGCGACTCATCGAAGGCCCTGAGTACCCAGGATCACTAGAAGCCGCTCGGAGCCGTGGCCTTCCGCGGTTTGACGGACACGTACAGGCGCTCCTCTATGTCGCACGGATCAACCCCAGCGACTCCACCGCCTTCCTAGACGAGCGCCTACGGGTTCGCGAGTCGGCGGACCTGGCGCACGGCTATCGGGTCGCCTTGTTTTTCGAGGTTGAGGCCCACCAATTCGTGACTCACTTGAAGTGGATAGACATTGGGCGGCTTGAGCCTGAAGTCGATCCCTGGGACCCTTCGCCGTGACGGTTCGCCGCACACAAAGACCGCCCGTGAGAGCGGCCCTCGCACGGTCCCGGCCCTGACAGCCGAACTGGCCTGACCCCCCCAGAATCAGTCCGACCCTTGTGAGAGTCCTTACCGCCCACAAAGATGGGCAAGGAGGACGACCACGAGATGCGAGCAAGACGCCACACCCCCGAGCAGGTGCTCCGCAAGCTGCGCGAGGCCGAGCGCCTGCAGGCCGACGGCAAGACCGTCGCCGAGATCGCCAAGGCCCTGGAGGTCTCCGAGCAGACCCTCGCCCGCTGGCGAAACACCTACGGCGCCATGAAGGCAAACGACGTCCGCCGGCTGAAGGAGCTCGAGACCGAGAACCGGCGCCTGAAGGCGATCGTCGCCGACAAGGAGCTCGAGAACCGCGCCCTGAAGGAGCTGGCCGAGGGGAAATGGTGAGCCCGTCGCGGAGGAGGGAGGCGGTCTGCGTTCTGCAGCGCCGGCTCCCGATCTCCGAGAGGCGGGCCTGCGAGATTGTCGGCCAGCACCGCTCGACCCAGCGCTACCTGCCGCGCCCGGCCGAAGACGATCAGGCGCTGCGCCGCAAGCTGCGCGAGATCGGCTCCACCCACAAGCGCTGGGGCTACCGCCGCGCCCACGGCCACCTGGTCAACGAGTGCGGCTGGCGGGTGAACCGAAAGCGGGTCCAGCGGGTCTGGCGCGAGGAGGGCCTGCGGGTGCCGGCGAAGGCCAAGAAGCGCCGCAGGGCCGGGCAATCGAGCGCCGATCTGCCCTCCACCGCAGAGCACCCCGGCCACGTCTGGGCGCTCGACTTCTGCCACGACGCCACCGAGGCGGGCACCGAGCTTCGCTTCTTGAACGTGATCGACGAGTTCACGCGCGAGGCGCTCGCGATCCGAGTCAGCCGTTCGTTTACCGCCGATCAGACCGTCGAGGTGCTCGGCGCCCTCGCCGGCAAGCGCGGCTTCCCGGCCTTCGTGCGCATGGACAACGGCCCCGAGCTGACCGCGGCGGCGCTGCAGCAATGGTGCGAACGCGCCGAGGTGGCGACCACCTACATCGACCCCGGCTGCCCCTGGCAGAACCCCTGGATCGAGTCGTTCAACGGCCGCTTCCGAGACGAGGTGCTCGACTGCGAGCTCTTCACCAGCCCCGAGGACGCCCAGCTGGTCGCCGACGACTGGCGCGAGACCTACAACCACCTGCACCCGCACTCCTCGCTCGGGATGCTGGCGCCGGCGGTTTTCGCCGCGCGCTGGGCGGCCGAGCAGGCGCTGGGAGCAACCGGATGAGCACGGCCGCCGGCACGGCTTCGCTCGCCCTGCGGGCTCGCTACGCCGTGCCGGCGCTACCTTTCAACGCGAAGACAACCCTGGGCTCTCATACGGGGTGGACCGAAGAAGGGGGTCCGGTCAGAACTGTCCTGGCGACCGACCGTTCCTCGTTAGAGGGTTCAGCCCCAGAATCTCGCCCCCAACTTCCGAAAAACGCCAAGTCCGTGTGAAGTCGGTTGCCAACAAAGTTGTCAACCCGGGCTTGACCGGATAGGTTCAGAGGCAGCCGAAACCGATCCGTCGCCCTAGTCGCGAAACAAGTGACGACGAGCCGGCTTCTCGAGCACGACGCTTGCAAATCCGAGAGCTGGCATACGGCGCCAGCAAGTCAGACGGTTCCGCGTTGCTCGTACCTAGAACCGTAAGGCAGCGGGCCGAGATTTCTCTACCCCTGCCAGTAGGGAAAAGACCCACTTTGGGGATACCCGCGGAAGAATCAGCTCGCATTTTCCCTGCTACATCCCGACTTTGACCGAGCCGAACGGTCTTGCCGAAGTTGTTGACGTTCTTGACTTCCGACTCCGCTGGGGCATAGAGTCGCTCCACCAATAAGTGGGGCCGCGGTGCGTGAACACCCGGCCCCGTGGCACCGGTCCGAAACAGACCAGCGCCCCGGGACCATATCCCCCGCGACTCCCTCAACGAAGGAGGAGCAGCGATGGATGCAGTCTCAGCGGTACTGGATCGGACAACCACCCGGAGAGAGCTGGCCCGCCGGATCAACGTCAGTCCGAAGGTGTTGGCGAATGTCGAGAGGGGCGGCTTCCCCGAGCCCGAGAACGCGGCCAAGATCGCTTCCTACTTCGGCGCACGACCGACCGAGATGTGGGACGGCGAAAGCGACTGGAGCAACCTCAGAAGTCTGAGGACCGGCGCTCGTCAGACGTGCAAGACAGCCGGGGAAATGGTCGGCGTAGATGCCGAGACTTTCCTCAGATGGGAGCAGGGCGAAGAACCGATTCCCGACGAGGCGACCGTCGAGCTGGCCCGTCGCTATGCCGTCCAGATTCACTACCTGAAGGGATGGAACTGATGGCCGAAGGCATTGAGGCTCGCCACAAGAAGACCTGCCGTTCCTTGGAGGGCGGCAGGTGCAGTTGCTTGCCGTCCTTCCGCGCGGCCGTGTGGTCTACCCGCGACGGGAAGCTGATCCGCAAAACGTTCCCGACGAAGGCGGCTGCAAAGACCTGGCGTCACGATGCGATGGCCGCGCTTCGGAAGGGCGAACTGCGCCCGCCCTCGAGCAAGCGGCTCCGGGAAGTGGCCGAAGCCTGGCTCGAGGAGCTTGAGGCCGGCACGGTTCGGAACCGCTCGGGCGACCCCTACAAGCCGAGCGCGATCAGGGGTTACGAAAAGGCCCTCCGGCTCCGGGTCCTGCCTCGCTTCGGAGACATGAAGCTCTCGGACCTTCGCCGTGTGGACGTTCAGGATTTCGTGGACTCCATGCTTGCGGGCGGTCTTCATGCCAGCACGATTGATTCAACGGTCAATCCCCTCCGCGCGATCTACCGACGCGCGGTTAGTCGGGGAGAGATTGCCGTCAATCCCACCCGCGAACTAGAGATGCCTGCGATCCGCAGTAAGAAGATGCGTATCGCGTCGCCGCAGGAGGCCAAGCGCCTCCTTGCTGCTCTCCCCGAAGGCGATCAGGCGCTTTGGGCGACGGCTAGGTACGCCGGCCTCCGGCGCGGCGAGCTTCGAGCCCTCGACCGGGATCGCGTAGACCTTTCTCTCGGCCTCATCCACGTTGAGCGAGCTTGGGACGACAAAGAGGGCTTCATCACCCCGAAGTACAACAGCAAGCGCCGCGTGCCAATCCCCGCGGAGCTGCGCGACCACCTGATGCGGCATGGGGGGGAAGGTCTGATCTTCGGCCGAACCCCGGAACTGCCCTTCGACCCACGTGGGCTGACGAAGCGGACCGATAAGGCGTGGAAGGACGCGGGCCTGCAGCGACTCACTCTGCACGAAGGTCGGCACACGTTCGCCTCGTTGATGATCGCGGCCGGCGTCAACGCAAAGGCGCTCTCGACCTACATGGGCCACGCGAACATCAGCATCACCCTCGATCGCTACGGCCACCTAATGCCGGGCAACGAGGAGGAGGCGGCGGGACTTCTTGACGCTTACCTCGACAGGGAGGCAGTCGTCGCATAGCATCGGTGTTGATGCCAACCAGAGTTGCCGGGGCAATCATCTGCTGCATCTTCCTCCTGCTGGTGGCGACGGCTGTTCCCGCCGAGGGAAAGAAAAGGGACCCCCGGTTGAGTTACTCAGACGCCTATGCGGCAGCCCTTGATCGAGCGCACCGCGAGCAGCTTGCAGCCACCCTGCTCTATGGCGGCTATCAAGTCGAGGTCTGCCAGCGGTTGAGGCGGAAACAATTCCGCTGCGTCGTGGACTACTGGGGGGTCAAGCTGGGCAGCACCTTTCCCGACCCGCCTTACAAGTACCTCCACATCGACTGCCAGATTCCGGTTCTAGTCGCGGCGCTGCGAAGCCGGTTTTATCCGTCTACCTTCGTTCAGCCTGGCGGCAAGTGCGTCAGCTACTCAAACTCAACCACGGCGTCGAGCAACTTTCCGTAGGCAGCCTTTTCCCACGGAGTTTCCCGCGGCGACACGAGGTCGCATAACCAAGCCGTTTGCGCGGCTGAGCCGGAGACGTACTACATCTGACAAGCCACCACCAGGAAGGGGGCCGCAGGAGAGCGCAAGCGCGGCAAGACCACGATCAGAGCGCCGGTTGAGTCCAGGCGGTACGCCTCCAAGGCCGGCGCCGGGGGTCGCGACCTTCGAATGGATCGAGGCCTTCTACAACCGCACCCGGCTTCACTCGACCCTCGGCAATTCCAGTCATCGACCACGAGGAAGGCTGGAACCTCGTGTTCGACAACCTCGCGCGAGAAGTCGAGTCTTAACCGCGGCTAGTCGCCGCTGAGCGCTTTCTGGGCGCATTGCTCGCGGGCGGTGCGGAACTTCTCCGAAAGGGTCCCGGGCCGCTGGCCGGCCTTGATCTGCTCGATCTCCTGCGGCGTGATCGTCTGCCGCAGCTTGTTGACGATGCAGTCGGCGACCTCGGGGGAGAGGCCCTTGTTCGTGACCTCCTTCTGGATCGTCGCGAAGAACAGCTCGGTAAGGGCGTCGCCGCTGGACGTGCTCGTGCCGGTGCCAGTGCCGGTGGCGCCGGTGTCGGTACTCGTGCCGGTTGAGCTCGGCCCCGTCGTCGAGGGAGTGGACGACGCGGTGGCGTTGTCGAGCTCCCACTGGTCCTCCTGCTTGATGTATTCGGCGAACAGGCCCTGTCCGTCGCTCGGGCCGCCTTCGTAGGTGATGTCGGCGCTCGCCTTTTCGCCCTCGATCTTGATCGCCTCCACCTTGATCGAGTCCGGGTTGTCGCTGGTGTCCTCGACGTCCCTCTTACACTCCTCGATCGAGCCGTTGTAGAAGGTGTCGATGAAGTGCTGCGTGGCCACGTCGTCGCAGATCGCCGGATCGTTGCTGGTGATCGCCCTCTCCGAAACCTCGCGGATCTGATCCTCGTCGCTTGAACCGCCTCCGCCGCATGCCGTAAGCGCAACTGCGGCCAGAGCCGCCGCCAATGCAATAGGGACAACACGTCTCATGAGCGCGGCAGGCTACCTTGCCCGGATGGCGTCCGCACAGCGCACCGCACCCACGATCGGCGGCGAGGCCTCGGCCGTGGTCGGCAACACGCCCATGGTCCGCCTCGGCCGGCTCGGCGAGGGTCTCGGGGGCGAGGTCGTCGCCAAGCTCGAGTACTTCAACCCCGGTGGCTCGGTCAAGGACCGGATCGGCGTGGCGATGATCGACGCCGCCGAGGCCGAGGGCAAGATCGAGCGGGGCGGCTCGGTGATCGTCGAGCCGACCTCGGGCAACACGGGCATCGCGCTGGCGCTGGTCTGCGCCGTGCGCGGCTACCGGCTGATCCTCACCCTGCCCGAGGGGATGACCCGCGAGCGCTCCTCGCTGCTGCGCGTCTACGGCGCCGAGGTCTATGAGACGCCCTCGATGGGCGGCATGAACGAGGCGGTCGACCTCGCCAAGCAGCTGCGCGACAAGCACGACGGCTTCATGCCCCAGCAGTTCGACAACCCCGCCAACCCCGAGATCCACCGCCGCACGACGGCGGAGGAGATCTGGGCCGACCTCGACGGCGAGATCGACGCCTTCGTCTCGGGCGTCGGCACCGGCGGCACGATCACCGGCGTCGGCCAGGTGCTGAAGGAGCGCCGGCCGGAGTGCAAGATCGTCGCGGTCGAGCCGAAGCTCTCGGCCGTCCTCTCCGGCGGCACGCCCGGTGCCCACAAGATCCAGGGGATCGGCGCCGGCTTCGTGCCCGACGTCCTCGACCGCGACGTGATCGACGAGGTGATCGCGGTCGACGACGAGGACGCGCTCGAGATGGCCCGCCGCGCCGCCCGCGAGGAGGGGCTGCTGATCGGCTTCTCGGCGGGCGCCGCGATCGTCGCCGCGATCGAACTGGCCGGCCGCCCGGAGATGGAGGGCAAGCGGATAGCGGCGATCGTCCCCGACTCGGGTGAGCGCTACATGTCGCTCCCGTTTTTCCCTTAGCCATGCTCGGCCTCGGCACCCTCAAGCGCTTTCTCGGCGAGGTCACCTCCGACGTCAGCTCCGCGCGTGACCGCGACCCCGCCGCCCGCGGCGTCGGCACCACAGAGATCCTCACCAGCTGGGCCGGGGTCCAGGCGCTGCTCGCGCACCGCCTTTCCCATGCGCTCTACGAGGCCAACGTGCCGCTCGTGCCGCGGACGATCTCCTACGGCACGCGCGCGATCACCGGCATCGAGATCCACCCCGCGGTCGAGATCGGCAGGGACTTCTTCATCGACCACGGCGCCGGCGTCGTGATCGGCGAGACCGCGGAGATCGGCGACAGCGTCACCCTCTACCAGGGCGTCACCCTCGGCGGCACCGGCTTTGCCCGCGGCAAGCGCCACCCGACGCTCGAGGACAACGTCACCGTCGGCTCCGGCGCCAAGCTGCTCGGCCCGGTGACGATCGGACGCGGCGCGAAGATCGGCGCCAACACGGTCGTGATCGAGGACGTGCCGCCCGGGACCACCGTCGTCGGCAACCCCGGTCACCCGGTGCGGGTCGAGGGTCGCAAGGTCGCGGGCCCCGACAGCGACTGGATCCACCTGCCCGACCCGGTCGCCGAGGCGATCAAGGAGCTCTCCCAGCGGATCGGCGATCTCGAAAAGCGCCTCGCCGACCTCAGGGGCGAAGAGGCGCCGGGCGCGCGCGAGGTGACCGAGCTGCGCCCCAAGCGGGGACCGTCCTCTGCTGGCGGATAGACCGCTTCAACAAGTGACCTGAGCCGCTGAGCGCTCCTGGCGTGGCCGGGGCTCTGGCTATGCTCGATTGGTGTCGATGGTCGAGCAGCACGGAGCCCCGGTCGAGCCGGGCGCCACTCAAGGTGAGCGCCTGCTCGCTGGGCTGAACGGACCCCAGCGCGAGGCCGTCACCTTCGGCGAGGGGCCGCTGCTCGTCCTCGCCGGCGCCGGATCGGGCAAGACCCGCGTCCTCACCCACCGCATCGCCCACCTGCTCGAGACCCGCCAGGCCGCGCCCGAGCAGATCCTCGCGATCACCTTCACCAACAAGGCGGCGGGGGGGATGCGCGAGCGCGTCGGCCGGCTCGTCGGCGGCGTCTCGCGGCGGATGTGGGTGACGACCTTCCACTCTGCGTGTGCGCGGATGCTTCGAACCGAGGCGGAGCGGCTTGGCTACTCCTCGAGTTACACCATTTATGACGAGGCAGACTCGGTTCGGATGATGAAAAGAGTTCTGAACGAGCTCGACGTCGACGTCAAGCGCTACACGCCGCGCTCGGTAAAGCACGCGGTCTCCGACGCCAAGAACCAGCTGATCGACTCCGAGGCGCTGGCCCAGATGCAGGGCTCGCCCTTCGAGGAGATCGTCGCCCAGGCCTACAAGCTCTACGAGAAGCGGATGCTCGAAGCCAACGCGATGGACTTCGACGACCTGCTGGTACGGAACGTGAACGTGCTCGAGCTGTTCGCCGAGGTGCGCGAGAAGTGGCAGCGGCGCTTCCGCTGGATCCTCGTCGACGAGTACCAGGACACCAACCACGCCCAGTACCGGATGCTGCAGCTGCTCAGCGGCGAGAACGAGAACCTGACGGTGGTCGGCGACGATTTCCAGGCGGTCTACGGCTTCCGCGGAGCCGACATCCGCAACATCCTCGAGTTCGAGCGCGACTTCCCCGAGGCTCACACCGTCAAGCTCGAGCAGAACTACCGCTCGACCCAGACCATCCTCGACGCGTCCAACGCCTTGATCGCCAACAACCGCTCGGCGAAGGAAAAGACCCTGTGGACCGACGGCGATCAGGGCGAACGGATCAAGGTCGCCGAGCTCTCCGACGAGCACTCCGAGGCGCGCTTCCTCGCCGAGGAGATCGAGCGCCTCTCCGGCGAGGAGGGCCTCGGCCGCGACGAGATCGCGGTCTTCTACCGGACCAACGCCCAGAGCCGGGTGCTCGAGGACACGCTGGTCCGCTACGAGATGCCCTACCAGGTGATCGGCGGGACCAAGTTCTACGAGCGGGCCGAGATCAAGGACGCGGTCGCCTACCTCAACCTGATCATCAACCCGGCCGACCAGGTCAGCTTCGCGCGGGTGATCAACTCGCCGCGCCGGGGCATCGGCGAGACCAGCCAGGGGCGCCTGCTCGCCCACGCCAACACCACCGGCAACACGATCTGGGACACGGTGATGGCGGCCGAGAGCGTGCCCGGGATCGGCGCCGCGGCGCTGAAGTCGATCGCGCGCTTTCGCGACACGGTCGGCGATCTGCGGGCCGAGGCCCTCGATCATGCCGGTGCCCCGGTGGCGGAGCTGCTGGAGTCACTGCTCGAGCAGACCGGCTATCTCGAGGCGCTGCGCGCCGAGCGCACGGTCGAGGCCGAGGGCCGGATCGAGAACCTCGAGGAGCTGGTCGGGGTGGCCGGCGAGTTCGATGCCAACCGGGCGCTCGAGGGCGACCAGGAGCTCTCGCCGCTGGAGGAGTTCCTCCAGCAGATCTCGCTCTACACCGACCAGGACGACCTCGCCGACGCCGAGCCGCTGGTGACCCTGATGACCCTGCACAACGCCAAGGGGCTCGAGTACGACGCCGTGTTCATCATCGGCCTCGAGGAAGGCGTCTTTCCGCACCAGCGCGCGCTCGAGGAGGGGGAGGAGGAAGAGGAGCGGCGGCTCGCCTACGTCGGAATCACCCGCGCCCGCAAGCATCTGACCCTGACCTGCGCCCGCGAGCGGCGCCTGTTCGGCGGCGCCGAGCGCAACCTGCCCTCGCGCTTCCTCGCCGAGCTGCCCGATCACCTGGTCGAGTGGCACAAGGACGCCGACAGCCGCCCGACGGGCTGGTCGCTCGGCGGCTCCACCGGCAGCTTCCAGGGCGCGCCGTCACATGGCGCCGCCTCCTCCGCTCCGCGTCCGGCGGCGGCGCCGCGCAGCGACGTCCCCGACTTCTCGGTCGGCGAGGACGTCGTCCACGCGAGCTTCGGCGACGGGGTCGTGACCGCGATCGAGCCCGGCGGCGTGATCGTCGTCAGCTTCGGCGGGTCCGAGCGCAAGCTGATGGCCGACTACGCGCCGGTGGTGAAGAAGGGCGCGGCGTGACCGCAACGATCATCGATGGAAAAGCGGTGGCGGCCGAGGTCCGGGCCCGGGTCGCGGCCGAGGTCTCCAAGATGGACTCGGCGCCGGGATTGGCGACGGTCCTGGTCGGCGACGACCCCGCCTCGGCGATCTACGTGCGCCGCAAGCACGAGGCCTGCGAGGAGGTCGGGATCCGCTCGGTCGGCCGCGATCTGCCCGCGAGCACGACCCAGGAGGAGCTGCTGGGGGTGGTTGACGAGCTCGCTGCCGACGAAACCGTCCACGGAATCCTCGTCCAGCTTCCGCTGCCCGACGGGCTGGACCCGGACGAGGTGATCGACCACATCCCGGCGGGCAAGGACGTCGACGGCCTGACCCCGGTCAGCGCCGGACTGTTGGCCCGGGGGACGCCGAAGCTCGTCTCCTGCACGCCGGCAGGCGTGATCGAGCTGCTCCGTCACGCCGGCACCGAGATCGAGGGCGCCGAGGCCGTGATCGTCGGGCGCTCGAACCTCGTTGGTCGCCCGCTGATCAGCCTGCTGATCGGCGAGAACGCGACCGTCACCGTCTGCCACAGCCGCACCCGCGACCTCGGCGAGGTCTGCAGGCGCGCCGACATCCTGATCGCCGCCGCGGGCTCGCCGCGGCTGATCACCGGCGAGATGATCAAGCCCGGGGCGACGGTCATCGACGTCGGCACCAACAGGCTCGAGCAGGGCCTCGTCGGCGACGTCGATTTCGACGCCGCCAAAGAGGTCGCCGGCGCGATCACCCCCGTGCCGGGCGGGGTGGGTCCGATGACGATCGCGATGCTGCTCTCAAACACGGTCGCCGCCGCCAGGGCGGTATCGGGTACGGCCAAACGTACGGCCAGGAAGTGACCGCAGGCGCCCGGACGCCGGTATAGGGTCCAGCCGTTGAACCGGCCGCGCCCCGGGCGCGGCGCACCCGACGAAAGGAGTCCGATGGATACGTCCAGGCTGTCGCAGGGACAAATGATCGCCGCGGGGTCAGGGCTGGTGCTGATCATTTCGCTGTTTCTGACCTGGGCCGAGGCTGGCCCACTGTCGTTTTCAGGGTGGGAGTTCAACAATGCCCTCGACATCTACCTCTTGATCGTCGCCCTGATCGCGATCGTGCCCGTGGCGATGAGCGGCGAGGACGATCTGCCGTATCTGACCACCGAGAGCAAGGTCCTGACCTCGGTGATCGGGCTCGTCCTTGTGATCATCGCTCTGCTCTTCAAGAGCGACGGCCTCTCGGCCAAGTTCGGTTTCTGGCTTGCCCTCCTCGCCTCGATCGGCGTCGTCATCGGCCAGTTCCAGGCGATGAACCAGGCGGCGCGTCGCTAGGCCGTCGGGTGACCCCCCGGCGAGCGGAGTGGGTGGCGGCCCTCGCCGGGCTGGCGCTTTTGGTCGTGACAGCGGTAGCGTGGTACGCCGCCCCGGGCGGGTCCTCGGTGACCGCCTGGGAGGCGTTCCACGTCACCGACGTCGTGGTCGCGCTCGCCGGCGCGACGGCGCTGCTGTTCGGCGTCGCGGCGATCGCCCGGCCGACCGCGGCCTTTGCCGTCCCCACCAGCTCCGTGGTCGCCGCCCTCGGCGGGATCGCCGCGCTCTGTGTGCTGATCCGCCTGGTCGACCCGCCGGATGATCTCAGCGTCCGCGCCGGCGCCTGGCTCGGGCTCGCGGCGTGCCTCGCGATCGGCGTCGCGGGCTGGTTCGGGATGGGCGAGGAGGCGCCGCCATCTCCTTCGACCGGCTGAAACCGGGCGAGACTCTGTCGGCGATCGCCGCGCTGACGCTGCTCGGTTTGATGTCGGCGAACTGGTTCGAGCATCCCACGAACGCCGACATCCCCTCCGACGCGCTCGGCTTTCAGACCACCCCCGACGCCTGGCACGCCTTCACCTTCATCGACTGGTTCCTGCTGGCGACGGTGATCTGCACCGTGAGCGCGGCCGTCGCCGCCGCCGCCGGGCGCCGCGAGCAGGTCTCGCTCGAGCCGGCCGCGGTCGTCGCGGTGCTCGGTGCGGCGAGCGCGGTGATGATCGGCTACCGGATCATCGACCCGGTCGACATCGCCGGGTTCGAGTACCGCCGCGACCTCGGCCTCTTCCTCGCCTTCGGCGCGGCGGGGCTGGTCTCGCTCGGCGGGCTCTGGGCGCTGCGCGAGCGTGGCACCGGGCTGGCCCGCGAGCTCGGTCGCCCCGCCGGTCGCTCGGATGCCGCGCCGCGGCTCAGGCGAGGAGCGGCTCGGCCGTACGGAGTCGAGAAGACCGCTCCGCCAGCTGCTGCGCGACTTTCGCCGAGAAGGCGATGATCGTCATCATCGGGTTGACGCCGACCGAGCTCGGCAGCAGGCTCGCGTCGGCGACGTAGACGCCCTCGACCCCGCGCACGGCGCCGTCGGTGCCGGTGACGCTCTTCGAGGGGTTCGATCCCATCCGCGCGGTGCCCATCGGGTGAAAGGCCTCGAGCCGCAGGTCGGTCGGGCGCAGATTCATCGCCTCGAAATCGGCGAGCTTGCCGCGCGGGATCACCTGGACCGGGCCGACCTGGGGGTAGACCTCGGTCGCTCCCGCGGCGAAGTGGATCTCGGCGGCGCGGGCGATGCCGTAGTGGATCGTCTGGGCCTCCTCCCTGGTCAGCTTGTAGGTGAGCCTGCCGCCGGGCCCGACCCGGCCTTCGGAGCGATCGGAGAGGTGGACGCCGATCGAGCCGAGGTGGTCGAAGGCGGCGACGCGCTCCTGGTGCTCGCGCCCGACCCCCGGAAGCCACTGGGCCCCGAAAGACAGCGGTGTGAAGGTCGCCTCGAGGATCAGCCCCTGCTCGTGCCACTGATCGACGTAGTAGCTCTGCATGATCCCCTCCCAGCCGCGGACCGCCTCTTCGTAGCGGGCGCCGATCCAGGCGGCGGGGTGGATGTGGAGGTGGCGCCCGACGTGCTCGCCGCCGAGCCCGGAGCGCTGGAGCAGCTCGGGCGTGCCGAGCGCGCCGCCGGCGGCGATCACCGACTTGGCGCGAACCGCGAACGGCTTGCCGCGGGCGCGGCCGCTGACCCCGGTCGCGCGCCCATCGTTGACGGTGATCTCGCCGACCTGCATCCCGGCGCGGATCCGGGCGCCCGCCGCGACCGCGCGGGGGAGGTAGGAGACGTGCATCGCGCGCTTGGCGTCGATCCGGCAGCCGAGAGGGCAGGAGCCGCACTGGATGCAGTCGCCGGCATTGCGGCTGATCGACGCTCCGCTGGCGCCGATCGCCCGGGCGCCCTCGGCGCACAGCTGCCCGTTGCGGCCGATGTCGGCCTCGGGGACCTGCTTGACCTCGAGCATCCGCTCGCCCTCGGCGAACTCGGCATCGAGGTCAGTGGTCCAGGGGATCCCGGCTTCGGCCTGCCAGGCGCGAAGCACGTCGTCGGGCGCCCGGAAGCAGGTGCCGGAGTTGATCACGGTGGTGCCGCCGACGACCCGGCCGACCGGGATCGGGATCGCCGGGCGCCCGGCGGCGATCGTCAACCCGCCGTCGCGGTAGAGCTTGGGCAGCGCCTCGAGCGGCTCGGCCGGATAGCTGTCGCGGTCGAGGTGCTCGCCGGCCTCGAGCACGACGACGTCAAGGCCCGCCTCGGCGAGCACGGTGGCGGCGACGGCACCGCCGGCGCCAGAGCCGACGATGACGACGTCGGCGTCCTCGCTCTCGCCCTGGGGCTCGAGGTCGCCGAGCGGCGCCACCTCGGGTGCGGGCGTGCCCTTGCGGACCGCGCACTTCGACTCGTAGCCGACGATGGTCTGCACGCGAGGGTCGCGGGCGTAGCCGACCATCGCCAGGATCTTCGCCAGCAGCAGCAGGTCGCGGTAGAGGAAGAACCGTGAGCTTCTCCATCTTCGCCAGGTACTGCTCGCGCGCCTCGAGCGACATCTTGCTGAAGCGCCAGGGGAAGGGCAGGAACTCGAAGACGCGCAGCGCGACGCGTGTCGTCTGCAGAGCCTTGGGCGGAAGGGTCCCGAGAAAGCCGGCGACCGGCTCGGATGAGGGCACCTCGATCTCGGCGGCCGGAAGCCCGCTGGTGCCGGGGGCGACGGCCTCGCAGATCGCGCGCAGCGTTCGCTGCTCGGCGGACTTCAGCCCCGGCGCGCTCCTTCAGCCGGGCGCCGCGGCCTCGACTCGCCCGGCCAGCGACCAGAGCAGCAGCGAGGCGAAGACGAGCAACCCGTCGACGACCCCGTTGAGCAGGTAGACGAAGACGTCGTCCTCGATGAAGAAGATCAGCGAGGTGATCGAGGAGGCGACCTTGCCCGCGGCGAGCACCAGCAACATCGGCCGGTAGCGCGCGACGTCGGCCTGGCAGACCAGCGCCAGCCCGGTGATCACGACCATGTAGGCGAAGCCGAGCGAGAGCCAGAGCCGCTCGTCGGTCGGCGGCGGCGGTGTGTCGAAGCCGAGGTGACCGCCCAGCTCGGTCAGCCGCGCCAGCGTGCCGTCGGGCCAGGCGATGAAGAAGAAGCCCGTGATCGCGAAGCCCACGGCCATCAGGCGCAGGTTGAGGCGCACGAAGCTCTCGGTCTTCTCGACGCTCATCCCTCGCGGCATCCTATCCTCCGCCTCGTGATCGAGCGCGAACAGGTCCTCCACGTCGCCCGCCTCGCGCGGCTGCGCCTGGCCGACGACGAGGTCGAGCGGATGAGCGCCGAGCTCTCCCAGATCCTCGACCACATCGAGAAGATCGGCGAGCTCGACCTGGAAGGGGTCGAGCCGACCGACCACGTGGTCGAGCTCGAGAACGTGCTGCGTGCCGACGAGCCGCGCGAGAGCTGGCCGCGGGAGAAGGTGCTCGAGCTGGCGCCCGACTCCTCAGACGACGCGTTCCGCGTTCCCTCGCCCCAGGCGTGAGCTCCGAGATCCTCGAGCTGACGGTCGCGCGGGCGATCGAGCGAATCTCCTCGGGCGAGCTCGGCTCGGAGGAGTACTTCCACGCCTACCGCGAGGCGGCCTCCGCCGACGAGCTCAACGCCTACCTCTGGACCGCGGCCGAGCACAGCTCGGTCGACGAAGCCGCCGCCGCCAAGCCGCTGCGCGGCGTGCCGATCGCGGTCAAGGACATCTTCTGCACCGAGGGTGTCGAGACCACCGCCGCCTCGCAGATCCTCAAGGGCTACGTGCCGCCCTACGACGCGACCGCCGTGCGCAAGCTGCGCGAGGCAGGGGCACGGGTGCTCGGCAAGACCAACATGGACGAGTTCGCGATGGGGTCTTCGAACGAGAACTCCGGCTACGGCCCGGTCAAGAACCCCTGGGACCGCGAGCGTGTGCCCGGCGGCTCTTCGGGCGGCTCGGCCGCCGCCGTCGCCGGGCGCCTCGCCCCCTGGGCGATCGGCACCGACACCGGCGGCTCGATTCGCCAGCCGGCCTCGCTGTGCGGGATCGTCGGCATGAAGCCGACCTACGGCGCCGTTTCGCGCTACGGGATGATCGCCTTCGCCTCCTCGCTCGACCAGTGCGGCCCCCTGACCCGCGACGTCACCGACGCGGCGCTGCTGCTGCAGGCGCTCGAGGGCCGCGATCCGTGCGACTCGACCTCGGTCGGGATCGAGGGCGGCGTCGAGCTGCCCAAGCGCGAAGACCTCAAGGGGCTGAGGTTCGGAGTGCCGCGCGAGCTGACCTCGGACGGGATCGAGTCCGGCGTCGCCGAGGTCTTCCAGCGCACGCTGAAGACGATCGAGGAGCTCGGGGGGGAGGTCACCGAGTGCGAGCTGCCGCACGCGCCGCACGGGATCTCCGCCTACTACGTGATCGCCCCGGCCGAGGCCTCCTCGAACCTGGCCCGCTACGACGGCGTTCGCTTCGGCATCCGCGAGCTCGCCGGCGAGCTGCTCGAGATGTACGAGACCACCCGCGCCGCAGGCTTCGGCGACGAGGTCAAGCGGCGGATCATGCTCGGCACCTACGCGCTCTCCTCCGGCTACTACGAGGCCTACTACGGGCAGGCGCAGAAGGTGCGGACCAAGATCGCCGAGGACTTCACCGCGGCGTTCGAGAAGTTCGACTTCGTCGTCACCCCGACCTCGCCGAGCGTCGCCTTCAAGCTCGGGGAGCGCACCGACGACCCACTGGCGATGTACCTCTCCGACTACTGCACGGTGCCGATGCCGCTCGCCGGGATCCCCGCGATCTCGATCCCGGCCGGCCTGGCCGAACCCGGTGACGGGGGCTCCAAGCTGCCCGTCGGCTTCCAGTTCGCGGGCCCCGCGTTCAGCGAGAATGCCCTGCTCGACGCCTCCTACGCCTTGGAGAAGGCGATCGGCTTCTCGGAGAAGCCCTCGTGACCCTCACCGACGGAGAGACCCGTGAGGCCGTGCGCGAGGCGCTCGACAAGCTGCCGCCCGACATCGCGGCCAAGCTCGACAACCTGGCCGTGATCGTCGAGGACAAGCACCCGAGCGAGGACTTGATGGGTCTGTACGAGCGGCGAATGGGCATGCACCGGATCACGATCTACCGCGAGGCCAACCCGACCGCCGAGGAGGTCCGCAAGACGACCCTCCACGAGATCGGCCACTACTTCGGCATGGACGAGGAGCGGGTCAGGGGGCTCGGGTACTGATGGCCTGGGAACCCGTCATCGGGCTGGAGATCCACGTCCAGCTGAAGACGAAGACGAAGATGTTCTGCGGCTGCGCGCTCTCCTTCGGCGACGAGCCCAACGTCCACACCTGCCCGGTCTGCCTCGGTCACCCGGGCACGCTGCCGACCGCCAACGAGAAGGCGATCCACTTCGCGCTGATGATCGCCCAGGCGCTCGAGTGCGAGATCGCGCCGCATTCGATCTTCCACCGCAAGAACTACTTCTATCCCGACCTGCCCAAGGGCTACCAGATCAGCCAGTACGACATTCCGATCGCCTCCAACGGCAGGCTCGGCGAGATCCGCATCCACCGGGCTCACCTGGAGGAGGACGCTGCGAAGCTCGTCCACGCCGGCTCCTCGGGGCGGATCCACGGCTCGAGCGCTTCGCTGGTCGACTTCAACCGGGGCGGCACGCCGCTGGTCGAGATCGTCACCGAGCCTGACATAAGGACTTCGTCGCAGGCCCGGGAGTGGTTGCAGCTCCTGCGCACGACGCTGCGGGCGATCGGCGTCTCCGACGTCAACATGGAGGAGGGCAGCCTGCGCTGCGACGCCAACATCTCGGTGCGGCCCGAGGGTGACGAGGAGCTCGGCACCAAGACCGAGCTCAAGAACATGAACAGCTTCCGCTTCATCGAGAAGGGGATCGAGGCCGAGATCGCGCGCCAGATCTCGATCGTCGAAGGCGGCGAGCAGGTCGAGCAGGAGACGCTTCACTTCGACCCCTCCGACGGCAGCCTCACCTCGCTGCGCTCGAAGGAGGAGGCGCACGACTACCGCTACTTCCCCGAGCCCGACCTGGTGCCGCTGGCACCGACCGAGGCGATGATCGCCGCCGCGCGCGAGGAGCTGCCCGAGCTGCCGGCCCAGCGACGCGACCGCTACTCCGCCGACCACGGCCTGCCCGAGGAGCAGGCGGCGACGTTGGCGTTCACGGACGGGCTGGGCGACTACTTCGAGTCGGCTCTCGGCGCGGGCGACGGGGTTGAGGCGAAGGCGCTCGCCGTGTGGGTGACCGGCGACCTGACCGCGGCGCTGCGCGAGGCCGGGGAGGAGGACGCCGGCTCCTCGAAGGTCACGCCGGATGCGCTCGCCTCGCTGGTCGGTCTGGTCGAGGCGAAGACCGTCAACCGCGGCGCCGCCAAACAGGTGCTCTCGATTCTCGTTGCCGAGGGCGGCGACCCGGCCGCGATCGTCGCGCGCGAGGGGCTCGCGGCGATGTCGGACGAGGGCGAGCTGGGCGAGATCGTCGCCAAGGCGATCGAGGCCGAGCCCGAGGCGGTCGAGCAGGTCAAGTCCGGCAACGAGAAGGCGATCGGGCGGATCATGGGCGTGGTGATGAGGGAGACCCAGGGCCGCGCCGACGGCGGCGCGGTGCAGAAGCTGATCCGCGAGCAGCTCGGCACGAAGTAGGCACGAGGCCGAAACGGCCGTCGTTGACTTCGAGCAACCCGCGCTGCCACACTTCGATGGATGGATGAGGCCCGCTGGGAACAACTGGTCGCGCGCTGGGAGGAGCGCGATCGGCGCTGGGAGGAGCGCGATCGGCGCTGGGAGGCCGAGACGCGGGAGCACCGCGAGTTCATGCGCTATATGTGGCAGAGGATCGAAGGGATGGACGTTCGCCAACAGGCCAATCACGAGGAGATGATCGAGAGTTGGCGGGCCGTTCGGGAAGCCCTCTGGGCTTTGCTCGACCGCCTCGGCGAAGGACCGCAAACGGCGAGCTGAGCGCGGTTCCGCGGAACCGCCACCGGCCCGCTTGTAACAACCTGTTACAAGCGCCTGAGGTCGGGCATACCGGGGGTAGCGCTCGACACAGCACAATTGGGCAGATGCAATACCTCGTAATCGCGCTCAGCTTCGGCCTCGCCACGGGCATCATCGGCCGCGCCAAGGGCAGCTCGTTCTTCATCTGGTTCCTGATCGGCGGGGTCGTGCCCCTGATCGGCCTCGTCGCCGTGATCCTCTACCGCTCGGAGGACAACGAGCCCGAGCGCCAGTGCCCGACCTGCAACAAGGTCCTCAAGCTCTACGTCCAGGTCTGCCCTCGCTGCGGGACGGACCTCTATTTGCCCGATCCGGCCGAGGTTCGTCCTGGGCCAGCCCGGCGTTAGGGCGGCTCGGGCCCTCAGCGCAGCCAGGTGCGGACGATGGCGTTCGCGAAGCCGGCGCCGTAGCGGAAGACGGCCGGTTTCTTGCTGTGGCCGTGGGTGCGCTCGACCACCGTGACCGGGACCTCCTTGGCCGGGACGCCGCGCTTGATCGCCTCGATCAGGAACTCGGAGGTGTGGAACTGCTCCTGGCGCAGGACGAGGGTGGGGAGGACGGAGGCGCGCACGGCGCGGTATCCGTTGGAGCAGTCGGTGACGTGGGTGCGGGTGATGAAGCTGACCAGGCGGTTGAAGAAGACGATGCCGAGCTCGCGCGAGCGGGTGTTGGGGGCGGCGGAGCCGAGCACCCGCGAGCCGTGGGCGACGTCTACTTCGCCGTCGAGCACGGGCTCGACCAGGCGCTCCATCTCCGAGGGCAGGTGCTGGCCGTCGGCGTCGAGGGTGACGACGACGTTGGCGCCGGCGTCGGCCATCAGCCGGTAGCCGGTGCGCAGGGCCGCACCGCCGCCGCGGTTGATCACATGGCGGGCTACGACCGCGCCGGCGTTCTCGGCGACCTCGGTGGTGTCGTCACGCGAGCCGTCGTCGACGACGAGGATCGCGGTGTCCACTCCGCAGACCTGAGGCGGGATCGCGCGGATCACGTCGGCGACGCTCTCCGCCTCGTTGTAGGCGGGAATCACGACCGCGACCTTGTCCTTGAAGCGCTCGACGAAGCCCTCGGAGCGGAACTCCTCCCAGGCGAGCCCCTCGAGCAGCGCCGAGAGCTGCTGGTTGACCTTCGAGCTTCTCCGACAGCGCCCGCGTGATCAGCAGGAAGAGGATCACGATCGCGAACACCGCCAGTCCGAGGATCCGGCCGCCGTTGCCCTTCTCGAACGAGAGTGCCGAGAGGATCGCGTCGGGAAGCTCGGTCCCGGCGATGACCAGCAACGCCAGGCCGGCTCCGAAGAGGATGAGCACGTCGGCGTTGCGCAGCGTTCTGCGCCTGATCACGGCGTAGGCGAGCAGGGCGACGCCGAGCACGAGCCCTGAGGCGCGGAGGGCGGTGAGTTCGGGCGGAAGTAGGTCGGCCGTCGGCAGCACGGGTGGCATAGTAGGCGGCCGATACGGGCCACCCCGGTCGCGCCCTGCCACGGGCGCCCGCGGACGCGAAGTGGCGCAGGCGCCGGTTGATGTGGCCTGTCAAACCGCTACTCTGCCTCGCCTCATGCGCGTACTGGTACTCGGCGGCGACGGGTATCTGGGCTGGCCGACCGCGATGCGGTTCTCCCAAAAGGGCCACGAGGTAGCCGTCGTCGACAACTTCGCCCGCCGTGGGTGGGTCGAAAAGGGGGGCAGCGACTCGCTGACCCCGATCGCCTCGCTCGACGAGCGGATCGCCGCCTGGAAGGAGGTCTCTGGCAAGGAGATCACCGCGCACGTCGGCGACATCGAGGACTTCGATTTCCTCGACGGCGTCGTCTCCTCGTTCGCGCCCGAGGCCGTCATCCACTACGGCGAGCAGCCCTCGGCGCCGTACTCGATGGCTTCGCGCGAGAACGCGGTCGAGACCCAGCAGAAGAACGTGATCGGCAACCTCAACCTGCTGTGGAGCATGCGCGACCACGCTCCGGACGCTCACCTCGTCAAGCTCGGGACGATGGGCGAGTACGGCACGCCCAACATCGACATCGAGGAAGGCTTCATCGAGATCGAGCACAAGGGCCGCAAGGACACGCTGCCGTTCCCGAAGCTCCCGGCCTCGCTCTACCACTGCTCCAAGGTCCACGACTCGACCAACATCCACTTCGCGACCCGGATGTGGGGCATGGCGGCGACCGACCTCAACCAGGGCGTCGTCTACGGCATCGAGACCGACGAGACCGCGCTCGACGAGCGCCTGGTGACCCGCTTCGACTACGACGAGATGTTCGGCACCGTCCTCAACCGCTTCTGCGTGCAGGCCGTGATCGGCCAGCCGCTCACCGTCTACGGCGAGGGCGGCCAGACCCGCGGCTTCCTCAACATCCGCGACACGCTGCGCTGCGTCGAGCTCGCGGTCGAGCACCCTGCCAAGGCGGGCGAGTACCGGGTCTTCAACCAGTTCACCGAGAGCTTCTCGGTCTCCGAGCTGGCGGGGATCGTCCAGCGCTCAGCCGACGAGCTCGGGCGCCAAGTCGAGATCAAGTCGATCGAGAACCCGCGGGTCGAGGCCGAGCACCACCACTACAACCCGACCCACACCAAGCTCCTCGACCTCGGGCTCGAGCCCCATTTCCTCGGCGACGAGCTCGTGCGCTCGGTGATCGGCGCGATCGAGACCCACCGCGAGCGGATCATCGAATCGGCGATCCTGCCGCGCACTCGCTGGAACCCGAACGAGCCCGTCAGCGCTTAGGGCCTATCTCGATAGGCCTCCGGCCCCGGCGGCCCTGAAGGCAATCACGCCGAAGGCAAGGTGATGTAGCGCCTCGTGGTTCTCGGGCTTCTTCGACCAGCGGATCAGCAGGCCGCGGTTGCGGTTCAGCCATGAGTGGCTGCGCTCGACCACCCAGCGCCGGGCCTTGAAGCCGGGGTCGCGCTTTTTGTCATCGATCTCCTCGCCGCGGGTTCGCAGGTGCAGGGTGAGCTTGTGCTCGGCGGCGATCTCGCGGGTTCCGGGGTAGTCGTAGCCCTTGTCGAGGCAGAGGCCCTGCGGCTTTCTCTTGGTCGGCTTCGGCCGCTTGACCGGAATCGAGTCCAGCGACTCCCTCAGGAGCTTGTGGTCGTTGCGGTTCGCGCCGGCGGTGGCGAGCCCGACCGGGATCCCCGATGCCTCGGTGATGAGGGAGCGCTTCGCCCCCTTTTGGCTCTATCAGTGGGATTTGGCCCGGTCTGCTCGCCGCCGAGCGGGGCCTTGC
>CAVOKZ010000043.1:0-16188 GCA_963696625.1 uncultured Solirubrobacterales bacterium
CGACACCGAGGGCTGATGTGAAGTTGGCCTCTATTCGCCCTGCAACCTCGTGGATGACTACCTGCCCCTCTTCCCAGTACCGGCGAAAGCGATCGTCCACGGGGCGGGGTTTGTCGATCGCGTTGCGGTGCGCCCTGCCATGAAGCCGCTTCGAATATCGGCGCCAGGTGCCACGCAACGGATCCTCACACGCGACACCCAGTGCATCGCAGCACAGATCCACGATCTTGCGGTGAGCGCCCTCGTCGTCTTTCTCAGGCCATTTCGCCGGATCGACCATCGGCCGAATTACGTCGCGCAGAGTGCCATCGAGCTGCACGAAGGAGATGGCCGACGAGGTGTGTCGTCGCCTCGACTTCAGCATCCCCGTCCATCAGGCGGCACGCATCCCGATAGTACGCGGCCGGGGCGCCACCGATCAGCAGCAGCAGGCGATGAGTGTTCGCCTCGCGAGGGTTCCTGCGCGCCCATAGCGGCATGCCGCTTCTTGTAGCAGCCTGCGGTGGCGTTCACCCGAGGACTCTCAGCAAGTGCTCGAACGAGCAACGGGCAGTCCATGGGCACTCGCCGCCATTTCGCCGGGCGTTGCCCCATCCGTTGCCCCCGGCTCACCATTCGTAAGCCCCGAGAGGCCGCAAACGGCTTGGTTCCTAATGGCGAGGACCGGAATCGAACCGGTGACACCACGATTTTCAGTCGTGTGCTCTACCAACTGAGCTACCTCGCCGGATAGCGCGCAAAGGCTAGCGTTCGCGCGATGAACGCAACGAGAGTCCTGGTGCCGGTCGCGCTGCTGGCGCTGGCGGCCGGGTCGCTGTCGGGGTCGACGCGCGCGAAGGAGCCGCCGATCGCCACGGCGATGCCGGCGCCGTACTTCGGTTCCGCGGAACCGGCGGGGTCTTGGCTCCGGAAATCGCGAGCGCTGGGCGACGAAGCTCCGGCCTGGGCAGAGCGGCTGTACTCGCGCTCGCTGCTCGTCCTGCGTGCGCTCACCGATCCGCGCACCGGCGCCGAGATCGCCGGGGCTCGCCACGGCTGGGACTACGTCTGGCCTCGCGACGCCGCCGCCGGAGGGCTGGCGCTCGCGGCGTCGGGGCATCGCCGCGAGGCGGCCCGCGTCGCCGGGTTCCTCGGCCGGCTCGATCTATCCGAAGCCGCGCGTTTCACGCCGAGCGGCACACCGGTCCTCGGCCGGGCGGCCGCCGGCGACGCCGAGGGCTGGGTCGCAATTGCGGGCGGGGGCGTGGCTGACGATTCGGAGTGGACCGACCGCGAGGACTACGGGGAGAACGTCGAAGGAGACCTGCTCGGCAACGCGATCGCAGCGCGAGCTCCGGCGGCCGAGATCCTCGATCGCTTCCTCACCCCGCGCGGCCTGGCGCGGGAGGCAGGCGGCTCCGAGCTCGACTCGGCCGCCGCCTGGGCGGTGGTCCCCTTCACCCAGCCCGCGCTCGCGGGCGCGGCGCAGGAGACGCTGATGTCCCTCGCGGCCGGGGCGAGCCGCTTCGGGATCGCCCCGGTTGAGGGCTGGACCCGGGGCGAAGCGTGGACCGCGCCGACCGCCTGGTCGGCGTGGGCGCTCGCGCGGCTCGGTGAGACAGACGCCGCCGACCGGCTGCTCGCCGATCTACGTCGCGCCCAGACCCCCGCCGGGACGCTGCCCGAGCGCGTCTCGAACGCCGACGGCGCGCCGCTCTCGACCACGCCGCTGGCCTGGTCGCACGCCTTTGCGGCGCTCGCGCTGCTCGAGCGCTATCCCCCGGCCTGAGCCGAACTAACGGGCCCGGCGCTTCGACGCGGGCTTCTTCTTCGCGGCGCGCTTCTTCTTCGCGGCCGGTTTCTTGGCGGCGCGCTTCTTCGCGGCCGGCTTCTTCTTCGCGGCGCGCTTCTTGGCGGACTTGCGCTTCGGCGGGCTCGGGGCCGCGGCCGATCTGGGCGGCGGCGCGGGGCTCTCCTTCTTCCCGGTCAGGATCCGGGAGAGGCGGGAGAAGAATCCTTCGTTACTCGGTGACATTTGGCGGCTCCAAAAAGTCGAGGGAGCCGGGATTTCTACCCGAAACCACGCCGCGCCGCCTCGGTCCTGACTAAGACATTGCTTCCAGCGCCGCCGCCACCGCCTCCTCCGCCGTCTCGACTTCGACGATCCCCAGCTCGTGGCTCTTGTGCTCGAGACCCCAGCTGTCGACCGAGATCACCGGGCGCTCGAGCTTGCGGGCGAAGCCGATCTCCGAGAGCGTGCCCCAGGAGCCGCCGACCGCGATCACGACCTCGCCCGAGCCGACCACGGCCAGGTTCCGCGCCTGGCCGATGCCGGTCGCGATCGCGTGGGTGAGGAACTCGTTGCCGTCGTCGAGCGACTGGTAGGGGAGGACCCCGATCGCCTCGCCGCCGGCCTCGGTGGCGCCGCGCGAGGCGGCCTCCATCACGCCGCCGAGCCCGCCGGTGACGATCGTCAGCCCCGCCTTGGCAAGGCCGATGCCGATCGCCTCGGCCTTGGCCAGCAAGGCGTCGTCGCCGGAGGAGGCGCCGATAACGCTGACCTGACGCCGGCGGCTCACGCGGCCTTGCGCTCGGCGCCGAGCATCTGGCCCATCAGCTCGATCGCGCCGCCCTTGTGGAGGTAGTCGTTGAGGTTGCCGCACTTGGGGCTCTGGACGCAGGAGGGGCAGCCCTCCTCGCAGGGGCACTCGCCGACCAGCCGCGCCGCGTCGCCGACGAGGCGGTCGAAGCGCTCGTAACCGGCGCGGGTGATGCCGACGCCGCCGGGGTGGCCGTCGTAGATGAAGATCGTCGCGACGCCGGTCTGCTGGTGGACGTTGGTCGAGAGGCCGCCGATGTCCCAGCGGTCGCACATCGCGATCAGCGGCAGCACCGCAATCTGGGTGTGCTCGGAGGCGTGCAGCGCGCCGAGCAGGACCTCGGACGGGAATGCCGCCGCCATCGGGCCTCCGATCGTGTACCAGAGGGCCTGGGTGAGGAAGTTCTGCTCGGGCATGTTGAGGGCGACGGTGTCGATCACGACGTGGTCGGTGAGGCGCTTGCGCTGGAACGCCATCACCGTCTCCGAGACCGAGACGCTGCCGAAGCTGAGCTCGACCCCGAGCGCCTGGCGCTGCTCCTTCACCCCTTCGATCCAGATGTCGGTCTCCTTCTTGGTCTGGGTGTAGAAGTCGGCCTCGGGCCGCTCGCGGACGATCGCGCGGCGGCCCTCGATGTCGAGCTCTGAGACTTCGTAGATGCGCCCGAGATGGATGTAGATCGCGCCGGGGTGAACGGTGGAGAAGGCCCGCGCAGCCTCGACCTGGCCGAGCATCTCGCCCGAGCCGGCGTCGATCACGGCGACGCTGTCGGCCGAAGCGGAGCGCAGTGAGATCCGCCCGGCGGGGAACTCCGGCTTACGCGGGATCAGGCGGCCGCCGCGCACCTTGCGCAGCTCGCCGAGCGCGACGAGGTCGTTGCCGAGCGTCTGCACCGAATCGCCGAAGAACGTCTCGTCCTCGGGCCCGAGCGGCGCCTCGTGGGCGGCGGCGATCAGATGCTGCATGTGGATCTGCTCGTTGGTGTGGTCGAGGATCGCCGACTCGACCGGCCGACCGAGGAACTCGTCGGGGTGGCGGCAGAAGAACTGGTCGAGGGCGTCCTCGCCGGCCATGTAGACGGCGAGCCCGCGGCTGCGGCGCCCTGCCCTTCCCCACATCTGGCGCAGGCTGGCGACGGTCCCGGGAAAGCCGGCGCAGATCGCGGCGTCGAGCTCGCCGATGTCGATCCCGAGCTCGAGCGCGTTGGTCGCGGCGACCGCGAGCAGCTCGCCGGAGGAGAGCTTGGCTTCGAGCTCGCGCCGCTGCTGGGGCGTGTAGCCGGCGCGGTAGGGAGCGATGCGCTCGGCCAGGTTTGCGTGGCCCAGTTCCGTCAGCCGGTCGGAGGCGAAGCGGTTGATCAGCTCGATCCCCTTGCGCGAGCGCATGAAGCAGATCGTCCGCACGCCGCCGATCACCAGGTCGGCGAGCAGGTCGGCGGCCTCCGAGAGCACCGAGCGCCGCATCCCGACCCGCTTCTCGATCAACGGCGGGTTCCAGATCGCGATATCGCGGCCTGCGCGCGGGGCAGCGTCGGTGTCGAGCAGCTCGAACGGCAGCCCGGTCAGCCGCTCAGCCAGCTCGGCCGGGTTGGCGATCGTCGCCGAGGCCATCACGAATCGCGGCTCCGACCCGTAGAGCGCCGCCACCCGCCGCAGCCGCCGCAGCACGTTGGCGACGTGCGAGCCGAAGACCCCGCGATAGGTGTGGGCCTCGTCGACGACGACCCACTCGAGGTTGGCGAACATGTCGCCCCAGGACTTGTGGTTGGGCAGGATCCCGACGTGGAGCATGTCGGGATTGCTGAGGATCAGGTTCGCCTTGCGGCGGATCGCCGCCCGCTCCTCGCGCGGGGTGTCACCGTCGTAGATCGCCTCGCGCAGCCCGGGCGGGCGCAGCTCGGCCAGCGCCCGGGCCTGGTCCTGGGCCAGCGCTTTGGTCGGATAGAGATAGACGGCGCGGGCCTTCGGCTGCTTGGCGATCGCGTCGAGCACCGGCAGGTTGAAGGCGAGCGACTTGCCGCTCGCGGTACCGCTGGTCAGGATCAGGTTGTTCTCGCGGGCGAGGTCGAAAGCCGCGGCCTGGTGGGCGTAGAGGCGGTCGACGTGCCGGGCCGCGAGCGCCTCGGCGAGCACCGGGTTGAGCTCACCGGGGATGTCGGCGAGCTCGGCCGGCCGCGCCGGCTCGGAGCTCTCATCGACCAGGCGCCCGTCCTTGCGCGCGGGCCCGATCGCCGGTTCCCAGGGGCTGTCGTGGAGATCAGCCAACGACGGCCCCCGCGATCTGCATCGATTGCAGTGCGCTGACGTCATGGAGCCGGAGGATGTCGGCGCCGTTCGCCACCGCCAGGGCCACGGCGGCGGCCGTCCCCCACTCGCGATCGCTCGCCTCGCCGCGCCGCTCCCACGAGCCGGTGATCGCGGCGCCGAGCAGGTCCTTGCGCGAGAGCGAGACGTAGAGCGGCCGGCCCAGCTCGCGCAGCTCGCCGAGGCGGCGCAGCACCTCGAGCCCGTCGCGGACGCCGACGTCGAAGTCGAGGCCGGGGTCGATCGCGATCTGCTCCTCGCCGACGCCGGCGGCGCGCGCGGCCTCGATCCGCTCGGCGAACCACGCCTTCATGTGCTCGACCGGGTCCTCGTAGGAGCGCGCCGCGCGGTCCACCCGCGGCGGGCCCTCGATGTGCATCAAGACGAATCCGCAGCCGGTCTCGGCGGCGAGCTCGAACAGGGCCGGGTCGGCGGCGCCGGAGATGTCGTTGACCGCGACCGCGCCGGCCTCGAGCGCGCGGCGCGCGACCTCGGCGGAAAAGGTGTCGGCCGAGATCGGCACATCGACCGCCGCGGCCAGGCCTTCGATCGCCGGCACCAGCTTCGCCGCCTCCCCGCCGGGCGGGACCGGCGGGCCGCTGCGGGCGGCGACGGCGCCGACGTCGAGCATCCCGAAGCCGGCGTCGACCAAGGCGATACCGTCGGCGACCGCCTGCTCAGGCGTGCCGCTCCGCGCGCCCTCAAAGAACGAGTCGTCGGTGACGTTGACGATTCCGGCCGCCAGCGGGCTCTCCAGCGAGAGCGTGCGATCGCTGAGTCGCCAAGCGGGCATCCCCGGCAACGGTAGCGACCGTCGCCGGGAAGGAACCTCGATCGGGGACAGGCTGAAGCCTGTCCCCGACCACGACTTCTCGATTACTCGGTGTAGCCGCCCGCCCTGAGGTAGTCCGCCGCGACCGCCGCGGGCTCCTCCTTGTCGAGCGTGATCCGCTTCAGCGCTTCCTGGACGACCTCGAGGGTCAGCCCCTTCTGGACGTCCTCGATCGTCGCCCCGAAGTCGGGACCGGCCGAGTCGGCAACCTGCTTGCTGGCGATGAAGAACGGGTTGCCGGCGGGCAGGACGCCCTTGTCGTCTTCGAGGATCACGTACTCGTCGGAGTCCGCGAGCTGGCCGTCGGAGGTGAAGATGATCGAGGCGTCCGCCTGACCCTTGTCGAGCACGTCGTAGCGGAGCTCGATGTCCACCGGATTGAACTCCTTGAACTGGAGCCCGTAGCCGTCCTGGAGCCCGACCAGGCAGTCGACGCGCTGGCGGCACTCGGGAGAGCCGTAGAGCGTCAGGTCCTGGCTGGAGCCCTCGAGGTCGGAGATCTTGGTGACCCCGAGCTCGTCGGCGGTGGTCTTGAGCATGCCGACCGCGTTGGCGCTGTTGTAGGGCGCCGGCGGATACCCGACCAGCCCCTTCGCCTCGAGATCGGCCTGAACCGAGTCGACCGCCTCGGTGGCGTCGGCGGGGACGTCCTCAGGCGGGACGTCGAAGAACGACGTCAGCGCCGTCGAGGTGTACTCGGGGTAGCCGCTGATCTGGCCGTCTTCGATGGCCTTGAGCGCGATCTGCTCGGAGCCGAGGTTGAGGTCGGTCTTGACGTTGTAGCCCGCGGCCGTGAGGGCCTGGGCGTAGACCTCGCCGAGGAAGAACTCCTCGTCGAAGTTCTTCGAGCCGACCGTGAGCGACACCGAGCCGTTGTCGGGGTTCGATTCGATCAGGTTGGCGGAGCTGCTCTCGCCGCTGCTCGACGAGTCGTCGTTGTCATCGCCGCAGGCAGCGATCGCGAACGCGACTACGAGCGCCGCGAGAAGGGCGAAAAGCCCTCTCCAGCGAGTGCTTGCACTCATGGGGAACCCTCTCCTGTTCGTGTGTGCGGGGACGAAACTCTCGCGGCGATCCTATCCGGCTTGGGTTCTCGCCAATACGAGCCCGCGCGGGGTCAACAGCTTCTGCAGCCCGGCGAGCGCGAGCTCGATCGCCAGCGCGAGCAGGGCGACGAGGATCGCTCCCGCGACGACTCCCTCGTCGCCGTAGACGTTGCGGGCGAGGATGAAATCGCCGAGGGTGAGGACGCCCGCGAGCGGGGCGATGGTCGCGGTCGCGACGATGTTGACGGCCGAGGTGCGGACGCCGGCCATGATCGTCGGCACCGCGAGGGGCAGCTGAACCTTGGTCACGATCTCGCGGGGCTTCATCCCCATGCCCCGCGCAGCCTCGACCGCGCCGGGATCCACTTGCTTCATGCCGACGAAGGTGTTGGTGAGGATCGGCGGGATCCCGAGCACGGCCAGGGCGATCGTCACGTTGAGGACGCCGACGCCGATGAAGGCGACCATGAACGCGATCAGCGCCAGCTCGGGGATCGCGCGCCCGGCGTTGCCGACCGCGACCGCGAGGCCTTCCCCGCGCCCCCGGTGGCCGAGCACGATCCCGATCGGCAGCGCCACCGCCAGCGACAGCGCCAGCGCGTAGGCGGTGATCTTGAGCTGCTCCCACATCAGGTCCCAGACCTGCCCGAGCCCGCCGACCTCGAGCCCGCCGGTCTTCGCCTCCTGCTGGCTGAAGATGAACTCGAAGGCGCCGCCGAACTGGCCGAGGAAGCCGAGCGTGAGGTGGAGGCTCATACCGGTCGCACCCGCCGCCACGGCGAGAGGAAGCGCTGGGAGAGGACGAGCAGCAGGTCGAAGGTGATCGCGATCAGGATCGCCAGGCCGCCGGCGACGATGATCCCGGTCTTGAAGGTGATGTTCGACCCGGCGATCAGCTCGGAGCCGAGCCCGCCGCCGCCCGCGAACACCGCCAGCGTCGCCAGGGCGACGGTCGAGACCGTCGCCACCCGCAGCCCGGCGATGATCTCGGGCACCGCCAGCGGCAGCTCGACCTGCCACAGCAGCTGCCGGTTGGTCATCCCCATCCCGCGCCCGGACTCCCGGGCCTCGGGGGGAACGTTGTCGAGCCCGGTGATGATGTTGCGGTAGATGATCTGCAGCGTGTAGGCGGTCAGCGCGATCACCGCGGTCGTGTTGCCGCGGCCGGTGATCGGCAGCAGCAGGAAGAAGAAGGCGATCGAGGGGATCGTGTAGAGCGCCCCGGTGAGGCCGGTGATCGGCGGCACCAGCCAGCGGTTGCGGTGCGAGAACAGCGCCAGCGCCATCGCGATCGTGAATCCCAGCGCGACCGATATCAGCACCAGCAGGATGTGCTCGAGCGCCGGCTGCACGTAGCGGTCGATGTGGTCGATCGCCCACCCGGGGCAGACCTTGTTCTGGCTGACGCAGCTGTCCTCGCCGCCCGACTTGAAGAAGTCCTGCGAGACCTGGGCGAGCAGGGCGCCGGTCATCGCGGCCGCTCTACGGCGTCGTGCTCCTCCTGCGCCTCCGCCGGTGAATGGAGGAAATCGGAGACGATCTCGATCGAGAGCACGCCGTCGATCCGCCCCCGGGCGTCACGAACAGGGGCGTACTGAGTCTCGCTCTGGAGCAGGTCCGAAAGGGCGTCGCGGAGCACGTCGTCGCGGTCGATCACGGGATCCGCCGCGGTATCGGGCCTGGCGGGGACGGTTTCCTGGCGCAGGTCGGCCTCCGACATCCAGCCGATCGGCCGCCGCTCCTCGTCGACGACCAGCGGGAAGGGAACCTCGGCACCCTCGAGCTTCGCCTTCACCTCGGCGGTCGGCTGGCCGACATAAGCGAGCGGCGCCTCCCAGAGGCTGACGTCCCGGACCCGCATCAGCGCCAGCCGCTTCAGCGCCCGGTCGGCGCCGACGAAGTCCTCGACGAAGTCGTCGGCGGGACTCATCAGCAGCTCGGCGGGGGTCGCGTACTGGGCGAGCTCGCCGCCCTCGCGCAGGATCGCGATGCGGTCGCCCATCTTGATCGCCTCGTCGATGTCGTGGGTGACGAAGAGGATGGTCTTGCGGATGTCGGCCTGGAGCCGCAGAAATTCGTTCTGGAGGCGCTCGCGGTTGATCGGGTCGATCGCCCCGAACGGCTCGTCCATCAGCATCACCTCGGGGTCGGCGGCGAGCGCGCGGGCGACGCCGGCGCGCTGCTGCTGGCCGCCTGAGAGCTGCGACGGATAGCGGTCGCGGAACTCGGGGTCGAGCGAGACGAGAGTCATCAGCTCGGTGACCCGCGCGCCAACCTTCTCCTTCGGCGTCCCGAGCAACTGCGGGACGGTGGCGATGTTCTCGCCGATCGTGCGATGCGCGAAGAGGCCGATCTGCTGGATCACGTAGCCGATCTGGCGCCGCAGCTGGGCCGGGTTGCGGTCGCGAACCGAGGTCCCGTCGAGGAGGATGTCGCCCTCGGTGATCTCGACCGTGCGGTTGACCATCCGCATCGCCGTCGTCTTGCCCGAACCCGAGGGGCCGACGAAGACGCAGATCTCGCCCGCGGGAACGTCGAGCGTCAGGTCCTTGACGGCGGGCTTGGACTGACCCGGATAGAGCTTCGTCACGTTTCGGTAGGCGACCTCCGATGCCAAGGCGGCTACCGTACCGGGCCGCGTGCCCCTCAAGTGCGTCTACACAGACCTCGACGGGACCCTGCTCGGCAAGTTCGGCTCGCTGTTCCGCGACTCCGAGGGCGGGTTCTCGATGCTGCAGGCGCGCGCGCTGGAGGCCTGCCACCGGGCCGAGGTCGAGGTCGTGATCAAGTCCGGCCGCCGCGAGGACCAGGTGCTCGAGGACGCCCGGCTGATCGGCCAGACCTCCTACATCTTCGAGGCCGGCTGCGGGGTGATGATCGACGGCGAGAAGACGGTGCTCGTCGGCGATCTCAGGGCCGAGGAGGGCAAGTCGATCGCCCAGAGCATCGTCGACGCAGGTGTGCCCGAGATGTTGTTCGACGCCTTCCCGGGCCGGCTCGAATGGCACACGCCGTGGCCCACCCACCGCGAGCTCTCACACCTCTTCCGCGGCAAGATCGACGCCAGTGAGGCCAACGAGATCCTCGAGCGCGATGGCCACCCCGAGCTGAAGCTGATCGACAACGGCGCGATCTTCCGGCCGATGGAGGACATCGAGGGCCCCGCGCACGCGTACCACCTCATGCCGAAGGCGGCGAGCAAGGCCAACGCCGTGACCTTCCACATGGGCGCCCGCGGCTACGCCCCCGAGGACTGCATCGCGATCGGCGACTCGGTCGAGGACCTCGAGGTCGCCCGCGTCGTCGGCCGCTTCTTCGTCCCCGCCAACGGCCCCGAGCGCGACCCCGGCGTCGCCGAGGCGCTCTCGAACTACGCCAACGCGACCGTCACCGAGGGCCGCATGGGCGAGGGCGTCTACGAGGCGATCGTCTCAACGCTGGCTGGTGCCTAGCGCCGGAGCTGTTGCAGGCAACTCCCAGCAGGCGCATAATCATCTGAAACGGGACCGGAGGTGCAGGAATGTTGAGAGTTCGGACCATCATCGTGGCCGCCCTGCTGTTGCCGGCGCTTGCGGCGCTCGCCTCTCCCGCGGACGCCCGCAAGGTGAAGCTGCAGTCGATCGTCGAGATTGACGGGTATCTCGAAACGGGGGCGTTTACCGGAACGGTCGGCTCCTTCGACAGCAAGCGCTGCACGAGGCGCCGCCTGGTAACCGTCTGGCGCCGCAACCCGGGCGCGATGGACGGACCCTTCGGCACGGCGAAGACCAATAGGAGCGGTCATTGGTCGCTCAGCGTCGTGGCCGCGCCGGGCAGCTATTACGCAACCGTCAAGTCCCGAAGGCTCCATCGGTCCAAGAAGGGAGATCGGCGCCTCTGCAAGCTTGATCGCTCCGAAGCCTTCCTCGTTCCCTGATTCCGGGCTTGCGCCCCATATCCTCGTGGACCTGCTTCTTGCTCTTGCCGGTGTGCTTGGCGCAGAGCTCGTCGAGGCGGTCGCGCAGCGCCGGCGTCTCGCGTGCGTGGATCTCGATGTCGGTGGCGATCTCCGCCTCCGCCTGGCGCCCGCGGCTCGAGGCGCTGCGCCGCGGCCTCGCGCTCGTCCTCGCCTGGATGCGATGGCCCAGTCCGCCCTCGACGCGGTCTTCTCCGCCCGCGCCGACCCGACCCGGCGCCACGTGCTCCAGGCCCTAGCCGGCCGCGACTCGGTGACGGCGACCGGGCTCGCCGCCAAGTGGATCGAGGCCGTGGGCGCCGAGTGGGACCAGCGCCTCGGCGAGCTTCGCCGCTCGCTCGAGCGATGACCACACACGGGCCGCGCCGCGCGCTCGACCCGTCGATTTTGGGCGCTGCGCGGCGAGGCCCGTCCGCTGCTGCGGCGCGGCGCTCTCGTCGCGATCCCGGTCGGCGTCATCGGCCTGATCGGGCTGGCGGAGGACTCCGGCCTGCTCAAGGGCCTCGCCACCGCCTGCCTGCTCGCGGGCTTGATCGGCTTCGACGCCCCCGCCGCCACTCGCGCGATCTGGCTCGGCGCCTTTGCTCCCCTGCTCGGCACCCTCGCCGCCGTAGGCGTGGTCTCCGCCACCTCGACGCCGCTCGCGATCGCCGTCATGACAATCGGCGGGGTCGCCGGCGGCACCTGCATCGCCGTCTCGCCGCGGTTCAGCATCGCCGGCATGACCGCCGTGCTCGTGCTGCTGGTCGCCCAGGGGCTGCCGCTCGACCCCGACCAGGCGCTGCTGACCGCCGCGATCACGACCGCCGGGGTGCTGCTGCAGTCGCTGTTCGCGCTCGCGACGTCGGTCGTCTCCGGCCGCGAGAGCGAGCAGCCGGGGGTCCGCGAGCGCCTGCGCAGTGGGCGCGCCAAGTGGCGGGCGAACGTGGTGCCGGGGTCCTACGCGTTCCGGCACGCGCTGCGCTGGGGCATCGCCCTCGGCGCCGCCGTCGCGGTCTACAAGGTCGGCGAGTTCCAGGGGCACGGCTACTGGGTGCCGCTGACCGTGCTCTTCGTGCTCAAGCCCGAGGCCGACGACACCTGGGAGCGAATGGCGATGCGCGCGGCCGGAACCGTCGCCGGGCTGCTGATCGCGACCGCTCTCGCCGAGTCGCTCGGCGAGCTGGCCCTGCCCGTCGCCGCCGCACTCTTCCTCAGCGCCGCCCTCTGCTACGCGCTGCTGACCCTCGAGTACGCGCTGTTCACGGCGGCGATCACCGTCTACATCGTCCTGCTCACCGACACCGAGGGCTACAATTCGTTCACGGTCGCCGACGAGCGGGGGCTGGCGACCGCGATCGGAATCGCGATCGCCGGGGTCGCGGCGTGGATCGGCGCCAGCAGCGCCGCGGCGCCGCGGCGCCCCCGCGGATAGCTCGATCTGAGCCGCGTCGGCAACGTCGGCCGAGAGGCCTAAGGACCGACCGGCCGCGGACCGCCCTTGCCGGGGCGGGGCGGCAGCAAGACCAGGTTTCGCCGGCACTCTTCTCCGTCGCAGGCGCGCAGCAGGTTGAGCTCGCGCGCCATGAACCGCTCGATCCGGTGGTAGGCCCGCGAGCGGTGCAGCGAGCGCATCTCGTTCGGGTCCCTGAACAGGTCGTACAGCTCGCGCTCGCCGCCGGCGTAGCGGACGAACTTGTAGCGGTCGTAGACGATCGCCTGGTAGTCGGGCTGCGGGGGCTTGGCCCCGCGTTTCTTCTTCTTCTTGACACGGGCGCTCCCGGCGAGCAGCAGACGCCCCTGCGGCCGCGTGTACTGCTCGAGCAGAACCGGCCGCGAGCTGCGCAGAGCCGGGTCCTTGGCGAACGGCAGCAGCGAGCGGCCGTCGAGCGGAAGGTTCGGGTCGGGGGAGGCGCCGGCGATGTCGAGGATCGTCGCCGCGATGTCGGGGTTGACGGTCAGCTCCGCGCTGACCCTGGCCTGGGGGATGCCGGGACCGCGGATGATCAGCGGAACGTGGGTCGCCGGCTGGTAGTTGCGGACCTTTCCCTTGAGGAAGCCGTGCTCGCCGCGGAAGAAGCCGTTGTCGGAGAAGAACAAGAAGTAGGTGTTGTCGAGCTCGCCGCGGGCCTGGACCGCGTCGACGATGCGGCCGACGCTGTCGTCGACCGAGCGCAGCGACTCCTGGCGGCGCTCGTTGCGGAAGGCGATCGCCTTGAGCTGCTTCTTGGTCGGCGGCCCGTGGCCGCGGACGAAGCCCGGTTTGTCGGAGACGTCGGTCTCGTGCAGGGACGGCGGGTGCGGCAGCTTCGCGCGGCGCATGCTGCCGGCGTATCCGGGCGCCGGCTGGGGGCCGACCGGCGGGCGGGCGTCCTCGTGGGGGGCGCGGTGGTCGAACTCGAGGAAGAACGGCTTGCTCTGGTCGCCCGCGTTGATCGCGTCGATCGCGCGCCGGGTGCTGACGTCGGTGAAGTAGTCGGCGGGGGTGCGGACCCGGTAGGTCGCGTCGCCGAGCGGGGTCGAGATCACGCCGTTGTCGTTCATCGTGTAGCCGAAGTAGAGGGCGGCATCGTGGCCCGGGTTGGCCGAAACCGGCGAGTGCCACTCGTTCCAGCCGGGCGGGACGTCATTGACCGGCTCGCCGCGGAAGGCTCCGCCGGGGTAGCCGTTGAGGAAGCGGCCGACGTGAGCGGTGCGGTAGCCGGCGTCCTGGAGCCGCGCGGGCATCGCCGCCTGATGGTTGACGAAGCCGGGGAAGGAGCAGAAGACGAGCGCGTTCCCGAGCAGCATCTTGTTGGCGAGCACACGGTGGTTGTGGGCGTACTCGCCGGTCAGCAACGTCGTCCGCGACGGGCAGGAAAGCGGGTAGCTCGAGTAGTAGCGGGTGAAGGTCACGCCGTTGCCGCCGAGCAGCGCCCGGGTCTTGGGCATGATCGGCGCGCCTTTCGCGCGGCCGGTCGTGGTCGCGAAGATGTCCGCGTAGGTCTGATCGTCGGTCTGGATCACGACGATGTTCGGCTGCGACGGGGCCGCGGCCGCGGGTTGTGAGGCGAGCCCCGCCGCAAGGGCGAGGACCGCCGCTGCGAGGGCGATGCGCTTCATCAAGGCGGGCACTCTACTGAGATGACCGAGCCCGAAACCCCGGTGCCGCTAATCTCGCCTCGATGTCATCTGCCGACGCCACAGTTGCGCAGGAGGAGTACCTCGAGTCGATGTTCTGGCTCGACGAGGCGGGGCTGCCGATCACGGGCGCCAACCTCGCCCGGGCGATGCAGCTCTCCCCGCCGACGGTCCACGAGATGATCGGCCGGCTCGAGACCGACGGATACGTCGAGCGCGCCTCCGACAAGTCGCTGAGCTTCACCAGCCAGGGCCGCGATGAGGCGGAGGACGTGGTCTATCGCCACCGGCTGATCGAGCGCTTCCTCACTGATGTGCTCGGCATCCCCTGGGACGAGGTCCACGAGGAGGCCGAGCGCCTCGAGCACGGGATGTCACCGGTGCTCCAGGAGCGGATGGCGGTGGCGATCGGGGACGCGACGACCTGTCCCCACGGACACCCGCTCAGAGGCGTGGCGCGCGAGGCCGGCGTTCTGCTCGCCGATGTCGAGCCCGGCGCGACGGTGACGATCCTGCGCTTCGAGAACGAGGCCGAGGAGATCCTCCACTACCTCAAGGCCACCGGGATCCACCCGACGCTCGAGGGGGAGCTGAAGAGCTCCGGCGACGAGATCGTGATCAGCTCCTCGGAAGGCGAGCATTCGGTCAAGCGCGACGTAGCCGAGACCGTCTCGGTGACGGCCGACCCCGCGCCCGAGCCGCGCCCGCCGCTGCCCGAGCAGCTCGAAGTCTCCGTGGACCGCTACGGCCGCTAAGCCGCGGCGGCGGCGCGCGTCTTCTCGAGCGCCCGCGCGAGGCGCTCGACGCCCTCTTCGATCTGGTCGGCCGGGACCGGCGCGAACGAGAGCCGCAGGGTCGACTTCGAGCCCATGAAATCCGGGCCGGCGACGAAGGTGACGCCCTCGGACTTGGCCTCGGCGAGCAGCACCGTCGTGTCGAGGTCGCCCGGGAGCTCGAGCCAGAGGAAGTAGCCCCCCTCGGGAACGACGAACTCGGCCTCGGGCAGGTGCTCCTTGAGCGCCGAGACCAGGGTCTCGCAGCGCTTGCCGAGTTCGGCGCTGACCAGTTTCACGTTCTCCTCGAGTGCGCCCGAGGTGCAGAGCTCGAGCACGATCGACTCGGCCAGCATGTTCGGCGAGATGTAGAGGCCGTTGGCGCGCTTGGCGAGCGCCGCGATCAGCTCGGCGGGGCCGGCAAGATAGCCGACGCGGACGCCGGGGCTGACCGTCTTCGAAAACGAGGACGCGTGCACGACCTTGTCGGCGCCGTCGAGCGAGAGCAGCGTCGCCGGCGGCTCTTCGCCGAAGCGGATCAGGCGGTAGGGGTCGTCCTCGAAGATCGTGAAGTCGTGCTCGGCGGCGAGCTCGACCAGCCGCGCGCGCTTGGCGGCCGACAGCGTGCAGCCTGCCGGGTTGTGGAAGTTGGGGATCACGTGGGCGAACTTGATCGGGCCTTCGCCGAGGGCCTTCTCGAGCGTCCCGACGTCGATGCCGTCGTCCTCCAGCGGAATCGGCACCAGCTCGGCCTCGAGGCGCTGGAGCAGCAGCAGCGTGCGGTCGTAGGTCGGCTGCTCGATCACGACGCGGTCGCCGGGCGAGATCAGGTGCTCGAAGAGCAACCAGCCTGCCTCGAGCGAACCGTTGGCCGCCATCACCCGCTCGGGCTCGATCCCGTGCAGCTCGCGGGCGATCCACTCGCAGAGGCCGGGGTGCCCGGGGCCGAGCCCGTAGGAAAGCGCCTTCTGCCAGTCGTCGGTCAGCGCCCGCTCCGCGGCCGCCTTCACCGCCTCGGCAGGGAGGATGTCGGCGCTCGGCGCGCCGCGCGCGAAGCTGATCGTCTCGGTCTGCGAAGCCACGCCGCGAGTATAGGAGCGCTAGATTCCTGGCTGACCAGCCAATTACATGACCGGCGGCTCCTCGGCTTCGCGTCCGGGGCCGCCTGGAGAGGAGATTCACGATGGCGAAGGCGAAGCGCTCACTGCAAGGACGGACGGTCGCGATCACCGGGGCGGCGCGGGGAATCGGCAAGGCCACGGCCAAGGCCCTGATCGCGAAGGGCGCGCGGGTCGGGATCGGCGACCTCGACCTCGAGCTGGCCGAGAAGACCGCGACCGAGCTCGGCGGCGACACCTTCGCGCTGCCGCTCGACGTCACCGACCGCTCCTCGTTCGAGACCTTCCTCTCGGAGGCCGAGAAGAAGCTCGGCCCGATCGACGTCCTCATCAACAACGCCGGGATCATGCCCGTCGGTCTCTTCAGCGAAGAGTCGGACGAGTCGGCCCGGCGCCAGATCGACATCAACGTCCACGGCGTGATCTACGGGACCAAGCTCGCGATCGAGCGGATGCTGCCCCGTAACTCGGGCCACATCGTCA
>CAVOKZ010000044.1:0-15697 GCA_963696625.1 uncultured Solirubrobacterales bacterium
TGACCCGCTTCGGTAGACACTTTTCCGTTGGGGTTGTTGGAGTCATTTCTTGATTGTGAGGGAGTGTTTCTCAAACTCCTCGGGAGAGAGATTGCCGAGGGTCGAGTGAAGCCGGGTGCGGTTGTAGAAGGCCTCGATCCATTCGAAGGTCGCGACCCTGGCGTCGGCCTTGGTCGGCCAGGAGTAGCGGTTGATCAGGTCCTTCTTCAGCGAGGCGAAGAAGGACTCGGCGACGGCGTTGTCGAGCGCCGATCCCTTCGAGCCCATCGAGGTCTCGATGCCGGCCTCGCGCAGGTGGGCGCCGAAGGCCAGAGACGTATTGCGATCCGTGGTCGGAATGGTGGATCAGGCCCGGCTCGGGGCGGCGCCGGGCGACCGCCATCTCGACCGCGTCGACGACGATCTGCGCCCGCAGGTGATCGGCGATCGACCAGCCGACGCAGCGGCGGGAATGGCAGTCGAGAACCGCGGCCAGGTAGAGCCATCCCTCCCAGGTGCGGATGTAGGTGATGTCGGCGACCCAGAGGCGATTGGGCTCTGTGGGGTTCCAGCTGCGCTTCACCAGATCCGGCGAGGTGGCGACGCCCGGCACCCGGATCGTGGTGCGGCCCTTCTTGCGTTTGACGAGGCCGGAGATGCCCTCCCGGGCCATCAGGCGAGCCACCCGCTTGCGGCCGACGTGGGTGCCCTCGCGGGCCAGCATCGCGTGCACCCGCGGCACCCCGTAGGTCTGGCGGGAGTCGGTGTGGATCTTCTTGATCCGGGGGATCAGCTGCGCGTCCTCGAGGGCCCGGTCGCAGGCCGGGCGGCGCTGTGCGGCATAGAAGCCAGAGCGCGAGACCTCGAGCACGCGGCAGAGGGTGGCGACCGAGTGGTTGGCCTTCTCCGCGCGGATGAAGTGGTGCACCTCTCCTACCTCCGCTCGGTCTCGCCCGCGAAGAAGGCCGTTGCTTTTTTCAGGATCTCTCGCTCCTCGCGGAGCTTTCTGTTCTCCTTGCGCAGCTGGCCGAGCTCGGCCCGCTCGTCACTCTTCAGCCCGGGCTTCTTGCCGGCGTCGACGTCGTCCTGGGCAACCCAGTTGCGAAGAGTCTGGTCGGAGATGCCGAGGTCCTTGGCGATCTGGGCTACCGAGTCATCGCCGGCCTTGACCAGGCGCACTGCTTCGGCTCGGAACTCGTCGGGGTATGGGGGTCGTGATCGTGGCACTTGATCTCCTTTCTGAGATCCAAGGATCCCAGAGGGAAAGGTGTCCACGAAAGCGGGTCAACTCCAGAGAGCAATGACCACAAGTGCAACTCATGCACAGGGGTCAGGTCTTGCATCCGACATTCACGCGGCCTGTTGCATTCAAGACCTGACCCCATTTGGACGATGACCACATGCACAGGGGTCAGGTCTTGCATCCGACATTCACGCGGCCTGTTGCATTCAAGACCTGACCCCATTTGGACGCTTGGTGCCGAAGGACTCTAGAAACTCAACTCCACTGAAACAGGGTTAGATCATTTTGACGCCGTAGCGCCACGCGATGCATATAGCGTTATCGCTATATAGGGTTTAAGCTATACCTATGAACGCGCCTGCCCTCGTTAAGGCGGCCCGCAAGGCCGCCGGACTCACCCAGATCGAGCTCGCGAGGCGAGCTGGACTCACGCAGCCCGAGGTCGCCCGCCTCGAGGCGCCGGGGGCGAATCCTCGCTTCGAGACGCTCCACGTTGTGTTGGAGGCGGCCGGCGCGCAACTCGAACTCTCCACGGGAGGGCAACAGCAGATTGACCCAACGTTGATCGCCGACGGCCTCGCAAGCACGCCGTCACAGCGTCTTCAGACGGTCAAGGAGATGTACGACTGGGCACGGAAGAACGTCGGGAAGGCGCAACGCCAGAGTGCCTGACCTCCCCCCATTCGACCCCGATGAACTTCTCCGTCGCCTGGTCGCGGCGGGCGTTGACTTTGTCGTCGTTGGCGGCCTCGCCGTCGCCCTCCAAGGCTATGAGCGATTCACGAAGGATCTGGACATCGCCTTTGCCGCTGACCACGCAAACCTGCGGGTCCTCGGCGCGGTCCTCACAGAACTTGACGCTCGGTTGTTCGGCATCGAGGAGGACGTGCCGTTTGTGGCCGATGAGCAAACGCTGGATCGGGTCCAGCTGCTCACCCTGCGGACATCGGCCGGGCGGCTCGATGTTCACAAGACACTCGACGGAGTCAGCGGTTACGCTGCCCTCCGCCGGCGCGCCGATCGCATGGAGGCCAACGGCGTCACGATCCTCGTTGCCTCGGTGGATGATCTGCTCGCCATGAAGCACGCCGCCGGGCGCGGTCAAGATCAGGTTGACATCGCCGCGCTGCAGGAGATCAAGAAGCAGCGACGGCGCAAGCGCGGCGGCGCGTCGCCCTAACCGAGCCGCTCCTTCAGCGCCTCGAACTGCGAGCGCACGGCATCCGGCAGATCGTCGCCGAACTTGGCGAGGTGCTCCTCGACCTGGGGCAGCTGGGCTTTGAGCGCCTGCTCGTCGACGGTGAGCAACTCGCTCATCGCCTCGGGCGAGATCTCGAGCCCGTCGGTGTTGAGCTCGCCCTCAGCGGGCAGCAGCCCGAGCGCCGAGTCGACGGTCTCGCCCTCGCCGTTGCAGCGGCGGAAGACCCACTCGAGCACGCGGCTGTTCTCGCCGAACCCGGGCCAGAGGAACTTGCCGTCCTCGTCCTTACGGAACCAGTTGACGTGGAAGATCTTCGGCAGCTTCGCCGCATCGTGCTCGGAGCCGACCTTCAGCCAGTGCCCGAAATAGTCGGCCATGTTGATGCCGCAGAAGGGCAGCATCGCCATCGGGTCGAAGCGCAGCTTGCCGACCTCGCCGGTGGCCGCGGCCGTCGTCTCCGAGGACATGACGGCGCCGGTGTAGACACCGTGCTCCCAGTCGCGCGCCTCGAAGACCAGCGGCACGACGCTCGAGCGGCGGCCGCCGAACAGGAACGCGTCGATCGGCACGCCGGCCGGGTCCTGCCACTCGTCCGCGGCGCTCGGGCATTGATCGATCGACACCGTGAACCGTGAGTTCGGATGCGCCGCCGGCTCCTCAGAGTCGGGCGACCAGTCGTTGCCGTGCCAATCGGTCACATGGTCCGGCGGCTGGCCGGTCATGCCCTCCCACCAGATGTCGCCGTCGCCGGTCTTCGCGCAGTTGGTGAAGATCGTGTTGCGGCCGACCGTCTCCATCGCGTTCGGGTTGGTCTTGTAGCTGGTGTTGGGAGCGACGCCGAAGAAGCCGGCCTCGGGGTTGACGGCATAGAGGCGGCCGTCCTCGTGGAACTTCATCCAGGCGATGTCGTCGCCCACCGTCTCGACCTTCCAGTCGGGCAGCGTCGGCACGACCATCGCGAGGTTGGTCTTGCCGCAGGCCGAGGGGAAGGCGCCGGTGACGTACTTGACCTCGCCGGAGGGCGAGGTGAGCTTGAGGATCAGCATGTGCTCGGCCATCCAGCCCTGGTCACGGGCCATCGCCGAGGCGATCCGCAGGGCAAAGCACTTCTTGCCCAGCAGGGCGTTGCCGCCGTAGCCGGAGCCGTAGGACCAGATCTCACGCGACTCGGGGTAGTGGACGATGTACTTGTTGTCGGCGTTGCAGGGCCACGGCACGTCCACCTGGCCCTCGGCGAGCGGCATCCCGACCGAGTGAACACAGGGGACGAATTCGCCCTCTTCGCCGAGCACGTCGAGAGCGCCCTGGCCCATCCGGGTCATGATCCGCATCGAGACCGCGACATACGGCGAGTCGGTCAGCTGCACCCCGATGTGGGCGATGTGCGAGCCCAGCGGCCCCATCGAGAAGGGAACGACGTACATCGTCCGGCCCTTCATCGAGCCCTTGAACAGGCCCTCGAGCTTGGTCCGCATCTCAGCCGGCTCGGTCCAGTTGTTGGTCGGCCCCGCGTCGCGCTCGTTTTCGGAGCAGATGAAGGTGCGGTCCTCGACCCGGGCGACGTCGCCGGGGTCGGAGCGCGCGAGGTATGAGTTCGGGCGCTTGGCGTCGGAGAGCTTCTTGAAGGTCCCGTTCTCGACCATCTCCTGGCAGAGGCGGTCGTACTCCTCCGCCGATCCGTCGCACCAGTGGATGTCGTCGGGCTGAGTCAGCTCCGCGATCTCCTCGATCCAGGAGATCAGCTTGGGGTGCTTTGTCAGCGCCTCTACAGCAACGGTCGATTCACTCACGGGGAAGTTCACAACTCCTTTGTGGACGGTTACGTCGGATGACCTGCCGGAGCGGGATGGTGTCACATTCCCAGCCTCGCGTCCTCGGCCCCAATGGAAAGGCGTAGCATCGTTGGCAGGTTTGTCGCCTTGGTCGAACCACGATCCTGGAGGGGCTCGATATGACAGTGGCAACCGGTTTGGACCGCCCGTGTCCGAGGAGCTAAGCGCCCTCGACGCGACCTTCCTCGAACTCGAGGAGGCGGACCCGAGCGTCCACATGCACATCGGTGGGGTGATCCTGCTCGAGCCGCAGCCCGGAGGCGGCGCGCCGCCGATCGACCGCATCCGCGACGAGGTCCTCGCTCGGGTGCCCGACCTGCCGCGCTACCGCCAGCGGCTCTCCGAGCCGCACACCGGTGGCCTGCACTGGCCGAGCTGGGTGCCGGACGAGAACTTCCACGTCGACCGCCACGTCTTCCGCGCCGGCCTGCCGGCGCCCGCCGGAACGGCGGAGCTGCTCGAGTGGGCCGGCGAGTTCTATTCGGGACGCCTCGACCGTGCTCGGCCGCTGTGGGAGATGGCCGTGCTCGAGCTCGCCGACGGCCGCTGGGCGATCGTCACCAAGACCCACCACTGCATGATCGACGGCGTCGGCTCGGTCGACATGGCCCAGACGCTGCTCAACGCCGAGCGCGAGCCGCGGACCGGGTCGGCCGACGGGGCCGTCGCCGAGCCCGCGCCCGAGGCGAGCCAAACCGCCGACGGCGGCCCGGCCTGGCGGCGGGCGATCTCGACCGTCGCGCACCCCGGGCTGAGGCTCGGCCGCGCCGCCGTGCGCACAGCCGAGGCCGGGCTGCACGCGGCCGAGTCCGCGATCGGCACCGCCACCCACCCCTCGAGGGCGCGCGACGCCTGGCGGCGCTCGCGGGCGCTCGCCGAGCTGCTCGTACGCGACGAGGCGATCGCCGCGCCGAGCTGCAGCATCAACGCGCCGATCGGCGCCAAGCGCCGGCTGGCGGTTCAGACGGTGAAGCTCGACCAGCTGCGGGCGATCAAGCAGGCGCTCGGCGGCACCGTCAACGACGTCGTCCTCACCACCGCCGCCGGGGGCCTGCGCAGACTGCTCTCCGAGCGCGGCCACGAGCTTCCGGCCGCCGGCCTGAGGGCGATGGTGCCGGTCAACATCCGCGGCGCCGGCGACAAGCTGGCGATGGGCAACCGGATCTCCTCGCTGTTCGTCCACCTCCCGGTCGCCGAGGCTGACCCCGCCCGTCGCTACGAGCTCCAGATCGAGGAGGCCGAGGGGCTCAAGTCCGGGACCCAATCGCTCGGCTCCTCGGCGGTGATCGGTCTCTCGAGCCACGTCCCGCCCGTCCTCCACAGCTTCCTCGCGCGTTCGATGTACGCGACGCGCCTCTTCAACCTGACGATCACCAACGTCCCAGGGCCGCAGGCGCCGCTGTACTTCGCGGGGTCGGAGGTGCAGGAGATCTGGCCGCTGGTGCCGATCGCCGCCGAGCACGCGCTCGGGCTCGCGGTCTTCAGCTACTGCGGCGACGTCTTCTTCTGCTGGAACGCCGACCGCGACACGGTGCGCGACCTCGACGTCCTCGCCGCCGGCGTCGCCGAGTCGCTCGATGAGCTCACCGAGCTCGCGGCGGTGCGCTGAGGTGTTTCAGGTCCGCATCCACGGGCGCGGCGGCCAGGGCGTGGTCACCGCGGCCGAGATGCTCTCGATCGCGGCGTTCGAGGACGGCAAGCACGCCCAGGCCTTCCCCACCTTCGGCTCCGAGCGGACCGGGGCTCCGGTCGTGTCCTTCTGCCGCATCGACGAGCGCCCGATCCGCGTTCGCGAGCCGGTCTCGGCGCCGGACGCGCTGATCGTCCAGGACCCCACCCTGCTGCACCAGGTGAAGCTGTTCAGCGGGCTCGGGCCGGAGGGCTACGTGCTGATCAACACCTCGCGCAGCTTCGACGAGCTCGGGCTGGCCGAGCTCGCCGATCGCCACCGCCCCGAGCGCCTGCTCACGGTGCCGGCCAGCGAGATCGCCCGCGAGCACCTCGGCCGGCCGCTGCCGAACGCCGTGCTGCTCGGCGGCTTCGCGGCGCTCAGCGGCGTCGTCACGCTCTCCTCGGTGGTCGCGGCGATCGGCCAGAAGTTCAGCGGCGCCGTCGCCGAGAAGAACACCGCCGCCGCCAACGAGGCCTTCGAATGGGTGCAGCGCGACGCGAAGGAGCCGGCCAGTGCTTAGGCAAGAGGAGGGCTCGCGCGCCGTCGCCGAGGCCGTCGCCCGCTGCCGGCCGGAGGTGATCAGCGCCTACCCGATCTCACCCCAGACCCACATCGTCGAGCACCTCTCCGACCTCGTCACCACCGGCGATATCGACCCCTGCGAGTACCTGATGGTCGAGTCCGAGTTCGCGGCGCTCTCGGCCGCGATCGGCGCCTCGGCGGCCGGCGCGCGCACCTACACCGCGACGGCGAGCCAGGGGCTGCTCTACATGGCCGAGGCCCTCTACAACGCCTCGGGCCTGGGGCTGCCGATCGTGATGACGATCGCCAACCGCGCGATCGGCGCGCCGATCAATATCTGGAACGACCACTCGGACTCGATGTCGCAGCGCGACTCCGGCTGGATCCAGCTCTACGCGGAGTCGAACCAGGAGGCGCTCGACCTCCACATCCAGGCATTCAGAATCGCCGAGCGGCTTTCGCTGCCGGTGATGGTCTGCATGGACGGCTTCATCCTCACCCACGCCTACGACGAGGTCGACATCCCCGGCCAGGAGGCGGTCGACGCCTTCCTCCCCGCCTTCGAGCCCCAGCAGCTGCTCGACCCGGCGGACCCCGTGACGATCGGGGCGATGGTCGGGCCCGAGGCCTTCTTCGAGGTCAAGTACCTCGCCCACGCCAAGCAGATGGCCGCCCTCGACCTGATCCCCGAGGTCGCAGCCGACTTCTCCGCCGCCTTCGGCCGCGACTCCGGCGGGCTGGTCAGCCGCTACCGGACCGAGGACGCCGAGACGATCGTGCTCGCGCTCGGCTCGGTGCTGGGCACGATCTCGGAGGTCGTCGACGAGATGCGCGACGCCGGCGAGCGGATCGGCGTGCTCGGCCTCAAGTCGTTCCGGCCGTTCCCGCTCGAGGAGATCCGCGAGGCGCTCGGCGCCGCCAAGCGCGTCGTCGTGCTCGAGAAGGCGCTGGCGCCCGGGATCGGCGGCATAGTCTCCGCCAACGTGCGCATGGCGCTCTCGGGGATCCAGCTCAACGGCTACACCGTGATCGCCGGGCTCGGCGGGCGCTCGATCACCAAGGAATCGCTGCACGGCCTCTTCGAGCAGGCGATCCGCGACGACCTCGCCCCGCTCAGCTTCCTCGACCTCGACACCGAGGTGGTCGAGCGCGAGCTGAAGCGGATGCAGGAAGGCGGCGGCTCGGGCCCGCACGCCGAGAACATCATCCGCGACCTCGGCATCGTCGCCGCGAGGCCGCACTGATGGCGGAGGGAAACGGCGGGCCCGAGCAGCAGGTCAAGCTCTACCAAACCGACACCTTCGTCGTTGGAAACCGCCTTCTGGAGCCGGATCAACGCTCGGTTCAGGCGCGGATGGAGCGCTCGAACTCGCTCACCTCGGGCCATCGCGCCTGCCAGGGCTGCGGCGAGGCGCTCGGCGCCCGCTATGCGCTCGACGCGGCGCTGCGGGCCACCGACGGCCAGCTGATCGCCGCCAACGCGACCGGCTGCCTCGAGGTCTTCTCCACCCCGTTTCCCGAGAGCTCGTGGCAGCTGCCGTGGATCCATTCCCTGTTCGGCAACGCGCCCGCGGTCAGCACCGGGATCGCCGCGGCGCTCAAGGCCAAGGGCCGCGACGACGTGCGGGTCGTCGGCCAGGGCGGCGACGGCGGCACGCTCGACATCGGCTTCGCCTGCCTCTCGGGGATGTTCGAGCGCAACGACGACGTGCTCTTCATCTGTTACGACAACGAGGCCTACATGAACACCGGCGTCCAGCGCTCGAGCGCCACGCCGGCAGCCGCGCGCACCGCGAACACGAAGCCGCTCGGGGGCCAGGCCGGTAACGCCTTCGGCAAGGGCAAGAACGCGCCGCTGATCGCGATGGCCCACGAGATCCCCTACGTCGCCACCGCCACCGTCGCCGATCTCCGCGACCTCGAGGCCAAGGTCGAGCGGGCGATGCAGTTCCGCGGCGCCCGCTACCTCCACGTCTTCGTGCCCTGCCCGCTCGGCTGGGGCGCCGACTCGGCCGACACGATCAAGCTCGCGCGGCTGGTCAAGGAGACGGGCCTGTTCCCCGTCTTCGAGGCCACCGACGGCGAGGTGACCGGCGTCTCGAAGATCCGCAGACAGGTGCCGGTCACCGAGTACCTGAAGCTGCAGAAGCGCTACGCCCACCTGTTCGGCAAAGAGCCGCGCACCGACGTGATCGATCAGATCCAGTACGCGGCCGATCGCAACATCCGCCGCTTCGGCCTGCTCGACGACGGCGGAGCGGAGGATCTCCCCGACCTGCTCGCCGATACCCCGCACGGGCCGCAGTGATGGAGCGCTCCACCCCTCCCGCCAAGCCGTACGCGATCACCCTCGACGTCGGCTCCAGCCTCGCCAACAAGACCGGCAACTGGCGCACCGAGCGGGCGGAGTACGTCGACCGGCTGCCGCCCTGCAACAACGCCTGCCCCGCCGGCGAGAACATCCAGGCCTGGCTCTACGAAGCCGAGGAGGGCGGCGAGGGCTACGAGCGGGCGTGGCGCAAACTGGTCGAGGACAACCCGTTCCCGGCGATCATGGGGCGCGTCTGTTACCACCCGTGCGAGACCGCCTGCAACCGCGGACAGCTCGACGAGGCGGTCGGGATCCACGCCGTCGAGCGCTTCCTCGGCGACGAGGCGATCGCGAAGGGCTGGACGTTCGAGGCGCCGCCGGAGCCGTCGGGCAAGCGCGTGCTGGTGGTCGGCGCCGGCCCCTCCGGGCTTTCGGCGGCCTACCACCTGACCCGGCTCGGCCACTCGGTGACGATCCACGAAGCGGGTCCGATGGCCGGCGGCATGATGCGCTTCGGGATCCCCACCTACCGCCTCCCGCGCGACGTGCTCGACGCCGAGGTCGCCCGCATCCTGGCTATGGGCGTCGAGCTCGAGCTCGACCGCAAGGTGACCGACATCGAGGAAGCGATGGCGGCGGGTGGCTTCGACGCCGCCTTCCTCGCCGTCGGCGCCCACATCGGCAGGCATGCCGAGATCCCAGCCGGCGAGGCGGCGAGGATCGTCGACGCGGTCTCGGTGCTGGAATCGATGGAGGGTAAGGAGAAACCGCTGCTCGGCCGCCGGGTCGTCGTCTACGGCGGCGGCAACACGGCGATGGACGCGGCCCGGACCGCGAAGCGCCTCGGCGCCACCGACGCGGTGGTCGTCTACCGGCGCAACCGCGAGCGCATGCCGGCGCACGAGTTCGAGGTCTCCGAGGCCGAGGAGGAGGGCGTGATGATGCGCTGGCTGGAGACGATCAAGCAGGTCGACGGCGGCAAGGTCGCGGTCGAGAAGATGGAGCTCGACGACACCGGCTTCCCCCAGCCCACGGGCGAATTCGACGAGCTCGAGGCCGACTCGGTGATCCTCGCGCTCGGCCAGGACGCCGACCTGTCGCTGCTCGAGGGCGTCTCCGGCGTCGAGGTGTCTGACGGCGTCGTCAGCGTGGGGCCCAACATGATGACCGGGCACGAAGGGGTCTTTGCCGGTGGCGACATGGTGCCCGCGGAGCGCACCGTCACGGTTGGCGTCGGCCACGGCAAGAAAGCCGCCCGCAACATCGACGGCTGGCTGCGCGACGCCGACTACGCCCCGCCCCCGAAGAGCGAGGTGATCTCGTTCGAAGAGCTCAACACCTGGTACTTCGCCGACGCGCCCCGAAGCGTCCAGCCGCAGCTCGAGACCGAGCGGCGCCGCTCCACCTTCGAGGAGGTCGTCGCCGGTCTCGACATCGCCACCGCGCTCTATGAGGCTCGCCGCTGCATGTCGTGCGGCCACTGTTTCTCCTGCGACAACTGTTACGGCGTCTGCCCCGACAACGCGGTGATCAAGCTCGGCGACCCCGGCGAGCTCTACAAGATCGACCTCGACTTCTGCAAGGGCTGCGGTCTCTGCGCCGAGGAGTGCCCGAGCGGCGCCATCGAGATGATCCCCGAGGCGATCTGCAGCTCGGTGGCCGCCCTCGAAGAAGTCCCGATCCCGGCTACGTCGCCGGAGCGGTTCGCCGAGATCATCGGCTCCGACTACGAACGGGTCGTGAAGGCGACCGAGACGGCCCACGAGCTGCTCGACGGGCGCGTGATCTGGCACATCAACTCGACGGCGCGCGGCGGCGGGGTGGCCGAGATGCTGCACTCGCTGCTCGCCTACGCCCGCGGTGCGGGGGTGAACGCCCGCTGGCTCACGGTCTCCGGCAACAAGGACTTCTTCCACGTCACCAAGAGGATCCACAACCGCCTCCACAACTCGCCCGGTGACGGCGGCGAGCTCGGCAAGCGCGAGCGCGACGTCTACAACGCGGCCCTGCGCGAAGCCGCAAGAGAGCTCGTCGACCTCGTGCGCGAGGGAGACGTCGTCTACCTCCACGACCCGCAGACCGCAGGCCTCGTCCCCCACGTGAAGTCGCGCGAGGTGAGCGTCGTCTGGCGCTGCCACATCGGCGTCGATAAGCCCGGCGACTTGGCCCGCCAGACGTGGGACTTCCTGCGGCAGGACGTCGAGGACGCCGACGCCTACGTCTTCTCCCGCCGCGAGTTCATCTGGGACGGGCTCGAGGCGGAGAAGGTCTGGCTCGTGCCGCCCTCGATCGACGCGTTCTCGCCCAAGAACCAGGATCTCGACGGCGAGACCGTCGACGCGATCCTCGCCACCATCGGCTTGAGCGAAGACGGCGGCAGGCCGATCTTCCGGCGCCACGACGGGAGTTCAGCGCGGGTCGACCGCGCCGCGGATATCGACCAGGATGCGCCGATCCCCGCCGGGGCCCCGGTCGTCGCCCAGGTCTCGCGCTGGGACCACCTCAAGGATCCCGTCGGCGTCCTGCACAGCTTCACCGAGCACACCCGCACGCCCGGCGCCCACCTGGTCCTGGCCGGCCCCGCCGCGTCGGCGATTTCCGACGATCCCGAGGGCGCCGACGTGCTTGCGGAGGTGCGCGGCGCGCGCGCCGAGCTGGGCGACGAGCTTCGCGGCCGGGTCCACCTCGTCTCGCTGCCGATGGACGACATCGAGGAGAACGCGGTGATGGTCAACGCGATCCAGCGGCGCGCCGACGTCGTCGTCCAGAAGAGCCTCGCCGAGGGCTTCGGGCTGACCGTCGCCGAGGCGATGTGGAAATCACGGCCGGTGGTGGCGAGCGCCGTCGGCGGGATTCAGGATCAGATCGTCGACGGCGAATCGGGCGTGCTGCTCGCCGACCCGACCGACCTGAGCGCCGCAGGGCAGGCGATCGACGGGCTTCTCGGCGACCACGCCCGAGCCGTGGCGATGGGCACCGCGGCGCGAGAGCGCGTTCGCTCGAACTTCCTCGGCACCCGGCACCTCGTTCAGTACATGGAGCTGATCTCGCAGATGCTCGCCACGCAGGGCGACGAGCTCAGCGCGAAGCCTTGAACTCCTTCTAGCGGAGCTTGATCTCCACGCGTACCCAGGCGGCAAACACGAGGCCGTCAGGGAAAGGGATGATGGGACGAGCCATGCCCCCGCCCTCGCAACCGGACCCGGAAGAGCGTCTCGCCCTGCTGCTGCGGCATCTGGGCACCCGCCGCGAGGGGCTGACGCCGCGCGAGGCCGAGCGGCGCCTGCGGCAGCACGGGCCCAACGAGATTCGCCGCCGCGAGGGGCCGGGACGGCTGCGGGAGCTGAGCAGGCAGTTCACGCATCCGCTCGCGCTGCTGCTCTGGGTCGCCGCGGCACTCTCGATCGCGGGCGACCTGGTGCCGCTGGCGATCGCGATCGTCGCCGTGATCGTCCTCAACGCGATCTTCGCGTTCGCCCAGGAGGTGCAGGCCGAGCGAGCGACCGAGGCGCTGCAGGAGTTCCTGCCCCCCACCGTCCGCGTACGCAGGGACGGCGAGGAGATCGGGATCGATGCCGCGGCGCTCGTCCCGGGCGACGTCCTTCTGCTCTCCGAGGGTGAGCGCATCTCAGCCGACGCGCGGCTCCTCGCCGGTTCGCTCGAGGTCGACATGTCGCCGCTGACCGGCGAGTCGCAACCGGTGGCCCGGAGCGCCGGCGCCCCCAGCGCCGGCGGCACGCGGCTTGAGTCCGAGGACCTGGTGTTCAGCGGCAGCCTCTGCACAGCGGGCGAAGCCGAAGCGGTCGTCTACGCGACCGGCATGGGCACCCAACTGGGGCGCATCGCGGCGTTGACCCAGCGGGTCACCGCCGAAATCAGCCCGCTGCAGATTCAGGTCAACCATGCGGCCAAGCTGATCGCGGGCGTCGCCGTCGCCGGTGGCGTGCTGTTCCTTCTCATCGGGGTCACCATTGCCGGGCTTCCTCTCGACGATTCGCTGGTGTTCGCGATCGGCCTGCTGGTCGCCAACGTCCCCGAGGGCCTGCTGCCGACGATCACCCTCGCGCTCGCAGTGGGCGTACGGAGGATGGCCCGGCGCCGCGCGCTCGTCAAGCGGCTGACCGCGGTCGAGACGCTCGGATCGACCGACGTGATCTGCACCGACAAGACCGGCACGCTGACCGAGGGGCGGATGTCGGTCTCGGCGGTCTGGGCCGACGGCGTAGAGGTGGATCCGGCGAGCCGGCCCTGGGCGGGCTCGCCGCCGGAGCCCTTCTCCGGGCTGCTGCGCACCGCGGTCCGCTGCAACAACGCCCACGTCGACCAGGGCGAGGAAGGCTGGCAGAGGGCCGGCGACCCCACCGAGAGCGCGCTGTTGACGGCCGCCGCCCAGCTCGGCGAGGACTGGTCGGGCGCCCAGCGAGAACGGGCGAACAGGCGCATGCTCCTCTTCGCCTTCGACCCCAGGCGGAAGCTGATGACCACCCTCGACACGGAGGGCACGGACCAGCGCTGGTTGCACGCGAAGGGCGCCCCGGCCGAGCTGCTCGCTCGCTGCGACCGGGTCAGGGGCGCCGACGGCGAACGGGACTTGACCGAGGAGGAGCGCACGCGCATCCAGGACGCCGCCGACGGGTACGCGCGGCGGGGCCTCCGCGTGCTCGGCTTCGCCGAGCGCCGGCTCGAGGCCCGCCCCCGCGACGAAGACCGCGATCGGCTCGAGTCAGCCCTCTGCTTCCTTGGCATCGCCGCGATGCGAGATCCGCCTCGCCCGGACGTGCCCGGTGCCGTCGCGCGCTGCAAGCGGGCGGGGATCCGGATCATGGTGGTCACCGGCGATCACGCCCTGACCGCGGAGGCGATCGCCCGCGAAGTCGGCATCGTCACCGGCCAGCCCCGCGTGCTGAGCGGCACCGAGATCGACGCCATGGCTGAGACCGAGCTTGACCGCCTGGTAAATGAAACCGAGGAACTGGTGGTCGCGCGCAGCAATCCCGAGACCAAGCTCCACCTGGTCGCGGCGCTGCGCAGCGAAGGACATACAGTCGCGATGACCGGCGACGGCGTAAACGACGCCCCCGCCCTTCGCCAAGCCGACATCGGGGTGGCGATGGGACTGAGCGGCACCGACGTCGCGCGCGAGGCCGCGACCGTCGTGCTCACAGACGACAACTTCGCCTCGATCGCGACGGCAGTCGAAGAAGGCCGCGTCGTCTACGACAACATCCGTAAGTTCGTCACCTACATCTTTGCCCATGCCACGCCTGAAGTCGTGCCCTTCCTCATCTTCGCGCTCTCCGGAGGCGCCGTGCCATTGCCGCTGACAGCGCTGCAGATCCTCGCGATCGACCTCGGCACCGAGACCGTCCCGGCCGTCGCGCTCGGTCAGGAGCCCGGCGAGCCGGGAATCATGGACCGGCCCCCGCGCTCGCGCTCCGAGGGGATCATCAACCGCAGGATCCTCACCCGCGCCTGGCTGTGGCTCGGGATGGTCGAGGCGCTGCTCGTCACCGGGGGTTTCCTGTTCGTGCTCGCCGGCGCCGGCTGGTCGCCCGGCGACGCGACCGGATCGGGCTCGGCCCTGCACGACGATTACCTGACCGCAACCACGATGACCTTCGCCGGGATCACGGCCTGCCAGGTCGGCACCGCCTTTGCGGCGCGGACCAGCCGGGTCTCGCTGAAGCAGATCGGCGTCTTCTCCAACCCCCTGCTGCTCTGGGGCATCGCCTTCGAGCTCGCCTTCGCGGCGGCCGTCATCTACCTGCCGCCTCTGCAGGACGTGTTCCAGACCGAGGCGCTCGGCGGCCGCGAGCTGGCGCTGCTGGCCTGCTTCCCGTTGATCGTCTGGGGCTCCGACGAGCTGCGTCGCTGGTTGCTGCGGCGGCGCGAGGAGCCCTCGCGCGCATGAGCCTCGACGCCGCGCTTCTGCGCGGAGCCGAGCGCGCCGTCGGGAAGGGGGCGGACCTCCTGCGTGAGAAGCGCTGGCACGTCGGCTCGATCATCCCCAAGGGGGACCGCGACTACGCGACCGAGGTCGACGTGCGGATCGAGGAGACGATCCGAGCCGAGCTCGAGGAGATCGCACCCGGCACGTCGTTCCTCGGCGAGGAAGAAGGCGGCACCGACATCGCCGAGGCCGAGGCGGTTTGGGTGCTCGACCCGATCGACGGCACGGTCAACTTCGCCAATGGCAGCCCACTCTGCGCGATCTCGCTGGCCCTGGTCGAGCGGGGCGAGCCGACACTTGGTGTCATCGATCTGCCGCTGCTGGGCGAGCGTTACGTCGCCTGGCGCGGCGGCGGCGCCCACCTCAACGGCGAGCGCATCGGGGTCGTCGAGAAGCCGGGCCTAGACGAAGCGATGGTCGGCTTCGCCGACTTCGCGGTTGGCGAGAGCGCAAGGGTCGAGAATCGCATTCACGCTGAGCTGATGGGGCGCCTCGTCTCCGCTTCGCTGCGCGTCCGTGTGCATGGGTCAGAGAGCCTCGACCTCGCCTGGCTCGCGGCCGGGCGTCTCGACGTGACCGTAATGCTCTCGAACCTCCCGTGGGACGTGGCGGCCGGGGTGCTGATCGCGGGCGAGGCGGGAGCCGAGATGTTTGACCGCGACGGCTCGCCGTGGTCGCCGCACTCGGCGTTCACGATCGGAGCCACGCCGGGCCTCGTCGCCGAGCTCCTACCGATCGTTCAGGAGGCCGTCGAAGCCGCCGAATCCCCCGAATCGCCTCCATCCGGCGCTTGAGCCGGCTCGAACGCGACGAGGCGAACCTCGGCTGCGAGCGTGGAAATCTCGGCTGGACTGCCGGTTCCGAGACCGTGACGCGTGACGTTGAGCGCCCCCGCGGCGGCCCCTGCCCGCAGCGCGTCCTCGACGCCTAACCCGCCCGCGAGTGCCACCCCGATGCCGGCGAACATCGAGTCGCCGGCGCCCTGTT
>CAVOKZ010000045.1:0-34692 GCA_963696625.1 uncultured Solirubrobacterales bacterium
ATAGTGCCACCAGTGCAGACGCTCGCTCTGCTCGGCTGTCCTCAGCAATTTGGAGAGCCCTAGGCCTACTGCTGTCGGAGCCACGACACAAACCACGAGCACGTAGAGGCTCACCGCACCAAGGTGTGCGTCAGGCTCCTTGCCCGTCAGAAGATCAACGACGTGGCCGGTCCAACCCAGGGCAGCAGCCACCCCTTGGAAAAACAGCGCGTAGATCAAACCTCGCAGCAGGAGCTCCAGGTCCGTACGAGCGGGTCTCGTCGCGCGCCGCGACTCGGCAAGGTCTGCGACGACGAACCCCGGCAGGACAAAGCCGATTGCGATTGCTAAGCCTGAGAGCGTCGTGAACACAGGGCTGGATCGCTGCGGTTACAGCGAGACTCTTGCCGATCTCGACGTCGTCGCCGCGTCCCCGGCGAACACGCCGAGCAGGCGCTCGCGCGCGGCGTCCTTGCTCGGGTGGCCGTAGCGCGACATGACGAGCGCCCCGCCGTCCTCGTGGCCCAGCTGCACGCTGACCGCGAAGTGATCCAGGCCCATCTCGAGGAGCCTGGTAGCGCAGAAGTGGCGAAGGTCGTGGAAGCGGATGGGCGAGATGCCCGCGGCGATCCTGTCCATCGTGGTCTCTGAGCTATCCCTGACCCGGTTCCAGCTGTAATAGAGGTTGCCCTTCTTCAGGACCTCACCCCTCGGCGTGTGGAACACGAAGGGCGAGTCTTCCCGCTGCGGCACCTGGTCAAGCACCCGAGCGGGCAGCGGGAACGCGATCTCTCGCTCGCGCCCATTCTTCGGCTTGCCGTAGGTGCCGTCGTCCTTACGCGCGCGCCTGACCCAGATCGTCTCCTCGCCGATGTCGTCCCACTGCAACCCCTGAACCTCGCTGGCCCGGATCCCGGTCCAGGCCGTGAACTGGATCAGAGCGCGCATCTCGGCCGCGTACCCGCCCAGGACCAGGCACCCATTCAGCAACTTGGCGAACTCGTCCAGGCTCGGCGGCGCGACCTCCTGGGTGCGCTCGGTCTCGGGCAGGCGCAGATTTGAGAACGGGTTCGACTCGATCAGGCCGACGTTGCGCGCGTCCTCATACATCGTGCCGATGATCTTCGAGATGTTCCGCGGCACTCCCAGCGCCCAGGAGCGCGCCGACATGCGCTCGACCTCACCCAGTGGGGTCGGTCCGAACTCGTCCGCGAAGCGCTCGGCGGCCTGCGAGTAGAGCTGGCGAGTGGATGAGGCTCGACGCGGCCATTCCTCCAGCCACCGATCGGCGAAGCTCGCGCACGTCTCGTTGGTCCGCCGGTGCAGCCGGCGGTCGCGATCACGCGCTTCGGCTGACAGGGCTGCGGACTTGGTCGACCAGGGGCCGCCGTCCACCCAAACCTGCTCACCTTTTAGCTGGTACTTGGCGACCCAGCGCCCCGATCCCTTCGGACGTTCGAAGACGCTCATGCGATCACCCTCGGATGCCTGCCTCGCAGCGGCACGACGTTGTCGGGCATCTCATCCCCGCTACCCGCCAATGCCGATTCGACCTGACTCATCACGTAGCGATTCTGCCCGCCGACCCGGATGCAAGGCAAGTGCAGACGCTCGACGGTCCGGATCGAGACCCGCAGTTTGCGAGCAACCTCGGACTTGGTCAGCCACGGCTCGCTCATCACGCCCACACCCTGCCCCGACCTTCTCGCGACGGTAGCGGCGGCGCTGCCCCTGTCAACCCCCGCAGGGGGCCGGGCCTCCGGCCCTTGACAGGTGCATCGACGCCGCTAAACCTGCGAGTAGGTCGGGGCAGATGGAGCTTCCGGCAGATCGAGGACCTGCAGCTGGATCGACTCGCCGCTCATCGTCCGCACGATCGACTTGTCGACCGCCTCGGCGACCTCGGGAGGGCAGAGATAGAGGACGCCGTTCACCTTGCCGAGAAGGACCGCCGTCCGCCAGGCGCGCATCAGCTCATCGAGGCGCCCGGGAGCCTTTGCGGTCAGCTCAACCTCCACCGCCCACTCGTAGCCCTCGTCATCGAGTGCCGTCATGTCGGGGCGGTGGTAGGCCCTGCGCCCGTTGGCCGCTGGCACCTCGATCGAGCCCTCGCGGTCGCCGTACAGCCGCTGGTTGGCGAGGATCTCGTGCTCGGAGAGGACCTCGTGCTCGGCGAGCTCCAAGCGCGCGGCGACGTAGGCCATCGCGATCGAGTGCCAGACGGTCCCCAGCGAGGGTCGTTGCGGGCGGATCGGGATCTCGCTGATCGTGCTGACACCACGCCGGCTGGCGGTGAGGAGCGTCGTGTCAGCTCCCATGAATGGCTCCGCCTCGATCAGGCCCGCCTTTCGCAGTCGACGCTCGCGGGCCAGCGTCACGCTACGGCCGGTCTGCGCTCTCAGCGCCACAGCCCCCCGGGGGACCACTCCCCAGCGAGCTATCCACTCCAAGACGAAGAAGTCCCTGCCGCTGACTCGATCTGTTCTTCCATTTGCCGCCATGATCGCCTCTCGATGGCCTACACCCTCTACGTCGATTTGGGCTGCCGTTTGTCCCTACAAAGTCGTCCATTTGCTCGATCCACCTACCTCCAACGACCGCTGGCCTGGTTCTTTGCCCCACCCAATTCACCATTCCGTCCGCGCCCAGATTCCGCTGTCCCTCCACCCACGCTCCATCCCGCCGACCGCTGCCGACCACCCGAACACAACAACGTTGGGGGCGGGTGGTCGGCAGCGGGCGGCGGGCCATCCACGCATGAGCAAAGTTCAGTTACTACGGATGGCGCGGGCGTAGATTTATCCGTAGAAACTGCACTCCCAGTGTCCTTTCGGTGTCCTTCGCCTTTGCCGACATCTGCGAGCCTGGACCTTCTCAGGGCGCCCAGATCGCGCAGCCTCTGTGCCGCGCGTCTCACACGGGCCTAGGGCACGGTGAGACGCTGGGATCGTGGGAAAGCCAGGAGACAGCGAGGGCAAAGGGAGGAGGTTTTCGAAAGCCCGCCCCGTTGAAGGCGAGGAGCTCCGGCAGCTGCTCGCCGAGCAAGGGGTAGAGAGTCTCGAGGAGCTCGATGCGAAGGAAGCGCGGGGAGAGGTAGCCCCGGGGTCACACTGGTCGACGGCCTTCGTGGACTGGAACGAGGGGGAGGTCGGCGCAGAGATCGAGCGGCAGCTGAAGCAGATCGGCGTTGGCGTCGGGGAGCCGCTGGTCCTCGCAATGGATTGGCCGGAGACCGAGGGTTCAGCGCCCGATCGACTTCTGCTGAGAATCGTTCTGCGTCAGAACATGGACCCGCACCACGAGATGAGCGACCTCGCCGTCGTCTATGCCGATGAGAGATGGCGGCTTCTCCAGGAGCGCGCCGAAGACTAGGCCCACTGGTCATCGTCTACTGCGAGGGTCGACAAGGCTGAAGTGAGCCGACGTGCTCGACACCCTGCGCGAGACCACTAGCGAGTCCGGGACGCGCCGTGAGCGCCGCTACGTTGGACACGTGCTCAATTGGGTCTCCCTCCCCATCCTGATCGCCGCCGGCGAGGAGCAGCTGCACGCTGGCACCACCTTCCGCGGCGCGCGACCGATGGCCGAGTTCTTCACCACCACCTTCGTAGGCCGCGGCCTCGCGATCACCTCCGCCTACATGGGCAACGCCGATCTCGACGAGATCCCCGTGACCCACACGATCGTCGACGACGAACTCGGCAACGAGTACGTCTTGCGGACTATCGCGTTGCCCGGCCAGGCCGACCGGGGAACGACTGCCTACCTCCTTTACGACCACCTCGACTATCTCCGCGGCGCCTTCTTCGAGCGCCGCGGTGTCAACCTCTCGGTCGATGTCCAGGAGGACGCCGTGCGGCTCTTAGAGCGCAGCGCCGCTGCGCTGCCTGAACTCCAGCACTGAGGTCCCGCTCTCGGTACCGCGCGTTGCCGCATTGCATGGACAGCGGCAACCTGCCTGGACCGAATGGATGATCGGTCCTCGTGTTAGCTTCGTGACGGAGATATGGGCACTGGGATGAGACACACTTTCCGCGGGCGCCGCCTTCTCGGGAGGATCAGCGCAGCGGCCATCGGTGCTTTCTTGCTGGTGGTCATCGGATCGACCCAAGGTCAGGTCTCGCCGGGGCGGTCGTTTCGTGCTCGACGACTACCGGTGCCGGCGTGTGGGGCACTGACAGGGCTCCACGAGGCAATGGCGGCCAGAGGCCTCGACCCTATCGCGCATCGGGTTAGGCACACCGAGGCCTATATCTGAAATGACTCCCCCGGGCGGAGCACCTGATGCCCACAGCACGCGCAGGGCGAGTCGCCGGCGGGTGCTGGTCCTCGTTGCAAGCGTGGCCGCACTCGCGTTCACGATCTCCCTGGCCACCAAACCCGCCCCGATCGTCGGCGTGACGGGTACGGCGCTGTCGAATTCACTCGAGGACGAGATGGCGAAGAGCTTCTCTCCAATCAGCGTCAGCCGGTGCACCTCAGAGGGCTCGGGAGCCTGGAAATGCGAGGTCGAGACGGACCCCGGCAGTAACTCTGGATATACCGAGGAATTGGAGGTAGATGGGTCGGGTTGCTGGACTGCTCGTCCGTTTCAGCGTCATCCCGAACACTCGACGGCGAAGCCGATCACGATGTTCAGCGGGTGTGTCGGCAGCATTCTTGACTACTGGATCCTCAACCCATAGGGCATGCGCAACGACAGAAGTCTTTGGCGCGAGGTCGGCTATCTGGTAGTCGGTTGCTTCGGGCTTGCTTCCAGGTCAACCCTCCATTCGCCCGCCTCGAGGCGAAGGAGCAGCTTCGTTCCAGGGTATGAGCGGCCGCCACTGAGCACCAACGTCCCGACGACCAATGCCTGGTCTCCGTCAATCCTCACGGCGTCGGGCTTGTACACCGCTTCGCCGTAGCCGGATACAGCGCGAGGGCAGGTACCTTTCCCCGCAGAATCGCGCTTGGGTGGTTGTCTGTGCTGACCGGAGATCGAGTTCATAACACGGAAGATGCTGGCGACGTTTCGCATCGCGTCCCGATTAGATCCCTCGATCGCTTCCACCGAATTCGCCGTTAGAAGTGCACAGTATTCTTGGCCGTCGTGCGACCTTGCAGCTGAGTTCCAGCCATCGATGGTCGCGTGCACGCGATCCGTATCGCTGAGGTCACGCCCACAGCCGATACCGACGAGCAAGACGCCGACCACAGCAGCGTAGGAGCGAAGTCGCATTAGGACGCCTCGGCAGCCGATCAGTTGAAGTAGTTGTAACAAGTGTTGTTCATGTGAACGACCACTCCTGTGCCCTTAGCCTTGAGTCGTCGATACACGAGCCGAGTATGCGCGGCGGTCGGATGGTCACGAGCCCATGCAAAGGGTGCTCCTGTTGGGCCGAGGAAAACCGCGTTCGGCACGAGGGGACGAATGCGTTGGCACAGCTCGAGCCGGTCAGGCATCTCCGTCGTGAATGGTGTGGCCAACGATGCACCGATGCTGTCGTTCAGGAGGTCCATGCGCGCCCCTTTGTAGACATCCGGGCGGCCGTAGTCCTGCCACGTGTCCGACTCATGTGCGTAGACATAGGCCAAAGCAGCGTCCACCTTGAATGGTGTCGCGTTCATGGCTAGCGCCGTCCAGTATGAGTGAAGGAAAGCGTTGTGTTTCGTGTCATTGACGTGAGCTCCGCTGGTCGCCAATCCACCGTCGACGTTAAAGAGGCCATCTGCGACAAGATGCGCCTGAATCCCCTCGTACTCCCACGCCGTGCATCGATAGGGGCCGACATCGTCCTGATCACAGATTGCTCGCTGGGCATCAGTTTCGCCGCCTCCACCACCGCTCGAAGCTGCGGACGCTCTTGCGTATGCGGTTCTGAAGCTTGGCTCAGTTACGGCATCGTTGAACGAAGCTGGGTCCTCCTCTGGTGGTGGCGGCACCGCCGGCAGACAGAAGGCCTCCCAGCCAGCGGGGTCGCCGGCAAAGGCCTGTTTGCATAGAACAAGCGGGTCGACCGGCGCGATCCCCGGAATCACCAGGGTCGCGGCGGCGGAGGGTGGAACGCTAAAGGTGATCTGGCCGCCACCGATCAATGTCGTGGTGACCGTGATCGGATTTCCGCTGTCCGTCATAGCTTGGGGCGGCTCGATAATCGCTTGGACCTGCCCCTCGACGGCTTCATTCGCGAACGCAAACTCTTGTTCGGCCTCGTCGCCTTGGGCTTGTGAATCGGACAACCAGTCCTCGAAGTCTGTTCCTGGATTTGGGGGGACGGTCCCCGGCGTTACGTCAGGACCGGCTGTATCAACGATGGCGATTCCTCCGTCGCTCAATTGGACGAGCTGCTCGCCGGGCTCCAATGCGGCCTTCCAAGTAAATGAGGACGGCGCCGCGCTACTCCGAGTGTGTTCCACGATCGTCGTCCCCATCAGACTGGGACGCACGACCGTGTCGGTGGCGGGCATCGCGTTTGTATAAATAGCTGCATTGCCATCACCGATGACCTCGCCCTCGCGAGCGGCACCGGTGGTCTCCGTCGGCTTGAGACACACAGCCTTGCCGATCGAGACGGCTGGCACGGAATCAAGGCTAGCCTCTCCGTTCTGGACGGTTCCATCGACGTGAATCGTCTCTGCGGATGGCGGTGGATCAGCGGGCGTAAATGAAGGATCGAAGCTGAGCTGGGGTGCCTCCTCGGGTGACATCGAGGTGGTGGGGCCGGCGGCCGCCTCCGGTAAAGCCGCCTCGGCTGCTGCCGGTGACACCACGTCGGCTGTGGGTGCAACGGAGGGAGTGTCGGCCGGGCAGGGAGGATCGAGAGAAGGAATCACATGGTCGATTAGGACGAAACGCGAGGCCTGGTTACCTGCGTAATCGGTGGCGATGACCTCTAGCTGGTGAGGCCCTGCTCCCCATGCATCCTTGTCATATGCGTAGCTCCGTGCGACTGGATCGGCACAATCGGCTGTGCAATTCGGACTGAACGTAGTGGCGGGCTGATCGTCAACGGTGACCGTGATCGTCTTAACATCCGTCTCGCCTGTCGACGCCCCGCCGTCTGCGATGGCGATGTCCAGGCCAGCCGGCTTGATATCCAAGGTCTTTCCTTCCGCTTCTACAAGGGGGCCCGAAACTGTCAGGCGGGGGGACTTCGGATCCAGCACGATCACCCGGGACAGCGAACCCGTCTGGCCAGCAGTGTCGGTTGCAGCGATAGACACCGTGTGGCTACCCGCCGCTAGGTCTTCACTGAGGCCCGGGTTGAACGTGTAGTGCAAATCGCAGACCCCGCCAGCACAGCTCTGAGTACCGCCATCGTTCAGAATCGTTTCGATTGGGAGCTCCTGGCTGGGAGGAGCGCCATCGACCGAAACCCCCAGACTCCTAACCCCACCTCCGTTGTCGTGGATATCAACTGTGACGTTGGCGTTGAGACCAACAATCGGGGTTGACGTATCGAGCAACGGACCACTTGCCGTGACGTTCGGTTTGGTTACCGTAAAGGTCAGATGTCGGGTTTTCGAGTGCCCAAGCTGGTCCGTGGCCACTACATCGACGGCATGGTCGCCACCCGAATACTGGTTCGGATCAAAGCTGTCACCTCGGCTGACCCCGCAGCTACCCCAGGTTGGGTCAGGGCACGACTGCTGTGCGTAGGAGATCCGGTTCCCATCTACGAGGGTTTCGAGGCTCTTGACGCCAGAGCGAGCATTGGGCCGGTCGGCGGTTGACTTGGTTCCGCTTGCCCCATCGGTTGCGTCTATTTGCAGGTTCGTCGCCGAGCCGGTGGTGCTTAGCTCAGGAACGGTGTGATCGACGCGAAGCTGGATGATCGAGGGATCGCTCTCCTGTCCGCCGGGGCCGTTGGCATAAACGGCGGCATCCCCTATGCCCTGGGGGAACTGGCTCGCGTCGACATTGAATGTGTAGTTGACGTCCCTAGGGCAGTTTCCGCCAGTGCACGCAGCTGGCGGCATCGCAAGCTGCTGGCCTCCGGGTAGATCGAGGGTGAGATCATGGATCCCCCGGCCGGCGTCATGAGCACCAACGACCACCGCGTACGACTGACCGTCGATCCAGGTGTCATCTGCGGTTGTTTGGATGGATGTAACCGTCGGCGCCGTGTGATCGATGACAGCGTTCCAGTGTTGCTCCGATGGATGGCCTCTCTGATCAGTGCTCACGACCTTGATCTCGTGGTCACCGTCGGGATACGGGCTGGGGTCCAGTGTGAAGCTCTTGTCCATCGAGCAGCTGTACCAGCCGAGGTTATCCGCGGAAGTGCAGGGTTGATCGACATAGCCAAGACCGCTCGTCCCGCCGCTCAACACATGCGCGGTGGCGCCATCGACCTGGACCTCGACCCTCTTAACACCAGAGCGGGCCTGCCAGAGATCGGTGACCTGCTGAGTTCCGATGCTGCCATCTGTTGCTTGGACGCGAAGGTCATATCCGTTACCCGTCTTTAGTCCGCCTGTAACTGTCGCTGAGGGCGGGCTGTGGTCGATGGCCGTCCAGTAGGCCAATGGGGTTGGGGAAACGTGGGACGGCGAGAACCAAAGGGCGTCGTAGACGTACATATAGACGGGGACGATCCCTTCGGCTAGATCGTTCGTGCTGTAGTTGAAGGTCTGATCCTGGGCCGTGGGGCAAGGCGCCATCTGGCCGCCACTGCATCCCGTATCGCGCTGCTGGACGGTGTAGTTGGAGTGCCAACCTAGGTTGTATTGACCGCCGTCCTTAGGCAGAAAGAGGTTGTAGTACTTGATCCCCAGGCCTGGACCGCGGCCATCGTTGGGCGGCGGCATCTGGTCTTGCGCATGGACGGCCAGACTGGGCGTACCGGTATCGAGCCAGCTATCTGCGGGACCTGCCGGCTGGCTGTATCCGGTCATGCTTACGGCTGGCGCCTCGGGGTCATTGAGGTAAATCGTGGATCCACCGGCATAAGCGGTGGTCCAATTTGCCGTCCAATTGAATGGGTGCCATAACCCAAAGATCAGACCTTCCCCCTGGCCCTGTTCCGCCGCTGGCAGACCATTTGAATCGGCGCTCCTGTCGACCGAAACAGTGCTGCCGTAGGCCGGAGCGCCCGCCGCACCGGGGTTGATCCACTTCGATGCGAGCCAATAGTTGTAGTTGTAATCCCAGATTCCCACCCTGAGGAACGGGAAGGCGTTGCCGCCATACGTCCTTAGGTCGATGTTGTTGAAGTCGACTCGCTCAATGTAGGCACTTGAAGTGTTAGAGCCGTGGCCGGGGGCGGTCGAGTAGACGAAGTGGGGGATATCCCACTTCCACGCGCGCTCAGCATTGGCTGCGTAGCTTCCTGGGGGCGACGCCAGGAAGAGTCCGTAGTAGCCGGCACAACTGGAGCCACAGTAGTTCCTGGCATCAATGCTTGTGCTCCCCGCGTAGGCGGTGTTCGCCCAAGAGAACCACTTGTCCAAACCGGTTGTCGACGCCCCCCAAGTGAAGACTTCGATCTGCGGATCGACGAGGATCGGGTAGGCGAAATCACCACCCGAATGAGGCGTCCGGAGAACCAAGGAGGTCTCGCCGACATCCATCGAAACTGGGACATCCTGCCCCTGAGCGTCCGTAGCAATCGGTGGTTTGACGTTGGCAAGCACGCTCCCTCCGTCCTTGATTTGCGCCCCACCGTCTGCCGTCTGCGACAACAGAGCTCCCTCCGGAAGATCCAGCTTCAAGGTTTGCGTGGCCGGGCTGTCGACGGACCGCAGCTGGTTTAGGAACTCGACGCCACTTTGCTGGGGGACGACGACGAGGTCAGTATCGGTCTGGACATTGGGGTAGACGACTCCGCCGTCGTCCAGACTTCGCGGTGCGGCATCAGGCTGGGCCCCATCCAGAGTCACGCCGATCGGGTCACCGTTACCCACAGCAATACCGCCTCCGAGACGCTCCGGGAGCTTTGTGTCGGCAAGGGCCCTGCGCGGCTCCAAGTAGGAGCCACGATCAACAAGCCCCATATCGATCGGCGCAGGCAAACCGTTCGGACCCGGCGCCTCCAGCGGCAAACTGGAGGTAATGAGGGATTGCGCATCCCGTTGATTCTGGGGTACCTCCTGGCTGGTCCGAATCCGTGGATCGGTATAGCGACCGGCAGCATTGAATCCATCCGAGAGATCGACACGGGCCGAATCCACGTTCGTCTGTGGCCCCGGATGCGGTAGGTACGTCCCGCCCGGTGCCGTCGATTGGTTCGTCGTACCTAGTGCCGCGGTGTGGTCGTCCAGCACTTGTGCGCCTTCGGGAAGGACTTGGGCGGCCTCGCCCACCTCCGCGAGCGCCTGGCTGAACTTTTTCGTTAGGACACTCTCGGCCTCGGCCCCGGTAAGGCCGGAATGCGAAGACTCCGAGTTGGCACGCTGCTCCTCGGCCTGGCTGCTGTCGAGCCACTCCTGCCGCGCCGCCTCAGCCTGGCGCTCCTGCTCCACGGATGCGACCATTTCCGGCGAAGTCGTGGGACTCGGCTCGCCAGAGCGATCCATCTCAGACGCCAAGGTTGGCCCGGCTATCACTCCCGCAAGAACAAGAGCTGCCGTGACAGGCAACGCATGTCCAAATCTGCGAACGCCGACCCTATTCCGATCTCGGGGCGGCTTCGGGCCGCGAGGGGGAAGAGAGGGTTGGCGAGATCCGCCCGTTATTCGTCCAAGTCCGATTCAAGGCCTCAAGTTCTGGTCGCTGGATTGGCCAAACCATCGGCATCCGGCCTGAGAACCTTTAGGTCAGGTTCATGTACTGAGCGGGGCAGCGATCGTCAAGCGTGCCCGGTCAGTCTCTGGCCCAAGCGGGTCTCAGCGCCTGACGGTATGAACGAGGTGATCGCCGCCCCGCAACCGGAGGAAGTCAGCACACTCAGGCGATCAAAAGGCGCGCCACAGACATGATTCGCCAGGTTCAACTCACGCCTCTCAGCTTCGCAGGCTGGGTAGTCGCTGCTTTGGCACTCATTTGGGCGCTGATCCGATTCTTCGGCCTTGACGCCGGGTTTCCCATGGTGCCGCTAATTGCCTTCAGTCCATACGTCGCCCTTGCCTGCTTCCTCGCTGCGATCGCCTTAGCCGCCTTGAAGCAATGGCCGGCGTCGGTCGTAGCTGCATCGGCCGCCGCGATCCTGGTGAGCTGCATCGTGCCGCGGATGCTTCCGGGCCCAGGTCCGGTGGGCGACCCTCAAGGCCCCCGCATCCGTGTAATGACGCTGAACCTGCGGGGACCCCACGCCGACGCACACGCGGTCGTTCAACTGGTCCAGCGGCAGCACGTCGATGTGCTGAGCCTTCAAGAAGTTGTTCCAAACCAGACCGCGAGCCTGAAGGCTGCCGGCCTGGAGGGACTGCTCCCCGGCCACATCGAGGTTCCCTCGACGCAGGACACCCGCGCCAGCGCCATCTACTCGCGGATCCCGTTTGACCGGGTGCCGACGCCGCTCGCCGGCCCGCTTCCATTACCTGAGATCCTCGCCCACCTGGACGGAAGAGAGGTCGCCGTCATCGGTGTCCATCCCCACGTCCCCAACTCCAGCGGCGCAGTGAGCACCTGGTCAGCTGGAATGGAGGCGATTCCAAAAGCCGACCCGAACGGTCAACTCCGCATCGTGGCCGGAGACTTCAACGCCACTCTGGACACCTCGGAGTTCCGGAACCTGATCGGCACCGGGTACACGGACTCCGCCGACGCGAAGGGCGACGGGCTCATCCCAACTTTTCCAGCTTCCGGCTTCAAGTCGCTGCCGGTGACAATCGATCACATCTTGGTCGACCGCAGGATCCGCGTCAACGACTACGCGGTCAAGGCGGCGCAGGGCAGCGACCATCACGCAGTGATGGTCGAGCTGACCTTGCCGTAGCTTTAAGCATTGTCTGGAAGCGGGCTCGTTGGGGTAGCTGGCCGAGCACAGGATGCTTGGGGTCGAAGCGCCACCCTTTCTACGGGGCCGATAATTCCCGTGCCGAACGTGCTTCCACCGGTAGAGAATCATGGCTTGCCGGACGAAGAGGCCGCCCCATTCCCATGTAGACACCCCAGCGGCCGCGAGCGCATACTCTCGGATGCCGTTCTGCATCGCTGGGCGTCGCCGGTCGACCTTATTGAACCCGGCGCCGCTATTCCGCTGAGTGCCGCTCCCACGCAAAGGAAGCACGCTTGGTAGCTGGCCAGCGGCTGCTACCAGTTGACCGCTCGCGAGCAGCGCTTCGGCTACCACTCAGCTACCAGTTGTCTCCCGAATCATGCCGAAAATACAAATTCGGCCGGCGGCCAAGGGGCGACTTGTCTCCTCGAGGACCCCTCGCCAGGTAAGAACGCCATGGCTTGTCGCGACCTGTCGCTTCCTGCCGGACCTGCTGACTGAATCGGGGCGGTCGGATTTGAACCGACGACCTTTCGGCCCCCAGCCGAATGCGCTACCAGACTGCGCCACGCCCCGAAGCGTGGTCATGCATTAAAGCGGGCGGTGCGAAGAAGCGGGCGACGGGACTCGAACCCGCTGCTTTCAGCTTGGAAGGCTGACGTGCAACCAGTTACACCTCGCCCGCAGGGTCGCCGATTATAGGTTCGGCCCGAGGGGCTACCGCTTGACGACCGCGAACACCGCGACGTAGGTGAGCGCGTCCGGGTTCGCGCTGCCACCGGCCCTGGGATCCCCGCGGAAGATGCCGACGCCGACACGGTTGAAGCGCTTGTCGAAGATGTTGCGGCGGTGAACCGGGCTGTTGACCCAGGCCTTGACCACGTTCGCCGGGGTCACCTGGAACTTCTCGCCCCACGCGAGGTCCTCGCCGACGGCGAAGAACTTGGCGCCCTTGAGGAAGCCGGTGCGGCGGAGGCGGCTGAGCGGGGTCGAGCCGTCGCTGCCGATGTGGGAGACGAAGTGGCGTTTGACCATGTCCTTCGCGTGCACGTTGGCGGCGCGCAGGATCTTGTTCGACCGGCTCAGCGGGCGCATGCCCTTCTCGGCCCGTTCCGCGTTGAGCAGGCAGCGCATTGACTCGCTGAGCGCCTCGAGGGTTGTGCTCTGCGGTGTCGCGTCGGCGCCCGCGCAGTTCTCGCTCTGGGCGGGCGCCGGTGCCGGGACGGCGAGCAGCCCCGCGGAGACCGCCATGGCCATGGCGGCGGCAGCGACTTTCACACGCGTCGACCTCATCCCGCTCCCTCCTTGTTGCGCAGATAACGGGGCGACACTTTACCCTGGCGCGGGCAGGGCTATGCCGCTTCCAGGCGCCCGCAACTCTCAACTCAAGCAGGGGTTGATCGAACGAAGACGATGTCCCTCAGCACCCATCAGCTACGCCTGCTCGCCGCGCTCGCGGCGGCCCTCGCGCTGGGCGCGGCCGGTTTGCTGATCGGCCAAAAAGCGTCCGCCGCCGGACCCGGATCGCCGAACATCGTCTTCATCCTCACCGACGACATGACCGCGCAGGAGCTGGCGGGCATGCCCCAGACCAACGCGCTGCTCACCGGCCAAGGGGCGAGCTTCAGCCGCGCCTACATCTCCTACCCCCTCTGCTGCCCCTCGCGGGCGACCTTCTACACCGGGCGCTACACCCACAACCACGGCACCCGCGGAAACGGGGCGCCGACGGGCGGCGCCCAGGTGTTCAAGGACCGCGGCAACGAGGCCCAGGACCTGCCGGTGCGGCTCAAGGCCGCCGGCTATCGGACCGCGCACGTCGGCAAGTACCTCAACGGCTACGGGGGCGGCGGCGGCTGCGGCCCGGGCGACCCCTACGTCCCCGCCGGCTGGGACTACTGGGCGGCGAAGCTGGCGGCGACGCAGGGCACCTGCTCGGAGAACAACTACTACCAGTACTCGCTCTACGAGAACGGCCCCGGCCACCCGGTGGACGGCGAGACCGTCGACTACGGCTCCGCGGTCGACGACTACCAGACCGATGTCTACCGCGACCATGCTCTCGACGTCCTCGACGCCGACCTGCCCGGTTCGACCCCGCTCTATATGGAGGTCGACTTCGGCGCACCTCACGGCCCGTTCGAGCCCGCGCCGCGCCACAAGTTCGCGCTCTCGGGCGCGCCGCTGGCGCCGCTCCCCGGCTTCGACGAGAAGAACATCGACGACAAGCCACTGTGGCTGCGGCTCAAGGCAAAGCACAAGCTGACCAGCACCGACAAGGCCAACATCAATACGCGGCGTCGCCGGCGGCTGGAGATGCTGCTCGGCGTCGACGAGGCGGTGGCCGCGATCGTCAACAAGGTCGCCGCGGCGGGCGAGCTCTCCAACACCTACTTCGTCTTTACCTCCGACAACGGCTTCTTCAACGGCGAGCACCGGGTCGGGTCGGGCAAGTACCTGCCCTATGAGCCCTCGAGCCGGGTGCCGATGGTGATTCGCGGCCCCGGGATCCCGCCGGGCGTCAGCACCGAGCTCGTCGACAACGCCGACTACATGCCCACCGTGCTCGACATCGCGGGCGCCGGCGCGGCGGCGAGCGCGCCCGTTGACGGACGCTCGATGCTGCCGTTCGCGAGGAACGCAGGGGCCCACACGACGCGCCCGATCCTGCTCGAGGGCGACGTCGGCCCCGGCATCGGACCGGGCCAGGTCGAGCCCGAGAGCTTCAAGCGCCCGAGACGCGGGCGCTCGCGCGCCGCGAAGCTCGGCGTCAACAAGCTCAAGGGCGTCACCGACCTCGACCAGGAGCCGGGCTTCGTCCACTTCGCCGTCAACGGCAACATCAATGTGCCGGCGTTCAAGGGGATCAGGACCAACCGCTACGCCTACTTCATCTACGCGACCGGCGACCAGGAGCTCTACGACATGGCCAAGGACCCCGGCCAGCTGAGGAACGTCGTCTTCAACCGCCGCTACAAGAAGGCCGCGCGAGTGACCTACCGCAGGCTCCTGCGCCTCGCGTTCTGCCAGGGAGCGAGCTGCCGCGCCGACGTCGGCGCCGACCCGAAGCCGAAAAAGAAGAAGAAGGCCAGGCGGAAGAACAAGTGAGCGGCCGCTTGCTGCCGACGGCCCTGCTGTTCGCGGCAGGCCTGGCGATCGGCGTAGCCACCGCGGCCTCCGAGACCGCCGGGGCCGAGGGCCCGTCGAAGCCCAACATCGTCTTCATCCTCACCGACGACCAGACGCTCTCGGAGATGGTGGCGCTGCCGCAGACGCGTGCGCTGATCGGCGGCGCCGGCGCAAGCTTCGACCGCGCGTACATCAGCTACCCGCTCTGCTGCCCGGCGCGGGCGACGATTCTCACCGGCCAGTACATGCACAACACCGGCGTGCGCGGCAACAACCCGCCGTTCGGCGGCTGGGCTCGCTTCGCCGCCCTCGGCGACGAGGCCCGGGCAGTGCCGGTGTGGCTGCGCGCGGCCGGATACGAGACGGTCCACATCGGCAAGTACCTCAACGGCTACGGCTCGAATGGAGCGGCGGTGCCGCCGGGCTGGGACGAGTGGTACGGCAAGCTCTCGCAGTACGACAAGGGACTGCTCGGCAACCGCATCTACTTCAACTACAGCCTGCTCGAGCAGGGCCCCGACGGCCCGCCGGCCGCGGTAGTCGACTACGGACAGAGCGAGGCCGACTACCAGTCCGACGTACTCGGAGACCAGGCGGTCGAGGAGATCCACCGCCTCGCCGGCCCCGGGTCCTCGGCGCCGTTCTTCCTCAATCTCTGGGTCTCCTCCCCCCACGCCCCCTACATCGCCGCCGCGCGCCACGCCGGCGCCTTCAACGGCGTGCCGATCCGCCACGATGCGGCGTTCAACGAGAAGTCGCTGAAGGACAAGCCCAAGTTCATGCGCAAGCTGCACCGGCTCCCGAAGAAGAAAATCCGCACGATCGACCAGCGCTCGCGCGATCGCTATGCCCAGCTGCTCTCGGTCGACGACACCGTCGCCAACGTCGTCGGCGCCCTGCGCCGGGAGGGGGTGCTCGACGACACCTACGTCGTCTTCACCTCCGACAACGGCTACTTCGCCGGCGAGCACCGGCTCGCCCAGGGCAAGTACCTGCCTTATGAGCCCTCGGCGCACGTGCCGCTGCTGATCCGCGGGCCGGGGATCGCACCCGGCACCCGAACCCAGGAGCTCGTCTCCAACGCCGACATCGCGCCGACCTTCGCGGCGATCGCCGGGGCGACGCCGGAGCTGACGGTGGACGGGCGCTCGCTGCTGCCGTTCGCCACGAGCCCCGGCCTGCGCACGACGCGGCCGATCCTGCTCGAGGGCGACACCGGCGCGAACCTCACCGGCGGCGAGGCGATCGAGGCCGGAGTCCACAGCGGGCGCCTGCGCCGCCAAAAGGGCGTCGGCAACCTCGAGCAGGAGCCGATCGCGCGGATCGCGGCGCCGGTGAGGGCGCCGGCCTATCGCGCGATCCGCACAGACCGTTACCTCTTCGTCGCCTACACCAAGGGCGGCGCCGAGCTCTACGACATGCAGCGCGATCCGCTGCAGCTGCGCTCGGTCGCGAAGGACCCGCGCTACCGCCTGGTCAAGCCGGCGCTTCTGGCGCGGCTGAAGGCGCTCGAGACCTGCGCCGGGGCGTCTTGCGACGCCGGGGCCGGGCCCGATCCCGTGCCGCTGGCGAAACGGTCAAAGATGGCGATGAAGCGAGGGGCGCAGAAGAAATCATGAGCCGCCGTCGATTGTGCCCCCAGGAGGTGGAAAAACGACGACGACGGCGTGTGGCCGGCGCGGGGCTGCTCGCTGCCGCGCTCGCCGCCTCCCTGCTGGTTTTCGCGCCCTGGTCCTCGGCGGCGTCCTCAGACGAACGGCCGAACGTGGTCCTGATCGTCACCGACGACCAGACGCTGCAGGAGATGAGCGGCCTGCCGCAGACTCGCGGGCTGGTCGGCGGCGCCGGGGTCACCTTCAGCCGCTTCTACGTCAGCTATCCGCTCTGCTGCCCCTCGCGGGCGAGCCTGCTCACCGGCCGCTACGCGCACGACCACGGCGTCCACGGCAACACGCCGCCGAACGGCGGCGCCGGCGTCTTCAACGACGCCAAGACGCTGCCGGTCTGGCTGCACGCCGCCGGCTACAAGACGGTCCATGTCGGCAAGTACCTCAACGGCTACGCGCTGACCAGCGCCCCGTTCGTGCCGCCCGGCTGGGACGAGTGGTACGGCAAGCTCGGCCGCACCAACGGGGTCGCGACCGAGAACCACTATTTCGACTACTCGATGTACGAGCAGGGGCCGGTCGGGCTGCCCCAACTCGTCAACTACGGCCAGGCGGAGCCCGACTACCAGACCGACGTCTACCGCGAGAAGGCGGTCGACGCGATCGACCGCCTCGGTGGGCCCGGCGCCGGCGAGCCCTTCTACCTCAGCCTCGACTTCGGCGCCCCCCACTTCCCGTACACGCCGGCGCCGCGCCACGCCGGCGCGCTACGTGGGGTGCGGCTGCCGCGGCTCACGGCCTTCAACGAGCGCAACCTCCGCGACAAGCCGAAGTTCATGCGGATCGGGACCAGGGGGATCCCGCGCAAGACCAAGCGGCGCATCGCGACCCGGCGGCGGCTGCGTCTCGAGCAGCTGCTCTCGGTCGACGAGGCGATCTCGGCCGTGTTCGAGGCGCTGGCGCGGACCGGCGAGCTCGCCAACACCTACGTGATCTTCACTTCCGACAACGGCTACTTCAACGGCGAGCACCGGATCTACAAGGGCAAGTACCTGCCCCAGGAGCCGTCGAGCCACGTGCCGATGATGATCCGCGGGCCGGGGCTTCCCGCCGGAGCGACCAGCGCCGAGCTCGGCGCCAACATCGACATCGCGCCGACGATCCTCGACCTCGCCGGCAGCGCCGCGCAGGCGCAGGCGCCGGCCGGCTTCGTCGATGGGCGCTCGCTGGCGCCGTTCGCGGCGGCGCCGGCGGCCCGGACCCAGCGCCCGATTCTGCTCGAGGCCGACCGCGGGACGCTGGAAGGCGAGGAGCCGACCGGCGACACCGAGACGGAGGCGGAGTCCGCGTCTCTCACGCGGCTGCGCGGGGTACCGAACCTCGAGCAGGAGCCGTTCGCCCACATGGCCAAGCGCTCGCACTTCAACCTCACCAACGTCTCGGCCCCGGCTTACCGCGGGATCCGCACCGACCGCTACGTCTTCATCCAGTACGCCAACGGCGCCCAGGAGCTCTACGACATGCTCCGCGATCCCTCCCAGATCCACTCGGTCCACGCCGTCCGGCGCTATCGCTGGGTCGAGGCCTTCCTCGTCTCGCAGCTTCAGAAGCTTGAGGCCTGCCACGGCGCCGCGTGCGACGCGGCGATCCCGGCCGACCCGGCGCCGGTCGGCAACCTGCGGACCCGGCTCAGCGACCGGTTCGGGACGGGCAAGGCGAAGAAGCGGCCGAGGCGGGGGGCCAAGCGATGAGCGGCGCGCCGAGCGCAGTGCGGGTCGCACTCGCCGCCCTGCTCTGCGCGGGGTTGGCACTGGTCGCCCACGGGGGCCCGGGAGCCGGCGCCGCCGAAAAGCCCAACGTCGTCCTCATTCTCACCGACGACCAGATTCTCAGCGAGCTCGACGCGATGCCACAGACGGGAGCGCTCCTGCGCGCCAAGGGCGTCACCTTCAGCCGCTTCTACGACAGCTATCCGCTCTGCTGCCCCTCGCGGGCGACGCTGCTGAGCGGCGAGTACATGCACAACCACCACGTGCGCGGCAACGTGCCCACGTTCGGCGGACAGCACCGCTTCGCTTCTCTCGGGACCGAGGCGAAGGCGCTGCCGACCTGGCTCAAGAGCGCGGGCTACAACACCGCTCACGTCGGCAAGTACTTGAACGGCTACGGCGACGACGGCAACCCGCAGGTGCCCGCGGGCTGGGACGAGTGGTACGGCCAGATCTCCGATTTTGACCCGAACGAGACCGGCGGCAAGCTCTACTACGACTACAACCTGCTCGAGAAGGGCCTGATCGGCCCGGCGGCGCTCCAGCACTACGGCTCAGCGCCGGGCGACTACCAGACCACCGTGCTGCTCGGCAAGGCGCTCGGGGCGCTCACCGACCTCAGCGCCGAGGCCGCGCCGTTCTACCTCGAGTTCGCGACGTCGGCGCCGCACTATCCGTTCACGCCGCCGCCGAACTACGCGGGGTCGGCGGCGGGGGCCGTGCTGCCCGTCCTTCCCGGGGTGAACGAGAAGAACATCGCCGATAAGCCCGCGTTCGTCCGCAACCTCGCGCCGAGCCGGTTGAAGGGGTCGACGCTCGCCCAGCTCGACAACGGGCGGCGCTTGCGGCTCGAACAGCTGCGCGGTGTCGACGACGCCGTCGCGGCCCTGGTCAACAAGCTCTCCGCCGAGGGCGAGTTGCCGAACACGTACCTGATCTTCACCTCCGACAACGGCTACTTCTTCGGCGAGCACCGGATCATCGCCGGCAAGTACCTGCCCTACGAGCCGTCCTCCCACGTGCCGTTCGTGATCGCCGGCCCGGGCCTGCCCGCTGGGGCGACCACCGCGGAGTTGAGCGCCAACGTCGACGTCGCGCCGACGATCGCCGCGCTCGCGGGGGCCTCCGCCCCGCCGGGCTTCGGCGTCGACGGCCGCTCGCTGCTGCCGTTCGCGATCAACCCGGCGGCGCGCTCGCAGCGGCCGGTTCTGCTCGAGGCCGATGTCGGCCCGGGCCAGGGCACACTGCCGGCGCCCGCGGCTCTCAAGCGCCGCCGGCCGCTGATGGAAAAGCTCGGTCTCGCCGGGAAGGGCGGCGTCACGAACCTCGAGCAGGAGCCCGGCGGCGAGCGCGCCGCGCTCAACGGCGACGTCGCTCCCGCCTACCGCGCGATTCGCACCAACCGCTACCTGTTCGTGATCTACAGCACCGGCGCCTCGGAGCTCTACGACATGGCCAAGGACCCGGCCCAGCTCAGCTCGCTGATCGCCAACCGCCGCTACAACAAGGTCCGCCGCAAGCTGCTGCGGCGGCTGATCGTGCTCTCCGGCTGCGGCGGCGACGCCTGCCGCGCCTCCTACGGCAAGGACCCGAAGCCGCGGCCGAAGAAGAGGAAGAAGCACCGGCGCGCCAAACCCAAGCGTTGAGCCTCCCTCCGAACATCCTGCTGCTGGTCACCGACCACCGAGGAGTTCCACGAGCTCGGGGAGCGCAGCGTCCAGGACGCGATCCACTTCACCTATGACGACCACCAAGCGGCGAGGGCGCTCCAGGACGTGCCCGGCCAGCCCAACCGGATCTGCGCGATTCGCACGGCCGCCGGCCTGAGCGAGGCGTTTAACGGGGGAGCCGGGATTCGAACCCGGATTCATGGTTTTGGAGACCATGCTCGTAGCCATTGGATCACTCCCCCGGCGGAGTTGAGGATCGTAGACGGTGCCGAGGCGAACGGATGGGGCTGTCCGTCCGCCGCGGAGTCGAATATTGGCGTCGGACCGGCCGGCCCCGCAGTCGCACCCTCATTGTCGAAACGGCTGACAGCGTCGCGTGTCTGGACCAGTTCGTCGGTCCCAAGAACCAGTGCGGACGAGAGGACTCGAACCTCCACGGGCCGAAAGGCCCACGAGGACCTAAACCTCGCGCGTATACCCAATTCCGCCACGTCCGCGGGTCCGCGAATTGTCGCCTATAGAGCGGTTGCTGCAGCGCGCGTCGGGCGGAGTGCATATGCTTACGGCATGGAAGCTGGAGTAGCTCGACCTGGCTACGAGCTCTGGCGGCCGAATCGGGAGAAGGCCGAGGCGAAGAGCGCAAAGGCGCTCGTCACCCTGCTGCTGCTGATTTCCGCCGGACTGGTCCTGATCGTCACGATCGGGGGCTGGTCGCGTCTCGAAGGCAACCCGCTTTTCTCGATCGTCTACACCGGGATCTACGTCCTCTTCGCCTTTTTCGTGTGGCGGTGGCAGCGGGGCGTCCTCCCCGTCGCCTCGGCGCTGGCGATCATTCTCGCGATCTTCGCCGGGATCGCGGCGCCGGCATGGTTTGAGCGGGCAAAGGACGGCCTCTCGAGCCCCGCCCTCCCCGAGGACCTTCTGGGCCTGCTGACACTGCTGATCGTGCCCGTCCAGGTCATCTTGATCGCGGTCGCGATGGTCGCCTTCAACCAGAACTGGCACGTCGAGGAAGAGCGCCCGATCGGCGGCGCCGACCCCGACTTCGACTGACCCTCCTCTAGAACAGCTTCGGCTCGGGGACGTAGCGTTCGATCAGCTCGGGGCTGTCGTTGCTGACGCTGTTGACGAGGTCTGAGACCTCGCGGAACTCGAGGCCGTCGTAGCCGGCGAGCAGCCCGCCGAGCTCTTTCAGGTCGGCGTCTGGGGCGAGCCAGGTCCCTTCGGCCTCGCGCGGCAGGATCGCCGGCATCCGGTTGTGGATCGGCCGCATCTCCTCGGTCGGCTCGGTGGTGATGATCGTGCAGCTGATCAACTCGTTGCCGTCGTCGTCCTTCGACTCCGACCAGAGCCCGGCGAAGGCGAACAGCTCATGGTCCGGAAGCGTGATCCAGATCGGCCGCTTGCCGTCCTCGTCCTTGCGCCACTCATAGAAGCCGTCGGCGGGGACAAGGCAGCGCCGTTCCTCGAACGCGGACTTGAAGGCGCCGTTCTTCACGGTCTCGGCCCGCAGGTTGATGATCGGCCGCTTCACCGACTTCGGCGTCTCGCCCGGCCGCACCAGCCCCCAGCGCAGCCGGCCGAAATCGCGCTCGCCGTCGTGCTCGCGAATCGCGAGAACCGAGTCGGTCGGGGCGATGTTGAAGCGCGGCTTCTCTGAGACCTTCGCCTTCTCGGAGACGTCGAAGCGCATCTTCAGATAACGCGGGTCGGGGTCGGTGAGCGTGTAGCGGCCGCACATGTCATGCCGGAGGTGGGAGTCGAACCCACACGCCCTTGCGAGCACGCGATTTTGAGTCGCGCGTGTCTACCGTTCCACCACTCCGGCGCAGGGCGAACGATAGACCCGCCCTCCACCGGCTCGTGCACCCGGGCGGCCGGTGATAATGCCCGCCCGTGGACGCCGCAGGCCGCCAGCAGCTGATCTCCGAGCTGTGCTCGTTCGAAGGCAGGGGGCCGGGAACCGACGCCGAGCGCCGCGCGGGCGACTATCTCGCCGCGAGGCTTCGCAGGCTCGGGCGGCGGACAGAGGTCGTGCCGACCACGGTCCATCCCCAGCACCAACTCGTCTATGCCGCGCACGTGCTGCTGGCGATCGCCGGCAGCCTGATCGGGACCCAGGTCCCGGCCGCCGGCTTCGGCCTCGTGCTGCTCGCAGCGACCTCGCTCTACCTCGACGCCGACACCCGCTTCTACCTCCTGCGGCGGCTCTTCTTCCGGCGCGGCTCGCAGAACGTGGTCTCGCCGGGAACCCGGCCCGAAGCGCCGGTGCGGCTGATCCTCGTCGCCCACTATGACGTCGCCCGCACCGGCTGGATCTACGGGCGGCCGATGGCGCTCCTCAACCGCCTCTCGCCCCGCAGTCGCGTCACCCTCTCCCCCCTTCGCCTGCTGTTCTGGGGAGGGATCGTGCCGCTGCTGGCGGTCCTCGGCGTGCAGATGGCCGGCTTCGACCCCGAGTGGCTCAGGGTGCTCCAGCTGCTGCCCACCGTAGGGCTCGTGCTTGCCGCCTTCGCGCTTCTCGACGTGGCGCTCTCCGCGCACGTCCCGGGCGCCAACGACAACGCCTCGGGCGTGGCCGCGGTGCTCTCGGTCGCCGAGGAGCTGCGCGCCGACCCGCCGGCCAACCTCGACGTCTGGGTCGTCTTCACCGGGGCGGAGGAGTGCATCGCCGAGGGCATGCGCGCCTTCGTTGGAGACAAGCGCTCCGGGCTCGATCGCGAGCGCAACGCGATCGTCAACGTCAACGGCGTCGGCGCCGGGCCGGTGGGCTTCGAGGTCAGCCAGGGCGCGATCGCGAGCATCCCGCTCGACCGGCACCTCACCGAGCTCGCCGCCTCGCTGGCGACCGCCGACCGCGAGGGCGGCAACCGCTTCGGCGCCGAGCCCGTGCGCACCGCGCTCGTCGACGACGCCCTGCCGGCGATCGTCCGCAAGCTGCCGGCGATCACGATCCGCGGCGCCTACCTGCCTCCCCACCACCACCGGCCCGAGGACACGCCGGCGAACGTGGATCCCGACACCCTCACGCGTGCGACGGAATTCACCGCCTCGCTGGTCCGCCTCCTCGACCGCGACGTCGGCCGCACGGCGCCGCACGCCTGACCAATGCAGGACTCCTATCCGAAACACCGCGAAGCCGACGTCACCCTCCGCGACGGCTCGACCGTGCACGTGCGACCCGTCCGCGCGGCGGACGAGGAACCAATCCTCCGGTTCCTCGACGGGCTCGACTCGACCTCTCGCGCGTTCAGGTTCTTCACCGCTGGCGCCAACCTCAGAGCCGCCGCTCGCCTCATGGTGGACGTCGATTACTCACGCCGCTACGGGTTGATCGCCCTTCGCGGCGCGAACGAAGAGATCATCGGGCAGGGGCTATACGTCAGCCGCGAGCCCGAGCGGGCCGAGGTAGCGTTCACGATCGCCGACCGCTTCCAGGGCAAGGGCCTCGGCACGCTCCTGCTGGCCCATCTCGCCGAGGTCGCCGAACAGAACGACATCTCGCTGTTCTTCGCCGAGGTGCTCCCCGAGAACTTCCGCATGATCGACGTCTTCCGCGAGAGCGGGTTTCCGGTCGCGACGTCGTCGGAACCGGGAACCATCCACGTCGAGCTTCCCGACATCGTTTTCCGGCGAGGCGGTCGCGCGGTTCGAGGACCGCGACCGGCTTGCTGCAAGGGCCGCGGTCACGGCCTTCCTCGAGCCTCGCGCAGTGGCGATCATCGGCGCCTCGCGCGATCCAGGGACGGTCGGCGGGCGGCTCTTCGAAAACGCGCTCGAGTCGGGTTTCGAGGGCGTCGTCCACCCCGTCAACCCCGCAGCGACGACTGTGCGGTCGGTACGTGCCTATCCCAGCATCGTCGATCTCCCGGATCAGATCGACCTCGCCGTGATCGCGGTCCCCGCGCCGGCGGTCGTCGACGTCGCCCGCGAGTGCGCCGAGCAGGGGGTTCAGGCGCTGGTCGTGATCTCGGCGGGGTTCGCCGAGGTTGGCGCGGAGGGTGCCGAGCGCCAGCGGCACCTCGTCGAGGTCTGCCGCGAAGCCGGGATACGACTGGTCGGCCCCAACTGCCTTGGGGTCCTGAACGCCGTCGAAGGGGCTCGCCTCAACCTGACCTTCGCCCCCGGGGTGCCACCGCCGGGCGCGGTGGCCTTCGCGACGCAGAGCGGTGCCCTGGGCCTGGCGTTGATCGACCTCGCCAGCGAGCGCGGCCTCGGGGTCTCCTCGTTCGCGTCCATCGGCAATCGGGCGGACATCACGGCAAACGATTTCCTCGAGTACTGGGAAGAAGACGACGCCAGCCGGGTCGCGCTCCTCTACATCGAGTCGTTCAGCGACGCACGGCGCTTCTCACGGATCGCACGACGTCTCGGGCGCCGGATGCCGATCGTCGCCGTCAAGAGCGGGCGCTCGGCGGCCGGTGCGCGCGCCACCAGCTCCCACACGGGGGCGCTGCTGGCGGCGTCGGACATCACCGTCGATGCCCTCTTCGAGCAGGCCGGCGTGATCCGCACCGACACCCTCGCCGAGCTCCTCGACGTTGCCGCGCTGCTCGAGAACCAGCCCCTGCCTCAGGGCCGCCGGGTCGGCATCCTCACCAACGCCGGAGGGCCGGGGATCATGTGCGCCGACGCCTGCGAGGCGGGCGGCCTCGAGGTGCCTGAGACTCCGGATGACCTGCGGGAGAGGCTGCACGGCTTCCTGCCTGCCGAGGCATCGCTCCGAAATCCGATCGACATGATCGCCACGGCGAGCGCCGAGCACTACCGCGAGGCGGTCCACACGATGGCCGACTGGGAGGGCATCGATGCATTGATCGTCATCTTCATCCGGCCGCTGCTGACCCGCGCGGAGGACGTCGCCGCGGCGATCGGCGAGGCAGTCGCCGAGATCACGAGGCCGATCCCGGTCCAGGCGGTATTTATGTCGCCCCAGGACCACGCCGCCGTGGCCGGTCACGGCATCCCCGCCCACCTCTACCCGGAGGACGCCGCCAGCACCCTCGCCCGCGTGATGCGCCACGTCGACTGGCGTCGCCGCCCAGCGGAATCGCCTCCCGTTTTCGGCGACGCCCGCGGCGAGGAGGCCGCCGCCGTGATCGCGCGCGCGCTCAAGGGCGAGAACGAATGGATGAAGATGGAGGAGGCCGCTCGGCTGCTCGAGTGCTACGGAATCGCCGCACCCGAGTGGCGGATCGCCGCAGATCCCGCCGCCGCCGGGGCGGCCGCCGAGGAGATCGGCGGGCCGATCGCGCTCAAGGCGCAGGGTCCCGGCATCCTCCACAAGACCGAGATCGGCGCGGTCCGGCTCGGGCTCTCGGGCGCGGCTGAAACTGAACGGGCGGCCCATGAGATGGCCGCGTCCGTCGCCTCCAGCGGCGCCGAGGCCGAAAGCTTCATGGTCGAGAGAATGGCCGACGGCGGGGCGGAGCTGCTGATCGGCGTCGCCGATGACGCGACCTTCGGCCCGGTCCTTGCCTGCGGCGCAGGAGGCACCCAGGCCGAGCTGATCAGGGACGTCTCGGTGCGGATCTGCCCGATCACGCCCGGCGACGCACGCGAGATGCTGCGCTCGCTTGCGACCTTCCCCCTGCTCACCGGCTACCGCGGGGCGCCCGAGGCCGACCTCGGCGCGCTCGAACAGCTCCTGCTTCGGGTCAGCGCGATGGTGGACGCCCATCATGAGATCGCCGAGCCTCGACCTCAACCCCGTCCTCGCCGGCCCGGGAGGTGCGATCGCGGTCGACTCGCGGATCAGGGTCAAGAGCGTCCCGCCCCGCCACCCCTGGCCTGCGGCGCGCAGCGGGCTGATATAAGCGGCGAGGCGATGGAGAGCGCGACCGCGCAACCCGAGCTGGTCTGGGAGCCGACGCCGGAGGCGATCGAGAACTCCGCGCTGACCGCGTTTCAGCGCTGGCTCGAATCCGAGCGCGGCCTGAGCTTCGGCTCCTACGAGGAGCTCTGGGACTGGTCCTCGAGCGAGATCGAGGCCTTCTGGGGTGCGATCTGGGATTACTTCGAGGTCGGCGACCCCGCCGGCACCGTGCTCGAATCGCGCGAGATGCCCGGCACCAAGTGGTTCCCGGGAACCGAGCTGCAACTACGCCGAGCACCTGTTCCGCGGCCGCACGGGATCGGAGCCGGCCATCCTCCACGCCTCCGAGCTGCGCGGGCTCAGCGAGCTGAGCTGGGACGAGCTGCGCGAGCAGGTGGCTGCGGCGGCCGCCGGCCTGCGCGCGCTCGGGGTCGAGAAGGGCGATCGCGTCGTCGCCTACCTGCCCAACGTCCCCGAAGCCGTGATCGCCTTCCTCGCCGGCGCCTCGATCGGCGCGATCTGGTCGAGCTGCTCGCCCGACTTCGGCGCCCGCTCGGTCGTCGACCGCTTCGCCCAGATCGAGCCCAAGGTGCTGTTCGCGGTCGACGGCTATCGCTACGGCGGCAAGGACTTCGACCGCCGCGAGGTCCTGGCCGGGCTCCAGGAGGAGATGCCGAGCGTCGAGAAGACAGTCGTCCTCCCCTACCTCGACGCCGATCCCGACCTGGAGCCGCTGAGCGACGCGATGACCTGGGGCGAGCTGCTCGAATCCGGCGCCGGCGCCGAGCTGACCTTCGAGCGAGTCGCCTTCGACCACCCGCTCTGGGTCCTCTACTCATCGGGCACGACGGGCCTGCCGAAGCCGATCGTCCACGGCCACGGCGGGATCCTGCTCGAGCAGCTGAAGAAGCTCAACCTCCACGTCGACGCCCACGAGGGCGACCGCCTCTTCTGGTTCACGACGACCGGCTGGATGATGTGGAACTTCCTCGTCGGCGGGCTGCTGACGCCGGCGGCGATCGTCCTCTACGACGGCAACCCCGGGGCGCCGGACATGGGCGTGCTCTGGGACCTCGCCGAGAAGGCGCAGATCACGACCTTCGGCACCAGCGCCGCCTTCGTCGCCGCCTGTATGAAGGACGGGGTCGAGCCCGGCGCCGGCCGCGACCTCTCGCGCCTGCGAGCCGTGGGATCGACCGGCTCGCCGCTCTCGCCGGAGGGCTTCGACTGGATCTACGAGCACCTCGGCTCCGGCACCTGGCTGTTCTCGACCTCGGGCGGCACCGACGTCTGCACCGCCTTCGTCGGCGGCGTCCCCACCCTGCCGGTCTATCGCGGCGAGCTCCAGGGCCGCGCCCTCGGCGCCCGGGTCGAGTCCTGGGACGAGGACGGCGCGAGCGTCGTCGGCGAGGTCGGCGAGCTGGTGATCAGCGAGCCGATGCCCTCGATGCCGGTCTTCTTCTGGGGAGACGAGGACGGCTCGCGCCTGCGCGAGGCCTACTTCGAGTTCTACCCGGGCGTCTGGCGCCACGGCGACTGGATCGAGATCACCGAGCGCGGCACGGCGATCATCTACGGCCGCTCCGACTCGACCATCAACCGCGGCGGGATCCGCATGGGCACCAGCGAGATCTACCGCTCGGTGCTGGCGATCGACGAGATCACCGACGCGCTGGTCGTCGACGTCCCCCGCGACGGCGAGGAGAACTGGATGCCGCTTTTCGTCGTCCTCCGCGAGGGCGGCGAGCTCGACGAGGCGCTGATCAAGCGGATCGCGACCGGCATCCGCAGCGACTGCTCGCCGCGCCATGTGCCGAACGAGGTCTTCGCGATCGCCGAGGTCCCCCGCACGCTCTCGGGCAAGGTGCTCGAGGTACCGGTCAAGAAGATCCTCATGGGCACGCCCGCCGACAAAGCCGCCAGCCGCGACTCGCTCGCCAACCCCGCGGCGCTCGACTACTTCGTCGAGCTCGCCCAGAAAAGCTAAGGCGCGACCGCCGCCGCGGCATCGAGCCGGCCGCCGGTCGCGACTTTCTCGGTCAACGAGGGCAGGGGATCCACGTGACCGAGAATCGCGGAGCGAACCTCGGCGGCCGTATCCAGCGGGTGACGCGCCCAGACCAGGGCGGCGGCGCCGCTGACGAACGCGGTCGAGAACGAGGTGCCGTCGAGGAAGGCATAGGTGTTGGCGCTTGCCTCGCAGCTGAGCTCGACGTTGTCGACGTAGGCGCCGTCGTCGCGGACGGAGTCGTCGCTGGTGAGGCGGAAGCGCAGGTAGACCGCGCGGCGGCCGTTGAAGCGCGGCGGCAACCCGGCGGTGCGAAACCCTCGGATGCTGCCGCTGTGGCGGCGCAGGCGAACGTACCGCTTGCCGTGTGAAGCCTCGACCACAAGGCGATCGTGACCTCGCTGGGTCCTGACCTTGAGGAAGTACCCAAGCACGCAGCCGCGGCGCTCGGAGAGGTCGATCGGCTGCGAGCGGATCCAGCTGTTGGTGTCGTTCTTGTAGCGGCCGTGGGGCGAGTCGGTGATCGAGAAGCCGCGCTTGAGACGGCGGGTGAGCCGCCACGACCGACCCTTGCCGCCCCGCTTCCACCGCTCGGTGAGCGGAAGGGCGCCGAACGCGTCGCGAAGAGATGACGCGATCGCGCCCGGTGGAAAGGTGCTGAGGATGTTTTCGCCGGGGGCCGCGAGGTCGACCGCGACCGGGCCGATGTTGGCGAAGCCCGAGAGGTGATCGCGCTGGTCAGTCGAGGTCACGCAGATCACGGTCGGCGCGGCCCAGCCGCAGGGATAGACCGGATCGGCATCGACGTTGAGGTGATCGTTGCCGGCCGAGGTCACGAACAGCACGTCCGGCGCCCCCTCGATCGCGTTCTTCTCCGAGCTCGATGCCTGGTTCGAACCGGTGCTGTAGTTGATCACCCTGGCGCCGTTGGCGACCGCGTACTTGAACGCCGCCAGCTCGCCGTCGAGCGTCAGCGGCGCGCGCACGGGCATCAGCGTCACGTCCCAGTCGACGCCGGCGATGCCGGTCCCGTTGTTTCCCTCGGCCCCGACGATCCCGGAGATGAACGTCCCGTGGCCCTGATCGGGATCGCCGGCGTCGCTCGGATTGGCGTCCTGGCCCTTGAAGTCCCAGCCCTGGACGTCGTCCTTGAATCCGTTGAGGTCGTCGTCGACGCCGTTGCCGGCGATCTCCCCCGGATTGACCCAGATGTTGTCGTTGAGGTCCGGGTGGGTGAGCGAGATCCCGGTGTCGACGACCGCGACCGTGACCCCGGCGCTCCCGGTGCCGAGGCCCCACGCCGCGGGGGCGCTGATATCGGCGCCGGCCAGCCCGTGCTGGCCGAAGACGGCCTGGCCGGTGTTTCGAAGGCTCCACTGCTCGGCGAAGCGCGAGTCGTTCGGCGTCGCAAACGCCTCGCGGCGCCAGTTTGGCTCGGCGTAGAGCACCTCGGGCCGGCTCTCGAGCTCGGCGATGCCTTCGGGCACGGAGGTGCCCGAAGACAGGTCGACGAGCCGCAGACCGGGCACGATCCCGAGCGCGTGGGCGATGCCCGCTTCCTCCTCGGCGAGCAGCGATCGCACCTCGGCGCCGGGCAGACTCGGCTTGAAGCGGACCAGAACCTCGCCTGGGACGTAGGAAGCGGGCTCCGGGGACGTCTGAGCGTGGGCCGGGGCAGCGAGGGCCAGCGCCAGCGCAGCCGCGAGCCCCGCCTGGGCGATCGCCTTCATCGTCGTTTCAACACCGAGAAAGGCGGTTCAGACCGGCGTCACAGGGTTGTGGCGGTCGGCAAAGCGCCGGTCCCTGCGCTCGACCAGCGCGTAGCGCTGGACCAGCTCGTCGCGCAGCCGATCGGGCTCGATCACCGCATCGACGACGAGCTCGGAGGCGAGGCGGAGGATATCGATGTCCTCGGAATACTCGGCGCGCTTTGCGTCGATGAACTCGGCGCGCTCGGCCTCGTCTTCGATCTCCTCGATCTGGTTGAAGAAGACCGCGTTGATCGCCGCCTCCGGCCCCATCACCGCGATCGAGGCTGTGGGCAGCGCCAGGCAGCAGTCGGGGTCGAAAGCCGGGCCGGCCATCGCGTAGAGCCCCGCGCCGTAGGCCTTGCGCACGATCACCGAGATCTTCGGCACCGTCGCCTCCGAGACGGCGCTGATCATCTTGGCGCCGTGGCGGATGATCCCCTGGCGCTCGACGTCGGTGCCGATCATGAAACCGGGGACGTCGGCGAGGAACAGCAGCGGCACGTTGAAGGCGTTGCAGGTCCAGATGAAGCGGGCGGCCTTGTCGGCCGAGTCGACGAACAGCACCCCGCCCTTGTGCTTCGGCTGGTTGGCGACGATCCCGATCGCGCGGCCCTCGAGCCGCGCGTAGCCGACGACGAGCTCCTTCGCCCAGCGCTTGTGAACCTCGAGGAAGCTGCCCTCGTCGACGACCGTGTCGATCAGGTCCTCGACGTCGTACGAAGCCTTCTCATCGGCCGGGACGATCTCGCTGATGTGGGTCGCCGAACCCGGTCCCGCCGGGGGCGCGGTTGGCGCGGCTTCGCGCCAGTTCGTCGGCAGGTAGGAGAGGTAGCGCTGCGCGGTCTCGATCGCCTCCTCGTCGGACTTCGCGAGGAAGTGGCCGCAGCCCGAGACGCTCGTGTGCATCCGGGCGCCGCCCATCTCGTCGAGCGTCACCTCCTCGCCGATCACCATCTGCGCCATCCGCGGCGAGCCCAAGTACATCGAGGCGTTGCCGTCGCGCATGATCACGACGTCGCAGAAGGCCGGGATGTAGGCCCCGCCGGCGGCGCTCGGCCCGAACAACAGGCAGACCTGGGGCGCCTGGCCCGAGAGCCGCACCTGGTTGTGGAAGATCCTGCCGGCGCCGCGCCTGCCGGGGAACATCTGCACCTGCTCGGTGATCCTCGCGCCGGCCGAGTCGACGAGGTAGATCAACGGGACCTGATGCTTGAGCGCGGACTCCTGGATGCGGAGGATCTTCTCGACCGTCTTCGGCCCCCAGGAGCCGGCCTTGACGGCGGGGTCGTTGGCCATCAGCGCGACGGGGCGCCCGCCGACGGTCGCCATCCCGGTGACGACCCCGTCGGCCCCGAGGCCCTCCTGCTCCCAGTTGGCGAGCAGGCCCTCCTCTGCGAACGACCCGGCGTCGACGAGCTTGACGACCCGCTCGCGCACGGGCAGCTTCTCCTGCTCGATGACCTTGTTGCGGTGACGCTCCGGCCCGCCCCCCAGAGCCGCTTCGAGGGCTGGCTTGATGTCGGTCAAGGCCCGCCTAGCTCTTGGACTTCGAGGAGGAGGAGGAGCCGGTCTTGCGACGACGGCCGCGCTTGGGCCGCGGCTTCTCCTGCTCAGGCTCGTCGACGACCTCGGTCTGTTCAAGGTCCTCGGCCTGATCGTCAAACGGCGGCTCTCCGTCGGCCTCGGCGTCGACCAGCTCGGTCTGCTCGAGCTCCTCGCCGTCGACGTCGATGTCGATGTCGATGTCGCCGTTCGCGCTGTCTTCGCGCGCGAGCGGGTCGAGCTCCTCGGGCGTCGCGAAGGCGTCGTTGCCCGGGCTCGGCTTGTAGCTGCCCACGGCATCCGCGAGGGCGCCGCCGAGCTCCTCCATCTCGGCGATCACCTTGTCGCGGTTTCCCGCCAAGTCGCTGATCAAAGCTTCGATCTCGCCGCGGCGCTGGACGCCCTCGGCGATCGTGCGCCGGGCCTGGGCCTCGCCGGCCTCGATGGTCTCGCGCGCCTCCTGCTCGGCCTGCGCCTTGGACTCGGCGGCGTGGTCCGCGGCGCCTTGGCGCGTCTCGCTCGCGTAGGCGTCGGCCTTCTCGCGGGTCTCCTTGGCGTAGGCGTCGGCGCCGGCGCGGGCCTCGGCCGCGTAGGCGTCGGCCTCCTTGCGCGTCGTGTCGGCGTCAGCGGCCGCCTGGGTGCGCAGCTCCTGCGCCTCCTGCTCGGCCTCGCTGCGGATCTCCTGGGCGCTCTCCTCGGCCTCGGCGAGGATCGCGCCGGTGCGCTGCCCGACACGCTCGAGCTCGCGGCGCACGGTGTCGGAGCGAGCCTGGTCGCCCCCACCGGTCTCGAGCCAATCGGCAAGGCGATTGAGGAACTTCTCGACCTCGCGGCGGTCGTACCCGCGCCGCTCGGTGGGAAAGTTCGCCTTGCGAATCCGCTCCAACGATGTTTCGTCAACAGCCATGGATCCCTCCGAAGTTTGCCCTAGATCGGGTGTGGGCGCTCCTAGCCCAGATCGGCTGCAACCGGCTTATCACCAGAGTAGTCATAGAAACCGCTGCCTGACTTCTTGCCGTAGTTACCCGCTGAGACCAGCTTCTTCAACGTCTCGGGCTGGGCGAAGCGCTGCTCGCCGTAGGCGTCGACCATGACGTCGGCGATCGAGGCGAGGGTGTCGAGCCCGACGAAGTCGGCGAGCGTCAGCGGGCCCATCGGATGGCCGGCGCCGGCCATCATCCCGGCGTCGATGTCCTGCACCGAGCCCACTCCCTGCTCGTAGGCGCGGATCGCGTCGAGTATGTAGGGGACGAGCAGGCGGTTGACGATGAAGCCGCGGTTGTCGCCGGCGGCGACGTTGGTCTTGCCGAGCTCGTTGCCGACTTCGAACCCGAGGTCGTAGGCGGCGTCGCCGGTGCCCTCGGCCTTGACCACCTCGAGCAGCGGCATCACCTGCGGCGGGTTGAAGAAATGGAGGCCGAGGAACCGCTCGGGGCGCTTGGTGGCGGCGGCCTGATCGGCGACGGCGAGCGAGGAGGTGTTGGTGGCGAAGGTGGCGTCGTCCTTGACGATGCCGTCGACCTCCTTCCACATCTCGAGCTTCTTCTCGAGGTCCTCGGTGATCGCCTCGATCACCAGGTCGCAGTCGGCGAGATCTCCGTAGTCGAGCGTGCCCTGGATCCGGCCCTTGACGGCGTCGGCGTCCTCCTGGGTCATCTTCTCCTTCGAGACCGCCTTGGCGAGCTGCTTGTCGATCTTGGCCAGGCCCTTGTCGAGGGTCTCCTGGTCGACCTCGCGCACGACTACGTCCCACCCGTTCTGGGCACAGATCTGGGTGATTCCGTGGCCCATCAGACCGCAGCCGAGCACTCCAACCTTGTTGATCGCCAAGTCTCTTCTCTCCTTAGTTCGTGTTGGGACTACGAGGTAGCGACGCCGAGCTTCTCGGCCATGCCCTCGACCACGGCGTTGAGCGCGCTGAGCGGGCGGATCATCACCATCAGCTCGCGGATCTTGCCGTCGGCGTCGAAGCGCAGGATGTCGACGCCGTTCAGCTGACGGTCGCCGACGCGCGCCTCGAAGATCAGGATCGCGGTGTCGTCGTTCTCAATCTGGTCGAGGTAGCGGAAGTCCTCGAAGATCTGGACCACCGCGCCGAGCACCGCCTTCATTGCGTCACGGCCCTCGTAGGGCTTGAACACGGCGGGGCTGACGAACCGAGGTTCCTCGACGAACAGCTCGTCGAGACCGGCCGAGAAGTCCTTGGCCTCCGCGGCCCTTCTGAAGGCGTCGCTCTTCACGGCCTGGAAGCTTATTCGGACGGCGTGTGATCCACAGGCCCGGCGACCAGCACGTGGGCCCCAAGCGGGCGGCCGAGCACCTTCTGGGCCTCGGCCGAGGCCTCAATCAGCTTCGGCAGCTCGATGCCGGTCGCGATGCCCATCTCCTCGAGCATCGAGACCAGGTCCTCGGTCGAGATGTTGCCGGTCGCGCCCGGGGGCACCGGACAGCCACCCAGCTCGCCGAAGCTCGACTCGAACGAGTCGACCCCGGCCTCGAGCGCGGCGAGGACGTTGGCGAGCCCCTGGCCGCGGGTGTTGTGGAAGTGGGCAGTCAGCTCGGCGCCGGCGAGGCGCTCGCGCGCCGCCGGGAAGAACTCGCGGACCTGAACCGGGTTGGCCATGCCCGTCGTGTCGCCGAAGGCGATCTCCTCACAGCCGGCGGTGTGCAGGCGCTCGGCGATCTCGAAGACTCGGTCCTGGGGCACGTCCCCTTCGTAGGGGCACCCGAACGAGGCCGAGATCACGCCCTCGCAGCGCAGCCCCTCCCCCTTCGCGGTCGCGATCACCCTCTCGAGCCCGTTCAGCGACTCCTCGATCGAGCGGTTGACGTTCTTCCGGTTATGGGTCTCTGAGGCCGAGAGGAAGAGATTGACCTCGTCGAACTTCTCCTTGTGCGGAAGCGCGTTCTCGAGGCCCTTCTCGTTGGGGATCAGCACCGAGTAGGCGATGTCGTCGCGCGTCTCGACCCCCTCGAGCACGGCCTCGCCGTCCGCGAGCTGGGGGATCACGTCGGCGCGCACGAACGAGGTCAGCTCCATCCGCTTCAGCCCAGAGTCGGCGAGCAACCCGATCAGCCGCAGCTTGTCGGCCGTCTCGACCACCTCGGGCTCGTTCTGAAACCCGTCGCGCGGCCCGACCTCGCGGATGCGGACCATTGTCGGCATGTCGCCCACTCGCCTAAGCCTACGTGGGCCGCCTCGTGAATCAGAGTTGACCCAGTCTCGAGACAGTTGGGGTGTCCCTGGCGACTGGGGCGGTGGGACCGTCTCCCCATGGACGACGATATCGATCGATATCCATTGATATCGAGGGGCGAAGGGAAGCCCCCACCCGACGCGGCCGCGGTCGCGTTCGGGCGGGTCCTCCCACCATCGCCGGATGAGTTCTCATCACCTGACGAGTTTTTCGATTTCCTCGAGGAGGTCGATCGGATCCAGGTTTGGGGAAAGAAGCGGAAGCCCCCAGGGCCGGTGCCGACGGTGGACAGGGAGGGCACGAAGCAGGTCGGGCTGCGACTCCCGGGAGCCGACTACGCGCGCCTCGCCGAGTTCGGGGA
>CAVOKZ010000046.1:0-123620 GCA_963696625.1 uncultured Solirubrobacterales bacterium
CGGCGCCGACCGCGACGATCCTCGAGCCGAGCCCGAAGACCTTCTCGCTCGGCGGCGCCCCTGTGCTGCTGCGGGCGACCGGCGCCGACGCCGAGGACGGTCCGCTGCCGCCGTCGGCTTTCGATTGGGACGTCGATCTGATCCACAAGGACCATGTCCATCCGCTCGGCGAGTTCACCGGCGACTCAACCCAGTTCAACGCGGTCCGCGACCACGATGCCGACTCCCACTACGAGGTGACGCTGACCGTCACCGACTCGCAGGGGTTGGCGACGATCCTGCCCGCGGTCTCGGTGCAGCCGTCGGTACAGCCGCTGCGGGTCGGCTCCAAGCCCAAGGGCGTGATGCTCAGCTACGGCGGCAGCGAGATCAAGGGCGGGCGCACGATCAAGGCCGCGATCGGCTTCCTCGCCAACCTCTCGGCCCGGGAGAAGATCAAGCGCGGGCGCTTCACCTACCACTTCGACCACTGGTCGCAGGGCGGCCGCCGGGTGCAGATCTACACGATCCCCGCCCACGGGTCGATCGTGCGGGCGATCTACAAGAAGTAGCTCAGTCGCGGCGTGGGTCGATCAGGACGCCGGGGTTGAGGATCGCCTTCGGGTCGAGCTCGGTCTTGGCTGCCCGTAGGGCGTCGGCGAACGGCTGCGGCCGCTGGCGGTCATACCAGGGGCGGTGGTCGCGGCCGACGGCGTGGTGGTGGGTGATCGTGCCGCCCGATTCGATGATCGCCTCCGAAGCGGCGGCTTTGATCTCGTCCCACTGCTCGACCTCGCCGCCGCGCTTGGCCGGCGCGAGCACCGTGTAGTAGGGCGCCGGCCCGTCGGGGTAGACGTGGGTGAAGCGGCAGCTGACCCGCGCCTCGCCCGAGACCTCGGCAGCCTTCCTGCGCGCCGCCTCGATCACGTTCTCGTGGAACTCCTCGAAGCGGTCCCAGGTGATCGAGGTCTCGAAGGTGTCGCTCAAGACGCCGACGGCGACGAAACCGTCGCGGAGATATGGCGCCGCGAGAAAGGCCTGGCGCCAAGCCGAAACCGGATCGTCCACCCCGCTCGAACCCTTGGCCGCCGCCCCCGGACGCGAAGCGGAGGAGGAGGCGGTTGGTGTCCCGCCGTGGGAGCGGGCGATCTCGACGGCCTCGTCCATCGGGCCGCCGACCGGGACCGCCGGCGACTCGAAGCCGAGCACAAGCAGGGCCTTGCCGGGCGGTCCTGCCCCCGTCGTCTCCGACTCGAGTGGGTCGAGCAGCCGGCAGTTGGCGGGGTTGAGCCCCGATTGCGAGAGCGCCCGCACCGCCTCGGCGCCGCTGAGGAAGTCGTCGAACGTGACGGCGCAGGAGAGCTTGAATTCCGGCCGCGGCTGGATCCGCACCCAGGCGTCGGTGATCACGCCGAGGATCCCCTCGGAGCCGATCAGCATCCGGTCGGGGCTGGGCCCGGCGCCGGAGCCCGGCAGGCGCCGGCTCTCCCACTGCTCCCCGGCGGCGGTGATCGCGCTCACCGACTCGACCAGGTCCTCGATGTGCGTGTAGAGCGTGGCGAAGTGGCCGCCGGCGCGGGTCGCGATCCAGCCGCCGAGGGTGGCGTACTCGAAGGACTGGGGAAAGTGGCGCAGGGTGTAGCCGTCGGCCTTGAGCTGCTGCTCGAGGCGGGGGCCGGTGGCGCCGCCCTGGATCCGCGCCGCCCGCCCGAGCGGGTCGAGCTCGAGCACCCGGTCCATGCGCTTGAGGTCGATCGAGACGACGCCGGGATATTCGTCGCGCATCCGCGGCTCGACCCCGCCGACGACGCTGGTGCCGCCGCCGAAGGGAATCGCCGCCGCCTTCTCATCCGAGCAGAAGCAGAGGATCGCGTCGACGTCCTCGGGCGAGGAGGGATAGGCGACGAGGTCGGGCGGATTGGCGAACTCGCCTCGGAAGCCGCGGACGACGTCACGATAGGCCTTGCCGAGCGCGTGCGAGACGCGGTCGTACTTGTCGTCGGAGAACAGCTTCTGCAGCGGCTTCGGGACCTTCTTCAGCCGGTTCTCCGGGATCTCGACGTCGCCCAGCGCCACCGGCTCGGCGATCTCATCTCCTCCGAAACCCAGCCGCTCCCTCGCCGCGGCGGCGATGCCCTCGAGCCCGGCACGGTTGGGCTGCTGCTCCTCGTAGCCCCAGCCCCAGTGTTTGAGTCTTCCGGCCCTCACGGGTCGAGCAAGCCGAGACGTAGGGCGGCGTCTCGCAAGGCTTTCTCAAGCTCGTCCATTTGACCCGCCGTATACACGCCGGCGATTTCATTCCTTTCCCAGAACTTCAGGATTCGGTCAAGGTCACTTGTCCGGCGATGCCATCCGAGACCGCCGACGACCGCAAAAATGAACTGCTGAGGCATAGCAGCTTCGACCATCTGCCCGATCTCCTTGACGGCGTCGGACAGCTTGCTGCCCGTGGAATCGAATCCCTTGATCGCGATCGCGATCAGAGCGTCTGAACCCCCACCCGGGATGGCCATGTCTGCTGGTGCCTTGGCGCCACGGCGCCCAGTGATGGTGGTCCGCGGCTCGTACATCAACTTGAGTGACTTGACCGTGGCCTCGACGATGTCGTCCAGATCCCGACCTTGCTGCACCGAACGCCCACCGAGAAGCTCGAGGCGCCATCCGAGTTGCCAGGACATCAGCAAAGGTCCAGTCACGCTCGAGCGAGCCGGCGAGTTGCTGAGTCAGCTGGAAGTCGTGATCGAATGCCTTGACGAGGTCACTTGAGCGATCGCGGGCAAGCTTGACCCATCCCTCCGTCTGAGTCGCCTTCAGCCAACCCTTGAGTCGCTCTTGGCTCAACCCCGCTGCCGCGGCGAGGACAGGGACCATCTGGGGCTTGCCCTCAATGAGCCTTGCGACTTTGGTGGCATCAAGCTTCTTTGCGGGCCGGAGCGCCGAAACCGTCTCTTCGCAGAGCGTGGTCAGGTCGGGGTCCGGCTTCGACACTGTCTGCCCGGCTGGGGCCAGCGCCTTGAGATAGCTCTCGCGCGACGGAACGTCCGTCATCGCGCGAGCACGATGTACTCGGTGGCGCTTCGCCGCTTCGCCGACCGGTGCGTCCCGAACGAGTATTGATGTGTCGCGGTCCGGACCTCAACCTCACGCCCTCGCGAGATCAGCATCTGGTGGATTTCCTCGATCTCCGGTACTGAGTTGGAGCCGTAGGACAACACGATCGAGCTTTCCGAGAACTGATCGAACAAGCTCTCCAAGGCCCCGCGAATGGTCCGCTTGTACGAGAACGGCGTAAATCGCTTCTTGATCTTTCGCGTCTTCGTTTCGTAGAGGATCTCCTGGCCGCGCCAATACGTCGCTAGGCCTTCCAAGAAGTGGTACCGCTTGATGTAGCAGTTGTCATCTCGCGGTGGCGCGTACGGGGGATCCAGATAGACGAGGTCGTATTCGCCGGGCTCGATCTCAAAGCCATCGCCACATCGCGCTTCGGCCGTCCCCTCTCCGTCGAAGACGGCGGCGTTGTAGTCCGCCACGGCCTCGACGAAGAGTTCGCGCAAAGGCATCCGCAGCTGACGTCGTCCGTCGTCGTATCGGAGGCTCGTGACCGTGAAGACACCCCTGGGCTGCTTCCTGGCGGCCGCCAAGCAAAGCGCGGCGACGGCGAGATCTCGCTTAGGGCCGGACATGCGATCGACATGTGACCACGCCGAATCGAGGAATCGGTGGTCATCATCCTCGAAGTACAAACCGCGGAAAGTCGTCTGAATGAAATCGCGGTCGTCTAGGGGAGGGCCGGTGATCAGGTCAAGGTCCTCCCGCGTCAGGATCTCCTCGCCGTTCACCACAGCCGCTCTTGCCACGCAGGCTGAGAACTCCAAGAAATCTCGTTGGACGAGACGTCCAAACCGGAGGCTTTCATCGCGTAGGAGACGACGGCGCTCCCTGAAAACGCGTCGAGTGCACGGGAACCCCCGACATCCTGGAACGCCGCCAAAAGATGTGGAATCAGCCGGTACTTAGATCCCATGAAGCGCATCCGGGGGAGCCGGGTCGCTTGAGCGACCGCGAGCCCTAGACCCCCGGCCGACCGCGCAGTCGCCAGCTGAGCTTCCACACCCTGACTGTAGGGGCCTTGTCGGCCATCAGAGAAGTTGGGAAACCGGAGTTGATCACCACTCACGCAGAGTGGAGCCGCCGGAGCCCCAAAGCATGCAGGCCTACCAGTGCACGCCGCGCATCAGGTACGCGAAGGCGACGCCCTCACTCGAGAGCTCCTCGTCCTTGCCCTTGCCGTCCTGGTCCTCGCCCTTGGCGGCGCTCGAGTCGGGGAACAGCTTGAAGGCGGTGTTGAGGATGACGTCGGAGGCCTTGGGAGCGACGTTGTAGAGCAGCTCGCCGAAATTGCCTAGCCGCGTCGCGACCTTCTTCGGCTTGCGGATCATCGCGCCGGTGATCATCTTCGCCGCCTCTTCGGGGGTGATCGTCGGGAAGGCGTCGTACATCTTCGTCGGAGCGATCATCGGCGTGCGCACGAGCGGCATGTGGATCGTGGTGATGTTGACGCCCGAGTCGATCACCTCGGAGGCGATGCAGCGTGAGAACGCGTCGAGGGCCGCCTTCGAGGCGACGTAGGCGGAGAACCGCGGAGTGTTGGTCTGCACGCCGATCGAGCTGACGTTGATGATGTGGCCGCCGCGCTTGCCCTTGCCGCCCTTCTGCATCTCCGGCATCAACGCCAGGATCAGCCGCACGGCGCCGAAGTAGTTGAGCTGCATCGTGCGCTCGTAGTCGTGGAAGCGGTCGTGGGCGAGGTTGATCGAGCGGCGGATCGAGCGGCCGGCGTTGTTGACGAGGATGTCGACCTTGCCGTGCTCGGCGAGGACCTCGGCCGCCATCCGCTCGATCTCGGAGATGTCGGAGAGGTCGCACTGGTGGATGTGGGCCTCGCCGCCCGCTTCGGAGATCTCGGCCTTGGTCTCCTCGAGCTTCTCCGGGGTGCGCGCGACGAGCAGCACCTTGGCGCCGGCGTCGGCGCACTTGATCGCCGCCGCCTTGCCGATGCCCGAGGAGGCGCCGGTGATCATCACCGTCTTGCCGCCGATCGCCCCGGAGAGCGAGCGGTCCTTGAACAGGTCCGGGTCGAGGTTGCGCTCCCAGTAGTCCCAGAGCGTGTCGGCATAGCTCGCCAGCGGCGGCACCGAGATGCCGGTGCCCTCGAGCGCCTTCTGGGTGTTGGTCGAATCGAAGGAGGTCGGATAGTTGATGTAGACGAGGACCTCGCGGGGGATGCCGAGGTCGCCGAGCACCTCGTCGGTGATCCGCTTCACCGGCGGAAGCATCTGGATGCCCGAGCGCACCTGCTTGGGGACGATGTCGAGCATCTTCGGGTCGAGCCGCAACACCGCCTCGGGCGCGTGGGCGGAGCGGGCGAAGATGTTGACCAACTGGCCCGCGGTCACCGGATTCGGATCGGTGAGATGGAAGGCCTGACCGTCGAGGCCATCCTGGTGGGCGATGTGGTCCATCGCCTTGACCACGAAGTCGACCGGGACGATGTTGATCTCCTTGCCCTCGATGCCGATCCCCGGGAACCATTGGGGGACGAGATTGCGGGCGCGCTGGAGCAGCTTGAAGAAGTAGTAGGGGCCGTCGATCTTGTCGATCTCGCCGGTCTCGGAGTTGCCGACGACGATGCCCGGGCGGTAGACGCGCCACGGCACCTCCGACTCCTCGCGGACGACCGCCTCTGACTCGTGCTTGGTCTGGAAGTAGGGGTGGTTCTCGACGTCGTGGGCCTCCTCGAACATCTCCTCGGTGAAGGTGCCCTTGTAGAGGCCGGCGGCGGCGATCGAGCTGACCATGTGGAAGCGCTTGGCGTCGACGGCCTCGGCGAGCTGCACGGCGTGCCGCGTGCCCTCGACGTTGGCGATGCGCTGGCTCTCGGCATCGGCGGTCATGTCGTAGATCGCGGCGAGGTGGAAGACGTGGTCGATCTCGCCCTTGAGCTCGGCGATCACCTCGTCACAGCCGAGGTTCTCCTGTGAGAGGTCGCCGACCACGGGCACGATGCGGTCCTCGTCGGCCCCCCAGCGCGAGCGAAGCTCCTCGAGCCGGCCCCGCGAGCCCTCGCGGACCAGGACGTAGATCTTCCCCTCGCGCTCGAGCAGCAGCTCGATCAGGTTGCGGCCGATGAATCCGGTCCCACCGGTGACGAAGTAGCTCATCTCTCCACCTCCATGGATCCGGACCCTACAACGCCGGGGATTCGGGTTCGCGTGCGTCATCATGTCTGGTGATGGCCGGTTTCTATATGGATCCCACGGGGCGGCCCGATCCCGACCGCGAGGCTCGCAAGGGAATCGCCGGGCGGATCGAGCTGCGACCGCAGACGCGCGCGGCGATGCTCGGCACCCGCGGCCTCGCCTGCCCCGCCTGCGACATGCCGCTTTCGATCGGCGAGCCATTGACCTGGGATCGCCACGCGGCGTGCCCGTTCTGCGATGAGGTGGCCCCGACGCGGGAGTTCGTCCGCGATCACGGCTGGCCCGAGGTCGAGCTGGTCGCGCGCTTTCGTTGAGTACCGGCCTGGTCTGGCTGCGCCGCGACCTGCGGCTGTTCGACAACCCGGCGGTCGCCGAAGCCGGGCAGCGGCACGACCGCGTGCTCGTCTGCTTCTGCTTCGAGCACGGGCTGGTGCGCGGCCGCTTCTCGTGTCCCAGCCGCAATGCCTATCTGCTCGATGCGCTGAGCAGCATCGAGCGCGAGCTGCGCGAGATCGGCGGCCGCCTCGTGTTCCGCGAGGGCCGGCCGTCGCATGAGATTCCGGCCCTCGCGCGAGAGATCGGCGCCGAGGCGGTGCACGCCAACGCCGATCACACACCCCACGCCCGCAGCCGCGACGCACGCGTCGCGCGCGCGCTGGGCGACGAGCGAACCGAGCTGGTCCTGCACGGCGGAATCGCCTGCACCGACGTGGGCGCGATCGCCGACTCCTCGGGTGAGCCGTTCAGGGTCTTCGACCCGTTCTTCGACGCGTGGCGGGAAGCGCCGCGCCGGTCGGCCATGTTGCGGCCGCGGATTCTGCTGGCCCCCGAGGGGGTTGCCTCGGGAAGCGTGCCGCCGCACTCGCGGCTGAAGATCGACTCCGACGCCAAACGCATTGCCGACCTCAACTCCCCCGGCGAGCCGGCGTCGCGCCGCCGCCTCGACCAGTACATCAAGAAGACGAGCTCCTATGACGAGGCCCGCGACCGGCCCGACCTCGACTGGACCTCGCATCTTTCGGCGGCGATCCACTTCGGCTGCATCTCCCCGGCCAACTTCGAAGAGCGGCTGGCGGCGCGGCCCGGGCGGGGCCGAATCCAGCTCCGCCGCCAGCTCGCCTGGCGGGACTACTTCCTCCACCTCTCGCACCACTTCGGCGATCAGCTCGAGCGCGGCCACGAGCGCAACATGCGCGAGTTCCGCTGGCAACGCGACCGCAAGGCCCTCGAGGCATGGAAGCGAGGCCACACCGGATTGCCGCTCGTCGATGCCGGCATGCGCCAGCTGCTCTCCGAGGGCTGGATGCATGGCCGCATACGGATGCTCGCGGCGCACTTCCTGACCAAGCACCTGCTCTGCGACTGGCGCGAGGGCGAGGCCCACTTCATGCGGCATTCGATCGACGGCGACGTCGCGATCAACAACGGCAGCTGGCAATGGGCCGCATCACTGGGCACCGACCCGCTGATCTACTTCCGCGTCTTCAACCCGGTGCGCCAGCACCAGCGCCTCGATCCCGACGGGATCTACGTGCGGCGCTGGCTGCCGGAGCTCGCCGACATCCCCGACGAGTACATCGCCGAGCCCTGGACGACGCCGCCCGACATCCAGAAACGGGCGCGATGCGTGATCGGCGAGGACTACCCGGCGCCGATGGTCGATCTGCGAGAGGCGCGAAAGCATTCGATCGAGCGATTTCGGCGGCACCTCGCAACCGTCGGATGAGCTCTAAGTCGTAGAGTAAGGACGGATGGCAACGACGTCAACGGTGCAGGTCGTGATGCCCGAGATGGGCGAGTCGGTCACCGAGGGGACAGTGCTCGAATGGCACGTCGCCGAGGGCGATTTCGTCGAAGAAGGGCAGACGGTGGTCGAGGTGTCGACCGACAAGGTCGACGCCGAAGTGCCTGCACCCGCGAGCGGCACCGTGACCAAGCTCCTCGTCCAGGTCGACGACGAGATCGCCATCGGCAGTGCGATGGCGGAGCTGGATACGAGCGCCAGTGCGGGCTCGTCCACCACAGCCGAGCCCGGGACCGCCGCCCCCGGACGCGAAGCGGAGGAGGCGGCGGGTAATGGTGCGGCGGCCGCGTCCGACAACGGCGGCGGCGCGGCGACCGATGCCGCCGCCGGCAAGAAGATCAACGTGACGATGCCCGAGATGGGTGAGTCGGTCACCGAGGGCACGGTGCTCGAGTGGCACGTCGCCGAGGGCGACGCGGTCGAGGAAGGGCAGACCGTGGTGGAGGTCTCGACCGACAAGGTCGACGCCGAGGTGCCCGCCCCGGCCGCCGGGACGATCGACAAGATCCTCACCCAGCCCGACGAGACCGTGAACGTCGGCGCGGTACTCGCGGAGATGACTTCAGGTGCCGGAGGGGGAGGCGGCGGCGCGAGCGCGCCCACGGAGGCCCCGGCCGAGACCGCCACCGAGGCTCCGGCTGCCGCGCCGGCTGTCGATGGCGACGCGAAGGTGACCCCGGTTGCTCGACGGATCGCCGTAGCCGAGGGCGTTGACCTCGGAAAGGTCCAAGGCTCGGGCGCCGGCGGCAAGGTGACCAAGGCCGACGTGCTCGCCGCCAACGGCGGCGGCGGCGCGGCCCCCGCGGCGCCCCCGCTCAGCACCGAGGGCGAGGAGAAGCCGCTGCGCGGTCCCGCGGGGATGCTCGCCAAGGCGATGAACGAGAGCCGCTCGATCCCGACCGCGACCTCGTTCCGGACGCTCGCCGTCGACACCCTCGACGCCAAGCGCAAGGCGCTCAACGGCGTGCTCAAGGAGCGCGGGATGAAGGTCTCGTTCACCCATCTGATCGCCTGGGCGATCGTCCGCGCCGCGGTCCAGTGGCCGGCGATGGGGCGCGCCTACACCGAGAAGGACGGCAAACCCATCGTCATCGAGCCCGGCGGCGTCGGGCTCGGAATCGCGGTCGACATCGAGCGCAAGGGCGGGCGGAGCCTCCTCGTCCCCGTTATCAAGGGCGCCGAGCAGCTCGACTTCGCGGGCTTCCACTCCTACTACGAGGAGCTGATCACCAAGACTCGCGAGAACAAGCTCACCGCCGACGACTTCCAGGGCGCCAACATCACCCTGACCAACCCCGGCGGGCTGGGCACGATCGCCTCGGTGCCGCGGCTGATGGTCGGCCAGGGCACGATCATCGCCGCCGGCTCGCTCGCCTATCCGGTCGAGTGGCAGCACCAGCCCGCCGAGAAGATCAAGGCGCTCGGGGTCTCCAAGGTGATGACGATGACGAGCACCTACGACCACCGGATCATCCAGGGGGCCGAGTCGGGCTCTTTCCTGAGCGCGATCGAGGACCTGCTCCAGGGCGGAGGAGACTTCTACGAGGGCGTGGCCACCGACCTCGGCATCGACGCTGCTCCGGTGAGAAGCGCGCATCCTGCCTCCGCGTCGGCGCCCCCGCTTGGCAGCGGACAGCAGGCGACGACGGTTGACGGCACGCCGGCGCCCGCCGCGCGAGCAGACACCGAGCTGCTGCAGGCCGTGCAGGCGGCGACCTCGCTGCTCAAGGCCTACCGAACCCACGGCCACCTCGCCGCCAATCTCGATCCGCTCGGCTCCGAGCCGAAGGGCGACCCGACGATCCAGCCCGAGAACCTCGGCCTGACCCCCGCGCTGATGGAGCAGATCCCCGCCGAGATCCTTCGCATCGGGGTCGGCGGCGAGACGCTGCTCGAGGCGCTGCCGCGGATGCGCGAGGCCTACTGCGGCACGATCGCCTACCAGTTCGAGCATCTCTCCTCGCACCAGCAGCGGATGTGGCTCCGCGAGATGATCGAGACCGGCTGGCACCGCAAGCCGCTCGAGACCGACGAGAAGCGCGAGCTGCTGTTCCGGCTGATCGACGTCTTCGGCTTCGAGCGCTACCTCGAGAAGGCCTACCTCGGCCAGAAGATGTTCTCGATCGAAGGCCTCGACGTGATCGTGCCGATGCTCGACGAGCTGTTCGAGATGGCCCACACCGAGGGCGCACAAGAGACCGTGGTCGGCATGGCCCACCGCGGGCGCCTCAGCGTTCTCGCCCACAACCTCGGCCGCCCGGCCGACTCGATCATGGCCGAGTTCGAGGGCGCCAAGGCGATCGAGGCGGTCAAGGCGGTCGCGGCGATCCCCCACGGCGGCACCGGCGACGTCAAGTACCACTACGGCCACAACGGCGTCTTCACCACCCACGACGGCGAGGAGATCTCGGTCCGGCTCTACCCGAACCCCAGCCACCTCGAGTTCGTCGACCCGGTGGTCACCGGCGCGGCGCGCGCGGCGCAGACCGAGTCCTCGGGCTCGACGATCGAGCACGACCCCTCGGTCGCGGTGCCGGTCCTGCTCCACGGCGACGCGGCCTTCCCCGGCCAGGGCGTCGTCGCCGAGACCCTCAACCTCCAGTCGCTGACCGGCTACACGACCGGCGGCACGATCCACCTGATCCAGAACAACCAGATCGGCTTCACCACCGAGCCCCAGGAGGGTCGCTCGACCCCCTACGCCTCGGACATGGCGAAGGGCTTCAACGTGCCGATCATCTACGTCAATGCCGACGACCCCGAGGCCTGCATCTCGGCGATCCGGCTGGCGATGGCCTATCGCCAGCGCTGGGGACGCGACGTCGTCATCGACGTGATCGGCTACCGGCGCTTCGGCCACAACGAGACCGACGAGCCCGCCTACACCCAGCCCCTGATGGCGGCCAAGATCAAGGACCACCCGCCGGTCTCGGAGCTCTACGGCCAGAAGCTGGTCGACGAGGGCGTCGTCAGCCCGGGCGACGTCGAGGCCAAGCGCTCCGAGCGACAGCAGAGCCTTTCCGACGTGCACAAGGAGCTGCGCCGCAAGATCGAAGCCGGCGAGTACGAGGACCCGACCGGGACCGGAACCGGGACCGGCGAGCTCGACCGCACCGCCTCGCCCGACGTCGCCACGGCGGTCGGCGACAAGCAGCTGCGGAGGTTCAACGAGGAGCTGATCCGCGTTCCCGACAGCTTCACCATCCACCGCAAGCTACGCAAGCCGCTCGAGAAACGGCTCGAGGCGATCGATCAGGGAGGGATCGAGTTCGGCCACGCCGAGGGCCTTGCCTTCGCCTCGCTTCTGAGCGAGGGCGTACACGTGCGGATGACCGGCCAGGACACCGAGCGCGGCACGTTCTCCAACCGCCACCTCGTCTTCCACGACGAGAAGACCGGGCTGCGCTACGCCCCGATCCAGAACATCGACGAAGCCAAGGCGCCGTTCGAGCTCCACAACAGCCCGCTGTCGGAGGCCGCCTGCCTCGGCTTCGAGTACGGCTACTCGGCGGCCTCGCCCGACAGCCTGGTGCTCTGGGAGGCCCAGTTCGGCGACTTCGCCAACTCCGGCCAGGTGATCATCGACAGCTTCATCACCTCGGCCGAGGCGAAGTGGGGGCAGATGACGCGGCTGACGCTGCTCCTCCCCCACGGCTACGAGGGCTCGGGCCCCGAGCATTCGAGCGCGCGGATCGAGCGCTTCATCCAGCTCGCGGCCGAGGGCTCGATCCGGATCGCCAACCCGACGACCGCGGCCCAGTACTTCCACCTGCTGCGCCGCCAGGCCCGGATCGCGAAGGCGCGGCCGATGGTCGTGTTCACGCCCAAGGGCCTGCTGCGGCTGCCGCGCGCGAGCTCCGGGATCGAGGAGCTGAGCGGCGGCGAGTTCCACTTCGTCCTCGACGATCCGACCTCTGAGGAGCGCCGCGAGAAGGTCGAGCGGCTAGTCCTCTGCAGCGGCAAGATCTACTACGACATCGACGCCACCGAGAAGCGCGCCGAATCCGAGAACGTCGCCGTCGCCAGAGTCGAGCTGCTCTACCCCTTCGCCAAGGAGCAGATCGCGCAGATCATCTCCCACTACCCGAACCTCAAGGAGATCGTCTGGACCCAGGAGGAGCCCCGCAACATGGGCGCCTGGAGCGTCATGTCGCGCCGCCTCCCCGACCTGATCCCCGACGGCGTCGACTTCCGCTACGTCGGCCGGCCGCCGCGCGCCGCCCCCGGCGAGGGCTACGCGGCCGCCCACGCGCGCGAGCAGGAGCGGATCGTGCTCACCGCACTCACGCCCGGCCAGGGCGCCCGGCCGGCCTAGCGTAGGGACGCCGCCTCCTCCGCTTCGCGTCCGGGGGCGGCTTGGTCATGGACACGAAACCTTCCGAGGCGCTGCACAAGCCGGTTCCCGGCCGGACCTTCGAGGTGGTCAAGTGGGCCGCGTGGTTCGAGTCGGGGTTGTTCGCCGCGCTTCTCTTCTTCTGGCTCGCCCCCGGCTACGAGTCGCAGACGTCGCTCTTCGGCCTCCTGCACGGGCTCGGCTTCGTCGCCCTGGCACTGCTGATCTGGTTCGCGATCCTCCGCAAGGAGGCGCCATATCCACTGCTCGCCGCGACGCTGACCCCTGTCGGCCCGTTCGGCAGCCTGGTGGGCATCACCCTGATCGAGCAGAAGGGCTGGGGCGTCGCCCCAAACGAGGGGATTGACACAAACGCCCCCCAGGGTGAATAATGGTTCAGCAGCAGGGAGCCATCTCAACGGGCTTTCAAAACTCGCTCCCGGGCTAGTCCCGCCTCCGGGAGCGACCGCGTCGGAAATCCCTCCCTGGCTACCGACGCGCAGGCGTGGCGCGGGCCGTGTGGACCCCCTGCCTCCCGCGGCCCCGCCACGCCACCTTCATTTCGGGCGCTGCAAACCTGCGCATCTCTGCGTCCTTGATCTGCTTGGTTTTCGCACCCTCCGGTGGAGGGTTGATGGCACCACGCCAGAGGACCACGGAGCTCGCGAGCAGGGCCCGGTTCAGCTCTTGTTCGGTGAGAACCCGCACCTCGCGTAAGATTTTCAGATGCTCACGGCGCTCATCCGCGCGGTCCGCGGTTCGCGACACCCGAGCCGGGTGACCGTCGTCGTGGTCGCCGTAGCGCTGATGGTCGTCGTCGCCCACGCCGCCCCCGAGGGCAGCCACCACGCTCAAATGGCGATGGACATGAGCGGCGGCGCGGCGATGTGCCTCGCTGTTCTCGGCGGTGCGATCGGAACCGCGGTTGCCCTCTTGCTCACCGTCTTTGCGCCCCGCCCGGCCCCACCGCGGATGATCCGTGCGGCCGGGCTCTGGGCCTTCCCTCCTTCAGGGATCGACCCCGTCCCCAGAGGCCCGACTCTGCTCCAGGTCTTCCGGCTTTGATCGAGCGCCGAGGCGCGACCACCTCGCGCCTCCGTCGCGATCCATAAATCGATCAAAGGAGTTGAAATGCGTTTCAAGCAGATCCCGCGCGTCGCGGCCCTCGGCGCAATCGCCCTGATCGCGATTGCCGCGGTGGCGATCTCTAGCTGCGGTGACGATGACGACAACGACACGACCACGGCGGCCGGTACGACGGCGGCGAACACGGCGGGCGGCAACGAGGTCGATCGCGCCTTCATCGCGGACATGACCCCCCACCACGAGTCGGCGATTGAGATGGCGAAGGTCGCCCAGCAGAAGGGCGAGAGCGAGTTCGTCATGCAGCTCGCCGGCGACATCATCACCTCTCAGTCCCGGGAGATCGACCAGATGGCGAAGCTCGACAGCGAGCTCGCGGCAGCCGGAGTCCCGGTGGGCGAGCTCGGCATATCCGAGCACATGATGGGCATGTCGGGTGACATGCACATGCTCGAGACGGCCAAGCCGTTCGATCCGGTGTTCCTCGAGATGATGATCCCGCATCACGAGGGGGCGATCAGGATGGCGAAGGTTGAGCTGGCCGACGGCGAGAACGAGGAGCTGATGGCTCTCGCCCAGTCGATCATCGACGCCCAGACGGCTGAGATCGAAGCAATGCGAGGCCAGCTGGACGGCGAGTCGAACAGCGAGGACCACGGCGCCACCGGGGGCTCGATGGACCACATGTAGATCGCGGGCCGGCCGCCGGGAGCACCCGGCGGCCGGCGCCGCTAGACGCTAGACGCTAGACCGCAAATGGGGTCAGGTCTTGAATGCAGCATGGGCAAATGGGGTCAGGTCTTGAATGCAGCAGGCCGCGTGAATGTCGGATGCAAGACCTGACCCCGATTAGCTGCGTGAATGTCGGATGCAAGACCTGACCCCGATTAGCTTCCGATTAGCTTGAATTAGCTCGATTAGCTGATTAGCGATCCGCAAATGCCCGCCCGAGCAGAAGCGGCACCTGGGCCAACGGGTCGGGGGTGTGCAACAACACGACGCCGAGCTCGCGCCCCCCGAGCGTCGCCGTGACCACGTAGCAGCGCCCGGCGGGGTCGGTGTAGCCGGTCTTCAGCCCGGTCACCCGCGATCCCGGGATCTGCCGCAGCCCGCGCTGGACGAAGTAGTCGTTGTTGGCGAGCTCGAGCTTTCCGCCCTCGATCGGAAACGGGTACTTGGCCTTCCGCAGCTGCACGACCTCCCTGATCCAGGGGTTCTCAAGATCAGCGCGGGCGAGCCTGGCGAGGTCGCGGGCGCACGAGTAGTTGCCCCGGTCGCGGAGCCCGTGCGGAGTCGAGTAGCGAGTGCAGGTCAGCCCCATCGCCTTCGCCCGCTTGTTCATCCGCCGCACGAACGCCTCCTCGGTGCCCGAGTCGTACTCGGCGAGGGCCTCGGCGGCGTCGTTGCCCGAGACCAGCAGCAGCCCGGTGAACACGGGGTCGAGCGGCACCCGCTTGCCGACCGGCAGCACGCCGATTGCCGACCCCGGCGTATGGGCGGCATTGGCGCTGATCGGGATCGTCTCGGCCGGCGAATGGCGCTCGGCGATGATCAGCGCGGTCATCATCTTGGTCAGGCTCGCGATCGGCATCCGCTGCAGCGGGTTGAGCGACCAGAGGACCTTGCCGGTGGCGACGTCGAAGACGAGCGCCGCGCGCGGCGCCAGCGCGTCGTAGCTGCGGCTCGCGCGAGCCGCGTTGCGGCGCGCCACCTGCAGCGGGCCCTTGGCCTGCTGCGCGAGTCTCGCCGCTGCGGCGGCCGCCGCGGCGTCGTCGTGGGCACGGACGTCCTTGAGGTCGACGATCGCGGCCCGCGCCGTTGGTGCCGCCAGGGCCAGAGCCAGACCCGCCAGGACCAGAGCGCGCCTGCTCATCGCGGCGGAGGGTTCCTGATCGCCCCGATCAGCCCGACGGCGATCATGCCGATGATCAGAAACGAGATCACGGTGAAGATGTCGGGGCCGGTGTCGACCGCGGCGGAAATCGTCAACGCGCCGAAGAGGACGCAGAACACCAGCCCGCCGGCGAGGATCGCGGTGCGGAGGTCGGGATCCAACGGCTAGGTCCCGGCGCGGATGGTCGTCAACCGCTCCTCGGAGATGAACCGCCGCGCGATCAGCGCCACCAGCAGGCCGAAGACGAAGCCGCCGACGTGGGCGAAGTAGGCGACCCCGCCGCTGCCCCCGACCTCCGGCGTCGCGACCTGCCCCACGGCGGGGATGAACTGGAGCACGAACCAGATCCCGAGCATCACGATCGCCGGGATCTCGACCAGGGTCACGAAGAAGATGATGAAGATCAGCGTGAGGACCTTGGCCCGCGGGTGTAAGAGCGCGTAGGCGCCCAGCACCGCCGCCACGGCGCCGCTCGCCCCGATCGTCGGCATGGTCGAGCCGGGATCGATCAGCGCCTGCGAGTACAGCGCCACCAGCCCACCGACGAGGTAGAAGACCAGGTACTTGAGCCTGCCGAACAGGTCCTCGATGTTGTTGCCGAAGACCCAGAGGAAGAGCATGTTGAAGACGATGTGGAGGATCCCGCCGTGCATGAACATCGAGGTGAAGGCGGTCTCGATCCAGGGCGGCTCGTCGAGCTGCACGAGCGGGAAGGCCTGCGGGTTGCGGTCGGTCAGCGCCTGGGCCTCGCGGTAATCCGCGGTGCCCTCGCAGACGACGGCCGCCTCGGCTCCCGCGTCCGACTTCGTCACACCGGCGGCGCAGCCCTTGCCCGGGTGCGTGACGCGGTAGGGGATCGCCCCGTACTCGATCGAGTTCTGATCCCGCGGGCTCAGCCCGAGCGTCTTCAGACCTGGGTCCTCCTGCGATGAGACGTCGCCCGAGAAGCTCAGCTGCCAGGCGAAGAAGGCGACGTTGATCGCGATCAGCGCCACGGTGACGATCGCGAACCGCGTCGTCGGGACGTTGTCCTTGAGCGGGATCACGCGGCGGCAAACCCTACCCGCCGATAAGGGCCATTCATGGAGAGCCCTGGACCGCCGCCCCCGGACGCGAAGCGGAGGAGGCGGCGGTCAATGCCGGCTAGGCGGTGGCGCTCGCCGGCAGCTGCTGGTCTGCGTGGTAGGAGCTGCGCACCAGCGGCCCGGCGGCGACCGACTCGAAGCCGAGCTCGTAGGCCGCCTTCTCGAGCGCCTCGAACTCGTCGGGGTGCCAGTAGCGGACCACAGGCAGGTGGTTCTCGGTCGGGCGCAGGTACTGGCCGACGGTGAGGATCTGGACGCCGTGCTCGCGCAGGATCCCGAACGCCTCGACCATCTCGTCGAACTCCTCGCCGAGGCCGACCATCAGCCCCGACTTGGTCAGCACCTCTGACCCGCCCATCTCCTTCGCCATCTTCAGCACCCGCGCCGAGCGCATGAACTGCGAGCCGCGGCGCGCCATCGGATAGAGGCGCGGCACGGTCTCGACGTTGTGGTTGAAGACGTCGGGCTTCTCGGCGATCACCTTGGCGAGCGGCATCTCCTGTCCGCGAAAGTCGGGGGTCAGCACCTCGACCTTGCAGCCGGGGGCGAGCTTGCGGATCGAGCGGATCACGCCGACGAAGGCGCTCGCCCCGTAGTCGGGGAGGTCGTCGCGGTCAACCGAGGTGATGACCGCGTGCTTGAGGCCCATGCGCTTGACCGAGTTCGCGACCCGCAGCGGCTCGAGCGGGTCGTTCCAGGTCGGCTTGCCGGTCTGCACGTTGCAGAAGCCACAGCGCCTCGTACAGACATCGCCCAAGATCATGAAAGTCGCGGTGCCGCGCTCCCAGCACTCGCCGACGTTGGGGCAGTTGGCCTCCTCGCAGACCGTGTTCAGGTTCTGCTCGGCCATCTCCTGCTTGAGGCGGCGGTATACGGGCCCGCCCGGCGCCGGCACCTTGAGCCACGGCGGCTTGCGCTGGCCGCGGAACGGAACCACGCCCTCCGCGTCGGCGGCGGTGCCGCCGGGTTTGGCGCGTGAGCGGGTGACGTGCAGGCGCTCGGTCATCAGGAGGAGCCTAGCGACGCGAGATCTCCGGCCATTTCGTGGTCCACCGGTTCGCGCCCGAAGACCTCGCCGTAGGCCGATGCCAGGAGGTCCATCGCCCCACCCATGTCGTACTCCCGCCCGAGCTCGCGGCAGACCGACGTCATCTGCACTCCCTCGATACCGCAGGGGACGATCCACTCGAAGGGCTGAAGGTCGTTGTTGACGTTGATCGCGAGGCCGTGGGTGGTGATGCCGCGGTTGACGTGGAGGCCGATCGATCCGATCTTCATTGCTTCGCCGGCCGGCGGCGCGTCGCCCATCGTCCAGACCCCGGTCAGCTCCTTGATGCACTGGGCCTCGACCCCGATCTCGCCGAGGGCGGAAATCATCACGCGTTCAATTCCGCGGACGAACTCGTGGACGTCGTCCCCGTACGGCTCGAGGTCGACGATCGGGTAGGCGACCAGCTGCCCCGGCCCGTGGTAGGTGACCAGGCCGCCGCGGTCGGTCTCCTGGACGTCGATGCCCTGCATCCGGTACCAGTCCTCGCCCATCGGCAGCTCGGTGGCGGCCGTGCGGCGGCCCTTGGTGTAGACGGCGGGGTGCTCGAGCAGCAGCAGCTGGTCGGGAATCTCGCCGGCGTGGCGGGCGGCCTCGAGCCTCTTCTGCAGCGCCACGCCGTCGGCGTAGGGGATCTGACCGGGGCGCACAACCTGGACTTCGGTCATGGCTCCATTGTCTCAGCCTCGGCGCCCTTGCTCATTACGCCGGTGGTGCCCGCGGGCCAGAACGGCCACTCCTCGAAGTGGAAGCAGCGCCCATGCTCGTCGAGCCGGACGACCCAGAGGTCGCGGTACTCCTGCTGCTGCGGGTCCTCGTAGTGGACGGCCACGCGGGTCACGGCGGTGTCGGCTTCCACGGCGACGATCTCGAAGTGCAGGCTGAAGATCTCCTCGTGGCTCGCCCGCTCGGCTTCCCACATCCGCTTGACGGCGTCGAGCCCGAGGTGGGGCTTCTCGAACGGTCCCGTCGAGTACGAGATCTCGTCCGAGAAGAGATCGTCGAGCGCGCCGGTCCCCTCGGTTCGCCAGGCCCGTTCATATGCCTTCATCCAGCGAGTGACCTGGGCGCGGTCGATGGTCGCGATCGAGCGCTCGGCCCGTTCCCGCACGGCCTCGAGCAAGCGGCGGACGACGACGACGTGGCCCCGCGTGCCGATCACGAGGCCGCGGTAGGAGCGGCCCCTGCGCCCGGGGAACTCGGCCCGGGTCTCGGCGGTCAGCCGCGAGCGGGCGCCGCCGAGCTCGTCGATCGTGAAGACGAGCGCGTAGCGCGAAAAGCGGTGCTGGCCGAGCAGCGCCAGCAGCGCCGGGCGCACCGAGCGCGAGACCACGAAGCCGGGCAGGGTGGAGCCGATCACGCTCGGGTTGCCCTTGGCCGCGGTGAACGCCGAGCTCAGCGCTCGTGCGCCGACCCGGCCGCTGCGGGAGTCGAAAGCGCGCGGCAGCACCAGGCCGAGCGCCTCCCAGGTGCGAGCGGGGTCGGCGCGGACCTCGACCGAGTGCTCGTCGACGATCGGCAGCCCGTCGATCGGGACGTCGAGGGCTTCGTCTGGCGTCGGGTGGGTCACGCCTACAACGCGAGGCCGAGCGGTTCCTCGAGCAGGGCTCGGATCCTGCCGAGGAATTCGGCGCCGTCGGCGCCGTAGAGGATGCGGTGGTCGCAGGCGAGATTGACGTTCATCAGCCGGCCGGTGCCGATCTCGCCGTCGCGAACGACCGGTTTCTCGACGATCGCGCCGACCGCGAGGATCCCGGCCTGGGGCTGGTTGATCACCGCCGCGAAGTTGGAGATCCCGAACATCCCGAGGTTGGAGACCGTGAAGGTCCCGCCCGAGAGCTCGGGCGGCGTCACCGTGCCCTCGCGCACGCGCTGGGCGAGCGCCCGCGACTCGGTCGCGATCTCGCGCAGGCCCTTGCGGTCGGCGTCGAAGACCGTCGGCACGACGAGCGCGTCCTGCGCCGCGACGGCGATGCCGACGTTGACCCGCGAGTAGAGCTCGAACTTGCCGTCCTTGTAGGCGCCGTTCGCGCGCGGGAACTCGCGCAGCGCCAGCGCCGCCGCCTTGACCACCATGTCGTTGAACGAGGGCACGACCTCGCCTTCGGAGGCCGAGGCCTTGATCTGCGCCCGCGCCTCGAAGCAGCGGGTCATGTCGATCTCGGCCTCGAGGTAGAAGTGGGGCGCGGTCGCCTTCGACTCGGCCATGCGGCGGGCGACGATCTGCTGCAGCTTGGTCAGCTCCTGGACGCTGGTCTGACCCTTGGCGGTGTCGGGCCTCTCCTGGGCGCCGGGCGTGGGGCCGGCCGGTGCGACGGCTGGAGCCGGCGCCGCAGCGGGTGCGGACGGCGCGGCGGATCCGGCTTTCTCAACGTCGGCCTTGACAATCCGGCCTCCGGGACCGGAGCCACTCAGACCCGCGAGGTCCAGGCCGCGCTCTTCTGCGATCCGCCTCGCAATCGGCGACGCCTTGATCCGTCCACCATCCCCGGCCGGGGATGGTGGGGCGGCCGGCGCAGGCGCGGGTGTCTGCGGCGCCCGAGCCGCCTCCTCGGTCGCCGCCGGCGCCGGCACCGCCTCAGGCTCGGGCTCTTCCTTCTCGGCCCTTTTCGCCGCGGGCCCGCCGCCGTTGCCCGAACTGACGATCTCGCCGCCGACCCTCGCGATCACCTCGCCGATCGGCAGTGTGTCGCCCTCGTCGGCGACGATCTCCGACAGAGTTCCCGCCGCGTCGGACTCGTAGACCATGTTCGCCTTGTCGGTCTCGATCTCGACCAGCTCGTCGCCGACGGCCAGCTCGTCGCCGACCGACTTCAGCCACTTGAGCACCGTTCCCTCCTCCATCGAATCCGAGAGGCGGGGCATGACGATGTCAGGCACGGGCGCCCTCCAGGGTCGCGAGCGCGGCCGAGACGATGTGCTCGGGGTGCGGGATCGCCGCCTGCTCGAGCCGCTTTGAGTAGGGCATCGGCACGTCGGCCCCGGTGACGCGCTTGACCGGCGCGTCGAGGTAGTCGAAGGCCTGGTCCTGGATCAGCGCCGCCAGGTTGGCGCCGACGCCGCCGTGGGGCCAGCCCTCTTCGGCGACGACGATGCGGTTGGTCTTGCGCACCGACTCCAGGATCGTCTCGAGGTCGAGCGGGCGCAGCGTTCGCGGATCGATCACCTCGGCCTGTACGCCGTGCTCGTTGGCGAGAGCCTCGGCGGCGCGCTCGGCTTCGTGGGCCATCTTGAGGATGCCGACGATCGTTACATCCGACCCCTGGCGGCGGATCGCGGCCTTGCCGAAGCTGAGCAGCTCGTCGTCGCCGTTGTCGGAGACCTCGCCGCGGGCACCGTAGAGGGTCTCGTGTTCCATGAAGATCACCGGGTTGTCGTCGCGGATCGCGGTCTTGAGCAGCGCCTTGCCGTCGGCGGGGGTCGAGGGGCAGGCGACCAGCAGCCCGGGGATCTGCAGGAACAGCGCCTCGAGGCTGTGCGAGTGGGTCGGGCCGAGCTGGTGCCCGCCGCCGCCCGGCATCCGGATCACCACCGGCACCTGAACCGCGCCGCCGAACATGTAGGGGATCGCCGCGGCGTGGTTGATGATCTGGTCGAGGGCGAGCAGGCTGAAGTTGACAGTCATGATCTCGACGATCGGCCGCAGGCCGGTCATCGCCGCGCCGACGCCGACGCCGACGATCGTGTTCTCGGAGATCGGCGTGTCGCGCACGCGCTTCTCGCCGAACTCGTCGAGCAGCCCCTCGGTGACCTTGAACGCGCCCTGGAAGACGGCGACATCCTCGCCCATGACCAGCACGTTCTCGTCGCGCTGCATCTCCTCGCGCATCGCCTGGTTCAGCGCCTCTCTCATCCTCAGAACCATGACTGCGGCTCCTCCGCTTCGCGTCCGGTGCCGGAGGCCATCACCAGGGGCCCTCCGTCTCTTCGTCCTCGTCGTCGTCCTCGTGGAGCGCCGACTGCACGACCTGCTCCCGGCCGCCGTATGCGGCGCCCTTTTCCGCCAGCTCGTGAGCCCGCTTGGTCGCGTCGCGCTCCTCCTCGCCGGGATGGGCGTCGGGCGTGCGCTCGTCGACGGCGTACCAGCCGGGCAGCGACTCGGAGCCGACGTAGAGGTGGTCGTAGAGCGACTCGAGCGGCGGCTCGGGGGAAGCGTCGGCGAAGGCGACCGCCTCGGTGACGATCTCGTCGGCCTCCTTGCGCACCGCCTCGACCTCGGTCTCGGTCAGCTTGCCGTCCTCGAGGCATCTCCTGATGAACAGCTCGATCGGGTCCTTCTCCTGCCACTCCTCGACCTCGGACTTCTCGCGGTAGACCTCGGGGTCGGCGGCCGAGTGGCCGCGGTAGCGGTAGGTGAAGGCCTCGATCAGGGTCGGCTTGCGGTCCTCGCGCGCGGTCTTCAGGTGGGCGGCGACGCACTCGCGCACCGCGAGCACGTCCATGCCGTCGACCCGCTCGCCGGGCACGCCGTAGCCCTCGGCCTTGCGCGAGAGCTCGGTCACCGCCGAGTGGCGCTCGATCGACGTGCCCATGCCGTAGAGGTTGTTCTCGACCAGGAAGACGACGGGCAGGCTCCAGAGCGCGGCGAGGTTCATCGTCTCGCCGAAGTTGCCGCTGTTGGAGGCGCCGTCGCCGAACATGCAGACCGTCACTTCGTCGGTGCCCTTGTAATCGGAGGCGAGGCCGAAGCCGGCCGCGAGCGGCAGATTGCCGCCGACGATCCCGTAGCCGCCCATGAAGCGCTTCTCGAGGTCGAAGATGTGCATCGACCCGCCGCGCCCGCCCGAGGTGCCGTCGACCCGCCCGAACAACTCAGCCATCACCTTGTTGGGTGGTGTGCCGCGGGCGATCGCGTGGCCGTGGGTCCTGTAGGTGCCGACCAGGTAGTCGCGCTCCTCCATCGCGGCGACGGTGCCGACGATCGTCGCCTCCTCGCCGACCGCGAGGTGGAGGAACCCTCCGGCCTTGGCCTTCTGGTACTGGCGCCCCGCCTCTTCCTCGAAGCGGCGGATCAGAGCCATCGTCGCCAGCAGCTCGCGGCACTCCTTCTTCGCCGGCAGCTTCGGCTTCCCCGCCCCCTTCGAATTGCCCGCCCCGTCACCGGCCGCGCGCGCCCCGGCGCTCTTGCCGGCGCCCTTGCCCTTCGCCGCGGCCGTCTGCTTTGGGGTCACTCCCCTAAAGCTACTCGCGCGGCAATCCGGGCGTGGGGTTGATCCCGTATTACTTGGAGCATGCGGTCTTGGAGGAGACTCTGCGGAGGATTGCTCGGTGCGGCGCTGAGCCTGGCTGCCGTTGTCCCGGCGGCGCAGGCGGCAGATGCAAGCGTCGATGCAGCCGGCAACGCCTTAACCGGCGGCCTCGCCTTCGCCCCCGCGAGCACCGACGTCAGCGTCGGCGACACAGTCACCTGGACCAACACCGACTTCCTCACTCCGCACACGGCCACCGAGGACCACGGTCTGTTCAACCTCAGCGGAACCGGGGTCCCGCTGATCTTGCCGCTCGGCTTCGGCCCTGGCGAAAAGGTCTCGCGCGTCTTCGACGCCGGCACCTTCCACTACTTCTGCGAGATCCACCCGGTGCAGATGCGGGGGGTCGTCGCCGCGGCGATGCGGCTTTCTTCGAAGCCGGTGGTGCGGAAGAAGGTCAAGAAGAAGCGTCGCCACGGCAAGCTGCGCAAGCGCAAGGTCCGCGTCCGCGGCAGCCAGATCACCGCCGTCTGGGGCGCCGTCCCGCTCCCCGCCGATCAGGTCTTCGACGTGCAGATGAAGAAGGGCGGTGGCGACTGGAAGACGGTTCGCGACGGGGTAGCCGGCCTCTCCGGCCTCTTCGATGGCGGCAAGCCGGGGACGACCTCGAGCTTCCGCGCCCGAGTCCGCCGCGACACCGATCCGGCTTCGGCGTCGGATTGGTCGCCGGTGGCGACAGTCACCGCCTAGCGGCTTCGGCGGCCTCTTCGAGCCGGTCGTCTCCCCAGAACAGCTCGTCGCCGACGACGACGGTCGGCACCCCGAGGGCGCCCAGCGCGATCGCCTCCTCGGTCGCCTCGGTCAGCGCCTGCTTGGCCTGGCGGCTCTCGATGCCCTTGGTGACGGCGTTCGGGTGCAGTTCGCAGGCAGCGGCGGCGATCAGCACGTTGTCCACATCGTCGAGCCGGCGCCCGGCGGCGAACGCCTGGCGGAAGGCCGCGAGCGAGAACGAGACGACGCGTCCGGTCGCCTTCGCGTACCAGGCGGCCCGCAGCGGCGTCAGGCTGTAGCTCTCGGCGGGCCAACCCTCGACGTACTTGACCTCGGGCAGGCCGCGCTCGGCGGCGCGGCGGGCGATCTCCTCGAGGTCGGCGGGGTCGGGGCCGTCGGGCTGCAGCGACCACGGGACGCGGTCATGGGCGCGGAAGATGAACGCTGTCGAGACCGGCTTCCACTCGGGCTGATCGGCGGCGGCTTCGGAGAAGAGCCCCGAGATCCGCTCGGCCGCGAGATAGGAGTAGGGCGAGGAGAAGTCGTAGTAGAAGACGCTCACGCCGAGCTAGGCGTGCGTCGCCCAGCCGTCGACGGCGCGGGCGGCGTCGAGGATCGCCTCCGACATCGTCGGGTGCGGGTGGATGATCCGCTGGAGCTCGGGGTAGCCGCCCTCGAGCTCACGGACCGCGACCAGCTCGGCGATCATGTCGCAGGCGCGGTTGCCGACGATGTGGGCCCCGAGGATCTCGCCGTACTTGGCGTCGCCGACGATCTTGACGATGCCGAGCGTGTCCTTGTAGATCGGCGCCGCACCCACGGCCCCGAGCTTGAATCGCGCGGACTTGACCTCGAAGCCGGCCTCCTTGGCCTGGGCCTCGGTCATGCCTACGCTCGCGACCTGCGGGTGGCAGAAGGTGGCGCCGGGGACGCCGTCGGGATCGACGGCGTGGGTGGGAGCGCCGGCGGCGGTCTCGACCGCGACGACGCCCTCCTCCATCGCCTTGTGGGCCAGAGCCGGCCCGCGGACGAGGTCGCCGATCGCGTAGATGCCTTGCTTCGAAGTGCGCTGGTACTCGTCGATCTTGATCCGGCCGCCCTCCTCCAGCTCGACTCCCGCGGCTTCGAGGTTGAGCGCGTCGGTGTCGGGCCGCCGGCCGCCGGCGATCACCAGGTAATCGGCCGCGAGCGTCTCCGAGCCGGCCTTGGCCTTGACCCCGGTCTTGGTCGCGCTGACGTCCTCGATCGCGGTGCCGAGCATCGTCGTGATGTTCTGCTTCTTGAAGGCGCGCTCGACGATCTTGGCGACGTCCTTGTCCTCGGCGGGCAGCACCTGGTCGAGCATCTCGACCAGGGTCACCTCGACCCCGAAGCGCCCGTAGCCCGAGGCGATCTCGGCGCCGGAGGCGCCGGCGCCGACGACGATCAGCTTCTTCGGCATCTCCTGCAGCGACCAGGCGCCCCAGGTGTCGAGGATGCGGTCGCCGAACTCGACGCCGGGAATCGGCATCGCGACGGATCCGGTGGCGAGGATGACCGCCTTGGCCTCGTGCTCGTCGGAGCCGACCTTGACCTTTCCGTCCGCGGTCAGCGAGGCCTCGCCCTCGATCGACTCGACCTTGTTCTTGTCCCAGAGCATCTGCACGCCGCCCGAGAGCTGGGCCGAGATCTTCTCGCGCCGGTCCTGGACCGTCTTCCAGTCGACCGTCACCTTCGAGGCCTTGACGCCGATGTCCTCGGAGTTGCCCGCCTCCTCGAAGACCTCGGCACTGTGGAGGATCGTCTTCGCCGGGATGCAGGCGTAGTTGAGGCAGCGGCCGCCGGCCTTGTCCTTCTCGACCACGGCGGTCTTCTGGCCGAGCTGGGCGGCGCGGATCGCCGCGACATACCCGCCGGGACCGCCTCCGACCACGATCACGTCAAATGAAGCCATGAACTTCGACTCTATAGAACACAACCGGCCGCCTCCTCCGCTGCGTGTCCGGGGCGGCGGGTCTAGTCGCCCGGCGCCGAGGGCATCTGGATCCGGGCCATCGACCGGATCATCTTGAAGAAGAGCCACGCTGCGCCGATCAGCAGCAGCAGCGACCCGGCGGCCTGCACGATCGAACCCACCTGAACCAGCCCGAGCGCGGCACTGAGCATGAACAGCAACAGCATCATCTGGAAGCCGAGCACCGCCCAGTAGCGGGCCTTCCACAGGCCCCAGGCCATCCACCACAGCGCGGCGGCGAAGATCGCCAGCGGGATCGGGCTCGGCTGGTCCCCGTCGACCTCGACCCCGGCCGCCGCGAGCACCGCCGAAACCGTGAACACCGTTGCCAGCAGCGCGGAGCAGACCGCGGCGATCGTCACCGGCGTCGGGCGCTCGCCCTCCGCCAACGGCTCGATCTCCTCGCGCACCGCCTCGTTCTTGGCCTCGCTGCGCGCGGCCAGCGCCGCCTGGCGCTCGGCGGCGCGCACCCGCCGCTGGCGCCGCTCGGCGCGCTTTCGCTCGCGGCTGCCGCTCAAGGCTCGAGCACGTCGTAGAGCGCGGCGGCGGCGAGGCGCGGGTCGGCGGCGTCGCGGATCGCGCGCACGACGACCATCCGCGTGGCGCCCGCGTCTGCGACCTGCGGGGCGTTTCCGGGATCGATGCCGCCGATCGCGAAGAACGGCATCGCGGTGTTCGCCGCCGCGTAGCTGACGAGATCGAGGCCGGTCGCGGGCCGCCCGGGCTTGGTCGGGGTCTCCCAGACCGGGCCGACGCTGATGTAATCGACCCCCTGGGTTTGCGCGGCGTCGATCTGCTCGGGCGAGTGGGTCGAGAGGCCGACGATCGCGTCGGGGCCGACGATCGCGCGCGCCTCGTCCACGGGCGTGTCGTCCTGGCCTAGATGGACGCCGTCGGCGCCGAGCTCGAGCGCCAGCCCGGGGTCGTCGTTGACGATGAACAGGGCGCTGTAGGTGTCGGCGAGCCGGCGAAAGGTCGGCGCCGTGCGCCGCGAAAGGGCGCGTTGGCCCTCCTTGTCGCGGAGCTGGATCAAGCCGGCGCCGCCGTTGAGCGCCGCGAGCAGCAGCGGCTCGAGCTCGGCGCCGGGCGGGTCGGGCTCGCAGACGAAGTAGAGCCGGGCGAAGTCGAGGCGGTGCCTGCGCAGTGGGCCTAGGCCCTCGGGGGGGGCGAGCTGGGTCACCGTCGCCAGCCTACCGGCCGATAAGGGCCATTCCTGGAGATCCCTGGACCGGCGGCAGCCGGACGCGAAGCGGAGCAGTCGCCGGTGGATGCCGGGAGTACAGTGTTAAAGAACACAACGGGAGCCCTGAAGCAAGGGCTGAGAGGGCGGCTGGCGCGCCGCCGACCGTATGAACCTGATCCGGGTAATGCCGGCGCAGGGATGGTTGGAGCGCACCGCCGCCGGAAAGGAAATTGACGACGGTGCCCCCCTCGAGCGAAAAGCACTACGACGCGGTCGTGATCGGCGGCGGCGTCATCGGCCTGTCCGTGGCCTGGCGCGCGGCGCGGCGCGGCCTGAGCGTGCTCGTCGCCGAGCGCGAGCGGATCGGCTCCGGGGCGAGCGGAGTCGCCGCCGGCATGCTGGCGCCCGTCGGCGAGGCCACCTGGGGCGAAGAGCGACTGCTCGAGCTGGCGCTCGCCTCGGCCCGCGCCTGGCCCGAGTTCGCCTCCGAGCTTGAGGACGACGCGGGCGCCCCTTCGACCTACGAGCAGATCGGGGCGCTCCACGTCGCCCTCGACCGTGACGAGGTCGCTGAACTCCGCCGGCGCCACGAGCTGCACACCTCGCTCGGCCTCTCCTCCGAATGGCTCACCGGGTCGAAATGCCGCCAGCTCGAGCCCGGCCTCGCGCCGTCGTGCGCCGGTGGCCTGTTCGCGTCCCAGGAAGCCGCGATCGATCCGAGGGCGCTGCTCGGAGCGCTCGCCGCCGCGATCCGCGCCGCGGGCGGCGAGATCCGCGAGGGCGCCGCCGTCGATGCCCTCGAGACCGAGGGCGGCGCCGTCACCGGCGCCCGCCTCGGCGGCGAGACGGTCGAAGCGCCGGCCGTCGTGCTCGCCGCCGGCGCCTGGTCGGGCGCCGACTGGCTGCCCGAGGAGGCGCGGCCGCCGGTGCGCCCCGTCAAGGGCGAGGTCCTCGAGCTGCGCTCATCCGGTCCTTCGATCTGCGAGAGGATCGTCGCCGGCGAGCGCTTCTACGCCGTGCCGCGCCTCGACCGCCGGCTGGTCGTCGGCGCCACGGTCGAGGAGCGTGGATTCGACACCAGCGTCACGGCCGGCGCCGTCCACGAGTTGCTGCGCGAGTCCTACCGGGCGCTCCCGGAGATCGCCGAGCTGGAGCTGGTCGAGGCCAAGGCCGGCCTGCGGCCCGGCAGCCCCGACAACGCGCCGCTGATCGGGCCCGGGGCCATCGACGGCTTGATCCTCGCCACGGGGCATTTCCGCAACGGGGTGCTGCTGGCGCCGGTCACGGCCGATGCCGTGGTCGCCACCCTGACCGGGAAGGAGGCGGCGGTCGATGCTGGTTGAGCTCAACGGCGAACAGACCGAGCTGCCGCTGGGGGCGACCATCGCATCGGCGGTCGAGGCCTCGGGCGCCGACCCGGGCGGCGCCGGGCTCGCGGTCGCCGTCGACGGCGAGGTCCTCCCGCGCGGCGAGTGGGATGCGACGGCGCTCGCCGACGGCCAGAAGATCGAGGTCGTCGCCGCGGTCCAGGGCGGGGCGCCCGCCACCGAGGACAGCTTCGAGCTCGGCGGGCACAGCTGGTCCTCGCGCCTGATCCTCGGCACCGGCGGCTTCCGCTCGCTGGAGTCGATGGAGCACGCTCTGCAGGCCTCCGGCACCGAGATCGTCACCGTCGCGCTGCGCCGCGTCGACCCCGCCTCCCAGGGCTCTATAACCGAGCTGATCGGGCGCCTCGGGGTCTTCGCCCTGCCCAACACCGCCGGCTGCTACACGGCCCGCGACGCCGTCCGCACCGCCAAGCTCGCCCGCGAGGCGTTCGAGACCGATTGGATCAAGCTCGAGGTGATCGGCGACGACCGCACGCTGCTGCCCGACGGCGTCGAGCTGCTCGCCGCGGCCGAGGAGCTGTGCGACGACGGCTTCACGGTTCTGCCGTATACGAACGACGACCCGATCCTGGCGCGGCGGCTCGAAGACGCGGGCTGCGCGGCGGTAATGCCCGCGGGCTCGCCGATCGGCTCGGGGATGGGGATTGGGAACCCCTACAACGTGCGGATCATCGTTGAGCGCTCCTCGGTTCCGGTGGTCCTCGACGCCGGCATCGGCACCGCCTCCGACGCCGCGCTGGCGATGGAGCTCGGCTGCGACGCGGTGCTGCTCGCGAGCGCGGTCTCGCGTGCCGAGGATCCGGTTGCGATGGCGGTGGCGATGCGGCGCGCGGTCGAGGCCGGCCGGACAGCCCATCTAGCGGGCCGGATCCCGCGCAAGCTCCACGCCGAGGCGTCGACCCCGGTCGAAGGACGGGCCGAGCTCGACTAGCTTCGGTGCTCGGCGGTTTCTTCTTCGGGATCTGCGGAGCGCGGCGCGGAGCGGCGGTCGAACCACTCGCCGAGCGTGCCGATCGCCCAGCCGGCTCGGTGCATGACCTGGCCGAGGCTCGAGTCGTCGAGCGGCCGAGCAGCGCGGTCGGGGTCGCGACCGAGGTCGACCGCGGCCTTGCGCACCGCCTTCACCTGGGGACGCAGGCGCTCCTGCCACTTGGCGTCGAACTTCGCGAGCTTCGCGTCGCCGCGGGCGTCGGCCAGCGCGGCGAGGTGGGCGAGCAGCGTGGCGACGTGCTCGAGGTCGAGCACCGCGAGCCTGACGGCGGGCCCGGTGTCGAGGCCGCGGTCGACCACGGCTCCGCGAACGTCGCCGACAGTCGAGCCGACTCCGCGGACGGCCCGCCCCGCATGCAGGTCATAGGCCGCGATCCGCGGCCCGAGCGCGTCGAGCAGCTCGCGGACGTTCCCGGCCGCCTCGTCGAGGACCGGCGCCGCGGGTGTGTCGGAGACCGCCTCCGCGAGTCGTGACCAGCGGGCCAGAAGCTGCCGTCCCGCGACCGCGAGCTCGCGGTAGGCGCGGTGCTCGGCGGGGTGGAGCTGTGGGCCTTCGCCGTTCTCGGTCATCGAGCGCAGGTTAGCGGCGTCTCACGGGGCGCTCGTTGTCGCGTTGTAGTCGTGAAGTGGAGCTGATGCCGCCGATGATCGAGGTGCTCGCCGACTCGGGCACGCCGTTTTCGATCCTGACCAAGTCCTCGCTGCCGCTGCGTGACCTCGACCTGCTCAGAGGCCGCGGCGCGCAAGGTCGAGGTTTATTCCCCACCTTTTCGACCTTTTGGGTAATGCCCATCAACTTTGTGCTACTTTGCCACCTCCGAAATCCAGACTAAGTCACTAAACAAAGCTCTATAGGCCGCCCCAGCGGGGGTGAGCCCCAGAAGGGATGGGAATGAACAGCACTGAACGAGGGGCCGGCAAGCGGCTCCGTAAGACCGCAACGCGTCTCGGCATCGCCGGGGTTGCGCTCGCCGCGACGCTCGGCCTCGCCGCTTGCGGCGGGTCGAGCAGCAGCAAGATCGACCTCGTCGCCTACTCGACCCCGCAGCAGGCCTACGAGGACGGGATCGAGCCCGCCTTCACCAAGACCAGCGAAGGCGACGGCATCGAGTTCTCGAACTCGTTCGGCTCCTCGGGCGACCAGAGCCGCGCGGTCGAGTCCGGTCAGGACGCCGACGTGGTCGCGTTCTCGCTCGAGCCGGACGTCACCCGTCTGGTCGAGGCCGGCAAGGTTGCCGACACCTGGAACCAGGACCAGTACCACGGCATCGTCACCGACTCGGTGGTCGTGCTCATGGTTCGCCCGGGCAACCCGAAGAACATCAAGTCATTCGAGGACCTCGCCCGCGACGACGTCGACGTGATCGACCCCAACCCGGCAACCTCGGGCGGCGCCCGCTGGAACATCATGGCCATCTACGGATCGCAGATCCAGGCCGGCAAGTCCCCGGCCGAGGCTCTCGATTTCGTCAAGCAGGTCATCGAGAACACCTCCGTCCAGGACAACAGCGCGCGCGACTCGCTGACCACGTTCCAGGGCGGCAAGGGCGACGTGCTCGTCGGCTACGAGAACGAGGCGATCGCCGCCAAGGAGAACGGCGTCGACCTCGAGTACGTGATCCCCGACTCGACGATCCTGATCGAGAACCCGATCGCGGTCACCACGGACGCATCCGACGACGCCCAGGCGTTCGTCGACTTCACGCGCTCGGACGAGGCGCAGCAGATCTACGCCGACAACGGCTATCGCCCGGTGGTCAAGTCCGTGTTCGACAAGAACGCCGACAAGTTCCCGACGCCGGCGCAGCTGTTCACGATCAACGATCTCGGCCTCGGTGGCTGGTCGAAGGTCTCCGATGAGTTCTTCGGCGACCCCGGCGGCTCCGTGATCAAGATCGAGTCGGAGCTGGGGAACCCGACCGGCTAGCGCTGGCCGCGAGCGTCAGATGGCAAGCACGGACACAGCCGTCGCGCCCCCGCCGAGGGTGGGCCTCCGGGCCCCCTTCGGCGGGGAGGCGCTCACCCGCGGGGTGGCCATGACCTGGCTCACCCTGATCGTGCTGGTACCGATCGCCGCCGTCGTCCTGCGCTCGCTCGACGGCGGCCTTTCGGCGTTCTGGGGCGCGATCTCCGCCCCCGAGGCCCAGGCCGCGATCAAGCTCACCTTCATCTCGTCGCTGATCGTGGTCGCGATCAACGTCGTCATGGGCACCCTGATCGCCTGGGTCCTGGTCCGCGACGAGTTCGGAGGCAAGCGCTACGTCAACTCGATCATCGACCTTCCCTTCGCGCTGCCGACGATCGTCGCCGGCCTGACCCTGCTCGCCCTCTACGGAGCCGACAGCCCGATCGGCGTCCACGTCGCCTACACCAAGGCCGCTGTCGTCCTCGCGTTGCTGTTCGTGACCCTGCCGTTCGTGATCCGCGCCGTGCAGCCGGTGCTGCTCGAGCTCGACCGCGAGATGGAGGAGGCAGCCGCCTCGCTGGGCGCCTCCAACACCAGGATCTTCCGCAGCGTCGTGCTGCCCAACCTGACGCCGGCGATCCTCGCCGGCGCCGCCCTGGCCTTCGCGCGTGCGATCGGCGAGTTCGGCTCGCTGGTGCTGATCACCGGGAACATCCCGTTCAAGACCCAGGTCGCGTCCGTCTACATCTTCGGCCGCATCGAGGGCAACAACGAGACGGCCGCCGCCGCGGTGTCGGTGCTGCTGCTGGTGCTCTCGGTGGCGATGCTCTTCGCCTTCCAGGTCTTCAGCTACTGGAGGACGCGCCATGACCGAGGCTAACCCGCTGGCCAAGTACGGCCTGCGCTTCCTGGCGCTCTTCTATCTGGCGGCGCTGCTGATCGTCCCGGTGGCGATCATCTTCTTCCGCACCTTCGAGCACGGCCTGGCGGAGCCGATCGACGCGCTGACGAGCCCCGAGGGCATGCACGCCTTCTGGCTGACGATGCTCTGCGTCGGGATCGCGGTGCCGCTCAACACCGTCTTCGGCGTCACCACCGCGCTCGTGCTCGTGCGCCAGAAGTTCTTCGGCCGCGGCTTCTTCAACTCGCTGATCGACCTCCCGTTCGCGATCTCGCCCGTGGTCATCGGCCTCGCGCTGATCCTCGTCTACGGCCCCAACGAGGCGGTCGGCAGCTGGTTCGAGGAGAACGGAATCCAGATCATCTTCTCGGTCCCGGGCATGGTGCTGGCGACGATCTTCGTCTCGCTGCCGTTCGTCGTGCGCGAGGTGATGCCGGTCCTCCAGGAGATCGGCACCGACCAGGAGCAGGCCGCCGAGACCCTCGGCGCGAGTCCCTGGCAGACGTTCTGGCGGGTGACGCTGCCCTCGATCAAATGGGGCGTCACCTACGGCGTGGTGCTCGCCACCGCGCGGGCGCTGGGCGAGTTCGGCGCGGTCAGCGTCGTCTCGGGAAAGATCTCGGGCGAGACCGAGACCCTGCCGCTCTTCGTCCAGACCGAGTTCCGCAACTTCAACATCGAGGGCGCCTACGCCGCGGCGATCGTGCTCGCGATTCTCGCCCTCACCGTCCTCTTCGGCATGAGCCGGATCCAAGCAAAGGAGAACTAATGGGCATCGCCGTCCAGAACGTCAACAAGAGCTTCGGGGACTTCGCCGCGCTCGACGACGTCTCGATCGACGTCCCGAGCGGCGGGCTCACCGCTCTGCTCGGGCCGAGCGGCAGCGGCAAGTCGACCCTGCTGCGGGTGATCGCCGGGCTCGAGAAGCCCGATACCGGCCAGGTCCTGATCGACGGCGAGGACGCGACCACGCGCCGCGTCCAGGACCGCAACGTCGGCTTCGTCTTCCAGCACTACGCCGCGTTCAAGCACATGACGGTGTTCGACAACGTCGCCTTCGGTCTCAAGATCCGCAACAAGGGCAAGCCAGCGATCGCCGAGCGGGTCGACTCGCTGCTCGCGCTCGTCCACCTCGACGGCTTCTCTCACCGCTATCCATCGCAGCTCTCCGGGGGCCAGCGCCAGCGCATGGCGCTCGCCCGGGCGCTCGCGGTCGAGCCCAAGGTGCTGCTGCTCGACGAGCCGTTCGGCGCCCTCGACGCGCAGGTCAGGCTCGAGCTGCGCGCCTGGCTGCGCCGCCTCCACGACGAGGTCCACGTGACGACGATCTTCGTCACCCACGACCAGGAGGAGGCGATGGACGTCGCCGAGCAGATCGTCGTGATGAACAAGGGCAAGGTCGAGCAGGCGGGCTCGCCGCGCGAGCTCTACGAGAGCCCGGCGTCGGAATTCGTCATGGGCTTCGTCGGCGAGGTCAACGAGCTCGGCGGCGAGAAGGTCCGCCCGCACGACATCGAGATCCTCCACGATCCCGCTGACCGGACGAGGGAAGGGATGATCGACCGCATCGTCCACCTCGGGTTCGAGTGCCGGGTCGAGCTGACCCTCTCCGACGACGCCCACGTCTCGGTGCAGATGACCCGCAACGACGCGGAGGAGCTCGAGCTCGTCGAGAACCAGATCGTCTACGTTCGGCCCGCGGCGATGCGCGTGATCAACGGCGGCGTTGCGGCCTAGCCGCTCGGTTCCCAGGCTTCAGCCGACTTCGTGAGCTTGGCGACATTCGGCGGCAGCTCGCCGGAGACGAGGTCGGCGAGCGTCGTCTTGTCGAGCACCGCGCGCAGGTTCGCCCGTACCGCCACCCAGACGTCCTTGAGCGGCGCCGCGGCGGCCTCGTAGCTGAGCGCCTCGGGGCTCTCGCCACGGACGGTGGCGAGCGGCCCCTCGACCGCGCGGATGATCTCCGCCAGCGCCACCTGGTCGGCGGGCTTGGCGAGCCAGTAACCGCCCTCGGCGCCGCGGCGGCTGGCGATGATCCCGTGGTGCTTCATCTCGCCGAGGATGTTCTCGAGGAACTTGACCGGGATTCCCTGCGCGTCGGCGAGCGCCTCGCCCTTCATCGCCTTGCCCTCCTCGGCGCCGGCGAGCACGATCGCCGCGCGCACGGCGTAGTCGACCTTTGCCGAGATGCGCATTCCCACCAATTCTCTCCGAATTGAGGAGTTTGATGCGCAGCGGGCGCTTCAGTCCGGCGCCGCACCTGGTGATGTCCGTCCCAAACACGAACATATGTTCGTGGCAGCGAGAAAGGACAAGGAGCACACCGAAGCCCGACGACTGCGTCGAATGGGCTGGTCGCTGACGGCCATAGCCGACGCTCTCGGCGTCTCGATTTCGTCAGTGAGCGTGTGGGTCCGTGACATCCCGGGGCAACAGCGAAACGCGGTGCGACCGGCAATCGTCGAGGCCGAGCCGATCGAGGTAGCCGACAAGCCCCTTCGCCGGTGCGGTAAGTGCCTGGAAGACCTGCCGGAATCTGCCTTCAACATGCATCCGAAAGGCCGGCAGTGGTGGTGTCGCGAATGTTTCCGCGCCTATTTCCGAGCTCGAGGTGATCGCCATCGGGTGCAATCGGCCGCAGCGAAGGCCAAACGCGTCGCCCGGGCTCGGGAGACGGTTGAGCGACTCAAACAGGCAGGTCGGTGTCTCGACTGTGGAGAAGGAGACCCTGTTGTCCTCGAGTACGACCACGTCGGCGACAAGCGCCAGGACATCGGCAGGCTGATCAACTCGGGTCCGTCAATCGAGCTGTTGCTTGACGAGATCGCCCATTGCGAGCTCGTGTGCGTCAACTGCCACCGGCGCCGAACCGCACGGCGAGACAACTGGAGGCGGGCCAATCCAAGATGGTGGGCAGGATCGCCACCAGCTGGACTGGAGCGAGCCCGCAACATGGCGTACGCCTACAGCTACTTGGAGCGAAATCCCTGTGTGGATTGCGGGTGCGCGGAGTTAGCCTTGCTCGACTTTGACCACGTCTGGGACGAGAAACTCGGCACCGTGCTGAAGATGGCGCGAGATGGCGTCGGCCTCGCGCGTCTTGAGGCCGAAATCGCAAAGTGCCAAGTGCGGTGCGCCAACTGCCACCGACGCCGACACACGCACCTGGCGGTCGCCTAGTCTTCTGCTGCCCCCGTAGCTCAATGGCAGAGCAGGAGATTTTTAATCTCAAGGTTGCGAGTTCGATTCTCGCCGGGGGTACTTTCGCCTTTCCGCTGGGAGACTTGTGGCGGATGCGTCTCAGGCACTGGATAGACGGGCACCGCACGGGGTTCTGGTTGCTCGCCTACTCCCTCGCTTCCGCCGGCTTCTGGGCGTCCGTTGTCATGTCGAGCTTCTATCCCGTTCCCGGCGTAGCGATCCTCGGCTTCGGGATCGCTCTGACGATTGGCGGTGGAGCCTGCACCGAGGGCATTGGGCAGGCCGGGAAGTGCCTTGGGCTCTTCGTCGGGATCGGCTTCATCGTTACCGCGATCGCCGTCGACGAGACCTCCGGACTTCTTTACGTCGCGTGGTTCTTCATAAGCGGAGCCGCCATCGTCCTAACGGCCTTAGGGCTCGCCCTTGCGTGGTGGGCCCACAGTGAGGGCTGGGGGCAAGATCCCCCACCAACGTGGCTCGGAGTCGTTGGAGTTGCCTTGAGCGTCTGCATGCCGATCGTCGGTCTGATCCAGCGAGGCCGGACGGTTCGCGCCTCACACGACCCAGCCGTCATCATCGATGACACCGCGGGGACGTTCCGGGGCGTTTCGTTCGGCGATGATACGAGCCAGGTCGTGGCGAAATTGGGGCAGCCCGTCGCGCGCCGGCGCTTTGGTGTGGGCGGATACAACTACGACGGTCTGTCAGTTGTGTTCAAAACGCGGGATCGTCTCCGAATTCAGTCTCGCGGATGAACGCCCGGCGACCAACGCAGGCCTGGGAATCGGTGACAGCGCGTCCCTCTTCGAAGCGACGTACCCCGGCATTCATTGCGAAGGATCCCATCGCGGCGTGGACAGCGAGGAGCTCTATCTCTCATGCGAGGGGCTGCTCTCTCAGGTGTCTCAGCGTCCATCGAGGCTGACTACACGGACCCAGGAGTGCCGGTGGACGCCGTCCGGCTCCGACCAGCGCAGAGCCCGTAGGGCTCGAGCCTCGCTGGGAAGCCGCCTAGAACGGATCCCGGCCCGCCGTGATCGCTATCGCCAAGGTCGCGGCTATGGCCGCAGTGACGGGGCTCACTAGTGCCGGAAGTGCCGCTGCCGCGTGAAGACCATCGCCACGCCGGCGGCATCGCAGGCCTCGATCACCTCGGCGTCGCGCTTCGAGCCGCCGGGCTGGATCACGGCCTTGGCGCCGGCTTCGATCGCAGCCTGGGGGCCGTCGGCGAAGGGGAAGAAGGCGTCGGAGGCGAGCGCCGAGCCCGCGAGCAGCTCGGCCGCGTCGTCGCCGCGGGCGTTGCGGCACTTCTCGACCGCGAGCCGGACCGAGTCGACGCGGCTCATCTGGCCGGCGCCGATCCCGAGCGCCGCGCCGGCCTTTGCGAGCACGATCGCGTTCGAGCGCACGACGCGGACCACGGTCCAGGCGAAGAGCAGGTCGGCCCACTGCTCCTCGCTCGGCTGGGTCTTGGTCACGACCTCCATCAGCTCGCGCGGCTCGGGAGCGCCGTCCTGGTCCTGGATCAGGACCCCGCCGCGGACCCGCTTGATGTCGCGGCCGCCGTCGGTCACCCGGCGCTCGGCGTCTTCGAGGATGCGGATCGACTCCTTCTGCTGGAGCACTTCGAGCGCGCCGTCCTCGAACTTGGGCGCGAGCAGGACCTCGATGAAGTTCTCGTGGAGGCGCTCGGCGAGCTCCTTCGAGACCGGCTCGGTGAGCGCGATCACGCCGCCGTAGGCCGACATCGGGTCGCAGGCGAGCGCCTTCTCATACGCCTCCGCCACGTTTGAGCCGATCGCGGCGCCGCAGGGGTTGTTGTGCTTGACGATCACCGCCGCGGGGCCTTCCAGGTCGCCGGCGAGGCGCCGGGCCGCGTCGAGGTCGAGAACGTTGTTGAACGAGAGCGGCTTGCCGTGCAGCTTCGCCGCCCGCGAGAGCACGTGTGAGCGGGTGCCCGCGTCGGCGTAGAGCGCTGCCCGCTGGTGCGGGTTCTCGCCGTAGGCGAGGTCCATGACCTTCTCCCAGGAGGAGACCCAGTGGGTCGGGAACGCCTCGTAGCGCTCGCCGAACCAGCGGCTGATCGCCGCGTCGTAGCGCGCGGTCAGGGCGAAGGCCTCGTTGGCGAGCCAGTGGCGCGTCGTCGCCGAGACCTCACCGTCGCTCTCCTCGAGCTCGGCGAGCACCGCGTCGTAGCTCTCGGGCTTGACCACGACCGCGACGTGCTCGAAGTTCTTGGCCGCGGCGCGGATCATCGTCGGGCCGCCGACGTCGATGTTCTCGATCACGTCGCTCTCGGAGACATCCTGCCTCGCGACGGTGCGCTCGAACGGGTAGAGGTTGACGCAGACGAGGTCGATCGGCTCGATCCCGCGCTCGGCGAGGGTCTCGGTGTGGGCGGGGTCGTCGCGCTTGGCGAGCAGCGCGGCGTGCAGGTGCGGGTGCAGGGTCTTGACCCGGCCGTCGAGGATCTCGGGGAAGCCCGTCATCTCCTCGACCGCCTGGACCTCGATCCCGGCCTCGAGCAGCGCTTCTAGCGTGCCGCCGGTCGAGACGATCTCGACCCCGAGCTTCTGCAGCCCCGCGGCGAAGTCGGCTACGCCGGTCTTGTCGGAGACCGAGACCAGCGCCCGCTTGACACGCAGCGCTCCCGGCTCTCCCGCGCTCGGGGTCGGCGTGCTGGGCTGTGTGCTCACTCGGAGATCTTCACGACTCGGGGGTTGTCAGGGTCGAGGCTAACGCGACCGGCGGCGATCAGGCGGATCGCCTCGGGGAGCAGCTCGTGCTCGGTGGCGTGGATCTTCGTCTCGGTTTCCTCCCGGTCACGGCTGTCGGGAATCGCCACCGCGCGCTGGAGGATGACCGGCCCGGTGTCGACACCGTCGTCGACGAAGTGGACGGTGACGCCCGTGACCTTGACGCCGTGGTCGATCGCCTGCTGCACCGAGTCGATCCCGGGGAACGACGGCAGCAGCGCCGGGTGGACGTTGACGATCCCCTGCTCGCCGAAGCGCTCGACGAAGGCGGGCGAGAGCAGCTGCATATAGCCGGCGAGGACGATCAGGTCGGGGTCCCGCTCGCCGAGCCATCCCGCCATCACCGCGTCGCGCGCCTCGCGATCCTCCCCCTCGGCTCGGGCGAAGACCTCGGTGTCGACCCCCGCCTTGTGCGCGCGCTCGAGCGCCTGCGCCTTGGGCTTGTCGGAGGCGACAGCGACGACCTCGAAGCCGTCCTCGGTGTGCAGCTTGTCGAGGATCGCCTGCAGGTTGGTACCGCGGCCCGAGGCGAGTACCGCGATCCGGAACGCGTCGGCCAACTAGTTCGAGGCCCCGCTCGCCGGGATCACGGCGATGCTGTCCTCGAGCGCGTACTTGCCCGTGTCCTCGGGATCGCCTAGCGGGTAGGAGCCGGTGAAGCAGGCGTCGCAATGGCGCTCCGGAGGAACCCCGATCGCCTCGTAGACGCCCTCAATCGAGAGGTAGGCGAGCGAGTCGGCGCCGAGCTCGGCGGCGATCTCGGCGACCTCGCGGTCGTGGGCGATCATCTCCTCGCGCGTGGACATGTCGATGCCGTAGTGGCAGGGATGGCGGATCGGCGGCGATGAGATCCGCAGATGCACCTCCTTGGCACCGGCCTCCTTCAGCATGCCGACGATCTGCCTCGTTGTGTTGCCGCGCACGATCGAGTCATCGACCACCACAACTCTTTGGCCGGCGACGATCTCGGGAAGCGGGTTGAACTTCATCCGCAGCCCGCGCTTGCGCAGCTCCTGGCCCGGCTGGATGAAGGTGCGGGCGACGTAGCGGTTCTTGATCAGGCCGTCGTCCTGGGGGATCCCGGTCGCCCGCGAGAAGCCGTTCGCCGCGGGGTTGCCGGAGTCGGGTACCGAGATCACCAGGTCGGCGTCGACCGGCGCCTCCTTGGCGAGGATCTCGCCCATCCGCCCGCGAGACTGCTGGATCACCTTGTTCTCGAGCCGCGAGTCGGGCCTGGCGAAGTAGATGTGCTCGAACACGCACATCGCCGGCGTGCCGTCGTCGATCACCTGGCGCATCTCGAGCCCGCCCTCGGTCAGCGAGACCATCTCGCCGGGCCGCACCTCGCGGATCATCTGGGCGCCGATGATGTCGAAGGCGCAGCTCTCGGAGGCGACCACGAAGCGCTCGTCGAGCTTGCCGAGCGCCAGCGGCCGCACGCCGTGGGGATCGCGGAAGGCGACAATCGCGTGCTTGGTCATCACCACGGTCGAGAAGGCCCCCTCGAGGCGGGGCATCACGGCTGCGACCGCGTCCTCGATGTAGCTGCCGTTCTCGTCCTTGTAGGACGAGAGCAGCGCCGCGATGATCTCCGAGTCCGAGGTGCCGCGCAGCTCGAGGCCGTTCTCGCGCAGCTCGTTGTGCAGCGCGACCGCGTTGGTCAGGTTGCCGTTGTGGGCGAGCGCCAGCTCGCGTCCATCGTCGCGCCAGACGGGCTGGGCGTTCTCCCAGGCGCCGCCGCCGGTCGTCGAGTAGCGGACGTGGCCGATCGCCATGTCGCCGGCGAGGGCGCGCAGCTTCTCCTCGTCGAAGACCTGCGAGACGAGGCCGAGCTCGCGGAGCGTGGTGATGTGGCCGCCCTCGCAGGTCGCGATGCCGGCCGACTCCTGGCCGCGGTGCTGGAGCGCGTAGAGGCCGAAGTATGCGAAGCGGGCGACGTCGCGGCCGGGTGCGAATACGCCAAAGACCCCGCATTCATCCCGCGGGCCGTCGCGATCGGGAATCGGCCGCTCGCTCAAGTTGGAGTGGGCCTCAAAGGTAGAGAGGTCAGATGGAGCAGGCGAGCCCGCCTGCCCCCGCAGGTTAGCAACGGGGACCGGCGGCTCTGACGGGGAGGCGAGCCGACCTATCTCGCGGTTCTCGGCGAGTCACTCGCCGCGTAACGCCCACCTCGCTCACGGGACGGGTCCGAAGACCCGTCCAGCCAAGGAGGTAACGATGCTCGCCCGCAAGCTCGCGTTGACCGCTTCGGCGCTCGCCCTGATCGGCGCCGCCGGCTGTGGAGGCGACGACGAGGATTCGGGCGACGCCGCCGCGACCGGCGCCGCTGAGACCCAGACCGCCCCGCCCCCAGGAGACGCGGCGGCAACTCCGGCGGCGACCGGTACCACGGTCAAGGTGGCCGCCTCCGACTACGGCAAGATCCTCTTCGACGGCGACGACCAGGCCATCTACCTGTTCGACAAGGAGAAGGGCTCGAGAAGCGAGTGCTACGGGGAATGCGCCGAGGCGTGGCCCCCGGTGCTCACCAAGGGCGACCCGGCTCCGGGCGGCGACGCCGATGCCGCTCAGCTCGGGACAACGATGCGCAAGGACGGATCGGTCCAGGTGACCTACGCCGGGCACCCGCTCTACTACTACCACAGCGATCCGCCTGGTCAGGTCCTCTGCCAGAACGTCGACGAGTTCGGCGGCCTGTGGCTCGTCGTACAGGCGAGCGGCCAGCCGGTGACCGGCGGCTAGGGCTCAGAGGCGTTCGGGAAGCGAGCGCCAGGCGCGCTCCGCTTCGGCGAGCGGCAGCTCGAGACTGAGCTGTGCGGCGGCGATCTTGATCGTCTCGCCCGCCGCTGCCCCGATGATCTCGGCGCCGTCGAGCGCCTCGAGCGCCGGGCGGTCCCCGGCGATCAGAAAGCCCCCCGGCCCTTCGCCGAACAGGGCCTGCTCGGGCCCGGTTTCCGCGGTGAGCGCTGCGAGATCGATCTCGATCCCGACGCCCCCGGCGATCGCCATCTCGGCCAGGGCGCAGGCGAGGCCGCCGTCGCTGACGTCGTGGACAGCGCCGAGCGTGCGTCGGCGCGCGGCCTCGCGAACGACGGCGTGGGCCGCCGCAACCGCCGCGATGTCGATCTCGGGCAGCCCGGCCCCGAGCTCGCCGGCGAGCTTGGCAAGCTCAGATCCCTGGCCGGCGGGTCGGAACGGCCCGATCAGGGCGATCGCGTCGCCGTCGCGCAGCGCGATCGGAGGCGCTGCAGCCGCGTCGGGCAGCTCGCCGACCATGCCGACGACCGGCGTCGGGTAGATCGGCCCCTCGCCGGTCTCGTTGTAGAGGGAGACGTTGCCGCCGACGACGGGAACGCCGAGCGCTTCGCACGCCGCTGCCAGTCCCTCGACCGCGCGGGTCAGCTGCCAGGCGACTCCCGGCTTCTCGGGGTTGCCGAAGTTGAGGCAGTTGGTGAGCCCGAGCGGCTCGGCCCCGGTGCAGGCGAGGTTGGCGCCGCACTCGAGCACCGCCTCGATCGCCCCGGTGTAGGGATCGCAGGCGACGCGCCGCCCGTTGCCGTCGATCGAGATCGCGATCGCGCGGCCCGACTCGGGGATCTCGAGCACCGCCGCATCGGCGCCCTCGGGCCGCCGCGCCGTGCGCGAGCCGACGACGCAGTCGTACTGCTCGAAGGCCCAGCGCTTGGAGGCGATGTTGGGCGAGGCGAGCAGCGCCAGCAGGATCGCGCCCGGGTCGGTCTCGTCGAGCGTCGCCTCGTTGCCGTAGAGCCAGCCCTCGGGCTCGGCGGGATCGAGGTCATAGAGGGGGCAGCCGTCGACGAGAACCTCGACCGGGATCTCGCCGACCTCCTCCGAGCCGGCGAGCACGCGCAGCACGCCGTCGCCCGTGACCTCGCCGATCGCCGAGGAGTTGGTCTGCCAGCGCTCACAGGTCTCGGCGACGGCATCGAGGTTCTCGGGGGTGACGACCGCGAGCATCCGCTCCTGCGACTCCGAGATCATCACCTCGAACGGCTCGAGGCCGGGCTCGCGAAGGGGGACCTTCTCGACGTCGATCTCGAGCCCGACGCCGCCGGCCGAGGCCATCTCGCCGGCGGAGGAGGTCAACCCCGCGGCGCCCAGATCCTGGAGCGAGACCAGCAGCCCGCGCTCGAGCAGCTCGAGGCAGCACTCGAGCAGCTTCGACTCCTCGAACGGGTCCCCGATCTGCACCGTCGGGCGCTTCGAATCGTCGGCGCCTGCCTCGAGGCTCCGCCGAAGCCAAGACCGACGCCCCGCCGATCCCGTCGCGGCCGGTCGCGGCCCCGATCAGGACCACGAGGTTGCCCTCGCCCGCGGCGGCGGCTCGCACCATGTCCTCGGTCTTGGCGAGGCCTACGCACATCGCGTTGATCAGGCAGTTGTGCTCGTAGGGCGCCTCGAAGGCGATCTCGCCGCCGACGGTGGGGACGCCGATCGAGTTGCCGTAGTGGCCGATGCCGGCGACGGCGCCCTCGAGCAGGAAGCGCGAGCGCTCGGAGCTGAGCTCGCCGAATCTCAAGGAGTCGAGCACCGCGATCGGCCGGGCGCCGATCGCGAACACGTCGCGGAGGATGCCGCCGACGCCGGTGGCGGCGCCCTGGAACGGCTCGACCGCGCTCGGGTGGTTGTGCGACTCGACCTTGAACGCGACCGAGTGGCCGTCGCCGATGTCGACCGCGCCGGCGTTCTCGCCCGGGCCCATCACCACCCGCGGGCCGTCGGTGGGCAGCTTGCCGAGCAGCTTCTTCGAGTGCTTGTAGGCGCAGTGCTCGGACCAGAGCAGCGAGAACATCGCCAGCTCGAGGTGGTTCGGCTCGCGGCCCATCTTGGAGACGATCAAGTCGTACTCGGAGTCGGTTAGCCCCAGCTCCTGGTGGACCGGCCTTTCCGCCACGCTCATACCAGCGCCCGCTCGGCCGCCATGAACAGCTTCAGCCCGTCCTCGGAGCCCGTCAGCGGGTCGACCGCGTGCTCGGGGTGCGGCATCAGGCCGAGCACGTTGCCGCGATCTGAGACGACGCCGGCGATGTCGCGGGCCGAGCCGTTGGGGTTCTCGCCCGGGGCGTAGCGGAAGGCGATGCGCCCTTCGGCCTCGAGCCGGTCGAGCTCGTCGTCGGAAGCGTAGTAGCGGCCGCTCGCGTGCTTGACCGGGATCGAGAGGCGCTCGCCGGGCTCGATCCCGGCCAGGAACGGCGAGTCGGCGCCGTCTGCGACCAGCTCGATCTGGCGGCAGACGAACTTCAACCCCGCGTTGTCGAGCAGCGCCCCGGGCAGCATGCCTGCCTCGCAGAGCACCTGGAAGCCGTTGCAGATCCCGAGCACCGGCCCGCCGCGCTCGGCGAACTCGGCGACAGCCTCCATCGCGGGCGAGAAGCGGGCGATCGCCCCTGCCCTCAAATAGTCGCCGTAGCTGAAGCCGCCGGGGACGACGATCGCGTCGAGCCCGTCGAGGTCGGTCTCCTCGTGCCAGACGAGGCGCGCCTCGGCACCTGTCCTGAAGCAGGCCGACACGGCGTCGCGCTCATCGCAGCTCCCCGGGAACTGAAGAACGCCCCACTTCATCAACCGTCGGCTGCTCCGCTTCGCGTCCGCTGCCGCCGGGACGAGGCGCCCTCGGGGTGGACCCGATCAGCCCTCATCGCCGTTCGTGACGATTTCGAAGTCTTCGATCAGAGGATTCGCGAGCAGCTTCTCGCACAGATCAGGCAGCGCGTCCGGGTCATCGGTCTCGAGCTCGACCAGCCGCCCGACGCGGACGTGGCTCACGCTGTCGAAGCCGAGCTTCGGCAACGCCCCCTCGACCGCCTTGCCCTGCGGATCGAGGATGCCCTCCTTTGGACGGATCAGAACCTTGGCCTTCACCGGTTCAGCGTATCGGCCGGATCAGAAGTCCCGGCCGGTGATCCGCTCGTACGCCTCGACGTACTTGGCCCGCGTGTTCTGCACGACCTCGTCGGGCAGCTCGGGCGCCGGCGGGTTGTGGTCCCAGCCGATCTCGTCGAGGTAGTCGCGCACGTACTGCTTGTCGAACGAGGCCTGGCCGCGGCCGGCCTCGTAGTCGTCGGCGGGCCAGAAGCGCGAGGAGTCGGGCGTCAGGACTTCGTCGCCGAGCACGATCTCGGCGCCGGGCGAGGCGCCGAACTCGAACTTGGTGTCGGCGACGATGATCCCGCGCTCGGCGGCGTGGTTTGCTGCGTGCTCATACAGCGCGATCGAGACCCGCTTCAGCTCCTCGGCCAGTGCCGCATCGCCCAGGATCTCGCCGGCCCTCTCGATCGAGATGTTCTCGTCGTGCTCGCCGATCTCGGCCTTGGTCGCCGGGGTGAAGATCGGCTCCGGCAGCTTCGCCGACTCGGTCAGCCCTTCGGGCAGGGCGATCCCGCAGACCTCGCCGCTCTGCTTGTATTCCTTCCAGCCCGACCCGGAGAGGTAGCCGCGGACGACGCACTCGACCGGGTACATCTCGAGCTTGCGCACCCGCAGCGCCCGGCCCTCGACCTCCTCGGGGACGTCCTGGGAGATCAGGTGGTTGGGGACGATCTCGCCTGTGGTCTCGAACCAGAAGACCGACATCTGGGTCAGGACCCTCCCCTTGTCGGGGATCGGGTCGGGCATGATCACGTCGTAGGCGGAGATCCGGTCGGAGGCGACCATGATCAGCTCGTCGCCGTCCTCGTAGATCTCGCGGACCTTGCCCGAGGAATGAAGCTTCAGATCTTCGATAGCGGTTGGCATGAGCCGAAGATATCGTTCACGACCGATGCCGCTGCCACCCGGCCCGAGTAGTTCCCGCTTACACCAGACTCTTCGCTGGCTGCTGCGGCCGATTCCGTTCTTCGAGGACTGCCGCCGGACCTACGGCGAGGCCTTCAGCCTCATGTTCGTCGGCTTCAAGACGCCGATGGTGATCGTCTCCGACCCCGAGGTCGTCAAGGCGATCTACACCGAGCGAGCCAACGCCCTGCCGCCCGGGCGCAACATCGTGCTCGAGCCGGTGATGGGCTCGCGCTCGATCCTGCTGCTGGAGGGTCGCGAGCACCTCGCGCGCCGCAAGCTGATGCTGCCGCCGTTTCACGGCGAGCACATGCGCTCCTACGAGGAGGCGATGCGCGAGGCGATCACCGCCGAGATCGACTCCTGGCGGGTCGGCGAGACCTTCCCGATCCACCCGCGGATGCAGTCGGTGACGCTCGAGGTGATCCTGCGCGCCGTGTTCGGCGTGACCGACCCGTCGCGGCTCGCGGGCCTGCGCGGCCTCCTCGGCCACGTCCTCCACGACAGCGCCTCGCCGATGCTGCAGCTGGTCGGGCTTGCGCCGCGGCGCTTCAGGCGCGGTCCCTACGCGGCGTTCGAGAAGCGCCTCGCCGAGGTCGACCGCGAGCTCCACGGCCTGATCGCCGAGCGGCGCGCGGACCCGGATCTCGAGAGCCGGGAGGACATCCTCTCCGCCCTTCTCGTGGCCAAGTTCGAGCCCGAGAGCGAGGGCGACGAGCCTCAAGGAATGTCGGACACCGAGGTCAGGGACCAGCTGATGACCCTGCTCCTCGCCGGCCACGAGACCACCGCGACCGCGCTCGCCTGGACCTTCGACCTGCTGCTCGGCAACCCGGCGAAGCTCGAGCGGCTGACGGCCGAGATCGCGGTCGGTGAGGGCGACGACTATCTGAGGGCGACGATCTCGGAGGGGCTGCGGCTGCGCCCGGTCGTCCCGATCGCCGGCCGCCGGCTGGCCGGCGATCTCAGTGTCAACGGGCTCGAGCTGCCGGCCGGCACCGACGTCGCGCCGGCGATGTGGCTGACCCACACCCGCCCCGACGTCTATCCCGACCCGTACGCGTTCAAGCCCGAGCGCTTCCTCGACTCGCCGCCCGACACCTACGCCTGGATCCCGTTCGGCGGCGGCGTGCGCCGCTGCCTCGGCGCGTCGTTCGCCGAGTTCGAGATGCGCGTGGTCTTGAGCGAAGTGCTCGGGCGCTGCCGGCTCGCACCGGGAGCGACCGGCGCCCAGCACATGACCCGCCGCAACGTCACGCTCTCGCCGCGCGAGGGGACGCCGGTGACGCTACTCAGCCGCGAGCCGGCCCGGGAGCCGGTCCCGGCGTAGACGACCGAACCCCAATCTACTTCGCCGCCGGGTGCTCCTTGGCCCAGCGGACGATGTTCCCCGAGCCGGAGACGACGTCGCCGTCGTCGAGGACGAGGATCGGCACCTCGTTGGTGCCGCTGAGGCGCTTGACCTCGGCCCGGTCCCTGTTGCGCGTGAGACGATCCCAGGGCACCAGCCGGTAGCCCTTGACCACCTTGTGCTCGTACTCGTAGCCGGCCTTGTCGAGCGCGTTCAGCGCCCGCGCGCAGAAGTGGGTCGCGCCTCCCCGGTACTTCTGTCCGCAGGTGTAGAGGACCATCGCGCTCAGCCTAGCCGAGCGCGTCGAGCCGGGCGATCAGCTCGGGCACGTGTTTCGTGTAGGCGCCGTAGTCAAAGACGGCGTCGAGATCGCCGGCAGGCAATTGGGGCGCCGCGGCGCCGATCAGCTCGCGGAACGGAGTGCCCGTGTCCCACGCCTTCTGCGCCGACTCCTGGACCAGCCGGTAGGCATCGTCGCGCTGCATCCCGGACGCGACCAGCGCCGTCAGCGCGCGCTGGCTGAACAAGGCCCCGTGGGTGAGCTCGAGGTTCTCGCGCATGCGCTCGGTGTGCACGGTCATGCCCTCGACGACGCCGATCGCGAGGTGCTGCATGTAGTCGAGCCCGATCGTCGAGTCGGGAAGAATCACCCGCTCGGCGCCGGAATGGGAGATGTCGCGCTCGTGCCAGAGGGCGACGTTCTCGAGGCCGGTCTGCGCATAGCCGCGCAGGACGCGCGCGAGGCCCGTGATCCGCTCGGTGACGATCGGGTTGCGCTTGTGGGGCATCGCCGAGGAGCCCTTCTGGCCGGAGCCGAACGGCTCTTCGACCTCGCGCACTTCGGTTCGCTGCAGGTTGCGGATCTCGGTCGCGAAGCGCTCGAGGCCGGCGCCGGTGATCGCGATGCGCGAGGTGAGCACGGCGTGGCGGTCGCGGGGGATCACCTGGGTCGAGACGTCCTCGCGCTTGAGGCCGAGCGCGTTCATCACGCTCTGCTCGACCGAGGGCGGCACCGAGGCGTTGGTGCCGACGGCGCCCGAGATCGCGCCGAAGGCGAGCTGGTCGAAGGCGTCGGAGATCCGGAACAGGTTGCGGTCGGCCTCGAAGGCGAAGCCGGCGAGCTTCAGCCCGAAGGTCGTCGGCTCGGCGTGGACGCCGTGGGTGCGGCCGACGCAGAGGGTCTCGGCGTGCTCGCGCGCCTTGGCGGCGAGGGCGTCGCGGTAGGCCCTGGCGCCGGCGACGATGATCTCGCCGGCGTCGCGGAGCTGGAGCGCCGTCGCCGTGTCGAGGACGTCGGAGGAGGTGAGCCCGTAGTGGAGCCAGCGCCCGTGCTCGCCGATCGATTCGGCGACGACGTCGACGAAGGCGGCGACGTCGTGCCCAGTGGTCTTCTCGCGCTCCTGGACCGCTTCGACCGTGAACGAGGCGTTGGCGCGTGCGGCCTCGGCGGCCTCCTTCGGCACCACTCCTTCCGCCGCCCAGGCCTCCGTGGCGGCAAGCTCGACTTCCAGCCAGGTCTCCATGCGCCGCTGCTGGCTCCAGACCGCGCCCATCTCCGGCCGTGTGTAGCGGGAAATCATCCGGGGACTCCTCCGCTTCGCGTCCGGGGTCCCCGGTCGAGGGCTCTCCAGGAATGGCCCTTGTGGCCCGTCAACAATTGATGATCCGGCCGGCGAGCAGGCCGGCATTTCTTGCCCCGTCGACGGCGACGCAGGCGACCGGGACACCCGGCGGCATCTGAACCGCCGAAAGCAGGGCGTCGAGCCCGCCGAGGCTCTTGCCGAGGATCGGCACGCCGATCACGGGGAGGTCCGTGTGCGCCGCCGCGACGCCGGGAAGGGCGGCCGACATCCCGGCTCCGGCGATCAGCACCTTGATGCCTCGCATGCGGGCCGCGTGGCAATACTCGCGGACCTGCTCGGGGTCGCGGTGGGCGCTCATCACCCGCACCTCGTAGCGGATGCCCAGCTCGTGCAACGCCTCGCCGGCGGGCTGCATCTTCGGCTTGTCGTTGCGCGAGCCCATGATGATCCCCACCCGCGGCGCGTCGACCTCGATCTCCTCGAAGGCGGCCTCGGGCTCGGGCATCGGCTCCAAGTTGACGTTCTCGGTCGTTGCCGGCGCTTCTGGTTCTTGGGTTCCCATCGGTCTCCTAGCCGGTCGCGACGCGCTCGACCGCCCGCTGGGCGATGTCCGAGCGCATCTGCTTGCCGTCGAACTGAATCTTCTCGGCTGCATCGTAAGCGCGGCGGCGGGCGTCGGCCGGCGTGGGGCCGAGGCCGGTCACGTTGAGCACCCGGCCTCCGGCGGTGACGAGAGCCCCGTCGCGCTCGGCGGTGCCGGCATGGGTGACCTCGGCGATCTCACCCGCCTCTTCGAGCCCGCGGATCACGTCGCCCTTCGACGACGACGCCGGGTAGCCGGCGGAGGCGAGCACGAGGGTCACCGCCCAGTCCTCGGAGAAGGCCGGTTCGATCCCGGCGAGGCCGCCGCTTTCGCGCGAGGCGAGGCAGAGCTCGACCAGGTCCGAGTCGAGCCGCGGCAGCACCGCCTGCGTTTCGGGGTCGCCGAAACGGCAGTTGAACTCGAGCACTCCGAAGGCGTCGTCGGGGCGCATCATCAGCCCGGCGTAGAGCACGCCGTGGAACGGATTGCCGCGCTCGGCGAGCAGCTTGACGATCGGCCGGTGGACGGCGTCGAGGATGCGCTCGACCAGCGCCGCGTCGACGTCCGGAACCGGCGAATAGCTGCCCATGCCGCCGGTGTTGGGCCCGGTGTCGCCGTCGCCTATCCGCTTGTAGTCCTGGGCCGGGGCGAGCGGCACGACGTTCTCGCCGTCACAGAGCGCGAGCAGCGACAGCTCCTCGCCGGTGAGGAACTCCTCGAGCACGACCTCGGTCGAGCCGAAGCGTTGCTCGACGAAGAAGGCCTCGATCGCCTCGCGCGCCGCGGGCTCCGACTCGCAGATGATCACGCCCTTGCCCGCGGCCAGCCCGTCGGCCTTGAGCACGCAGGGATAGGCGCCGCCGGTCAGCTCGGCCAGCGCCTGCTCCCGGGTGCGCAGGACCGTGTGACCGGCGGTCGGCACACCGGCCTCGGCCATCGCCTCCTTCGCGTGCGCCTTCGAGCCCTCGAGCCGGGCGGCCGCCGCCGAGGGCCCGAACGCCGGCACCCCCGCGTCCTCGAGCCGGTCGACCACGCCGCCGACCAGCGGCACCTCGGGCCCGACGATGACCAGATCCGCCGACTCGGCGGCGGCGGTGGTGACGATCCCGTCGGTGTCCTCGGCGCCGACCTCGAGCAGGCGCGCGTCGGCCGCGATCCCGGCGTTGCCGGGCGTGCAGAGGATCTCCGGCTCGCGCCCCGAGCGCTTCAGAGCGCGGACGATCGCATGCTCGCGACCGCCCGCTCCAACGACAAGGACCTTCAACTACAGAGCCTTCGCCAAATCACCGGTCGGGATCGCGCCGAGCGTCTGGCTCGACATCGTCCCCCGCGAGCCGAGCTCGACCGAGACCTTGGCCATCGTCTCCTGGTCGGGGGCTTCGAGGATGGTGATGAAGTCGAACTGGCCGAGCGTCGCCCACTGGTCGAGGACCTTGGCGCCCATCTGCTCGACCTCCTTGTTCACCTCCTGCACCCGGTTCGGGTTGTTCTTCAGCGTCTGGACCCCGTCCGAGGTCAGGTTGGTGAGCATCACGTAGATCGGCATCGTCTCTCCTTCACTCGCGGTTTCACGATCGGACCTGACTCATATCATGGCCCCATGGCTGGGCATCCGATCTTCGCGCGCGTCTACGACCGGCTGATGGCCGGGACCGAGAAGGCGGGGCTGGCGGACATGCGCCGCTCGCTGCTCGCCGAGGCCTCGGCACGGACGCTCGAGATCGGCGCCGGCACCGGCCACAACCTCCCCTGCTACACCGACGCGGTCACCGAGCTCGTGCTCGCCGAGCCCGACCCGCACATGGCCAAGCGGCTGCGCGAGCAGGTCGCCGCCGAGCCTCCCGCCCCGCGAAGCGTCGAGGTGATCGAGGCGCCCGCGGAGGACCTGCCCTTCGACGACGGCAGCTTCGAGACCGTGGTCTCGACCCTGGTCTTCTGCACCGTCGACAATCCACAGCGCGCGGTGGCAGAGGTCAAGCGGGTGCTCGCCGACGGCGGCGCCCTGCTCTACCTCGAGCACGTCCGCGGCGAGGGCGGCGTGACCCGGGCTCAGGACCTGCTCGAGCGTCCCTGGGGCTGGTTCGCCGGTGGCTGCCACCCGAATCGCCCGACCGGCGAGACGATCGCCGAGGCGGGCTTCTGGGTCGAGCGCCAGGACCGCGGCGGGCTGCCGAAGGCCCCCGCGATCGTGAAGCCGCTGATCAAGGGCGTCGCCCGGCGCCCGAGCGGCGCCGGCAAGCAGGACTACTAGGCGGTCGCCTTCTCGGGCTCGGGTTCGGGCTCGGCCGGGGCTTTGCCCTTGCTGAACGTCAACTCGCCGTCCGAGGCGCCGACCTTCACCGTGTCGCCCTCGGCGAACTCGCCCTCGAGCACCTTGAGCGCCAGCTTGTCGACCAGCTCCTTCTGGATCACGCGCTTCAGCGGGCGGGCGCCGTAGGTCGGGTCGTAGCCGCGCTCGGCGAGCAGCGCCCGCGCCTTGTCGGTGAACTCGATGCGGATGCCGCGCTCGGAGACCCGGTTGACGAGCTGGTTGACCTGGAGCCCGACGATCTTCTTCAGGTCGTCCTCGGAGAGGCGGTGGAAGACGACGATGTCGTCGATGCGGTTGAGGAACTCGGGGCGGAACTGGCCGGTGAGCGCGTCGGTGACCTTGCGCTGGATCTCCTCCGGATCGGACTCGCTGACGATGTAGTCGGAGCCGACGTTCGAGGTCATGATCAGCACGGTGTTGGTGAAGTCGACCGTGCGGCCCTTGCCGTCGGTGAGGCGCCCGTCGTCCATGATCTGGAGCAGGACGTTGAAGACGTCGGGGTGGGCCTTCTCGATCTCGTCGAGCAGGATCACCGCATAGGGGCGGCGGCGAACCGCTTCGGTCAGCTGGCCGCCCTCCTCGTAGCCGACATAGCCGGGCGGCGCCCCGATCAGCCGAGCCACGGTGTGCTTCTCCATGTACTCGGTCATGTCGATGCGGATCATCGCCTGCTCGGAGTCGAACATGAACTCGGCGAGCGCCCGGGCCAGCTCGGTCTTGCCGACGCCGGTCGGGCCGCAGAAGAGGAAGGAGCCGATCGGGCGGTTGGGGTCGGCGAGGCCCGCGCGCGAACGGCGCAGGGCGCCGGCGACCGCCTCGACCGCCTCGTCCTGGCCGACGACGCGCTCGTGCAGGCGCTCCTCCATGTGGATCAGCTTCTCGACCTCGCCCTCGAGCAGGCGCGAGACCGGGATCCCGGTCCACTTGGCGATGACCTGGGCGACGTCCTCCTCGGTGACCTCTTCGGTCAGCATCGTGCCGCCCGCCTCGTGGAGGTCGTTGAGCTTCGCCTCGGCATCGGCGATCACGGCCTCGAGCTCGGGGATGCGGCCGTAGCGCAGCTCCGCGGCGCGCTCGAGGTCACCGTCGCGCTCGGCGCGCTCGACCTCGCGGTTGGCCTCGTCGAGCTCGGCCTTGGCCTGCTTGATCGCCTCGATCGCAGCCTTCTCGTTCTGCCAGCGCGCCTTCATCTCAGACGAGCGCTCGCGCAGCTCCGAGAGCTCGGACTCGATCGCCTCCAGGCGCTCCTTGGAAGCCTTGTCCTTCTCCTTCTTCAGCGCCGCCCGCTCGATCTCGAGCTGCTGGATCCGCCGCTCGACCTCGTCGATCTCGGTCGGCATCGAGTCGATCTCGATCTTCAGCCGCGAGGCCGACTCGTCGATCAGGTCGATCGCCTTGTCGGGGAGGAAGCGGTCGGCGATGTAGCGCTCCGAAAGCGTGGCGGCGGCGACGATCGCGGCGTCGGAGATGCGCACCCCGTGGTGGACCTCGTAGCGCTCCTTGAGGCCGCGGAGAATCGCGATCGTGTCGTTGATGTCGGGCTCGCCGACGAAGACCGGCTGGAAGCGGCGCTCGAGCGCGGCGTCCTTCTCGATGTGCTGGCGGTACTCGTCGAGCGTTGTGGCGCCGACCATGCGCAGCTCGCCGCGGGCCAGCATCGGCTTCAGCATGTTGGCGGCGTCGACGGCGCCCTCGGAGGCGCCGGCGCCGACGATCGTGTGCAGCTCGTCGAGGAAGAGCACGATGCGGCCCTCCTCGGACTGGACCTCCTGGAGCACCGCCTTGAGCCGCTCCTCGAACTCGCCGCGGTACTTGGCGCCGGCGAGCAGCGAGCCGATGTCGAGCGCGACCACGCGGCGGTCGCGGAGGCTCTCGGGGATGTCGCCCGAGACGATGCGCTGGGCGAGGCCCTCGACGATCGCGGTCTTGCCGACGCCGGGGTCGCCGATCAGCACCGGGTTGTTCTTGGTCCGGCGCGAGAGCACCTGGATCACCCGGCGGATCTCCTCGTCGCGGCCGATGACCGGGTCGAGCTTGCCCTGCTCGGCCTCGGTGGTCAGGTCGCGGCCGTACTTCTCGAGCGCCCCGTAGCTGTCCTCGGGGTTCTGCGAGGTGACGCGATGCGGGCCGCGGACCTCGTTCAGCGCCTTGAGCAGATCGTCGCGCGGCGGCAGCAGGTCGGAGACGCCGGACTTGCCCTGGGCGAGGGCGAGGAGGAAGTGCTCGGCGGAGATGTACTCGTCGGCGAGGGACTGCGCCTCCTTCTCGGCCTGCTGGATGAGGAAGACGAATTCCTTCGAGGGGCGGATGTCGGGAACCTGGTTGCCGCTCAGCTTCGGCAGCTTCTCGACCGCCTCCCGGGCGCTGGTGCGGGCGGTCTCCGGGTCGACGCCGATACGCTGGAGCACGGGAATCGCGATGCCGCCGTCCTGGTCGAGCAGCGCGAGCAGCAGGTGGGCGGGCGTGACCTCGGCGTTGGGGGCCTCGGAAGCGAGGCGCTGGGCGCCGGCCACGGCCTCCTGGGCCTTGGTCGTGAAGCGATCCTCTTGCATGCGCGAATCCTACCTGCTTACACCTACCAAGTCAAGAAATCTAAGTCGTTCACACTCAAGGGGTCTGACCCCTCGTTTTGTCGTCTTGGTCTCGGTCACCGTGACTGGGTCGGGCGCCGTGCGGCGAGCGCGATCAGCGCCTGCTGGAGGACTCTGCGGCGCCCCCCGCCGGCGCGCGCTTGTGGGCCGCGGCGGGCGCCGCCGGGGTCTTGGGGACGAGCAGCGGGGCCGCGTCGCCGGTCTTGGCGCGCAGCATCGCCAGCGCTTCGCGCGCCGACTGCGGCCGCAGCTCGGGGTCGTCGGCCTTGAGCCGCCACACGAGACGCCGCAGCTCGCGGGCGCCGCCGTCACCGAGGACCTCGCCGAGCACGACCCCGGCCGAGTAGAGATCGGAGCGCTCGTCGGCATCCGCCCCGGTGCGGACCTCGGGCGCCATGTAGCCGAGCGTGCCGAAGACCTTGCCGGTCTCGGTCATGCGCGTGCCGCCGGGCTGGGCGACGCCGAAGTCGGTCAGCCGGCTGTGCCGCTCGCGGTCGATGAGGACGTTGGCGGGCTTGACGTCGCGGTGGATCACTCCGGCCGCGTGGATGTGCTCGAGCGCCCCGAGCAGCTCCTCGGCGATGGCTTGAGCGTCAAGTCGGTCGCCGTGCTCGAGACGCATCGCGAGCGTGCCGCCTTCGACGTACTCGCTGACCAGGTAGGGCCGCTGCCCCGAAGCGCTGAAGTCGAAGACCCGGACCGGGTTCGGGTGCGAGAGGCCGGCGGCGACCTTGGCCTCACGCGCGAAGCGCTTGACGTAGGAGGAATCGAGCGCGAGCGTCTCGGAGAGGACCTTGACCGCGACCGGGCGCCCGAGCCGCTCGTCGCGCGCCTTCCAGACGGTCGACATCCCGCCCGTCCCCAGGAGGCGCTCGAGCCGGTAGCGCCCGAGCACGCTGCCGCCGGCGATGCGCGGTTCGCCCATGAACCGGACTTACCCGCCGCGCCGCCGGCCTAAAGAGCGGGCTGTGACGCCTGTTACTAGTAGCCGCTCGGGTGGCGCGCGATCATTCCGGAGTTGTCGCGCAGATCCGAGTGCCAGCGCGGCCCGTTGCCGCCGCCGTTGCCCCCGGTGTCCCAGCGCAGCCCGGCGATGTAGGCGTAGGTGTGGCCCGAGTTGGCGAAGACCGTGATCCAGGTTCCGAAGCCGGCCGATCCCCAGGTCGTGAGCCCGGTCGAATCGAGAGGGCTCGAGAGGAAACCGCCGCCGTGCAGCGCATAGCTGACCGCGCCGGAGCAGTCGTAGCCGCTCGATTCAAAGGAGCCGTGGCCGCCGCCCCAGACGTAGGGTTCGTCGGCGATCGCGTTGGCCGCGTTGATCACGTCGACGACCGCGGCCGGGGCGTTTGCCGGCGGCACGGCGAGCCCGTTGACCAGGCCGGCGTGGCCCGGGGAAGACGGCACCGTCTCGCCGCCTGAAAGCGGCCCGTTGAGGGCGCCGGAGAGCGCCGACGCCTGCGAGCGCAGCCGCTCGAGCGCCTGCTCGCGCGCGCGGCGAGCGGCGACGAGCTGATCGCGCTGGGCGAGCAGCGAGCGCTTGGTCTGAGCGAGCTCGCGCCGCTCGTCGACGATCGCGGCCTTGGCGGCGGCGACGGCGTTGCGGACGTCGGTAAGCAGCTCGACCTGGTGCTTGACCTCGTCGCGAAGGCTGTGCACGCGGTCGACGACGGTCTGGTCGTTGTGCTGGATCCGGGAGAGGTACTCGCCGGTCGCCTCGACGTCGGACCAGCTCGACTCCTCGAGGAGGATGCTGATCATGTCCGGCTGGTTCGACTTGTAGATCTCGACCAGCCGGTCGCGGAGCACGACCAGCGCCCGCTGGAGCTGGGCGCGGACCTCGTTCAGGTGCGCCTCGCCCGCGGCGAGCTCGGCGTTGGCCTTGACCAGCTCGGCGCGCTTTACGACCAGCGCCTTCTCGAGCTCGGCCTGCCGGACCTGGAGGCCCCCCATCTGCCCGATCAGCGAGTCGACCTGCTGGTTGAGGCTGTCGATGTCCCCGGCGACGGCGTTCTGCTTGCCCTCGATCGCACGGAGCTGCTCCTGCGCGTCACTCTGCTGGGCGCCGGCACGGGTGCCGATCGCCAGCGCCGTGGCGCCGGCGAGGCAGAGCAAGGTCAGGACGCCGGCCGTCAACCGCCGGCGCACGTATGTGCCGTGCGAATCCAAGTCAAGGCCAGCGTAGAGGGTCCGCCTGTTCTGTGAGTAGCCGCTAACAATTTGCAATTTCGGTTGCACCTGCAGGAGCCCGTCGTGGGGGTCCTGCCGGGTTGGGAGGATGGCCTTGTGAGCCTGGGCACGAGGAGATCTGGGTCGGCGGTCCTGCTCGTCGCCGGCGCCATATGCCTGCTGCTCGGCGTCTTCGCCCTCTACGCCCGCCAGCAGGTCTTCGACGCCGACCGCTTCGCCGACAAGGCGGTGCAGACCCTCGACGACGAGGACGTGCGCGACTTCACGGCCGACCGGATCGCGGCGGCGATGATCAAGAAGAACCCCGACCTGATCGCCGCCAAGCCCCTGCTCCAGTCGGGCGCCGCTGCTGTGATCAACACCGGGGCGTTCAAGAACCTCCTGCGCCAGGGCGCCGCCTCCGCCTACCGGGCCGTCGTCGACGGCCACGACGACGCCGTCGTCACCGTGGCCAGCGTCGGCGTCCTCGTTCGCCAAGCGCTCGAGCAGTACGACCCGAAGCTGGCGCAGGACGTCCCCGACCTCTCGCCGGCGCTGATCAACTTCTCCGAGGGCGGCACCGGGACCGACATCGCCCAGATCGCCGAGGAGCTGCGCATCGCGGGGCTGATCCTGCCCCTGCTCGCGCTGGCGCTGCTCGCCGGATCGGTGGCGATGGCCGAGGACCGCCGCGGCGCCGTGGTCCGCGCGGGCGCGATCTCGGCCGGCGTCTCGGCGCTCGGGCTCGTCGTCCTCGTCGTCGTCCGGGGCGCCGTCCTCTCCGGGATCGACGGGGAGACCGACAACGCCGCGGCGTCGGCGATCTGGGACGTGTTCATCGGGCCGCTCGAGGCCTGGTACCTGCTGGTCGCCGGCCTCGGGGTCATCGTCGCCTCGGCCGCGGCGTCGGCGCTGAAGCCGGTCGACCTCGGCGCCCCGCTGGCCTCGGTCTGGGCGCGGGTCTCGCGTGAGCCGGCGAGCGTCCGCGGCAAGGTCCTCTGGGCGCTCGGCGTCGCGGCCGTCGGGCTGCTGATGGTGCTCGAGCCGGTGCTCGTGCTCCAGGCGCTGGTCGTCATCGCCGGCGCCTACCTGATCTCGCGCTCGGTGAGCACGCTGATCGCCCTCGCCGCGCCGCCAGCGTCGAGGAAGGCCGCCGACTCCGAACGGCGGCACTTCTGGTCGCGAGTGGCGATCGGCGCCACCGTGGCCGCCGGGCTCGGCGCCTTCGGCCTCGCGGTCTTCGCCCAGAACGAAGTCGAGCACGTCAGCGAGCCGAGCCTCCGGGCCGGGCTGCAACGGCGCCGAGTCGCTGTGCGACAAGCCGCTCAACGAGGTCGTCTTCCCCTCGACCCACAACTCCTACGCCGGCGCCGGCTACGCCGGGTTCCTCTTCCCCGAGCAGGAGGGCACGATCTCGACCCAGCTCGAGCACGGCGTGCGCGGCCTCTGGGTCGACACCTACTACGGCATCCCCGGCTCGCGGGTCTACACCGACACCTCGAAGATCGACCCGGCGCTCAACGCCCAGGTCCAGGCGAGCCTCGGCCCGAGGTTCACCGCCGCCGGCGCCAACCTCCGCAACCAGATCGCCAAGCCCTCGGGCGAGCCGAAGATCTACTTCTGCCACGGCTACTGCGAGCTCGGCGCCGTCGATGCGACCTCCTCGTTCGCCAAGATCGCCGGCTTCCTCGAGCGGAACCCGCGCGAGGTGCTGCTGATCGACCTCGAGGACTACACGACGCCGGCCGACACGGTGAAGGCGATCGAGACCGCCGGCCTCGACAAGTACGTCTACAAGGGCCCGGCGGGGCCGCCGTGGCCGACGCTGCGGCAGATGATCGACTCGGGCGGGCGGGTGCTGGTCTTCGCCGAGCACATGACCGAGGACGCGCCGAGCTGGTACTTCTCGTTCGAGAAGCTCTGGCAGGAGACGCCGTTCCAGTTCAAGAAGCCGTCGCAGATGAACTGCAAGCAGGGCCGCGGGTCGCCGCAGAACTCGCTGTTTCTGATCAACAACTGGATCGACACCGACCCGACGCCGAAGCCGAGCAACGCGGCCGAGGTCAACGCCTACGACTTCCTCCTCGACCGCGCCCGCCGCTGCCGGCAAGAGCGCGGCCTGCTTCCCAACGCGCTCAACGTCGACTTCTGGGGCACGGGCGACCTGTTCAAGGTGGCCAGGACGCTCAACGGGGAGAAATAGCGGGGTAGCCTCAGGGCATGCGGTTCTCGGCCCTCGCCCTCGGAGCGGCCGCCGCGGTTGCGGCGGCGGCGGGAGGCTGCGGCGGAGGCGCCGCCGCGGTGACGCCGGGGGGTGAGGAGCGAGCCGCGAAGTCGCCGCCGCGGACCGACCCGTATCCCTCCCAGGAGCAGGTCCGCGACGCGAAGCGCTTCGCCAGGACCAGGTCGGGGTCGGTCTCGTTCGCGGTGATCGGGCCGTTCCACGGCGACACCAAGCTCCGCGGCCGCGATCCGCGCACCCAGTTCTCCTCGGCGAGCGTGACCAAGGCGATGCTGCTCGCCGCCTACCTGCGCTCGCACAAGAAGCTCAGCCCCGAGGCCAAGGGGCTGCTGCGGCCGATGATCACCGCCTCCGACAACGACGCCGCCGGCGCGATCTACTCCCAGGTCGGCGACGAGGGCCTGCGCAAGGTCGCGCGCCGCGCCCACATGCGCGACTTCGAGCCGACCCCGGGCTTCTGGGGCGGCGCCCAGATCACCGCCGCCGACATGGCGCGCTTCTTCTACCGGCTCGAGGACAACCTCGGCAAGCGCCACCAGCGCTACGGGATGAAGCTGCTCGCCGGCATCGTCTCGTCCGAGCGCTGGGGGATTCCCGACGGCGCCGGCGAGGGCTGGTCGATCTGGTTCAAGGGCGGCTGGCGCCCCGGCGGCACAGAGAACTCGAGCGGCGCGGTCACCCACCAGGCGGCGCTGCTTCGCTACAAGGACGGCACCCGCGTCGCGATCGCGGTGCTCACCAACGAGACGCCGGGATCAGAGGGCTACGGCACGCTCGCCGGCATCGCCGAGCGCCTGCTGCATCCTGCCCCGTAGCGGCCGATAGGGGCCATTCTGGGAGAGCCCTGGACCGCCGCCCCCGGACGCGAAGCGGAGGAGGCGGCGGTTTATGGCTCATACGCGCCGTAGGGGACGATCTCGACGCCGAGCGACTTGCGGGCCCGGTCGAGCTCGGTGAGCATCCGCTTCTCCATCTCGTCGGCGCGGCGGCGCATGCGGTCCATCTCCGCGCGCATCTCGGCGACCGTCTCCTCCATCTGCATCACGGCCTCGACCCCTGCGAGGTTGAGTCCCTCCTCGCTGGTCAGGCGCTGGATCCGCCGCAGCCGCTCGACGTCGGCCTGCGAGTAGAGGCGGGTGTTCTTCGGCGAGCGCTGGGGCTCGATGAGTCCGCGCGCCTCGTACATGCGAAGCGTCTGGGGGTGCATGTCAGCGAGCTCGGCGGCGACCGAGATCATGAACACGCCCCGCGTCCGCTCGAGCGTCACTTTCCGTTGCCCCTTCTTGCTCATGCGTCACCCAACCTTGCCGGAGCCGGCGGACCGAAGCAGCTGCTCGCGCGGGTTAAAGCCGTTGAGGCTCTCGGCGAGCTGCTCGACGGCCCGCTTCTGCTCCTCGCTGAGATTCCTCGGCACGTCGATGTTGAGCCGGTAGCGGATGCTGCCGCGCCCGCGGCCGCTCGGCCGCGGCGGGCCTTCGCCCTTGAGCCGCTGCACGGCGCCCGACCGGGTGCCGGGCTGGACCCGGATCCGCTTCGAGCCGTTCAGCGTCGGCACCTCGATCGTGCCGCCCTGGAGCGCCTCGGGCACCGTGATCGGGACCTCGACTTCGAGGTCGCCGTCGGGGCGCTGGGTGAACACCGGCGAGGGGGTGACGCGCGTGGTGACGTAGAGGTCGCCCGGCGGCCCGCCGGCATTGCTTCCCCCGCCGACCCCCTCCTCGCCCTTGCCGTGAATCCGGATCCGGCTGCCGTCGTGGACGCCGGCCGGGATGTTCACCTTGAAGCGCTTGGTCTGGCGGGTGACCCCCGATCCGTGGCAGGTGGGGCAGGGGTCGTCGATCAGCTCGCCTCGGCCGCCGCACTCGGGGCAGGGCTGGGAGATCGAGAACATCCCCTGGCCCTCGGCGAGCACGCCGCTGCCGCCGCAGCGGGGGCAGGTGTGGGGGCTGGTGCCGGGCTTGGCGCCGTTTCCGCCGCAGGTCCCGCACGAGCCCTCGACCGGGATCGCGACCGTGATCTGGGCGCCGTTCATCGCCTGGTGAAATGAGAGGCTGACCTCGGTCTCGAGGTCCCGCCCCCGCATCGCGCGCGCGCCGCCGCCCCCGCCGCCGCGGTTGAAGAAGGTGGAGAAGATGTCGCCGAAGTCGGCGCTGCTGAACCCGCCGGCGCCTCCGAACGGGCCGCCGCCGCCGGCCTGCCCACCGCCGAAGCCGAAGGGCCCGCCGCTGTCGTAGGCCTTGCGCTTCTCGGGGTCCGAGAGCGTGTCGTAGGCCTGCTGGATCTCCTTGAATCGCTCTTCGGCCGCGGGGTCGTCGGGGTTGCGGTCGGGGTGGTTCTCGCGGGCAAGCTTGCGGTAGGCCTTCTTGATCTCGTCGGCATCGGCGCCCTTGGTGACGCCAAGCACCTCGTAGAAGTCGTTGGCCATCAGATGACCGGCCTCCCTACTCGCTCACCACCACGCGGGCCGGGCGCAGCGCCTGGCCGTCGAGGCGGTAGCCCTTCTGCGCGGTCTCGAGCACGACGCCGGGCTCGGCGCCCTCGGCCTTGCGCGTCTGCAGGGCCTCGTGCCACTCGGGGTCGAACTTCTCCCCGGCGGGGTCATAAGACTCGACCCCGGCGCTCGCGAGCGCGCCGGTCAGCTCCTTGTGGACCATGCTCACGCCCTGGGCGACCGGATCGTCCTCGGGCGCCGAGCCCAGGGCCCGCTCGAGGTTGTCGATCGCCGGGATCACCCCGGCGGCGAGCTTGGCGGTGCCGCGGATCGCGGCCTCGGTCGTTTCACGCGCGGCCCGCTTGCGGTAGTTCTCGAAGTCGGCCTGGGCGCGCTGAGCGAGCTCGAGATACTCGTCGCGCTCCTTCTTGGTCTTGCCGAGCTCGTCGAGCTCCGCCTCGACTGCGTCGGCCTGCTCTTCTGCCGACGCCTCTTCCACGACTTCGGCGTCGAGGACCTCCTCGGCGCCGTCTGTCCGCTCCTCGCCGGCCATCAGGACTTGTCGTCCTCGACGACTTCGGCGTCGACGACCTCCTCGTCATCGGAGGAGCCCTGGGCGGAGGCGCCGTTGCCCGAGCCGCCGTCGGTCTCGGCCTGCGAGGCCTGGGCGGCCTGATAGACCTGCTCGGAGACCTGCTGGAGCGCCGTCTGCAGTGCGTCGGTCTTCTGCTTGATCGCCGCCGGGTCCTCAGACTCAACCGAATCGCGGACCTCCTTGATCGAGGCCTCGATCTGCGACTTGGCCGACTCGTCGACCTTGTCGCCGAGCTCCTCGAGCGACTGCTCGGCCTGGTGCGCGGCGTTCTCGGCCACGTTGCGGGCTTCGGCGAGCTCGCGCGCGGCGCGATCCTCCTCGCCGTGAGCCTCGGCGTCCTTGATCATCTGCTCGACCTCGGACTCGTCGAGTCCGGAGCCGCCCTTGATCTCGATCTTCTGCTCCTTGCCCGTGCCCAGGTCCTTGGCGGAGACGTTGAGGATGCCGTTGGCGTCGATGTCGAAGGTGACCTCGATCTGAGGGGTGCCGCGCGGCGCCGGCGGGATGCCGGTGAGCTGGAACTTGCCCAGGCTCTTGTTGCCGCTGGCCATCTCGCGCTCGCCCTGGAGCACGTGGATCTCGACCGAGGGCTGGTTGTCCTCGGCGGTGGAGAAGATCTCCGAGCTGCTTGCGTCGGGATCGTCGTGTTGCGCTCGATCAGCTTCGTCATCACGCCGCCCTTGGTCTCGATCCCGAGGGTGAGCGGGGTGACGTCGAGCAGGAGCACGTCCTTGACGTCGCCGGCCAGCACGCCGGCCTGGATCGCGGCGCCGATCGCGACGACCTCGTCCGGGTTGACGCCCTGGTGGGGGTCCTTGCCGGTCAGTTCGGAGACCTTCTCCTGGACGGCGGGCATCCGGGTCATACCGCCCACCATCACTATGTGGTCGGGGCTCGTAGCCGCGTCGTCGAGGGCCTGCTTGGTCGGGCCGACGACGCGGTCGAGCAGATCGGAGGTCAGCTCGCTCAGCTTCGAGCGGGTCAGCTTGATCTCGAGATGCTTGGGGCCGGCGTCGGTCGCGGTGATGAAAGGCAGGTTGATCGACGTCTCCTGTGCGGAGGAGAGCTCGATCTTCGCCTTCTCGGCGGCCTCGTAGAGGCGCTGCAGCGAGTTCTTGTCCTCGGAGAGGTCGACGCCCTGGTCCTTCTTGAACTCGGCGACGAGCCAGTCGACGATCTTCGCGTCCCAGTTGTCGCCGCCGAGGTGGTTGTCGCCGGCGGTCGCCTTGACCTCGAAGACGCTGTCGCCGATCTCAAGCACCGAGACGTCGAAGGTGCCGCCGCCGAGGTCGAAGACGAGCACGGTCTCGTCGGCCTTCGCCTCCTTGTCGAGGCCGTAGGCAAGCGCGGCCGCGGTCGGCTCGTTGATGATCCGCTTCACGTCGAGGCCGGCGACCTTGCCGGCGTCCTTGGTCGCCTGGCGCTGGTCGTCGTTGAAGTAGGCGGGGACGGTGATCACGGCCGAATCGACGGTGTCGCCGAGGCGCGCCTCGGCGTCGCTCTTCAGCTTCTGGAGGACCATCGCCGAGATCTCCGGCGGCGAGTACTGCTTGCCGTCGACCTCGATGCGGACATCGCCGTTGGGGCCGGCGACGACCTTGTAGGGGACGATCTTCTCCTCCTCCTTGACCTCGGCCTCCTTGCGGCCCATGAAGCGCTTGATCGAGAAGATCGTGCGCTCGGGGTTCATCACCGCCTGGCGCTTGGCCATCGTGCCGACCAGGCGCTCGCCGGAGTCGGCGAATGCGACGACGGAGGGGGTCGTGCGGCCGCCCTCGGAGTTCTCGAGCACGGAGGGCTCGCCGCCTTCCATCACGGCGACGCAGGAGTTGGTCGTACCGAGGTCGATGCCTATCGTTCGTGCCACTGTTTCCAGCCTTTCTTTGCCTTGCTAAGTCTTGGTTATGAAAATCTGAGTGGCAGTATGGCAGATGTGTGGTCCCTGTCAAGGGACGCGGCGCTCCCGCGTCACCCCTGAACGACGAAACCCCCGCCCACCTCGAGGGCGGACGGGGGTTCCCGGTCGTGCGGCTCAGGGCCGGCTACTTCTTGTTCTTCTTCTTCTTGTGCTTCTTGTTCTTCTGGAACTGCAATGTGCTCGCAACACCCGCGTGATCCGAGGACCACAGCCCGTTCGCGAAGGTCGTCGTCAATGACGAGCTCTTCAGGGCGATCTTGGCGTTGTTGGTCACGATGTGGTCGACCTGGTGGTCGAGTCCCGGGCTGGCCGGGTTGAACAGATCGTCGTAGCAGCAGCTCGTAGGCGTGCTGGTGCGACTGAGGAACCCGCCGTCGAGGATCGCCTGGAACGCGAGCTGGTCGCCGGGCTGGACGCCCGGGACGTTCGAGTTCAGGTCGCCGATCAGGACCGCCGGCTTGTCGGGCGAGAACAGCGGGCCGTTGACCAGCTGCTGGGCCTGCGCCTGACGGATCTGACCGCGCCCGACCGTGCCGCCGGTGTTGACCGGATTGGCCGGCTGGGAGTCGAACGCCTCGAGATGGGCGTTGACCACGCGGAACTTGTTCCCGCGCACGTTGGCGTCCGCCTGAACGTAGCCGCGGGTGACGTCGATCTGGACGCTGCCGCCGACCGTCACGCGCAGCAATGAATTGAACGTGCCGCCGAACGCGTTGGTCATCTTGATCCCAGGGTCGTTCTTGACCAATATCGCGTCACGCATCGTCATCCGGCCGTCCACTTCGACGCCCGGCAGGGCTCCTCCGGCCACCGTATGACCGGTCCCGAAGTTGCCGTCGGTGTTTGCCGGGCCCTCGAAATCGAACTCAGGCTGGGTGTAGAGCAGCGAGTAGCCGGAGTTGCACGGAGCCGGCGTCTTGCCCTTCTTCTCGGCCTTCCTTTGGATCTTCGCGCATCCGGCGGGATTGGCGCCCTTGTTCAGCTCGCCCAGCAAGCTGGCGATGAAGTCGTACTTCACCTGCGTCGCCGGGGTCTGGCTGGCGAGGTCAGGCGGGTCCTGCACCCGCCAAAGCGTCGCTTCCTGAAGGCCGACGATGTCGGCGTTCTTGCTCTTGATCTCGGCTGCGAGCGAAACCGCCCTGGCCGGGAAGTTCGACGCGTCGACGTCGTTGAGGACCTGCCCGATGGCGACGCTGAACGTCCCGAAGTCCGGCGCCTGGAGCGCCGGTGTCAGGTCCGCGCCCAAAAGCAGGTTGCGCGTCATCAGCGTCACCTCTCCCGACTTGGACTTGTTCTTCTTCTTTTTCTTTGCCTCGGCGGCGCCGGGAATCAGGCCGATGGCGAGCACGGCGAACAACACCGCGAACACCAGGGGCTTCCTGCGCCTCGAGGCTCCTCTCTCTCTCATTTCATCCCTCTCTTTGTTTGTCAGAACTCGGAACACGAAGAGATGCAAGAAGGGGCGGCCCGGAGGCCGCCCCTTCTTGTCTTGTCAGCTGATCACCGATTGCTACTGAGTGGTGATGTCCCAGCTGGTGGTGCCGATCAGGTCGCCGCCCTTGAGCGGGCACTCGCCGCCCGGCTTGGGGCCGGTGCACGTCCCCTGGTCGGTCAGCCCGAACGTCTGGTTCGCCACGCTGGAGGCGGCGAGCCCGAGCCTCTGGACCACGTTGGTGATCGTGATCTTGTGGTTGGCCGGATCGGCGGTGCACGTCATCCCGGACGTGTCGAGCGTCGTCACCGGCGAACGGCCGAGCGGGCCCGGGACGCCGGGTGACGGCGCTGACAGGGTCGAGGCGGGCTCGAACGAAACAACCTTGTTGCCGAACTCGTCGTTCGGATTGTCCTGTGTCAGCACCTTTCCGGGGTAGAGCGCTGCGTTTGAGAACGTCAACTTGCCATGGCTGCCGGTGAGCGTGCCATCCGCGCAGTCGGGAGCGATGCTACCGCCGGTTTGATCCGTGAACGTCAGGGTCGGCGCGGCGGGGTTGGTCGTCGTGTCGATCACGGCGCCGTCAGTCGCCGCCGGGGCGATCCCGTTCAGCGTTACCTTGACAGCGTACGGACAGTTCTGCGCCGTAATGCAGGCCGGGACATCCGCCGGTGCGACGACCGCTTCGATCGTCACCGAGGACGCCGATTTGATCGCGACCTTGCTCGGAACCGTGCTGGTGTCCGCGGACCCGAGCTTCTTGCCCTTCTTGAACGAATTCGTATCGAGCGCCTTGTTGAGGGCCTTGGCGCCCTTGTTGGTCAGCTTCGCCTTGGCGCCGTCGACGGTTCCGCCGAATCCGGCGCGCCCAACGGTGCCGCCCTTGAGGGTGGCGAGCTTGACCTTCTTCTTGCCGACCTTGGCGGAGATGCCTGAGCCGAACGTGGTCTTGATGTTCTTCAGGGTGGTCTTCTCCTTACCCTTCTTGACCGTGACCTTGCCGCCGTTCTCGACGGCGCCGACGCCGGTGGTCGGATCGAGGTCGCCGCCGGTGATCGGCAACGCCGCGGACTTCTTGCCCGCCTTGGTCGCGCCACCCTTGGCCTTGCTTACCTTGAGGCTCTTGAACTTGAGCGTGGTGGTCCCGCCCTTGAGCGGATCGGCGGTACCCATCGCGGGTGCGGCGACTACCAGCATCGCCCCGGCCGCGACCAGGCCGGCTGTGGTGAGCGCCCGGGCATTGCTGAATAGCCCCGCGCCTTTCGTGAAACTCACTATAAGACTCCTCTCTCGTTTGTCGGCGCGGCCATCCAGGCCGGGCCCCCGGTGCTCGGTGCACCTAACTACTCAACAGGTGGAATCGGCCGATGCAGCACTCCTACGCATCAAACATTCGTCCACCGGCCCTAGCCTAGCCTTCAAGCGCGGGGTTTTCCACCTTCGGTTAACGCCAACTCTACTTGCCGGCGTTGTTGGCCACGAAGTCGGCGGCCATCTCGGCCTCCTGGCCGGCGACGATGCCCTTGGGCATGCGGCCGTTGATGCCGTTGTCGATCGCGTTCAGCACCCGCGCCTTGTTGGCCTCGGGGCTGCCCGTGCCGAGCAACTCGTCGAGATTCGGGCCGACGACGCCGTCGGTGCCGGCCTTGGCGAGGGTGTGGCAGGCGCCGCAGTTGATCTCGAACAGCGCCTTGCCCTGCTGCTCGCCGGCGGGGACGCTCTCGGGCGAGGCCGAGGAGCCGCCCTCCTTGCTGATCGCCCAGGCGGGGATCGCCACGGCGCAGAGGACCGCGAAGACGCCGAACCAGATGTAGGCGCGCTTGCTCATCGGCGCCGCATACTAATGATGCCCCGGGTCCGGACGCGAAGCGGAGGACCCGGAGTCGTGTCGTCTGTACCAAGGGCACATTCGGCGCAACCCGCACTCGCCGCAGCGCGGCGTCGGCCGGCAGATCTCGCGGCCGTGGCGGATCAGGTTCATGTGCAGCTCGTAGGCGTCGGAGGGATCGACGATCGCGAGCAGCTCGTCGTGGGCCTCCTCGAAGGAGGCGCCGGGGCGGAACAGCCCGAGCCGCTCGCCGACGCGGTGGACGTGGACGTCGACGGGGATCTCCGGGATTCCCCAGGTGAAGATCTGGACGCAGGCGGCGGTCTTGCGGCCGACGCCGGGCAGCCCGGTGAGGAAGCCCATCGCCTCGGAGCGCGGCGCATGCTCGAGCCAGTCGGCGTTCGGCGGGTCGCCGAGCCGCGCCAGGATCTGCTGGATCCGCGGCGCCTTCTGCTTCGAGAGACCGCCGGGCCGGATCGCCTCCTCGACCTCTGCGACGGGCGCATCGCGGACCGCGATCCAGTCGTGGTCGAAGCGGGAGACGAGCCCGTCGAAGGCGCGATCGCGGTTGAGATCCGAGGTGTGCTGCGAGAGCACGGTGCGGACGATCTCGTCGATCGGCTCGCGGTGCGGCGCCTGAGTTGGACGTCCGTACAACTCGCGCAGCCGGTCGCGGATAGCGCGCACGCGCGCCCGCCGCGGTCTGGTCCATTGAAATTTCGTCACAGGCATCTCCGTGGTCCACCCCGTCTGAGCCCTACCCTCGACAGCCCCGGACGCGAGGCGGAGGAGCTGTCGGTTACCAATGCTGCAGGTTGAAACCGGATGTTGCCGGGCGGTTAATACAATGTTCTGCTCGTGCGACGACGATTTGACCGCATCACGGAAGCCTTGCCCGGGGGATGGACAGACATAGTCCGCCAGCTCGGTCTGTTTGCCTGTGCCTACATGGGCTATCAGCTCGTGCGCGGGATCGTCTCGGGGGACGCCACGACGGCGATCGCCAACGGGCAGCGCGTGATCGACTTCGAGGCCGGCACCGGGACCCTGTTCGAGGCCCACGTCCAGGACTACCTGCTCGACAACGTGGGCTGGCTGGTCGACTTCGCCAACTTCATGTACATCAACAGCCACTTCGTGGTCACCACGACCTTCCTCGTCTGGCTGTACCTTCAGCGCAACGAGAGCTTCTACTTCGTGCGCAACATGTTCATGATCGCGATGGGGCTGGCGATCGTCGGCTACGCGCTCTACCCGTGTGCACCGCCGCGAATGTTCGCCGACGCCGGCTTCGTCGACACGGTCAAGGAGATCAACGACGACCAGGGCATCGAACACGTCTTCGTCAACGCCTACGCGGCCGTGCCCAGCATGCACTGCGGCTTCTCGTTGATGGTCGGCGTCACCGGCATGATGGTCTGCCGGAGCCGCGCCGCGCGCCTGGCCTGGGCGCTCTACCCGGCGCTGGTCTTCTTCGTCGTGGTCGTGACCGCGAACCACTTCTGGGTCGATGGAGCGCTTGGCTGGATGGTCGCCGGCGTCTCGGCGCTCGGCGCCGTGCAGCTCGCCCGCTCCCGCCCCGCGGTCTGGTCCTTCCGTCCGGCCGAGGCCCGGGCCTAGCCGTCTCCATACCGTGGCTCTGGTAGCCCCGGCGCAGCTTCGCCGTTTCGCCGGGCCGCTGCTCGTCGCGCTCGCGCTCGCCTCCGTCTACTTGATCCTGGCGCCCTCGAGCGCCGACCACGCCGCGCAGCAGTTCCGCGCCGGGTTGTTCGAGCTCGAGGGGCCCTCGACCTGGAACAACCTCTGGTTCGGCGGACACCACGTGCCCGGCTACAGCGTCCTCTTCCCGCCCCTCGGCGCGGTCTTCGGCACCCGCATCGTCGGCGTTCTCGCCGCGCTCGCGGCCGCGCTGCTGTTCGCCTCGATCGCCGAGCGCCGCTGGGGCGAGTCGGCGCGGGTCGGCGTGCTCTGGTTCGCCGCCGGCACCTCGATCAGCCTCTTCACCGGGCGGCTCACCTTCGCCCTCGGCGTCGCCGTCGCGCTCGCGGCCGTGTTCGCGCTCCAGCGCGGCCGTCCGCGGCTAGCCGCCGGGCTCGCCCTCGTCTGCCCGCTGGCGAGCCCGGTCGCGGCGCTGTTCCTCGCCTGCGGCGGGCTCGCCTTCTTCATCGCCGAAGGGCGCCGCGACGGCCTCGCGCTCGCCGCCGCCGCCTTCGGGGCCGCGGTGCTGCTCGCGATCGCCTTCCCCGAGGGCGGCAGCGAGCCCTTCGACGGCACCAGCTTCAGCCCCGCGCTGCTCGCGGCGGTCGCGGTCTTCGTCGCCCTGCCCAAGGAGGAGCGGCTGCTGCGAACCGGCGTCGCCCTCTACGCGATCGGGCTCACGGCCTCGTTCCTGATCGCCAACCCGCTCGGCGGCAACGCCACGCGGATGGGCACGCTGCTGCTCGGTCCGGTGCTCGTCTGCGCACTCTGGGGCCGCCACCGCGAGCGCTGGATATTGGCGCTGATGGTGCCGCTGCTCGTCTACTGGCAGTGGTCGCCGGTGATCCGCGACGTCGAAAGCGTCCACGCCGAGGCCTCCGTGCACGCGAAGTACTACGCGCCGATCCTCGGCTTCCTGCAGACCGAGATGCGCGGCTCGCCGGCGCGGGTCGAGGTCGTGCCCACGGCGAGCCACTGGGAGTCGGCGATCGTGCCCCCCGCGAACATCCCGATCGCCCGGGGCTGGGAGCGCCAGCTCGACCGCAAGCTCAATCCCCTCTTCTATACGCCGACCCTCGGGGCCGGCAAATACCGCCGCTGGCTCGACCGGCTCGCGGTCCGCTACGTCGCCCTCTCCAACGGGGCGCTCGACTACGCGGGGCGCAAGGAGGCTGCGCTGATCGCCGCCGGGCTGCCCTACCTGCGGCCGGCATTCCACAGCGATGACTGGACGGTGTACGAGGTCCGTCGCCCCGTGCCGATGGCCCAGCGACCGGCGCGGCTGGTCGAGCTGGAACCCGACGGGTTCTCGCTCTACGCGCCCCACCCCGGGATCTACCAGGTCAGGGTCCGCCACAGCACCTACTTCTCGCTCTCCGACGGAGTCGGCTGCGTCTCGGAGTCCCCCAACGGGTTCACCACGGTCGAGATGCAGCGCGCCGGCTTCGCCGACGTCACCACCACCTTCTCGCCGCTGCGCATCTTCCAGCACGGGCCGCGCTGCCGGAGCGCACCGTGAGCCCCCGGGCGATCCTGCGCCGCGTCTTCGGGCGCGGCCCCTTCGACTTCGCCTGGCAGGCGTTTGTCGTGATCGCCGCCTACATGCTCTGGCGCCTCGCTCGCGGCGCCGTCGCCGGCCCGGCCGACGTCTCGCTCGCGCACGCGCGCGACCTGATCTCGGTCGAGCGCTCGCTGCATTCGTTCGTCGAGCTCGACGTCCAGAACTGGGCCTTGAGCAGCGGCTGGCCCGGCGACTTCGCCGCCTGGATGTACGCCCACGCCCACTTCTACGGCAGCCTCGCCGCGCTCCTGTTCGTCTATTTCGCCCACAACCGCAGCTTCTGCTTCGTGCGCAACGCCGTCCTGGCCGCGATGGGAATCTCGCTGCTGGGCTACCTGCTCTATCCGACGGCGCCGCCGCGCTTCGTGGACGGGCTCGGGTTCAGCGCGGCCCAGTCGGTGACCGGCAACGAGGCGGTCCGCGTCTCCGATGACGCGTTCTTCAACCCGTACGCTGCTGTCCCCTCGATGCACGTCGGCATGTCGCTCATCCTCGGCCTCTCGCTCGCCCGCCTCAGCAGCCGGCGCGTGCTCAAGGCCGCCTTCCTGCTCTACCCGGCGGTTATGACCTACGTCGTCGTCGCCACCGGCAACCACTTCTGGCTCGACGCCGCCGCCGGCGCCGTTGTCGCCGCCGCCGCCTTCGGGGCGGCGACCCTGCTCGCCCGTCTGCGGCCGGGCGACTGGTCGTTCCGCGCCCGCGAGACGACGCCGCCGCATCCGGCGCCGCCCGAGGCCGAGGTCGTTACGGCGTGACCAAGGTCTCAGAGCGGCCGCGTCCGCGCGGCGGCAACCGCGTCTCCGCCGGTGCTGAGGAGTTCGGCTCGGTGGTCCGCACCCGCCTGATCGAGTCGCGGCTGACGCCCAACGCGATCTCGATCACCGGCTTCGTGCTCAACGTCGCCGCCGCGGCGCTGGTCTGGCAAAAGCTCTTCTTCCTCGCCGGCGTCGTCTTCATCATCGGCTCGGTGATGGACACGTTCGACGGCCGCTACGCGCGCGTCTCGGGCAAGGGCACCCTGTTCGGCGCCTTCCTCGATTCGACGCTCGACCGAGTCGAGGAGGGGATCGTGCTGATCGCGGCGACCTGGTACTTCGCCGAGACCGGGCGCTCGTTCGCGGCGGCGATGTGCGTCCTCGTCGTCCTCGGCTCGCTGATGGTGTCCTACACCCGGGCCCGGGCCGAGGCGCTCGGGGTCGAGTGCAAGGTCGGGCTGGCGACGCGGCCGGTGCGGGTCGTGATCCTCTCGATCGGGCTCGTCTTCGCCAAGGGCGCCGGGATCTTCGACGCCGAGCTGCTCGCGCCGGCGATCTACGTGATGGCGGCGCTGACCACCCTCACCGTCTTCCAGCGCGTCTGGCACGTGCGCGGCCAGCTCGCCGACGTTCCCGGGGGTCGCACGCCCGAACCCAGCACCGACGGCGAGGGTGTGTAACCGTTCGAGGCCCGGAGTGTGGTTGTTGGCCCAAGTTAGGTTGGTCGAGTGCCAGAGCGTTAGCTCTGGCTCCGATCAGTCTCAAAGAAATTTCTAGGAGGCTTTCCCAGGCATGAGCACCGTGAATGGCATAGCGAACGGCGCGCGGCAAAATGGCGCCCGCGAGAAGAAGGTCCGCGTAGCGATCGTCGGCGTGGGCAACTGCGCCAGCTCGTTCGTACAGGGCGTCGAGTACTACAAGAAGGCGAACCCGGACGAGCAGGTCCCGGGCCTGATGCACGTCGACCTCGGCGGCTACCACGTCAGCGACATCGAGTTCACGGCGGCCTTCGACATCGACAAGGAGAAGGTCGGCAAGGACCTCTCCAAGGCGATCTTCTCCGGCCAGAACAACACGATCAAGTTCGCCGAGGTGCCCAAGCTCGGCGTCAAGGTCCACCGCGGCATGACCCACGACGGCCTCGGCAAGTACCTGAAGCAGAAGATCACCAAGGCTCCCGGCGAGACCGCGGACATCGTCGGCATCCTCCAGGACACACAGACCGACGTTCTCGTCTGTTACCTGCCGGTCGGCTCCGAGGACGCGACCAAGTGGTACGTCGAGCAGGCGCTGGCCGCCGGCGTCGGCTTCGTCAACTGTCTGCCGGTGTTCATCGCCCGCGAGGACTACTGGGACAAGCGCTTCGAGGAGGCCGGGCTGCCGATCATCGGCGACGACATCAAGTCCCAGGTCGGCGCCACCATCGTCCACCGCCAGCTCGCCCGCCTGTTCGCCGATCGCGGCGTGCGCATGGAGCGCACCTCGCAGCTCAACGTCGGCGGCAACATGGACTTCTACAACATGCTCGAGCGCGAGCGGCTGGAGTCGAAGAAGATCTCGAAGACCAACGCGGTCACCAGCATCATGGACCACGAGCTGCCCCCTGATGATGTTTACATCGGCCCCTCGGACTACGTGCCGTGGCTCACGGACCGCAAGTGGGCGCACATCCGGGTCGAGGGGCGCACCTTCGGCGACGTGCCGCTCAACGTCGAGCTCAAGCTCGAGGTCTGGGACTCGCCCAACTCGGCCGGGATCGTCATCGACGCCGTCCGCGCGATCAAGCTGGCGCTCAACCACGGCATTTCGGGCCAGCTCGACGGCCCCTCGAGCTACCTGATGAAGTCGCCGCACAACCAGCGGCCCGATCCGGTCGCCCGCGAGATGACCGAGGAGTTCATCTCCACCTATGCGCGTCAGCGCGGGCTGCCCGCCTCCAAGCCGAGGAAGGCCGAGGCGTCCTCGAAGGGCAAGAAGGCGAAGTCGAAGAAGAAGGCCAAGACCAAGTCTTGAGCCAGGAGCTCTAGGCGGGCACCGACCGCCTCTATGCTCCGCCGATGAGCGCCGGCGGGCCGTTTTCGATCGTCCAGGTGACGCCCCGGCCCTGGGGCGCCGGTCACGAGGTCAACGAGTTCGTCGGCCGCGTCTCGGAAGAGCTCGCCGCTCGCGGGCACCGGGTGCTGATCGCGGCCCCGAGCGGCTCCTCGCGCACCGAGATCCGCGATTCGCGGCGTGCGATTCGCGAGGCGGCCGAGGATTCCGGCTCGCTCTACGTCCCCGGCGAGCCCCGGGTGTTGTCGCTGGGAGGCTCGCTGCCGCTTCCGAGCGGCCCCCGCCGCCGGCCCGCGCCCGTCGCCGTCGACGTCAGCCGCACCCTCGAGCTGCTGCTCACCTCGGCGGCGCCCGACTTCGTCCACGTCCACGATCCCTTCGCCCCCAGCGCGTCCTCGGCGGCGCTGCGCCACTCGCTGTCGCTCAACATCGCCAGCTTCCACGAGCCCGCCGAGCGCGTGCTCTCGACCCAGGTCGCCCGCCCGCTGGTCGAGATCTTCTTCGGGCGGATCGACGGCCGCACGGCGTCGAACCGCGCCACCGGCGAGCTTCTCAACCGCTATTTCCCCGGTCCCTACGAGCTGATCCGCCCCGGCGCCGACCATGCCGAGCCGATCGTGCCTCGGGTCCCGGGGCGCTCCAGGATCGTCTATGTCGCGCGCGAGGAGCGTGGTGCGCTGCGGCTCTTCCTGCGCTCGCTGCGGCGGATGCCCGACGACCTCGACTGGGAGGCGTTGGTCTGGAGCGGCGTGCCCACCGACCTGACCACCCGCGCGAGCAAGCGGGTTCGCGAGCGGGTGCGCGTCGTCGGCCCCCCCGACGGACACGAAGAGGGGTTCATCGCCGGGGCCGATGTCCTCGTCCTCGCCTCCGGCGGGGTTCGCGTGGCGCCTGGGCTGATCGGCAAGGCGTTCGCCGCCGGAGCCGTCCCGATCGTCTCCGACCTCGAGCTCTACCGCGAGCTCGCCGAGGACGGCGAGGCGGGGCTGCTCTTCCCGCCCGGCGACTTCCAGACGCTGCGGGCGCAGGTCGCGCGCGTGCTCGGCGAGTCCGGCCTGCGCGAGGGCCTGTTGCGCCGCGGCGCCGCGAGCGCCGCCGCCCACGGCTGGTCACGGGTCGCCGACCAGATCGAAGGCGTCTACGAGACTGCCGCCGCCCGCCGTCACGACGGCGCCGGCGATGCCGCCGCGCGCAAGCGGCTCGGCGGCCGCGACTACATCCAGTGCGACCTGCACATGCACACCGATCATTCCCCCGACTGCGCGACCCCGGTCGAGGCTCTGGTCGACACCGCCAAGGAAGTCGGCCTCGGAGCGATCGCGGTGACCGACCACAACGAGGTCTCGGGGGCGTTCGCGGCCCGCGACTACGCCGAGAAGCTCGGCGGGCTGAAGGTGATCGTCGCCGAGGAGGTGAAGACCGCCGAGCAGGGTGAGGTGATCGGGCTGTTCCTGAAGGAGAAGATCGAGCGGGGGATGTCGATGGCGGAGACGATCGCCGAGATCCGCCGCCAGGGCGGGCTCGTTTATGTACCCCATCCCTTCGACAGGCTGCACAGCGTGCCGGATTATGAGCACCTGATCGACATCGTCGAGGAGATCGACATCCTCGAGGTCTTCAACCCCCGCGTCGCCTTCTCCGGCTTCAACGAGGAGGCGGTTCGCTTCGCGCGCAAGTACCGGATCGTCCCCGGCGCCGGCTCCGACAGCCACGTCGCCCAGGGACTCGGCAGCGTTCGCACCCGCCTGCGGGACTTCGACGGGCCGGCCGAGTTCCTCGAGGCGATGCGCGACGCCGACATCGTCCGCAAGCACAAGAACCTCGTGTACGTTCAGGCACTGAAGTTCCTCCAGACAAGCGGCGGCCGCGGCGGCAAGCAATTGTCCAAGACAGGCAAGAGTTGATGCAGCCGAAGGGAGCCGATCGGGCGATGAAGAAGACACATCGGACGGTGCCGGCGACAGACGACGAGATCAAGGAGAAGTACCTCGAGCGCGCGATCCGCGAGCTCAATCAAGTGAGCGACGATCTCGCCGCCTGCGAGCACTGCCCGCGCGGCAACCTGATGCCGGTGCTCGGCTCGGGCCACCCGCAGGCCGACATCTTCATGCTCAAGCACTCGCCCACCGCGGCGGAGATCGAGGAGGGCGTCGCCTTCTACGGCCGCGCCGGCAACGCGCTGATGAAGAGCTTCAAGCGCCTCGGGATCGACCCGATCGTCGTCTTCGGCACCCTCTGCGTCAAGTGCCCGACCGCCGACCCCGAGTTCGCCGCCGAGGAGTGCATAGCCCGGGTCGCCGAGGAGATCGCGATCGTCCAGCCTCGGATCGTCGTCGTCATGGGCGAGAAGGCGCTCACCGTCCTCAACCGGCTCGACCTGCCGCTTGCCGAGCCGATCAGCGGCGAGCCCGGCGAGATCCAGCGGATGACGCCGACGATCGAGGCGCTCTACGTGCCGGACATCGACGACTCGCTCGACGAGGAGAGGGCCAAGCAGCGTTTCTGGTCGGCGCTGCGCCGGCTCGGCGAGTGGTACGCGGACCTGCCGCCGTACTAGACGACGATACAAACCTGGGCGATCGCACCGGGGAGAGCTGTGTTCAGCGCGGTGCGGCAGCTTCGGCGACGGCGCTCATCGCCTCGAGGTTCCCCGAGGCGAGGGCGCGGACGACGATCACGTCGAGCGCCTCATACGCGGCGAGCGCCTTCTGCGCCTCGCCGGCGTCCTTGGCGGCGATGCCGACCGTGCCCTCCTCGGCGCCGAGGCGCGCGAAGTGGTTGATGTAGCCCTCGTGGAGGTTTCGGTAGAAGACCTCTTCCTTGGCTAGCCGCTCGGCGGCGTCGCCGCCGAGCGCGGTGCGCACGTACCCGAGCACGGGCGGCGGCGGGTCTCGGTGGGCCTCCTTGGCGCCGAACTGGACGTTGCCCTTGGCGCCGGTGATGAAGTCGGGCGTCATCCAGTTGACGAAGACGCCGTCATAGGCGGCTCCGCCGAGCGCGCACATCTTCGGGCCCATCGCCGACAACTCGAGGGAGACGCCGCCGAGCTTCTCGCGCAGCTCCGGCAGGACCTCGCGCATCCGCGTCACCGCCTTCTTCTCCAAGCCGGAGGCGACCGCGAGGTGGAGGCGCTGCCTGGGCAGACCCAGCCGCTCGATGTCGGCGGCGAGGTCCTCGGGGCTGTGGCGGTCGACCGCGATCGTGACGCCGAGGTCGAGCGAGTCCGAGCCCTCGGCGAAGGCGGCGAGGGTCTCGAGCCCGCTCGCGAGCGGGGTGTCGTTGGACCAGATCGAGGCGTAGCCGAGCTGCTCGGCCCTCGAGGCAAGCGGGGTCGCCACGGCGGGGTCGAGGCCTGCGGCCACTCCGAAACCGCGCTCGCTCATGGCTTCTCCAGCAGCGCCACGCACTCGATGTGCGGGGTCTGGGGGAACATGTCGACGGGCTTCACGCGGCGCAGCCTATAGCCGGCCTCCTCGAGCTGAGCGGCGTTGGGCGCCAGCGTCGTCGGGTTGCACGAGACGTAGACGATCCGCGGCGCCTCGCACTCGATCACGCGGCGGACGATCTTCTGCGAGAGCCCGGCGCGGGGCGGGTCGACGACGACGAGGTCGGGCTTGCCCTCGGCCTCGACCAGCGGCCTGATGCCGGTGCGGGCGTCGGCGGCGACGAAGCGCGCGTTGCCGATCCCGTTGAGCTCCGCGTTGTGCTCGGCGTCGGCGACGGCCTCGGGGACGATCTCAATCCCGAGCACCTCGCCGGCGTGCGGGGCCAGCGTCAATCCCAGGGTCCCGATCCCGCAGTAGAGGTCGAAGACCCGCCCGCCGCCGTCGAGGCCGGCCATCTCGGCGGCGATGCCGTAGAGCCGCTCGGCCATCTCGGTGTTGGTCTGAAAGAAGGCGGGGTGGGAGATCTCGAAGCGCAGGCCGCACAGCTCCTCGGTGAGGCGCTCGGCGCCGAGCACGCCGGTCGGGCCGTCGGTGCCGCCGGCGGGGCCGTCGATCACCGTGTGCAGGTCCACCGGCGGCTTCGGGATCGCCTCGGCGGACGTGACCAGCCGCGTCTGCAGCTCGCCGGTGCGGCGCCCCTCGCGGACGACCAGGTTGCGCAGCGCCCCGCGCTCGGCGCGGCGGTCATAGCCCGAGAGGGCCTGCTCCCGGCCCCAGGCGCGGATCTCGTTTCGCTTTGCGTTGTTGGCCTCCGAGGCGAGCAGGCAGTCCTCGGCGTCGACGATCTCGTCCCACCGGCCCCGCGCGTGGAAGCCGAGCACCAGCTCGCCGCCGCGCTCGCCGAAGCTGTACTCGAGCTTGTTTCGATAGCGCCAGCGCTCGGTGGCGGGCTCGATCGGCTCGAGCTCGAAGCCGTCGAGACCGCCGATCCGCCGCAGCGCGTCCTCCACCTGCTGCTGCTTCTCGGCGAGCTGGCGCTCGTAGGCGAGCCCCTGCCACGGGGCGCCGGGGCACGACTCGCCGCCGTGGTCGCAGCGGTCGGGGACCCGCTCGGGGCTCGGCTCGAGCAACTCGATCACCCGGGCCTCGGCGAAGCGCCGCTTCGGCTTGGTCACCTCGGCCCGCACGCGGTCTCCGGGCAGGGCGCCCGCGACGAAGACGACGAAGCCGTCGGCGCGCGCGACGCCGCGCCCGCCGTAGGCGAGCGAGTCGATCTCGAGTTCGAGCGACATCCCCCGGTGGGGGCGTGCAGGTTTCGCGGCTTCCGGCGGCTCGCTCATGGGCCAAGCATGGTCGCACCGGGTAGGGTTTCAGCGCGTTCACTACGGAGAGGAGCCGGCTCGATGGCTGACAGCGGAGATAGTCCGATCGACAAGGTCACAGAGAACCTGCAGAAGGCGCTCGAGGATCTGCGCAGCGCGGGCGAGAAGGCGACCGGCGATGTGCGCACGCGCATCGACGACGCCGTAAAGCGGGTCACTGACGCTTCAGATCAGGCGCGTTCGGGCGCGCAGGACCAGATCGCCAGCTTCCGCGAGGTGCTGGAGAAGGCGACGGAGGACGTCCGCGCGCAGCTCGCCAAGCTGGCGATCCGGGCCCAGGACTCAGTCGAAACGCTGGAGTCGCTGCAGAAGGACATCGAGGACCGGCTCGAGGAGCTGCGGAAGTAGACATCAACCGGCGCCTCCTCCGCTTCGCGTCCGGGGGCGCCGGGGGAGGGCTCTCCACGAATGGCCCTTATCAGCCGGTCTGTTGCTTCAGTTTGCGCTCGAGCGCGCGGAGGACGCCGACGCGGTTGCGGTTCGCGATCTCGTAGTCGCGGATGCGTTCGAGCTGGTCGGTGCTCAACTCGGGCAGGCGGTTGTTGATCTGCGGCACGCTGAGCTGGTCGTAGGCGCTGATCGGAAAGCCGGGCAGCTTGGCCTTGCGGCGGACACGGTCGGCTTTCGCCAGCGGCTGGTCAACGCGGTCGCGGACGGCCTTGCGGGTGCTCTCGACCCGTGACTGTGCGCCGGAGGCGACCGGCTCGAGCGTCTTCAGCAGCTCCTCGGCCTCCTCGCGGCCGCGGGTGAGGAGGCGGCCGAGCATCTCCTCGGCGTCGCGGCGCGTCATCCGCCCGCGGCGAACGGCGTCGTCGATCACCTCCTGAAGCTTCTCGCGCGAGATCGTGACGCTCTTCTCGAGCGCCTCGCGGAAGGCCTGGATGCTGGGGTCGGGCGTCGGCGGCATCGCCGTCAACTATCCCACACCGGAAAATCGCGCCGTCACCGGATTGTGGTCGGCGAGGCGGATCTTCAGCCCGGTGTCGGGGTCAACGATGTCGCGGGCCTCGGGCGCCCACGCCTTCGGCGGCTCGACGATCTCGAGCCCGCGCGAGAGCAGGTGGCTGAGGCGCTCGGGCGCCGTCGGCGGGCCGAGCGCAAACCGCTCGGCGAGCTCGTCGAAGACCTCGCTCGCCTTCGGGCGCACGTTGAAGTCGCCGCCGAAGATCAGCGGGCCGGTGCCGGCGAAGTCCGAGGCGATCTGCGCGCCCGCGAGAAGCTCGGCCTCGGCCGACGACGGCTTGGTGCTGACGTGGAGGTTGGCGACGCAGACGCCGGATTCGAGCCGCGTCAGCCCCATCACCCGCAGCTCGGGGCGGCGGGTGAGGGTCACCCGCTCGCGCTCGGCGATCGCCCCGGCGTCGCCGCGGAACAGCGCCGTGTTCGAGCCGCCCTCCCAGGCGCCGAGCAGGTCGGGCCGCCAGCGGCCGATCAGTGAGGTCAGCGGCTGCAGCCAGTTGCGGCCGCTGAGCGCGCGGTGGGCCTCGGCCCCGCAGGCGTGCGCCATGCGCCCCTTCCAGCTGGGCGGGAACTCCTGGAAGATCGCGATGTCCCAAGCGGTGCGGTCGATCATCTCGGCGAAGAGATCGAACAGGTCCCAGTTGGTCTGCTCGTACTCGGACCCGAGGCGGGGCCCGCGGCGGAAGCTGCCCTTGTGGGCGCGAACCTGAAGCTCCTTCTCCGGTGGCCAATCCCGCCCATGGAAGACGTTCCAGGTCATTGCCTTCAGTTGCACGCGCGTAGTATCGGCGGCTTCGTGGCCACGCACTTTCTGACCGGTGAGGAACTCAGCCCCGAGGCCCTCGCGGCGCTGCTCGAGCGCGCCGCCGAGCTCAAGGCCGGGCGCCCGCTGGAGGGCGCAGGCGCCCTCGCCGGCTGCTCGGTCGCGCTCGTCTTCGAGAGGCCCTCGACCCGCACGCGGATCTCGTTCGAGGTCGGCGTCGCCGAGCCTCGGAGGCACACCGGTCGTCCTGCGCGGCGACGAGCTGCAGCTCTCGCGCGGCGAGTCGATCGGCGACACGGGCCGGGTGCTCTCGCGCTACGTGCACGCGATCGCGATCCGCTCGGGCTCCCACGAGGCCGTCGCCGAGCTCGCGGACGCGGCCGAGGTCCCGGTGATCAACGCGCTCACGCCCGGCCACCACCCGTGCCAGGCGCTCGCCGACCTGCTGACCCTGCGCGAGCGCTTCGGCTCGCTCGACGGCTTGAAGCTGCTCTACGTCGGCGACGGCAACAACGTCGCGCGCTCGCTGGCGATCCTCGGCAAGGCGGCCGGGGTCGAGGTCGTGGTCGCCGCCCCCGAGGGCTACCGGCTCGAGGACGAGCTCGGCGTCGAGCAGACCGCCGACCCGCTCGCCGCCGCCGCGGGCGCCGACGCGATCTACACCGACGTCTGGGTCAGCATGGGCGACGAGGCCGAGGCCGAGCGACGCCGCGCCGACCTCGCCCCGTTCCAGCTCAACGCCGAGCTGCTCGCCGCGGCGTCGGACCGGGCGATCGTCATGCACTGCCTGCCGGCCCACCCCGGCGAGGAGATCACCGAGGACGTGCTCTACGGCGAGCGCTCCGCGGTCTGGGACGAGGCCGAGAACCGGCTCCACGCCCAGAAGGCGCTGCTCGAATCGCTCCTAGCCTGATGACGCGGGAGAACTCTCCGTGGAGGATTGTACACATGCGTGTACACTCCCTGTATGGCGAAGATGGTTCCCGTCCGCGAGTTCAGGAGCAATCTCAGTGAGCTGCTTAGCGACGTAGCCGATCGGCGTGACCACGTTCTCGTAACCCGCAGCGGCAAGCCGGCGGCCGTGCTCGTACCGGTGGACGAGTACGACGCGCTCGAGGAGACCGCCGAGATCCTGTCCGATTCCGCCGCGCTCGCTGCCATCGAGGAGGGTTTGGCGGAGGCCGAACGCGGAGAGACGGTTGACCTCGAGGACGTCCGTCGCGAGCTCGCCGAGCGCCGGTCAAGGCGTTGACCCGTGGCGCGCGTCGTGCTCGTGCGCAAGGCACGGCGCGATCTGCTGCAGCTCGGCTGGCCACTGGGTGACGCGGTCGGCGATGCGCTCGCCCTGCTCGAGCGGGATAGCCACGCGGGCCATGCCCTCCGTGGGCGGCTCAACGGCCTCTACTCGCTCCGCGTAGGCGCCTACCGCATCATCTACCAGCTGATTGACGCAGAGCAGACAGTCCGCGTCCTCGCCATCCGTCATCGCGCCAGTGCCTATCGGTCGGATCCCCGCTAGTGCGACGTAGACTCTGGCGCCGCGGCCCCGTGGTGTAACGGTCAGCACGCGAGGTTTTCAACCTCGTAGCGCGAGTTCGACTCTCGCCGGGGCTATGGAATAGGGGGCGATTCATGGCTAGCCTCTAGCCTCTCCGCGATGCAGCCAGAGATCCACCTCGGACCACTGACTCTGCAGACCTTCGGGATCTGCTTCGCGCTCGCCTTCGTCGCCGCGGGCTGGCTGATCGCCAAGCGGCTGAAGGAACTCGGCAAGCCGGTCGACTGGGCGTACGAGATCGGCTTCTCGGCGGCGATCGGCGGCATGGTCGGCGCCCGCCTCGACTACGTGCTCGAGAACTACTCCGACGTCAAGGACGACCTGCTCGGCAACCTCTTCTCCGGCTCGGGGCTCGTCTGGTACGGCGGCGCGATCGGGGGTGCGATCGGGGTCCTGCTCTGGGCCTGGTGGCGCGGCTACCTGACTCTGGCGCTGCTCGACATGAGCGCCCCGGCGCTGGCGCTCGGCTACGCCGTCGGGCGCATCGGCTGCCAGCTTTCCGGCGACGGCGACTACGGCAAGGCCTGGGACGGGCCGTGGGCGATGGGCTATCCGGACGGGACCGAGCCGACGGCCCCAGGCGTGGAGGTCCACCCGACGCCGGTCTACGAGACGCTGACGATGGCGCTCGTCGCCTACGTGCTCTGGCGGCTCCGCGACCGGCTGACCGGCGGCCGGCTGTTCGCGCTCTACCTTGTGATCTCCGGCGTCGAGCGCTTCCTGGTCGAGTTCATCCGCCGCAACGACGACGTCGCGCTCGGCCTCACCCAGGCCCAGCTGATCAGCGTCGCGATGGTGATCGCCGGGGCGGCCTGGCTCGTCTACACGCGCCGGGGCGCCGGCACCCCGGCGCCCGCGACCTCGCATCAGGTCGCTCCGTAGCGCCCGCCCAGCCCAAGGTCGCGGCGGCGCGACGCGCGACATATAGGGCGGGCTGACGTCGCTAGAAGGCGCTCTTCAGCATCCCGCCGTCGAGCGGGAGCACGGCGCCGGTCAGATAGGCGGCGCGGTCGGAGCAGAGGAAGGCGACGAGGTCGCCGTACTCATCGGGCAGGCCGAGGCGCCCGGCGGGGACCGCCGAGGCCGCGTGGGCCTCGGCTGCGTCCAGCGAGCCGTTCGCGTCGGCGAGGCGGTCGGTGGCGAACATCCCGGTCGCGACCGTGTTGACCGTGATCCCGTCGCCCGCGGTCGCGGTTGCCAGGGTCTTGAACATCCCGACCGCGGCCATCCGGTGGGCATTGGAGAGCGCCAGCCCCGGGATCGGCTCGCGGGTCGAGCTCGAGCCGACGTTGACGATCCGGCCCCAGCCGCGCTCGCGCATGCCGGGCACCACGGCGGCCGCCAGCACCTGGGGCGCGAGCACCAGCGAGCGGTAGGCGGCGTTCCAGGCCTCGAGGTCGAAGTCGAGCACGCCTCCGGGCGGCGGCCCGCCGGTATTGGTGACGAGGATCTCGACCGGGCCGAGCGCGTCGGCGACCTCGCCCGGCAGCGCCGCGAGCCGGTCGAGGTCGGTGGTGTCGGCGGCGAAGGCGCGGGCGTCGACGTCGATCTGCTCGGCGGCCTGCTTCAGCTTCTCGGGGTCGCGGCTCGAGATCGCGACCCGGGCGCCCTCGCGCGCCAGCGCCGCGGCGATCCCGCGGCCGATGCCGCGGCTCGCGCCCATGACGAGGGCGACCTTGCCGTCGATGCCTAGATCCACGCTTTCCAGCCTATTGGCGGACCGCAGCCGGTGTTACTGCGTCGCGCAGGCCTGGCCGGAGCGGCTAGGTCTGCTCGGCCTCAGCCTGGCGGGACAGGTGGGCCAGCGCTTCGTCGACGTAGGGCAGCTTGGGCTGGTGCAGCTCGTGGGCGTCGAAGATCTCGTCGAGCTCCTCGCGGGTCAGCGTCTCGCGCTCGAGCGCAGCCGCCGCGAGGTCGTCGAGGCATTGACGGTTGGTCTGTAGGAGCTCGCGCGCGTATCGGTGGGCCTGGCGCGCAAGCGCCATCGTGCCGAGGTCGACGTCGCGGCGGGTCGAGTCCGCGACCGCGAGGGCGTCGGTCGGCAGCGCGATCGGGGTGTCCTCGGGCTGGTCGGGCGAGAGCCCCATCCCGAACTCGGAGACCATCTGCTTGCAGACCGCGTGCACGCGCGCGAGGTCGTCGGCCGCACCCGAGTAGGCGGCGCCGAAGACCTCCTCCTCGGCCGCGCGGCCGCCGAGCAGCGAGACGACCTCCTCGAGCAGCTGCTCACGCGAGCGCAGGTAGCGGTCCTCGGCCGGGGCGGTGGCGACGAAGCCGAGCGCCGGGCCGCGGGGGACGATCGAGAGCATCTCGGGCGGGTCGAGTCCGAGCAGGCGGCGGGTGAGGGCGTGACCACCCTCGTGGTAGGCGATGATCTTGCGCTCTTCGTCGGTCAGGCTCCGCAACTGCTCGGAGCCGACCGCCTGGCGCAGCAGCGCCTCGTCGAGGTCATCGCGCCCGATCGCGGCGCGGTCGGCGCGACCCGCGATGATCGCCGCCTCGTTGAGCGCGTTGGCGAGCTGGGCGCCGGTCATCCCGGTGGTCTTGCGGGCGACGTCGGCGAGGTCGAGGTCCTCGGCGAGCGGCTTCCCCTCGGCGTGGGCACGGAGGATCGCCTCGCGCCCGCTGCGGTCGGGCGGGGCGACGAGAACCTGGCGGTCGAAGCGACCTGGGCGGAGCAGCGCCTTGTCGAGCTTTTCCACGTTGTTGGAGGCGGCGATCACGATCACGGTCCCGGGGTCGCGCTCGAAGCCGTCGAGCTCGACCAGCAGCTGGTTCAGCGCCTGCTCGCGCTCGGAGGTGCCGCCGTCGCCGGCGTTACTGCCCCGGTGACCGCCGACTGCGTCGATCTCGTCGATGAAGATGACCGCGCGCCCGGACTTGCGCGCCTCCTTGAAGAGCGTGCGAATTCGCTTGGCGCCGCGGCCGACGAACGTCTCGACGAACCCCGAGCCCGAAGCGGCGAAGAAGTCGACGCCGGCCTGGGCGGCGACGGCGCGGGCGAGCATCGTCTTGCCGGTGCCGGGCGGGCCGAAGAGCAGCACGCCGCGCGGCGGCTTGGCGCCGAGCGCGGCAAAGCGCTGGGGCTCCTTGAGCCAGGCGGTGACGTCGAGCAGCTCGGCCTTGGCCGCGTCGACGCCCTGGACCTCATCCCAGAGGACAGGGGCGGTTCGACTGGCCTTGATCCTCTCGGGCTTGGTCGAGCGCATCGTGCTGCGCAGGAGGACGACGAAGACGACGAGCAGGCACGCCATGAAGAAGACCCCGATGACGGGATACCAGTCGAAGATCCAGGTCTGCAGGTCCGCGGTGACGAGCATCGTCAATGGACCTCCAGGCGCGCGCGCTTCTTGTTACCCCGCCTCATCGCGTGATCCAGTGTGGCCCACGGACCTGCCCATGTCCACTTTCAAGGCGTCGGACATCCGTCGAGGCGGCCCGGCGCGACCTAGACTTGGTGGCCGCGCCGGGCGGTTAGCTCAGTTGGGAGAGCGCCTCGTTTACACCGAGGAGGTCGCAGGTTCGAGACCTGCACCGCCCATCATTCCGAGCTACGAGGGCATCCCCCAGAGCACGCCCTGGCTCGGGTCCTGCGGGTCGAGCCGGCACTCGCAGCTGACGCCCGGCTGGTAGGCGTCGATCCCGTCCTGGGTCAGGTTCTGCTTGAAGGTCGCCTTGTATGGAGTGTCGTCGCCTTCCTTGGTGACGTCGACGCCGATCGCGAACTGCCTGCCGCCGCCCGGATCGGTCTTGCCGGTCTCGGGGTAAGACTTCAGTCTGACCCGGTGGGTCTGCATATCGAGTGGCGCCACTCTATCCGCTGGTATAGGTTCATCCAAGTCGTCAACCGGTGAACGGAGGGGGAGATGGACACAACTCAGCTGAAGCGCATACCGCTGTTCTCCGATGCGTCGGACGAAGAGCTGAAGAAGGTCGCGGCGTTCGCCGAGGCCAAGGAGGCCGAGCAGGGCAAGGAGCTGGTCAAGGAAGGCGGCTTCTCGCGCGCGCTGATGGCGATCGAAGAGGGGACCGCCGAGGTGACGCGTGAGGGCGAGCACATCGCCGACCTCGGGCCGGGCGATATCTTCGGCGAGGCCGGGATGCTCGACGACTCGCAGCGCAGCGCCACGGTGACGGCGACCTCGCGCGTGAAGCTGATCAGCATGGGCCACTTCGAGGTCCAGCGGCTGAAGAAGGACGCTCCGGGGGTCTACTCCCGGATCGAGCAGCTGGTCGACGAGCGCGCGGACTAGGCCCAGCGCGGCATGACGCCCGCAGCTACGGGCTGAAGTCCTCGAAGCACTTCGAGATCGCGTCGGTGTCGGTGCCGGCGCCCTGGATGCACTCGTTGAGCTTGCGCGCGTCGATCGCGGCCTGCGGGACCTGTATGCCCTCGCCGCCGACGTTCCGAACCCGACCGCCCTTGGCATTGGCTTTGTAGGTGAGGTAGCGGCCGTTGCCCTCGGCGTTGATCGTCCATTCCGGCGGCTTGAGGCCGGCGCTGAGGTCGCGCTCGAGCCGCAGCACGGTGGGGCGCAGGTCCTTCGCCCCGCTGAGCTCTGCGGTGCGGGCGAGCATGCGGTCGACGGCGCCGGGGTCGACGGCGTCGAGCTTGAACACGAAGTCGGAGATCGTCGCGTTGCCGGTGATCGAGATCGACGCGTCCTGGCGGGCGATCGAGCCGTCGTCGGCGCGCACGCTCCAGGCCTCGATGCCCTTGCCGCGGCGGACGACGAACTGGGTCTGAGCCTCGTTGATCGTGAAGCTGGTCAGCTCCCGGCCGGCGCCGATCTGCGTCTTCACCGCTGCGATCGACTTCGCCAGGCCGGCGCTCGAGAGCGGGTTCTCGACCTGGACCTCCGGCGCCGCGGGCTCGGGCACCGGGTCGGTGCTCGGGTCGATCGTCGTCTCGGAGAGGTCGGTGTCCTGGAGGGTCGTCACCCCGTTGGTGTCGGTCTCCGGGAGGTCGATGTCGGGCAGGCCGATGCTGATCTTGTCGCTGGCGACCGCCCAGGCGCCGCCGCCGATCAGGACCGCGACGATCAGCAGCGCCGCCGCCTTCAGCGCTCCGCTGGAGAAGACCGGATCCGTCTTCATGCGATCGTCGTCCTCAGCTCGCCGAGGGTCGGCGAGGAGATCACGATCTCGTCGCCCGGCTCGAGCCAGACGCGCGGGTCGCGAGACATGCCGACGCCGGAGGGCGTTCCGGTTGAGATCAGATCGCCGGGCTCCAGCGTCATCAGGGCGGAGAGCTGCGAGATCAGCTGCGGCACCGAGAAGATCAGGTCGTCGGTCGAGCCCTCCTGCATACGCTCGCCGTTGAGATCGAGGGTGAAGGAGATCGCGTCGTGGGGCCCGGCCTCGTCCGGCGTCACCAGGGCCGGGCCGCAGGGCGCCGAGCCGTCGAAGACCTTGCCCGGCATCCATTGCGGGGTCGCGCCCTGGAGGTCGCGAGCCGAGAGGTCGTTGAGCAGCGTGTAGCCGGCGACCGCGTCCAGCGCCTCGGCCTCGGAGACCGACGAGCAGCGACGGCCGACGACGACCGCGACCTCGGCCTCGAAGTCGACCTTTGTGCTCGCCGCGGGCAGCGGCACCGACGCGCCGGCAGGGGCCAGCGCGTTGCGGTACTTGCCGAAAAACGTCGGGCTCGAGGGCAGCTCGATGCCGACCTCCTCGGCGTGGGAGCGGTAGTTGAGGCCGATGCAGACGATCTTCTCGGGATCGGGAACGGGAACGTCCAGCTCGCGTTCCCGCCCCTCGGCGCCGCCCACAGACTCCGCCAGCTCGGTGAGGCGGTCGCCGGCGAGCAGCTCGCGCACCGAGGCCGCCGGGGGCTCGGAGAGCGCCGCGGCGGCGTCGACGACGCCGGAATCGGTCATCACGCCGGCGCGCAGTCCCCCGCCCTCCCTATAGCTCACGAGTCGCATCGGCGCCAATCTATTTCACGGTGCAGAGAACCCTGTGGCCCGTACGGGGTGCTACCTTCCCGCTCGTTAACCAAGCGTGTGATGGGGAATCGTGTTTCAAGCACCTCCTCGCGCACATGGATTGAAGCCGAGGAGGCTTGCAATGCCAGAAGGCACCGTGAAGTGGTTCAGCAACGAGAAGGGCTACGGGTTCATCACGCCGGATGACGGCGGCAAGGACCTGTTCGTCCACTTCTCGGCGATCGCCGGCGAGGGCTTCCGTTCCCTCAACGACGGCGCCCGCGTCAGCTACGAGCCCGACGAGGGTCCCAAGGGCCCCGTCGCGACCAACGTCGCTGAGCTCGCGGGTAGCTGAGAGAATTCGAGACCGGGCCGGGCGCAAGAGCGCCCGCGCCCGTGTCTCACCCCTTCCAGGGGGCGTAGCTCAGTTGGTTAGAGCGCCGGCCTGTCACGCCGGAGGCCGCGGGTTCGAGTCCCGTCGCTCCCGCTGTTTTGCCTGCAAATCGTGGGTTTCGAGATCCCGCTTGACCTCGTTCTCGCTGCGCCGGAGGCCGTCAGATGAGGCCTCGTACTGCCGTCAGTCGATGATGCGGAAGTACCTGCAAATCCCGGCTTTGCGCGGCGCCTCAAAGAAGCCGTTTCCGCCTCGGCAGCCCGTTCTAGAACGTCTGGTGCCCAATGGTGCCCAAACAGCGCCTCCCGATCGGCGCCAGGCCCGCTCGCGCAAAGCTCAGCGGATTGGGCAAAGCAAACGAGTGAGCTACTCGATGAGCAGGCGATACGCCTGTTCGGCCCGGGTGAGTTCGGCTGCGGGGAAGAGGTCGGCTACGACTCGCTTCTCGAACTCCAGAAGGCCGTCGACGTCACGAAGCCATTTCCTCTCGCTCTTCTTCAGCCCCTCCTGTTGGGCGAAGGCTCGGGGGTTGCTGACGAAACTGAGGAGGCGAATCAGATCTTGGCGGTCCGACTCGAACTTCCGACGGCGCTGCGCAGCCACCACCCGCGCCTTGATCAGGATCGCCCCGAGCAGGCTCGGCCGACGCAGCTGAACCGCCGGTGCCCCATCGAGCGAGACCAGGACGGTCTCGGCTCTGTTCAAGGCCTGGCTGCCGCCCCCGACCTGGAGGGTCGTGTGTTTGCCAATCGTCTTCGGGTCGCTCCTGACACCCTCGGTGCCCAGGAGCTCGACGATCTCTCCATCGAGATCAAACTTGTAGCCGAGATCCTCGTCGCCGACTGGTGGCATCGCCAACTCACCACCACGCTCGACGAGGACCTGGGCGATCTGCTCAGTCCCCGGCGGGCGAGTCCGCGAGTCGCCAAGAACGTCGATGTCTCCGGTCGGCCTAGGAACGCTCCCGTGCTCGAAGGCGTGTAGCTGAACCATCAGACCTCCGATCAGGGCCCAGCGCTGATCGGGATCGAAGGCGCCGGCCAGCTCGAGGGCCTTGGCCCACAGGCGCTTGTCCTCGGGGTTCGGGGCGGCGATGTTGATGACCCTCCTGGTCACGGAAGTCGCACCTCGGGCTAGGCGCCTGCCCGCTCGGGTGGGCGCTGCGAACGGCGGCTGCGATTGCGGTCGAGATCGCGAAGGGCGTCCAGCCCGGCCTGCTTCGAGCGCGGGTCTGAGTCCTCGGCCAGATCAAGCGCCACAGCGGCGATCGGCGCGATCGGTGCTTCCTGAAGAAAACGCCACGCCTTCGCCGGAACCAGCCGCAGGCAGACGTTGCCTTCGAGCTCACTCGGCGAGAGAGCGTGCCCTTGGGCGAACTTCTTCAGCTTGCTCTCTGGCAGGTAGCCATCGACCTCTTCGCCCGAGACCAAGCCGAGACCGTGCGCACCGGCAGCGCTGATCCCAGTGCGGACCAAGGTCGGATCCTCCAGGACATAGGACACCTCGCCTGGATGAGCGCTGAAGCGTCGCAGCTCCGCGCGGCGGTCAAGACGCGGTGCAAGGTTCTCGAGACCCTCGACCTCCAGGGCTCGACGCAGCCGCGAGCGAACGCTCGCGTCGAGCCCCTTGACGTCCTCGCTGGAGGCAAGCAGCAGCAGCGCCCAAGCGTTGTGGGGCGCGTAGGGTCTGCCGGACACCGCGCCTTCGCTCAGCCGTCGGTCGACCGCCGATCGCTCGACCAGCCAGCGATCGCCGATCTTGACACCCGGTAGCCGGCCGTTGACGGCCATGGCCCTGACGCGCGCGGGGCTTAGCCCGAGGATTCGAGCTGCTTCGGGAATGGCAACTGGATCGACCATTGGCATAACTATAGCGGAGCAGTGCTAGTTGTGTAAAATATTGTGTCACCGCAATAGATAGCACAAGCCGCGGAACGCGCTCCCGAACAGGTTCATCGTCTCTCAAGGGCACAATTGAGCTATGAGTAATCCGTTCTCACTCATCATCAACCTACGCGTCGCACTGCGGGTCGAGCACAACGTTCGGTTTGCACTGCTCTTCGGCTCCACAGCCACGGGCGCCGGTGAGGCTCGGAGGTGACGTAGACGTGCTCGTCGATCTGCGAGATCCCAGCTTTGACCGACTGATCGATCTGACGACAGAGTTGAAAGAGGTGACCGGTCGTCCGGTCGATCTCGTGCGGCTGCAGGATGCCGAAAGGGAGCCGCTGTTCCTGGCTGACCTCCTCGCCGAAGGGCGCGTCCTCGTAGACAAGGAAGAGCTGTGGCCGCGACTGCGGCGTCGCGAGCCCGCCCTCCGGCGCCACGGCCGCAGGCGGCAAGAGCAGCGCACCGCTAATGCGCTCGCCGGCATCGATCGGCTGCTCGCGAGTTAGCCCCAGAAGATGCAGGTCGGATCGTCGTCGACCTCGCGGATCTTGTATTCGATCCTGATCTCGTCGTCATGCTCCGCGGGGATCTTCGTGGCGCAGTACGTGGCCACGACCTCAACAGCATCCTCCTTCGCCTTTGCCGGCAGAGCCATATGCCCCGGAACCTATCGACCCCGCGCGGAAATCCATTGGGCACCAGTGCCCAAACCCCCGATAATCACCCGCAAATTGCGGCGATATTTCAGATCATCGGCGGAGGGTGCCGCATCCCGCATAACCATGCGGGTTTGGGGTTCGTTCCGGCCCCCTCCTGGGTAGAACTGTCACGCCGGAGGCCGCGGGTTCGAGTCCCGTCGCTCCCGCTATTTGTTGCCCCTAAAGTGCCTGCTAGTTGCAGGGTTTTGGTGTCGTCGGTTTACTTGCGTTCGGTACACGCCCGTCACGCCGGAGGCCGTGGTTTCTAGTCACGGTGTTTGCGCGAGTCGATGATCGGAACGGCCCTGCAAACGCCGCATTTTCGGAGTGAACTCGAGGATCCCGCTTCTGCTCGGCAGCGGCTTCAGCGGAACTCTGGTGCCCGATAGTGCCCAATCAGTGGTTGTCGAGGCCGGTTGAACGCGAGCCCGTTCACCTTCCGGCCGGACCCTGGGAGCCGCCACAATGTTGGAGATATGTTGCAGTCGCCGAACTTTGTATTGCTAAAGTTCGGATATGGCCAAGTCATCCAAACCTTCGCCAAATCGGGACACGACAGCCCGCGAGGGCCGCGGGCGCTACGAGGACCACACGTGGACGCTTGATTTCGAGCGCGCCAGGGGTCGCCGGGTCGCTGCTAGCCGCTACCGCGCCTTCGTTGCAGACCTGATCGGTGACCTCGATCCGGAGCTGAATTCCTCGACCTTCGCCCTCGCAGAACGGGCAGGCGGTCAAGTCCGGGCGCTCAACTCCCGGGAGTCGGCGCTGGTCCCGCTCGAGGGCTTGGCACGGCAGCTTCTGCGCTCAGAGGCGTTGGCCTCATCTCGGATCGAGGGTCTGAGCCTTTCGCACCGCAAGCTCGCTCAGGCCGCGCTCGAAGGAGATCAGGGGGATTACAAAGCCCAGGAGGTCCTCGCCAACACTCGCGCGATGGAAGAAGCGGTGAGGATCGGCGCCGAGACAAAGCGCATCACGCCCAAGGACATCGGGGACATTCACGCCGCGTTGGCGGTCGTGCCGCCGCTCGACCGAATCGCCGGTCACTTCCGCGAAGAGCAGGGCTGGATAGGCGGGCCCTCTCCGCCTCAAGCCGAGTTCGTGCCGGCTCCGCCCCAGCATGTGCGGCCCCTGGTCGAGGATCTCTGCGAGTTCGCGAACCGCGATGACATTCCGCCGGTCGTCCAGGCGGCGATTGCCCACTCGCAATTCGAGACGATCCATCCATTCGGGGACGGCAACGGCCGGGTTGGCCGATGCTTGATCCACGTCCTCTTCCGGCGCCGGGGTATTGCCACCAGGTATGTGCCGCCGGTCAGCCTCGTGCTCGGGGCAAACAAGGACGCCTATATCGCGGGCCTGGAGCGCTACAGAGCCGATCTTCTTGACGACTGGGTCGCGCAGTTCGCGCGCGCGGTTGAGGTGGCGGCCGCCAATGCGGAGAACTTCTCCGATGAGATCGCGGTGCTGCAGAGCGATTGGCTCGAGCGCGTCGGACCGATGCGCCGCGACGCAGTTGCCCTGAAGGTGATCGAAGACCTCCCCTCGTTTCCGTTCATCACCACGAAGATCGTCCAGGAGCTGACCGGCAGGTCAGACGTGGCTGCGCTGCGCGGCCTCGCCCGTCTGGAGGACGCGAAGATCCTGACCCGTCACCGCAACAAGCGAAAAGGCGACAGCTGGGAGGCGAAGGAAGCTCTTCGGGCTTCTGGACGAGTTCGAGAAGGCCGTCAGCGCTGGGTAGGAATGCGGCAAGACTCAGCGAGCCAGGCGACGGAGCGTCGCAGCGTGCCGTCTGAGCGCCCGGCGCGGACTCCGGTCCTCCTCGCTCATTCCCGCCCCGGAACGTTCGACTGGAACCTCGAATACCATGCGCCGCCTGTCTGAGTCCCCCAACAAGGCAAGGTTCACGTTCGACTCGGACGGCTCCCGACAGGCCTTCGAAATGATGCTCGATGCGGTCGGGCTCAGGCAGGAGGACTATCCGGGCCAAGTCGAGGTTCGCGGTGCCGACCCTGTGCTCGCGTCACGGCACCGCTTCGGTGAGTTGATGGCCGGCGCCCAGGCGGCCTTCGGCGTCGCCCTCGGGCAACTCTGGATCAGCCGGGGTGGAAAACCGCAGAAGATCGAGACCGATGTCGCGAACGCCGTCCACCAGCATCACGGGATCGCCTTCATGCGCCAGAACGGCCGCCAGCTGCCCTTCACCGACTACGGCTCGGGGGTCGGGGTGGACGATCCGATCAGCGGCGAGTTCTTCCCGACCCGCGATGGCCGCTTCGTCAAGCTTGAGCTCTTCTATCCGCGCCTGCGAGATGCCGTCTACAAGGTCCTCAAGTGCGCTCCGACTCAGCGGGCAGTCGAAGCCGCAATCATGCAGTGGGACGGCGAGGAACTGGAGCGCGCCATCCGCGAGGAGGCGGGGGCCGTTGGGGTGGTCCGCACTGCTGAGGAGTGGCGCGCCCACCCGGTAGGGCGACGGCTGGCGGCCAAGCCGGTGGTTGAGGTCGAGAAGATCGGTGAGAGCGATCCGGTTCCCCTCCCTGAGGGCGGCGAGATGCCGCTGTCCGGAGTGCGCGTGCTCGATTGCACGCACGTCATTGGCGGCCCCGTGACGGCGAGGACCCTGGCCGAGTTCGGCGCCGATGTGCTGCACATCTCCAAGCCCAACTACCCGGACCACCTGAACTGGCGCCTCGAGACCGACAACGGCAAACGAGCGGCGTACTGCGATTTCGACCTAGATGACGACCGCAAGCAGTTCTTCAAGCTGCTCCAGGACGCGGATGTGTTCACCTGCTCTTACCTGAACCTCGATCAGAAGGGAATCTCCCCCAAGGCTCTCGCCGCCTCGAAGCCAGGGATCATCGCCCACGAGCTGCGCTGCTTCGACTTCGAAGGCGAGTGGGCGAACTTCCGCGGCTTCGACATGATGGCCGTCAGTGTCTCCGGCTACGTCGACGCGGAAGGCGCGGTCGACGCGCCGATGATGCCGGTCCAGGTGATCTTCGCCGACTATCTGGCCGCTTACGTCGGCTCGGCCGCGGTTGCCGCCGCGCTCCACCGCAGAGCCACCGAGGGCGGCAGCTATCAGGTCCGCGTCTCGCTGACACGAATGTGCATGTGGGCGCAGGAGGTCGGGTTGCTCGATGCGGCCGCCGTCGACGGTTCACTCTCCTTCGCGGATCTCGTCACCAACGCGGAGCTTCCGATCGCCCACATCGACTCTCCCTTCGGGGAGATTAGCTACCTGCCGAGCCTGATCGACATGCCTGATATCAAGCCCCACTTCGCGCGGGGCCCGCAGCCGCTCGGATCCTCTCCCCTCAGCTGGGACTGAGGGCGGGACCATCCGCGTTGGGTCGCCCAGGCGCCGGGAGCTTGTCCAGCCCCGACGCCCTTGCATCAGAAGGAGGCGCCGATTCCCTCCTCCCAGCGTCGGCCGCCGTCCGGTCTGGCCCGGGAATCAGCTCAGAGAGGTGACGTCGGGGCACCGGATGGTGCGGGCCTCCCGGCGAATCGTTTGGGCACCAGTGCCCAAACGCCCGATAATCGCCCGCAAATTGCGGCGATATTCCGGGTCCTCAGATCATTGGCGGCAGGTGCCGCATTCCGCATAACCATGCGGGTTTGGGTCCCTTTTCGGCCCCCTCCTGAGCGGAACTGTCACGCCGGAGGCCGCGGGTTCGAGTCCCGTCGCTCCCGCTGTTTTGCCTGCAAATCGCGGGTTTCGAGATCCCGCTTGACCTCGTTCTCGCTGCGCCGGAGGCCGCCAGATGAGGCCTCGTTGTGCCGCGGGTCGGTAATGCGGGAACTCACGGGGTCAGACCCCTTTAGTCGGCAGCTCGAGGCTTCGTGTCGAAACACACGCGAGGGGTCAGACCCCTTTAGGTTGTCGCAGCCGCCCGCGCGCAAGGGCAAGCAGCCGGGGCCGGACCGCCTCCACGAGCTCGAGCGCGCCGGTGTGCCGGTGCTCGTCGTCCAGGGCGATCGGGACCGCTTCGGGATGCCGCCCGAGGGCGCCGGGCGGGAGGTCGCGGTCGTCGCCGGCGGCCACAGTCTCCGCAAGGACCCCGACGCCGTGCGCGAGGCTGTCGCCGCCTGGCTTCCCGGCGTGGTCTCCGCGGCAGCTGCCGCTTAGCGATACTGCCGCCATCGCTGCCGCCCGTCCGCTCCTCGTCGTCGACACGCCGTCGATGCTCTACCGCGCCTTCTACGCGCTGCCGAAGGCGATCAAGGGCACGATCGGCGGCCAGCGGCGGTCCGTCAACGCTCTGCTCGGGGCGGCCAACCTGATGCTGCGCGAGGTGCTCGAGCGCGAGCCGCGGGCGGTGGTGCTCTGCTTCGGGCCCGACGCCGCCCACTACCGGACCGAGCTCTACCCGGACTACCACGCCGCCCGGCCCGAAATGCCCGCCGAGCTGGTCCCCCAATGGTCGGATGCGCGGCCGTTCTTCGAGGCCTTCGGCTGGACCGTGACGAGCCACGACTCGCTGGAGGCCGACGACCTGATGGGCTCCTACGCCGAGAAGGAGGAGAAGGCCGGCGGGCGCTCGCTGCTGATGACCGGCGACCGCGACATGTTCCAGTGTGCGACCGCGAAGACCAAGGTGCTCTACGTCAGCACCGGCAAGCAGGGGGGCGAGGTCGTCGGCCCCACGGAGGTCAAGGAGCGCTATGGGATCGCGCCGAAGCTGGTCCCCGATTTCATCGCCCTGCGCGGCGATCCCTCCGACGGGCTGCCGGGGGCCAAGGGCGTCGGCGCCAAGGGCGCCGCCGAGCTGCTGCGTAAGCACGGCTCGCTGGAGAAAGTGCTCGACGCCGCGATCGGCTTTCCGCAGCCGGCGCTGCGCACGGCGCTGACCGGCTCCAGGGAGGAGCTGCTCGCGTTCAAGGACATCGCCACGCTGCGCGACCCAAAGGTCGGCCGGCCCCGCACCAAGCGCACCGACTTCCGCGGCGGCGCCAAGGCCGCGGCGGAGCGCGGCATGAACCGGCTCGCGGAGCGGCTCGAGGGCCTGCGGTGAGGCTCCGTCTCGCGGTCGCGGGCATCGCCGCGATCGCCGCCCTGGCGGCCCCCGCCGCGGCTTCGGCGGCGCCCGACCCCGCCGATCAGCCGCCGCTCGGGGGGGAACCGATCCCGCCGCTCGTGCACCAGACACCCGGGCTGCCGGCGCCCGCGGGCTTCTCGCTTACGCCGGCCGACGCGGTCGCGATCGCCAATCGCACAGAGGCCGTGCGCGACGAGGGCGGCGGGCTCGAGGCCTTGGTCGGCACTCGCGGCGACGACCGCTGGCAGGTCAGCTACTTCGACTCCGGGCACGTCGAGCGGGCGCGGGTGATCGTCGCCGACCCGAGCGGGGCGGTGGTCGAATCGCTGACCGGCCACCAGGTCGATACGCCGCTCGCCCGCGGCTACCCCGGCGCCGTCGCCGGGATCGCCAACCGGATCTACGTCTGGCTGCCGCTCTGCCTGCTGTTCCTGGCGCCGTTCTTCGACCCCCGGCGGCCGTTCCGCCTGCTCCACCTCGACCTGCTGGTGATGCTCTCGTTCGGCGTCTCGCAGATCTTCTTCAACCGCGGCGAGATCGGGGTCTCGGTCCCGCTCGTGTATCCGGTGCTCGCCTACCTGTTCGTGCGCATGCTCGCGGCCGGGTTTCGCCGCGACGGCGAGCGCGAGCGCCGCGACAGGCTCATCCCCTGGGCGCCCGCCTGGCTGCTGGTAGCGGCGATCGCCGTGCTGGTCGTCTTCCGCGTCGGCGTAAGCGTCGCCGAGGACAACGTAATCGACGTCGGCTACGCGGGCGTGATCGGCGCCGAGCGCATCGCCCACGGCGAAGACCTCTACGACGCCGACTACTGGCGCACGACCCAGGTCCGCGGCGACGTCTACGGCCCCGTCGACTACCTCGCCTACGTTCCCTTCGAGGCGGCCTTTCCCTGGAGCGGCCACTGGGACGACCTGCACGCTGCCCGAGCGGCGGCGATCGCCTTCGACCTGCTCACCGCGCTGCTGCTTCTCCTCCTCGGCCGCCGGCTGCGCGCCGGGCCGGAGGGGCGGACGCTGGGGCTCGCCCTCTGCTTCGCCTGGCTCGCCTACCCCTACACGCTGTTCACGCTCGATTCGGGCTTCAACGACTCGCTCGTCGCGATGTTCGGAGTCGCCACCCTGCTCGCCTTCTCCTCGGCCGCCGGCCGCGGCGTGCTCACCGCCCTCGGCGGACTTGCAAAGTTCGGCTCGCTGGCGTTGGCGCCGCTGTTCGCCGCGGGCGACGGTGAGCGCCGCACCCGCCAGATCGTCGCCTTCTCGGTCGCCTTCGCGGTGACGGCGGCGGTCCTCTTCTTGCCCTTCGTCCCCGACGGCGGCCTGCACGAGATGTATGACCGCTCGTTCGGCTACCAGGCCTCGCGGCCGTCTGCCTTCAGCATCTGGGGCCAGGCGCCCTCGCTCGGCTGGCTCCAGGACGTGGTCAAGGTCGCCTCGGTCGCCCTCGCAGTGCTCGTCGCCTTCGTCCCCAGGCGGCGCAGCGTCTTCGCAGTCGCCGCGCTCGGCGCCGCGGTGCTGATCGTGCTCCAGGTCGCGGCCACGCACTGGCTCTACCCGTACGCGGTCTGGTTCGCCCCGTTCGTGTTCGTGAGCCTGTTTTCCGCCTACAGGGGAGAAATCTCGGTCGGGGACGGGTCTTCCAGACCTGTCCCCGATCACACTTCTTAGACCGAGCGGCACCAACCTTTCGACATCTGGATAACGACGAAATCCCCTGCTGAGCGGAGAATTCGGCGTGTGCAGAACCGACACATCGTGGCCTTGGGCGGCGGCGGCTTCTCGATGGAGTCGGGTAATCCGCTGCTCGACGACTTCGCGCTCTCGCTGACCGGCTCCGAGGAGCCGCGGGTCTGCTTCATGCCGACCGCGAGCGGCGACGCCGACCACTACATCGTGCGCTTCTACAACGCATTCCGCGAATGCTCGAGGCCCTCGCACGTGTCGCTGTTCAGACGCGAACGCGGCGCCGGCGAGCTGCGCGAGCACCTGCTCTCCCAGGACATGATCTACGTCGGGGGCGGCAGCGTGATCAGCCTGCTCGGCACCTGGCGGGCCCACGGGATCGATGAGATCATCCGCGAGGCGTGGGAGCGGGGAATCGTCCTCTGCGGCCTCAGCGCCGGCTCGCTCTGCTGGTTCGCCGAGGCGCTGACCGGATTCCACGGCGAGTGCAGCCGGGTCGAGGGGCTCGGGCTGCTGCCGTTCAGCAACACGGTGCACTACGACGCCGAGCCCAGCCGCCGCTCGTCCTTTCGCCGGGCGCTGCTCGAGGGGATGTGCCCGGGCTATGCGGCCGAGGACGGTGCGGCACTGCACTTCTGCGGCACCGAGCTGGCCCAGGTCGTCGCGTCGCGTCCCAACGCGCGGGCCTACAGGCTCAGTGCGTCGGAGGGCCGCGTGATCGAAACGCGACTCGCGACCCGCTACCTCGACTGCGACGCGACACCGCTGCCGCTGCCGGGCTCGATCTCGGGCGACTCCGAGACGAGCACGACCGGCGTCGTCACCGCTGCGTGACAATAGGCCCGCCGATGAGCACCACCCGACGAGTACTCGCCATGGGCGGCCACGACTTCGACCGCAAGCCCGGGAACCAGGCGCTCTGCGACAAGATCGTCGAGCTCTCGGGCGAATCGCAGCCGCGGATCTGCCTGCTGCCGACCGCGAGCGGCGATCCGCACGAGCAGATCGGGCGCTTTCGCCGCGCCTTCGGTGAGCGCGGCTGCGATCCGTCGGAGATCGCGCTGTTCCGGCTCGGCGCCGAGCCGGTCGAGCTGCGCGCCCACCTGCTCGGCCAGGACGCGATCTACGTCTCCGGCGGCAGCCTCGTCAACCTGCTCGCGATCTGGCGCGCCCACGGCATCGACCGCATCCTGCGCGAGGCGTGGGAGGCGGGGATCCTGATCGCCGGTCAGAGCGCCGGGGCGATGTGCTGGTTCGAAGCGGGGGTGACCAAGTCCTCGGGCCTGCCGGTGGTCGCCAACGGCATGCGCCTGCTGCCGGGCAGCGCCAGCGTCCACTACCACGCCGAGCCCGACCGCCGCGCCGTCTACCTGGAGGCGGTCGCCGCGGGGACCGTTCCCACCGGTTTCGGCCTCGACGACCAGGCCGGGGTGCTGATCGAGGACGAGGAGCCGGTCGCCGCCTACTCGGCCCGCGACGGGGCCGGCGTCTGGCGGGTCTTCGCCGAGAACGGCGGCGCCGAGGAGGAGCCGGTCGAGGCCGAGGAGATCCGCGACCGCGAGGCGCCGATCGGCGAGATCCCCGCCGAGATCATCGAGCTGCGCCAGACGCTCGAGACTCGCGCCCCACAGCGGCGGGGCGGGCGGTTGGGCTCAGGCCCAGGCCGGGTCTAGCTAAGCTAGAGCGCCCCGCCCGCGGCGGGCGGCGCGGTGGCGTCGCCGCCCTCGTCGCCGATCTGCTCGCGGGCCAGGTATTCCTCGCCGTGCAGCGGGTCGTCCTTGGCGCGCTCGACGACGGCGTGCAGGTCGGTCATCGCGGAGACCTCCTCGACCTGCTCCTTGATGAACCACTGGAGGAACTGCTCGCCCGAGTAGTTGTGCGTCTCGCGGGCCAGCTTGAACAGGTCCTCGATCTCCCTGCCGACCTCCTTCTCCTGTTCGAGCGCCATCGAGACCGGGGCGACGATGTCGGCGAAGTTGAGCTTCGGGCCGTCGACCGCAGGGATCACGACATCCTGGTTGGTGTCGAGCAGGTACTGGACCATCATCATCGCGTGGTTTCGCTCCTCGACGGCCTGGCGGTAGAAGAAGGCGGCGAGCTGCGGCAGGGTCTCGGCGTCGTAGTAGACGGCGGCCGCGATGTACTGGTGCGACGCCGCGAACTCGTTGGCGATCTGCTTGTTGAGCGCTGCTGCGAAGTCCTCTGCCATCGCCTAGACCCTATCCATCGCGGCGAAAGCCGGTCGGCGCGGGCTTCGGGTCGAGCGGGCTGGTCTCGAGCCCCGGTTTGGTCGCCTTGGCCGGGTCGTTGTAGCCCGAGGGCGCGGTGTCGTTCGGCGTGTCCGGATGGAAGACAGCGGCGAGGTACTGGATGTGCCCGCGCCCGACGCTGAGCTCGGTCTGGCCGCCGCCGTAGGCGCCGATGTCGTTGGCCTCGCAGTAGTCGTAGCCCTCGAACAGCGCGCTCAGCGGCCCGAAGCGCGAGGGCTTGATGTTGACCATCTTCGGCCGCCACGGCTGGGCCTCGATGTCGGCGACCGAGTGGATCACCGCGTCCCAGGTGACGCGGTCGGCGACGGGGTCGAGAATCGGCTTGGTCTCCTCGGTGACGTCGGGATCCTCGAGCCAGGCCTCAGGGAAGGCCTCGATCAGCTTCGCGTAGAGCTCGGGGTCGGTGTCGACGTCCACCGGCGTGTCCTTGTACTGGCCCTTGAGGTCGAGCGAGTCGACGGCGCCGGTCCCGACCAGCTGCGCGATCAGCTCGTCGGTCCAGTCGTTGGTCGGGTCGAGCTTGAAGCGGAGGCCGGGATAGGCCTCGAGCCGTGCCTTCAGGGGCTCGATCGAAGAAGGCTCGGGCTCGAGATCGGGGTCGGGGTCGAACGGCGCCAATCGCATCGAGCAGACGAAGGTGACCGGCTTCGGCTCTCGCTCGAGCACCTCCCACAGCGGCTTGCCCGCCTGGCGCAGGGCGAGGTCGAGCGCCGCCGACTCGAAGGCCCAGCGGCGGTAGTTGACCGACACCTCGCGCTCGGGCGGCTCGGGGAAGAGCGGCAGCCCTTCGAGCTTCTTCGAGAAGGAGTCGATCGTGTACTCACCTGCGAGGTCGAGCACCGGGCCGGCGTCGCGCAGCGCGATGTGGTCGAGCCCCTCGTAGACGACGTCCTCGCCGATGCCCTGCTCGCCACCGCCGTTGATCTTGATGTCGGTCGTCAGCCGCTCGAAGGTGCCGAGGCTGAGGTCGTGGCCTTCGAGCTCATAGGACTCGATGGTCAGCGGCAGATCGGCGATCTTCTCGTAGCTGGACACGGCGGCTGAGCCTAGTAGATCGGATGTGCGGGCAACTCACCCTCTGTGCGCCGTAAGGGGACATAGGCTGGCCGCCAGGGCATCCTTCTACCCCCGACAGCGATCGCATGATCGCGGGTGCGCTCGAAGGCCCGGCCGCGATTTCCTTCCTGCTGTTCTCGACCACCCTCGCCGGGGCCTGCGCAAGGCTCACGGCGTGACCGGCTGCGCCTCGGCGCTCAGCTACGCCGCCGGGATCTCAAGGTGAAGACCGTGGTTACGCGGGCAGCCTAGGAAACGGGCGGGCGCAGCGACCCGACCGTCGGCTGGCTGAACAGCAGCTTCATCGACGTGTCGGAGGCGAAGAAGAAGAAGGTCCCCTGGCCCGCGGCGAGGCCCGCGGCCACGCACTGGTCGGCGCGTGTGGCCGAGGTCGCGGTGATCGGCAGCGAGCTGCCCGGGGTCGGGACGTCGGTGAACGAGATCTGCACGGCGAGGTTGTTGGTGTTCGGCTGCGCCGCCTTCTTGATCTTGACCCGCTTCGGGATCCTCTTCTTGATCACCTTCCTGCCCTTGCGGATCTTCTTCTTGCGGTACTTGATCCGGAACTTGTACTGGTCCTTGAGCCCGGCGATCTTGCCGGCGAAGGCCTTTGCGCCGCCCGTGCACGACTCCTGGGTCTGCACGCTCTGAAGCCCGAGGTGGCGGGCGCCGAGGCGGGTGTTGAAAGCATCAGTGGTCTGGGCGATCTGGCCGTAGTTCCAGTTCGGCTGGACGTAGGGAGCCGTGCCGACACGGGTGCCGACTCCGGTCGGCGCCAGGGTGGCGTTGACCTGGCCGAGGAAGTAGCCGATGCGGCTGAGGTTGGGCCGGAAGTTGTTCGTGAACGGCGGGATCGCAACGCCCTGCGACTGAGCCTGCTGCCAGTCCTCGGGCTCGTAGTCGAGCATGATCGCGTACATGTAGGAAGGCGAGTTGACCAGCGTCCCGAGGAAACCCGGGAGGGATCCATTGGGGCTGAGGCCGTTGAGCGAGATGATCCGGTTGCAGGGGAAGGCGGCCCTCAGCGAGGCGGCGATCTGCTCGGCGACGGCCGGCGTGGTCTGCGAGAAGCGGCTGTTGATCACGAAGATGTCCTGCTGGCGGATCCGCCCGCCGAGGCCGCCGGTCGCCGAGTTGAAGTTGGTGTAGGTCTTCACGTTGTCCATCTGGTTGATGCGGATCATCATCGTGAAGTTGCCGCCGCTGTTGGTGAAGCTGCCGGGCAGCGGCGCACAGCTGTCGCGCTTACCGGTGCCGGCGCCGCCGGTCGCCGCCGACGCCGGGACCACCGCGATCAGCGCAGCGCAGATCAGCGCGGCCGCGCCGATAAGCGCACCGCGGGCCCACGCGGACGAATTGAGGCGTCCTGCCATCTCCCTCACCGTAACCGCGCCCCCCGGGCGAAGTTGCGGGATTCCTTTCAGTCGCGCCTAGGCCGCCCGTGCGTTCATCGCCTCGGCGCGCCGCTGCTGCACGAGGACGGCGGCGATCGCGAGCACGGTGACGGCGAACAGCATCGTCGCCAGCACGTTGACCTGGACCGGGATCCCGCGGAGGCTGGCGCCGAAGATGTAGAGGGGAAAGGTGACCGTCGTGCCGGAGTTGAAGTTGGAGATCACGAAGTCGTCGATCGAGAGCGCGAAGGCGAGCAGCGCCGCGGCGATGATGCCGGGGGCGAGGAGCGGCAGCGTCACCAGCCGGAAGGTCGTCAGCGGTGTCGCGCCGAGGTCCTGCGCCGCCTCCTCGAGGCTGCGGTCGAAGCCGATCAGGCGCGATCTGACCACGACAACCACGAAGCTGATCGAGAACATGATGTGGGCGACGACCAGGGTGCCGAAGCCGAGGTCGAAGACGCTGTTGAACGGCGGCGTCAGGAACATCGACAGCAGCGCCGCGCCGATCACGATCTCCGGCGTGGCCATCGGCAGGATGATCAGCAGGTTGGTCGCGCGCCGCCCGAAGAACTTGTGGCGGACGAGGGCGAGCGCCATCAGGGTCCCGATCGCGGTCGAGATGATCGTCGAGATCGCCGCCAGCTTGAGGCTGGTCAGCATCGAGTCGTTGACAGCCTCGTCGCCGAATGCGTGCTTCCAGTAGTCGAGGGTGAAGCTGTCCCAGACGAAGTCGAGCTCGCCCTTCGCGTTGCCCTGGTCGAACGAGAAGAGGATGATCACGAAGATCGGCACCAGCATGTAGAGAACGGCGAGCCCGGCGAAGATCAGAATCCCGTTCCTGCGCAGCCAGCTCACGTGCGCTCCTCCTCGTCGCCCATGAACGCACCGGTCCCGGCGAAGCGCAGATAGACGAGGACCACGGCGATGATCGCCGCCATCATCACGAACGAGAGCGCCGCCGCCTCCGGATAGTTGCGCTGCTCGAGGTAGAGGGACTGGATCACGTTGCCGATCATCGCCGTGCCGGTGCCGCCGAGCAGCTCGGCGTTGATGTAGTCGCCGACCGCGGGGATGAAGGTGAGCAGCACGCCGGCGACGATCCCCGGCGCGGTGATCGGCAGGGTCACCCGCCAGAAGGTCTGGGCGGCCGACCCGTAGAGATCCTTGCCCGCCTCGATGAGCGAGGTGTCGAGCCGCTCGAGGCTCGCGTAGATCGGCAGGATCATGAACGGCAGGAAGTTGTAGGTGAGGCCGGCGATCACGGCGCCGCTGGTGGCGAGCACGTGCCCGTCCTGAGGCACGAGTTGGAGGAACTCGAGGACGCTGACGGCGGGGCTTTCGTCGGAGAGGATCGTCTTCCAGGCGATCGTGCGGATCAGGTACGTGGTGAAGAAGGGCGCCACCACCGCGAACAGCAGCAGCAGCTTCCAGCGGCCCGCACGCAGCGCGATCGCGTACGCCAGCGGATACGCGATCAGCAGCGCGAACAGCGTCGCGGCCCCCGCGTAGTAGAAGGAGCGCACGAACTGGTCGGTGTGGCCCGAGATCGCATCGCTGTAGTTCGAGATCTCGAACGCCGACTGAAAGCCTTCGGTGAACGTGCCGGTGCGCAGCGAGAGCTCGCCCATGAAGTACATCGGGATGACGAAGAAGAGCGCCAGCCACAGGGCGCCCGGCAAGAGCAGCCAATAGGGGATGGTTCGCCGGCGGAGAGCCACCGAATGCCGCGATGTTCTCTCCGCCGGCGCCATCCCCCGGCTCAGTCGGTGATCACGTTCTGGAAGGCCTCGGTGACCTCTTGAACTTCCGCCTCGCTTCCGGGCGGGTTCGGCTGAGTCGAGCAATCAGCGGTGAACTCGTCGGTCGGGAAGATCAGCTGACTCTCAGCCGCCTTCGGATCCGTCTTGGCGAGTTCCTCCTGAACGCCCTTGACCGGCGTCACGTACTGGACGTACGACGCGATCGGGGCCTGGATCGCCGGGTCGTAGACGAAGTCCGCCCACGCCAGCGCCGCTGCCGTGTTCGGCGCCCCGACCGGGATCACCATGTTGTCCGACCAGATGATGCAGCCCTGGGTCGGCATCCGCCACTCGACGTCCTCGTTGTCGATCAGGCCGATGTCTCCCGACCATCCGATCGCCGCGACCACGTTGTTGTTGGTCAGGTCCTGCACGTAGTCGTTGCCGGTGAAGCGGCGCAGCTGGCCTGAGTCGACGGCCTGCTGGAGCTTGTCGATCTCGGTCAGCCACTCTTCCTTGGTCGCCTCGGCGGGGTCGATCCCGTCGGCCTTCAGCATCAGCGGCACGGTGTCGCGCATCTCGGTCAGCACGGTCACCTTGCCCTTGTACTTCGGGTCGAAGAGGTCGTTGACCGACTGCACGTCGGGCGCCAGCTTCGTGTTGACGAGCAACCCGGTCATACCGGTCTGCCAGGGGATCGAGTAGCTGCGGTCCGGATCGAAGGCCGGGCTACGCAGGTCGTCGCGCAGGTTGGCCTCGACGTTGGGCACGTCGGCGTAGTCGATGTCCTGGAGATAGCCCAGGTCGTGCATCTGCTTCGCCATCCAGTCGGTGACGACGAACATGCTGCGACCGCCGGACTCGCCGTTGGCGAGCTGTGGCTGGACCTTGCCGAAGAACTCCGCGTTGTCGTTGACGTCTTCGACGTAGTCGACCGTGGTCCCCGGGTACTTGGCCTCGAACTTCGAGATCGTGTTGCCATCACCCTTGTCGATGTATCCGGGCCAGGTCGAGATCGCGAGCTCGCCGGTTACCGGCCCCGGCTTGGCGGTCTCGGTCGCGTTGTCGCTTGCGCCTCCGACGTCGTCGTCTCCCCCGCAGGCGACGAGCCCCAGTGCCGCCGCCATGGTGACGGCGGCCAAACAGATCCTGGTGATCGCTCTCTTCGTCACGTCAGCACTCCTTCAATCGTGGTTGTCGGCTGTTTCAAGTCTTTGCCTCCGCCAACGTGCGCTCGGCGACCAGGGGATCAACCTCGCCGGGGCCGGCGGCGCCCGAGTCCCTGACCAGGTGCATGTGCTCGGGCTCCCAGCTGAGGCGCACGTCCTCACCGGCGCCCGGAATGCCCCGCCGCTCGGAGTCGCCGGTGTTCGGGCGGAGGACGGTGAGCAGCACGCTCTCGTCGATCCGCACCTGCGACTGGGTCGCCGTGCCCAGATAGAGCGAGCTCTCGACCCTGCCCTCGATGCTCAGCTTGCCGCGAGGCGCCTTCTCCTTCACCGGGGCAATGTCGAGCTTCTCGGGGCGTACGACGGCAAAGCCGCGCTCGCCGGTCGAGAAGCCCTGGGTGTCGGTCTTCACCTTGAGGCCGGTCTCGAGGCTGACTTCGCCCTTCTTTTCGACCTTCGCCGGCATCAGGTTGGAGACGCCGATGAAGCCGGCGACGAAGCTGGTCGCGGGCCGCTCGTAGATATCGACCGGGCCGCCGACCTGCTCGAAGCGGCCGTGGTTCATCACCGCGATCCGGTCCGACATCGTCAGGGCCTCCTCCTGGTCGTGGGTGACGTAGACGAAGGTGATCCCGACATCGCGCTGGATTCGCTTCAACTCGACCTGGAGGCCCTTGCGCAGCTTCAGATCGAGCGCGCCGAGCGGCTCGTCGAGGAGCAGGACCTTGGGCAGGTTGACCAGCGCGCGAGCCAGAGCGACGCGCTGCTGCTGTCCCCCGGAGAGCTGGCTCGGCTTGCGGGTTGCCTCGACGGAGAGGCCGACCCGCTCGAGCTCGGCGGTGACCCTCTTTGCGATCTCGCCCTTGTCGACTCCCTGGCGCTTCAGCCCGAAGGCGACGTTCTCGGAGACGTTGAGATGCGGGAACAGCGCGTAGCTCTGAAAGACGGTGTTGGTCGGCCGCTTGTGCGGCGGCAGCCCGGCGACGTCGGCGCCGTCGATCTTCAGCGTCCCCTCGGTCAGCTCCTCGAAGCCGGCGATCATCCGCAGCGTCGTCGTCTTGCCGCAGCCGCTCGGGCCGAGCAGGGTGAAGAACTCGCCGGGCTGGATCTCGAGGCTTACGGCGTCAACGGCGGCAAGCTGCCCGAAGCGCTTGGTTACCGACTCCAGCGAGACGCTTGGGGTACCGCTTCCAGTGGGTCTGCCGACGTTGTTCAAGGAGTCAGCCTTTCAGATCTCCCTCCGGCGGAGAACCTCCGGTGTCCTGGCGCCTTCGCGATGCCTCCGCCGGCATCTCTTCGTCTTCGGTGGGAGCGGCACCGACCATGGCGGCGACCCGATCCTTGAGGCTTCGCGAGGCCGTCCCGCGCACCCGCGCGAAGAAGATCGGCGGCCTGGTCGTGTAGCGCATGATCTCCATCAGGATTGCACCGATCACCAAGCCGCCGATCCCGATCACCAGCGGCGGCCCGAGCCCGAACCACGACTCGCCGGATTCGGAGTTGGCTGGATCGGAGAGGTCGATGCTGCTCTTGAAGAACGCCCAGGTGAGAACTGCACCGCCGACGATCCCCGAGAGCCAGACCATGGTCACGTCGCGTCGCGAACGCGCGTGCGCGAACGCCAGCGCTATTCCCGCGACCAGCCCGATCGTCCCGATCCAGGCCATCACCATCGCCACCAGGTTCACGAAGGAGGCGTGGTCGAAGAACCCGGTGAAGGCGTTGGTCTGCTCCGAGCCGACGTCGCCGATGAAGATGCCGAGGCCGGCGACGAGCATGCCGCCGATCGCGATCGTGGTGATCCGCGCCGCGTTGTGCTTGTCCTTGAGGACCTCGTTGCGGTAGTAGATCGCGGCGGCGAATCCGGTTGCCCCGTAGTAGAAGGCGATCATCAGCCCCAGGGCGGCAATCGAGTCAAAGAGGATGTTCTCGGAGATCAGTGTCAGACCGACGTACCAGGCAATCGATCCGAGGCCGAACACCCAGGTTGCGATGTGGGGCGTCTGATGCTTGGTGTGGACCTCGCCGAACATCTCGGGGATCGCCTTGGCGCGGGCCATCGACAGCGCGGTCCGGGTGCTGGGCAGGATCGTCGTCTGGGTCGAGGCCGAGGCAGAGGTCAGCACGGCGATGATCAGCAGCTTGTCCCACGGCGAGGAGAAGACGTCTGTGCCCAGCGCGCTGAGCACGTCGTCGGAGTTGTCGCCGAGGAAGGTGACGCCGTGCACGGCCTGGGCCGCGATCGCGACGATGACGTAGATGATCACGAGGATGATCGTCGCGGTGACCGCTGCCCTGCCCGGCGTCTCGTCGGAGTTCTCCGATTCCTCGTTGACCGCGACGGTCGAGTCCCATCCCCAATAGATGAATATCCCGAGGATCAGTCCAGCGGCGAGGGCGCTCGCGCTCGGCACGGAGAATGGGTTGAGCCAGTCCAGCGATGGATCGACCGAGTCGGAGAAGTCGCCCGCATAGACCTTGATCAGGGCGACGATCGCGAAGGCGGCGAGGGTCAGCACCTCGGCCGTGAGCAGGCCGAACTGGATCCGTGCCGAGAAGCTCGATGCCGACGTAGCAGATGTAGGTCATGACCAGGATCCAGGCCACGCCGACGAAGGTCACCCAGAAGGTCGAGTCGGCGAGCGAGTTGGCGTCGAAGAGGAGGAACGTGTAGAGGCCGGCGATCTGGGCCAGGTTGGCCATCACGATCAGGTCGGCGAGCAGGATCGCCCAGCCGACCAGCCAGCCCGCGCGGGGGCCCATGGCGTTGGCGACCCAGGTGAACGAAGTGCCGCAATCGGGGTCGTCGCGGTTCAGGTAGTAGTACGACGCGGCAATGAGCAGCATCGGCAGAAAGGCCAGCCAGAGGATCGCCGGCGCCTGGAAGCCGACCTCGAGCGCGACGAAACCCAGCACCGCGGCGAGGCTGTACCCCGGCGCCGTCGAGGCGACGCCGATGACCACGTTGGAAACGAAGCCGATCGCGTTGCTCTTCAACCCTTTGTCCCCGAAGCTTGACTTCGCCATGCTGCTCCTCTCCGCAGTGGTCTGCTGACCAGACCTTATATACCTTGTGGTTAGGCGCACAACCTGCTGCGTCCGGCTAAACGTCCACCGCCGGTGAACCGATCGTTCTAAGGTGGGGAGTGAGCCAGCGTCGCGACGAAAGGAGTCCGATGGCCACCAGCACCAGCGTCGAGCCCCAGCAGATGGAGGGCTCCGACCTGCAAGAGCTCGCCAAGAAGCACCTGTGGATGCACTTCTCCTCGATGGGCGGCTACGAGGACGCGGAGATCCCGATCATCACCCGCGGCGAGGGGGCCTACGTCTGGGACCAGCACGGCAACCGCAAGCTTGACGGGCTCTCGGGGCTGTTCTGTGTCAACGCCGGCCACGGCCGCCCGGAAGCTCGCCGAGGCGGCGGCGAACCAGATGAAGGAGCTCGACTTCACCACGATCTGGAGCTATGCGCACCCACGGGCGATCGAGCTGGCAGCGAAGGTCGCGGAGCTGACGCCGGGCGACATCGACCACATCTTCTTCACCAACTCGGGCTCGGAGGCGGTCGAGTCCGCGATCAAGCTGGCACGCGACTTTCACCGCAAGACCGGCAACGCTCAGAAGTCGAAGTTCATCGCCCGCGAGGTCGCCTACCACGGGACCACGCTCGGGGCGCTCGCCGCGACCGGCCTGCCGACGCTGCGCAGCCAGTTCGAGCCGCTCGTCCCGGGCGGGCACCACGTCCCCAACACCCACGCGCTGCGCTGGCCGACCGACCGCGACACGCTGTGGGCCGCCGACGAGATCGAGAAGAAGATCGTCTTCGAGGGACCCGAGACGGTCGCCGCGGTGATCCTCGAGCCGCTGCAGAACGCCGGCGGCTGCATCCCGCCGCAGGACGGCTACTTCCAGCGGGTGCGCGAGATCTGCGACCGCTACGACGTGCTGCTGGTCTCGGACGAGACGATCTGCGCCTGGGGCCGCCTCGGCCACTGGTTCGGCTGCCAGCGCTACGAGTTCCAGCCCGACATCATCACCACCGCGAAGGCGCTCACCTCCGCCTACGCCCCGATGGGGTTCATGGCGGCCAGCGAGAAGGTGTTTGCTCCGTACGCCGAGGAGGGAGCGATGTTCGCCCACGGCTCGACCTTCGCCGGGCATCCGATCGCGGCCGCGATCGCGCTGGCGAACATCGAGGTCTTCGAGCGCGAGGACCTCTGCGGCCGCGTGCTCTCCAAGGAGGCCGAGTTCCGCGCCGCCCTCGAGACCCTGCTCGACATCCCGATCGTCGGCGACGTGCGCGGCGCCGGGTTCTTCCACGCCATCGAGCTGGTCCACGACAAGGAGACGATGGAGAGCCTCGAAGACGAAGAGTCGGAGGAGCTGCTCAAGGGCTACGTCTCGCACGAGCTCTACGAGCGCGGGCTGATCTGCCGCGCCGACGACCGCGGCGATCCCGTGATCCAGCTTTCGCCGCCGCTGATCTCCGACACCGAGCAGTTCGAGGAGATCGTCTCGATCCTCAGGCCCGTCCTCGAGGAGGCCTCGCGGAGGATCCACGGGTGATCGTCGGCGTTCCGACGGAGATCAAGGACGACGAGTACCGCGTCGCCTTGACCCCGGCCGGAGCGCGTGAGCTGACCGAAGTCGGCCACGAGGTGCTGTTCCAGGAGGGCGCCGGGGAGGGATCGGCGATCGCCGACTCCGAGTACGAGGCCCAGGGCGCGAGGATCGCCCCCGACGCTGCCGCGGTGTTCGGCGAGGCGGAGATGGTGCTCAAGGTCAAGGAGCCGTTGATGGGAGAGGTCGCGATGCTGCGCCCGGGCCAGGTCCTCTTCACCTACCTCCACCTCGCGCCCAACCCCGAGCTGACCAGCGCGCTCGCCTCCTCGGGCGCGACCTGCATCGCCTACGAGACGGTCGAGGACGAGAAGGGGGGCCTGCCGCTGCTGGCGCCGATGAGCGAGATCGCGGGCAAGCTCGCCAGCCAGGTGGGTGCCTTCTATCTCGAGAAGCCGCTCGGCGGCCGCGGCGTGTTGCTCGGCGGCGTCCCGGGCGTCGCGGCGGCGAACGTGATGGTGATCGGCGGCGGCGCCGTCGGCATGAACGCCGCCTTCATCGCGATCGGCATGGAGGCCGACGTGTTCACCTACGACGTCTCGATCGACAAGCTCCGCTACCTCGACGTGGTGTTTGGCGGGCGCGCCTCGACCGTGTTCAGCTCGACGCTGTCGGTGGAGCAGATGCTGCCCCAGGCCGATCTCGTGATCGGCGCGGTCCTGGTTCCCGGAGCCAAGGCGCCGAAGGTGATCCGCCGCGAGCATCTGAAGCTGATGAAGCGCAACGCGGTGATGGTCGACGTCGCGATCGACCAGGGGGGCTGCTTTGAGACCTCGAAGCCGACCACCCACCACGACCCCGTCTACGAGATCGACGGCGTCACCCACTACTGCGTCGCCAACATGCCCGGCGCCGTCCCGGTGACCTCGACCTTCGCGTTGACCAACGCGACGCTGCCCTACGCGGTGGCGCTCGCCAATCTCGGGGTAACCGAAGCGGTACGGCGCAACCCGGGCCTGCGGCCCGGCGTCAACGTCGCCGGCGGCAAGGTCACGCACCCGGCCGTCGCCGAGGGCGTCGGCTCAAAGCACGTTCCAGTCGAAGAGGCGCTCGCGGGCGCCGGCACCCAACAGGCCTGACGAAGACCTCACACAAAGGAGACGGACACCCAGATGGCAACCGCAACGGCGAAGAAGACCTCGAAGAGCTCACGCAACGGCGGGGGGCGCGCCAAGAAGCCCCCCCTCGCGCTGAAGAACATGATCGGCGGCAAGTTCGTCGCACCCGCCAAGGGCAAGCGCGAGGACGTCGTGAATCCCGCGACCGGCAAGGTGATCGCCCGGGCGCCGCTATCGACCGAGGAGGACGTCAACGCCGCCGTGGCCGCCGCCAAGGACGCCTTCGCGACCTGGGGAGTGACCACTCCCGCCGATCGGCAGGAGCGCCTGCTCGCGCTCGCGTCCGCGATCGAGGACCGTGCCTCCGAGATCGCCGACCTCGAAGCCGCCGACGCCGGCAAGCCGCGCTCGGCCTTCTACGAGGACGAGATCCCTTTCATGGTCGACAACCTGCGCTACTTCGCCGGCGCCGCCCGCAACCTCGACGGCCGCGCGACCGGTGAGTACCTCGAGGGCTACACGTCGATGATCCGCCGCGAGCCGGTTGGCGTGGTCGGCCAGATCACCCCCTGGAACTACCCGATGATGATGGCGATCTGGAAGATCGGCCCTGCGCTGGCCGGCGGCAACACGCTGGTGCTGAAGCCCGCCGAGACGACGCCGGCCTCGACGCTCAAGTTCCTGGCCGAGATCTGCGCCGAGCACCTGCCTCCGGGCGTCGCCAACTTCATCGGCGGCCACGGCGACCCGGCGGGCGCCGCGCTCGTCCGCCACCCGGACGTGAACATGGTCTCGCTCACCGGCTCGCCCGAGACCGGAAAGTGGATCGCCCGCGAGGCGGCCGACACGCTCAAGCGCGTCCACCTCGAGCTCGGCGGCAAGGCGCCGGTCGTGGTCTTCGACGACGCCGACATGGACGCCGTCTACGAGACGATCGCGGGCACCGGCTACTACAACGCCGGCCAGGACTGCACGGCGGCGACCCGCGTGCTCGCCTCGAAGAAGGTCTACGACAAGGTCGTCAACGGCCTCGCCGAGGAGGCCAAGGGCTACAAGATCGGCGACACCTTCGACAAGAAGACGAACCTGGGGCCGGTCAACTCCCAGCGCCAGCTCGAGCGGGTCGAGGGCTTCCTCGAGCGCCGGCCCGACAACGCCGAGGTCGTCACCGGCGGCAAGAAGGCGAACCGCCCGGGCTTCTTCATGAAGCCGACCGTCGTCGCCGGGCTGAAGCAGAAGGACGAGATGATCCAGAACGAGATCTTCGGGCCGGTGATCACGGTGCAGCCGTTCACCTCCGAGGAGAAGGCGATCGAGTGGGCGAACGGCACCCGCTACGGGCTCGCCTCGTCGGTCTGGACCCGCGATGTCGGCCGCGCCCTGCGCGTCTCCAAGGCGCTTCAGTTCGGCTGCGTCTGGGTCAACGACCACATCCCGATCGTCTCCGAGATGCCCCACGGCGGCTACAAGCAGTCCGGCTACGGCAAGGACCTGTCGATGTACGGGCTCGAGGACTACACGCAGGTGAAGCACGTGATGGCAAGTCTGGACTAGATGATTAGTTCCACGGCAGCGTGCGGGGTCGTGGAACTACTCATCTAGGGAACGGCTGTCGCGTCGGGTGGAACCGGGGCGCCGCCCCGGCCCACCGTTCCCTCCTCGCGCGTGAGGCGGTGCGCGAAGTAGACGGGGATGATCGAAAGCAGGACGACGACGACGGCGACCACGTTGGTGATCGGCAGCTCCTGGCCGCGGAAGAGGTTGCTGAGGATCCAGATCGGCAGCGTCTGTTCCCCGGGGCCGATCGTGAACGTCGTGACGATCACCTCGTCGAATGACAAGGCGAAGGCGAGCAGTCCGCCGGCGACGAGCGCCGTGCTCATGTTGGGCAGCGTCACGTGGCGGAAGGTCTGCCAGGTGTCGGCGCCGAGGTCGGCCGAGGCGTCCTCGAGGTTTCCCGAGATCCGCCGCAACCGCGCGATCACATTGTTGTAGACGACGACGATGCAGAAGGTCGCATGGCCGACGATCACCGTGAACAGGGTGAGGTCGATGTTGAAGACCTGCGTGAACGTGTCCGAGAGTGCGATGCCTGTGACGATTCCCGGCAGCGCTATCGGGAGGATCACGAGGAATGAGATCGTCTCGCGGCCGAAGAAGCGATGGCGCGCGACCGCGAACGAGGCCAGCGTGCCGAGCACCAGTGCGATCGCGGTGGCGGCGATCCCGACCTCGATCGAATTGACGAGCGCCTTGCGCGCGCCGTCATCGTGAAAAGCGACGCTGAACCAGTGCGTGGTCAGGTCCGAAGGCGGCCACTTCAGCGACGTCGCTCCGTTGAACGCGTAGATCCCGATCACCAGGAGCGGCACGTAGATGAACGCGAGCGTGACGCCGACCCCGACGCCGAGCAGTCGCCTGGATCCTCCAGAAAGCCTCATAGGTGCTCGAACGCCCCCATTCGCCTGGCGATCAAGAGGTAGACGACCATCACCAGGATCGGAACGACCGCGAAGGCCGAGGCAAGCGGCAAGTTGGTCGTGTGATCCGAGAAGACGACGTTGCCGATGAACTGGGTGTCGGGACTGACCAGTGACGGCGTGATGTAGTCGCCGAGGGTCAGCGAGAAGGTGAATATCGACCCTGCGATCACCGCCGGGAAGGAAAGCGGCAGGACCACCCTCCGGAACGTCATCCATGGCTTTGCGCCGAGATCCTCAGAAGCGGAGAACAGGTTGTTGGGCAATCGCTCGAGCCCCGCGTAGATCGGCAGGATCATGTACGGCAGCCACAGGTAGGTCTCAACCAGCCAGACGGCGGTCGTCCCGTAGCCGGGCCCGCTGAGGCCGAATGGATCGAGCGCCCAGTTGATGACTCCGCCCTCGGAGAGCATCGTGCGCCAGGCGAAGACCTTGACCAGGTAGAAGGACCAGAGCGGCATCAACACTGCGACCACGAGCAGGGTCTTGGTACGCGGCGACGCGATCTTGGCCATGTAGAAGGCGATTGGAAAGGCGAGCACCGCCGCCGTGACTGTCACAGCCGCGGCGACCCCAATCGTTCGGAAGGCGACATCCCGGTAGACGGGGGTCTCGATGAGCTCCTTGAAGTTGTCAAAGGTGATCGTCTGGGTGAGTTCGCCGCTCAGCGCATCGGTCGACCACAGGGCGGCGAGGAGGAGCACCGCCAACGACCCGAGGTAGCCGATGACCAGCCATGCGATGGGCCCCGCGAGCAGCGAGGAGACCTGGAGCTTCGGGCGACCGTGGAAGAGGTCGGCGAGCCTGCGGCTCACCGACCTCTTCTGCCGGCCGGCTTCTAGACCGGCCGCTTCCACGGCACCAGATTCATCGGGTCAGTCTCAACCCTTGATCTCCGTCCATGCCTGGATCCAGTCGTTGTTGTCCTTGCAGACGTCGCCGCGGTCATCGCCGCAGTCGGCAACGGGTGTGATCCAGTAGTAGACGTTGTCCCAGAACGCCGGATCCGCTGCGTGGTACTCATCGCAGAACCCCGGATCCGGGGGATAGTCGATCGCCTTGGTGGCGGCTGCCACCACGTCCGGCTCGCATGCCTTGCTTTGCGCCGGGGCCTCGCCGAACGACTGCGTGGCCTGGGAGTTGGCGGATGGAGTGAGGATGAAATCCATCCACTTGTACATGCAATTCGGATGGGCGGCCTGGGAGGAAATCATCCAGGTATCCGACCATCCGGTCGCGCCCTCCTCGGGCAGGAAGCCCTGGCTCGCGGGGCTCGCCGCCACCGGTGCCTTCTCAGCCAGGAGCGCGAAGTACTGGTACTGCCAGGTGGTGCCGACGACCACGTCGTTGTTCTGGAACGACTGGATCTGCTTCGCGGCATCTGCCCAGTACTCGCCGACGTTCGCCTTCTGCTGCTTGAGCAGATCGACGGCCGCCTGGAACTGTTCGTCATCCAGCTCGTAGGGGTTGTCGATCCCCAGATCGGGCTGGTGGGCCTTGAGGTAGACGGCCGCGTCGGCGATGTAGACGGGGTCGTCGTAGGCGCTGATCTTGCCCTTGTATTTGCTCGCCTGAGCCGGGTCGAGGATGACTCCCCACGACGTCGGATCCGGCTTGACCACGGTGTTGTTCCACATCAACAGATTCGCCCCGCGACCATGCGGAACGCCGTAGTTGACGCCATCGACCGTGTTGTAAGGCTGATCCTTGAGATCGTCGAAGACGGTCTCGTAATTGGGGATCAGATCCAGGTTCACCGGGTCGACGTCCCCGCCGGCCACGAGCTGCAACGAGGCGTTGCCCGACGCGGAAATGCCGTCGAACCCACCCTTGCGCAGCTTGTCCACCATTTCGGACGAGGTGCCGGTCTCGGTCACGTTGACCTTGCAGCCGGACTCCTTCTCGAAGTCAGACTTCCAAGGATCGGCGACGTAGCCGGGCCAGGCAACCAGGTTGAGCTGACCCTCACCGGCGCCGACAGACTCGAGTGCGCCTTCTGTGCTGCCACCATTGTCGTTGTCGTCGTCGTCGCCACAGCCGATGGCAAATACGGTCATTGCCAAGCCGGCCAGGACGAGCAGCGCCACCCTCGCGGGGTGGGTTGTGATTCGTTTCACTTGGTCTCCTCTCGTTCTCCCTCGACCGCGACCGTGTGCTCCGGCCGCCAGCCGACTGTCACCTCCCGTCCACGCAGCTCCTGGACCTCCGCGGAGGTGGTTTCCAGGTTCTGACGGACGACGTTGAGTTCGCCTCCCGCTTCGAGGTCGACGACGAAGCGGGTGATCATCCCCGCGTAGGCCACGCCGACGACCTTGCCTTTCTCGGTCTCGAGCCCCTTGGCTTTCTCGCGCGGCTCGAGGATCTGGACCTTTTCGGGCCGGATCGTGAACCGCTTGCCGTTGCGCTCGAGAGTGTTCGAGACGCCGACGAAGCCGGCGACGAAGTTGTTCTGCGGATGCTCGTAGACCTCCGCCGGAGGGCCGACCTGCTCGATCTTGCCGTAGTTGAAGACGGCGATGCGATCGCTCATCGTCAGCGCCTCTTCCTGGTCGTGGGTGACGTAGACGAAGGTGATCCCGACTTCGCCCTGGATGGTCTTCAGCTCGATCTGCATCTGCTCGCGCAGCTTCAGGTCGAGCGCGCCGAGCGGCTCGTCGAGCAGCAGCACGCGCGGGCGGTTGACGATCGCGCGGGCGAGGGCGATCCGCTGCTGCTGGCCGCCCGAGAGCTCCGAGGGCTTGCGGGCGCCGACGTCAGGCAGGCTGACGGTCTCGAGCGCCTCTTTGCGGCGCCTGGCCCGCTCGGCCTTCTCGACGCCTGAGACGCGCATCCCGTATTCAATGTTCTCGGCGACGGTCATGTGCGGGAACAGAGCGTAGTCCTGGAAGACGGTGTTGACCTCGCGGTCATAGGGGGGCGAGTCGCCGACGTCCTTGCCCGCGAGCTCGACCGTTCCGCCGTCGGGCAACTCGAAGCCGGCGATCATCCGCAGGGTGGTGGTCTTGCCCGAGCCGGAGGGGCCGAGGAGGGTGAAGAACTCGCCGCGGGCGATGTCGAGATCGACGCCGTCCACCGCCAAGACGTCGCCGAAACGCTTGGTCAGGCCTTTGAGGCTTATGTCAGGCGTGCCGTTCGAGTTCTCCAACCCGAAGGGAACCTATCGGAGCCGCTAGCGCAATGGCATTGGGACCAGACCAATGGAGAAACGACAGGGATGGCCGATAACGACCGACGCCCGCTATGAGGGGCGGGCGTCGGTCGGGCTGGGGAGAGAGATCTCTGAGCCGGTGCTACAGACCCTCGGGATGGCGGGCGGCGAAGCCGGCCGCCGGGCGCGAAGTCGCGCGCCAGCGCGGGCCCTTGCCGCTGCCGGAGCCGTACGCCGACGTGTCCCAGCGCAGGCCGGCGATCACCGCGTACATGTGACCCTTGTTCGCGTAGGTGGTGATCCACGCGCCCGCGCCCGGGCTGCCCCAGGTCATGAACGGACCCGATGGCAGCGGGCTCGAAAGCACGCCCGCGGCGTGGAGCACGTAGCTGACGGCGCCCGAGCAGTCATAGCCTCGGGAGACGAAGCTGGCGTGGCCGCCGCCCCACCGGTAGCGCGTCTTGCGGATCTTGTTGCCGGCGACGATCGCGTTGATGACCGCCTGCGGCGCACCCTCCGGAGCGACGGCGCGGCCGTTGGGCAGAATCGTCGCGTTGGTCGGCGGCGCCGGGGGCGGAGCGGAGCCCGGAGGCGTCGCTCCACCCGTCTGCGCACCCGCGCTGGAAGCCAGCGCCAGTGTCCCTACCGTGGTCGCGAGCGCACACAGCGTGCCTGCCCGCCTGATTGCATTCGGTCGCAAAACATTCTCCTTCGTCGGCCTACCGGGTTAGCTGACGGGCTGGCGCTAAAGGAGACTGCGCCCCCACACGAGGTGGGTTAGCCCCAACGACTTGGTTCCCCGGTCCCCCTGCGGCTTGTCCCGCCGGGAGCTCGGCATTACCGATTAACTGCGAGCGGGCACCGTAGCAAAGTGAAGGAACGCTTGCAAACGGCGTGGCAAGCGTTAGCGGACGCTTATACGAGGGCTACTGCTACAGGCCGGGGTAATGCCGGACGCGGTAGCCCCGCTTCTTGCGCTTGCTGGCGCGCCACCGCGGTCCCGAGCCGGCGTTCAGCTTCTCGCCGACCGCCGAGGTGTCCCAGCGCAGGCCGGCGACCACCGCGTAGACATGCCCGGGGTTGGAATACACCGTGATCCAGGCGCCGCGGCCGGGAACGCCGAACTTCATCAGCGGGCCCGAGGGCAGCGGCGAGGAGAGAAGGCCGCCTCCGTGGAGCATGTAACTAACCGCACCAGAGCAGTCGTAGCCGTTTGAGGTGAAGCTCTTGTGCCCGCCGCCGTAGATGTACGGGTAGGTCGCGATCGCGTTGGCCGCGGCGATCGCCGAGACGACCTGGGGCGGGGCGTTGGCGGGAGCCAGTGCCTGGCCGTTGGCGAGCAGGGTCGCGCGCCCGGGCGGTCCCGTAGGCGTGGCTGCGGGGTCGGTCGGGGCGCCCGCGCCGCCGGTCTGGGCTGAGGCGGGGCCGGCGAAAGCGCACAGGCTGGCGCCCAGCGTGACCGCTGTGGCTACCGCTATACGACTACGTCGAACCGCGAAACGCACTACTGGACTCCTCCTTCGTCGGCCTACGGGGTTAGCTGACGGGCTGGCGCTAAAGGAGCTTGCGCTTCCACACGAGGTGAATTCGCCCCAACTTGATTGGTTCCCCCGTCCTTCTCGCGGGCTGACCCGCCTGAAGGCTCGGCTTTACCGGTGATTAATGGCTCGGGACCCTACCAACATGAACGGATACTTGCAGTTCCGAACCCCTGCAATTTGCGCCGATTCTGAGGCTACTTCCGTCCACTTCCTATAGCTTGCGCCGCCGTGCGACTCGACGGTAAGCGGATCCTGCTCAGCGGCGCCACCGGCGGGCTCGGACAGGCGATCTCGGCGGAGCTTGCCGGCGCCGGAGCCGGTCTCGTGCTCAGCTCGCGGCGCAAGAAGGAGCTGACCGAGATCGCCAAGGCCCTCCCGGGCGGGACCGACCGCCACGAGGTGATCGTCGCCGACCTCGCCAAGGCGGGCGCGCCGGAGAAGCTGATCGCCTCGGCGGGCGACATCGACGGGCTCGTCGCCAACGCGGCGCTGCCGGCGACGGGGCGCCTCGAGGAGCTCAGCGACACCGAGGTGACGCGCGCCCTCGACGTCAACTTCGAGGCCCCGATCCTGATGGCGCACACCCTCGTCCCGGCCCTGCTCGAGAAGGGCGAGGGCCACATCGTCTTCATCTCCTCGCTCGCCGGCCACGTCGCCTCGCCGCGCTCCTCGCTCTACTCGGCGACCAAGTTCGGCCTGCGCGGCTTCGCCTTCGGCCTCCGCCACGACGTCGACGGCGACGGGGTGGGCGTCTCGGTCGTGTCTCCGGGCTTCGTCCGCGACGCGGGGATGTTCGCTGACTCGGGAGCGTCGCCTCCGGCGGGCATGGGCACGACCACGCCGCAGAAGGTCGGCCGCGCCGTGCGCAAGGCGATCGAGAAGAACAAGGTCGAGATCGCGGTCGCCCCCTGGCACCAGGTCCGCGCCGCCCGCTTCGCCGCCGCCCGCCCGCGCGTCAACGCGATGATCATGCGCGGCTCTTTGGCCGACCGGTCGGCCAAAGAGCTCGCCGACGGCCAGGCCGACAAGCGTTGATACATCAACCGCCGCCTCCTCTGCTTCGCCTCCGGGGGCGGCGGTCCCGAGCTCGCCATGAATGGCCCATATCGACGGGGAAATAGACTCGAGTGGTGAGCGAGAACAGCTTCGAAGCCAAGGACGCGCTGAAGGTCGGCGATCGCGAGTATGAGATCCACCGGCTCGACGCGCTGCAGGCGAAGTTCGACGTAGCGCGGCTGCCCTACTCGCTCAAGGTCCTGCTCGAGAACGCGCTGCGGCTCGAGGACGGCGTCTCGGTCACCGCCGCCGACGTCGAGGCGATCGCCGGCTGGGACGCGAACGCCGAGCCGAGCGTCGAGATCCCGTTCCAGCCCGCGCGGGTGCTGATGCAGGACTTCACCGGCGTCCCCGCCGTCGTCGACCTCGCCGCGATGCGCGACGCGATGGAGGACCTCGGCGGCGACCCCGCCGCGATCAACCCGCTGGTCCCGGTCGACCTCGTGATCGACCACTCGGTCCAGGTCGACGCCTTCGGCACGGCCAAGGCCTTCGACTACAACGCCGAGCGCGACTATGAGCGAAACGGCGAGCGCTACGCCTTCCTGCGCTGGGGCCAGGAGGCCTTCGACAACTTCCGCGTCGTGCCGCCGGCGACCGGCATCTGCCACCAGGTCAACCTCGAGTACCTGGGGAGAGGCGTCTGGAGCCAGGAATCGAACGGCGTCACCCAGGCCTTCCCCGACACCCTCGTCGGCACCGACTCGCACACGACGATGATCAACGGCCTCGGCGTGCTCGGCTGGGGCGTCGGCGGGATCGAGGCCGAGGCGGCGATGCTCGGCCAGCCGATCTCGATGCTGCTGCCCCAGGTGATCGGCTTCAAGCTCACCGGCGAGCTTCCCGAGGGCGCGACCGCGACCGACCTGGTGCTGACCGTGACCGAGATGCTGCGGGAGAAGGGCGTCGTCGCCAAGTTCGTCGAGTTCTTCGGCCCCGGCATCGCCGGGCTCGGGCTCGCCGACCGGGCGACGCTCGGCAACATGTCGCCGGAGTTCGGCTCGACCTGCGCGATCTTCCCGATCGACGCCGAGACGCTGCGCTACCTCGAGTTCACCGGCCGCCCGACCGAGGTGATCGAGCTCACCGACGCCTACACGCGCGAGCAGGGGCTCTTCCACGACGAGAGCTCCGAGGAGGCGACCTACTCCGACACATTGGAGCTCGACCTCGGCGACGTCGAGCCGAGCATCGCCGGCCCCAAGCGCCCCCAGGACCGGATCCCGCTCGCCCAGGCCCGCGACGGCTTCCTCGCGGCGATGGAGGAGTTCGACCCCGAGGCCGGCGAGCAGCTCGGCAACAATGTCGACGAGGCGCTCGAGGAGACCTTCCCCGCCTCCGATCCGACCGCCGAGGACCACGACACCGAAGCCGGCAAGCCGCGGCACATCGGCACGGTCATTCCCAAGCCGAAGACCGGCGACGCGATCGCGGTCCAGCTCGAAAGCGGGGAGACCGTCGAGCTCGACCACGGCAAGGTCGTGATCGCCGCGATCACCAGCTGCACCAACACCTCCAACCCGTCGGTGATGGTCGCCGCCGGGCTGGTCGCCAAGAAGGCACTCGAGCGCGGCCTCAAGCGCCAGCCCTGGGTGAAGACGTCACTGGCGCCGGGATCGACCGTGGTCACCGAGTACCTGGAGAAGTCGGGGCTCGACAAGTCGCTCGACGAGCTCCAGTTCAACCTCGTCGGCTACGGCTGCACGACCTGCATCGGCAACTCGGGGCCGCTGCCGGATGAGATCTCGAGGGCGGTCAACGAGAAGGACCTCGCCGTCTGCGCCGTGCTCTCCGGGAACCGCAACTTCGAAGGCCGGATCAACCCCGACGTCAAGGCGAACTACCTCGCCTCGCCGCCGCTCGTCGTCGCCTACGCCCTCGCCGGGCGCATGGACCTCGACATCACCAGCGAGCCTCTCGGCCTCGACGCCGACGGCGAAGGCGTGTACCTCAAGGACATCTGGCCGACGAACGAGGAGATCTCCGATGTGGTCGCCGAGGCCGTGCGCGCCGACATGTTCACCAAGAACTACGCCGACGTCTTCACCGGCGACGAGGCCTGGCGCGGGATCGAGGTGCCTGCGGGCGACCGCTACACCTGGCCCGATTCGACCTACGTTCGCAAGCCCAGCTTCTTCGAGGGCATGGCGGCGGAACCGGCCGCGATCGAGCCGATCTCGGATGCCCGCGTGCTCGCCGTCCTCGGTGACTCGGTCACCACCGACCACATCTCGCCCGCAGGGGCGATCAAGAAGGACAGCCCGGCCGGCAAGTGGCTGATCGACAACGGCGTCGAGCCCCGCGACTTCAACTCCTACGGCGCCCGCCGCGGCAACCACGAGGTGATGATCCGCGGCACCTTCGCCAACATCCGCCTCCAGAACCAGCTGGTCGAGAAGCGGGGCGGATTCACCCGTCACTTCCCCGACGGCGGCGAGACGACGATCTACGAGGCCGCGATGAAGTACGCCTCCGAAGGCGTTCCGCTGGTCGTGCTCGGCGGCAAGGAGTACGGCTCCGGCTCCTCACGCGACTGGGCCGCGAAGGGCACCAGGCTGCTCGGAGTGCGCGCCGTGATCGCCCAGAGCTTCGAGCGGATCCACCGCTCCAACCTGATCGGGATGGGCGTCGCGCCGCTGCAGTTCCCCGACGGCGAGAGCGCCTCCTCGCTGGGGCTGACCGGCGAGGAGGCGATCTCGGTGTCGGACCTTGAGAACGGCGAGGCAAAGTCGGTGACGGTCACGGCGAGCCGCGAGGGCGCCGACGACGTCAGCTTCGAGGCCAAGGTCCGGATCGACACGCCCAACGAGGCGAGCTACTTCCGCAACGGCGGCATCCTGCACCGCGTGCTCCGCGACCTCAAGGGGTAGGCGCACGAACATGCGGACGCTCTCCGAACAGGAGCTGAACCGCGCCCTGCTCGCCCGCCAGATGCGGTGAGGGGATGGAGCCAGCGGGACTCGAACCCGCGGCCTCCTGGTTGCAAACCAGGCGCTCTTCCAACTGAGCTATGGCCCCGTGAACGATGCATTGTAGGAAGGCCGGACGAGCAAATCCCGAGTGTGGCAGGATGCGCCCGACCTGCGGAATCCGAGGTAGGAGAGGGGTTATGGCGACGAAAACCAAGCCTGACACCGACCAGTCCCCCGAGGCGGTCGAGGAGGCGAAGCTGCAAGCCGAGGCGGCGGGGCATCACAAGCCGGGCCAGGTCGCCGAGGTCTCCAACCTCGACATCGTTCGCCACTACTTCGACGCCGCGGTCGAGCGCATGGGCATGCCCGACGACCTGCGTCCGGTGTTCTGGAGCCCGTACCGCGAAGTGACGGTGCAGATCCCGGTCAAGCTCTCCGACGGCAAGACCCACGTCTTCTCGGGCTATCGGATCCAGCACAACGGCGCCCGCGGCCCCTACAAGGGCGGTGTCCGCTTTCACCCCGCGGTCGACGTCGACGAGGTTCGCGCGCTCGCCTCGCTGATGACCTGGAAGACGGCGGTCGCGGGGGTCCCGTTCGGCGGCGCGAAGGGCGGCGTCAACTGCCCCGCGGGCGATCTCGAGCAGTCCGAGCTGCAGGCGATCACGCGCTCTTTCATGGACAAGATCGAGAAGGTCCTCGGCCCGACCCGCGACATCCCCGCGCCCGACGTCAACACCAACGCCCAGACGATGGCCTGGATGATGGACGAATACGGCAAGCTCCACGGCCACACGCCGGCGATCTGCACCGGAAAGCCGATCGCGCTCGAGGGCTCCTACGGCCGCGAGGCGGCGACCGGCCGGGGCTGCGTGTTCATGTTCCGCGAGGCGGCCCCGCAGATCGGGCTCAACCCGGCCGAGACCACCTTCGTCGTCGAGGGCTTCGGCAACGTCGGCTCCTGGGCCGCGAGGATCATGCAGCAGCTGGGTTGCACGATGGTCGGGGTCTCCGACGTCAACGGCGCGATCCGCTCCGACGAGGGGATCGACGCCGAGAAGCTGAGCGAGTTCGTCAAGGGCGGCGGCAAGATCACCGAGTTCGAAGGCGCCGAGGAGATCCCCGCCGACGACCTGTTCGCGATCGAGTGCGACGTGCTGATCCCGGCGGCGCTCGGCGGCACGATCCACGAAGGCAACGCCGGCGCGATCAACTGCCGGATGGTGATCGAGGGTGCCAACAGCCCGACCACCCCTGCCGCCGACCAGATCCTCCACGACAAGGGCATCCACGTGATCCCCGACGTGATGGCAAACGCCGGCGGCGTCGTAGCGTCCTACTTCGAGTGGGTGCAGAACCTCCAGCACCTCCGCTGGACCGAGCGCGAGGTCAACGACAAGCTCGGGACGATCATGCGCCGCGCCTATCGCGAGGTCTCGGGCCGCGCCAAGGAGGAGAAGCTCCCGCTCCGTCATGCGTCCTACCTGGTCGGAATAGAGCGGGTCGTCGAGGCGGCCCGCACGCGCGGCTACGTCAGCTGACAGCCAGCCCCTCGGGCTAGTCGTCCCCGAAGTCGAAGTCCTTCGGCGGCTTCTTCTCGAACCAGAGGTCTTCTTCGCCTTCGGGTGTCTCCTCGAGGAAGTCGGGGGTTTCCTCGAGCAGGCTCTCGTCCTTGTCGTCCTCACCCTCTTCGGGGGCGGGAGCGGGGGCGGCGCCGGACCCGGTCTCCTCGCCCTCGAACGGCGGGGCCGGCTCGTCCTCGGCCGGCAGCGAGTACTGCTCGGTGGGCTCGAGGTCGAGCGCCTCGCGCTCGGCGGTGTCGGCTGTGACGGCGCCGGGGCCTTCCTCGTCGCCTTCGGCGTCGTGGGAGAGCGCCTCCTCGGACGGTAGATCGTCGACCTCGAGCGGCAACTCGCTCGCTCCGCCACCGGACTCGGCCGGGCCGAGGTCGGCGAAGGCGTCGTCGGGGTCGGGAAGCGGCTCGCGCTCGGTGAAGTCCTCCTCGGGCTCGGCCGGCGGCGCCGCGGACGGCGGTGGTTCGGCGCCGGCCTCCGCCTCGAAGTCGAAGAGCGCCGGTCCTCCGGCGCCTCCCTCCGGCTCGCCGGCGGTCTCCTCCTCGTCGTCGAAACGGGGCTCGGAGAGCGAAGGCTCCGGCAGCGGCTCCTCCGCGGGCAGTTCCGCCTCGGGAAGCTCCTCGGAGGGGGGCTCGGGCGGCGGGTGCTCCTCGGTCGGCTGGTGGACGACCTCGCTCGCGCGGTCAGGCTGCGGGGGAGGCGGCGGGATCGGCATGTCGGGCGCGGGCGGCGGCGGTGGAGCGTCGTCGGCCGCCTCGAGGCCCGCCTCGGGCGCGTCGGCGAAGGGCTCGTCGCCGCCCGCCCCAGGCTCGCGCTCCTCCTTCGGCGCCTCAGGGGCAGCGGGCGGAGCCTCCGCGTCGAGATCGAGCTCGGCCTTGGCGTCCTCAGATGGCTTGTCAGCCTCCTCGCCGTCGGAGACCAGCGCCTCGGCGCCCGCCTTGAACGGGTCGAGCGGCCGTTCGCCGGTGCCGAAGGCCTCGTCTTCGAGTTCCTGCAGCTCAGCGTCACGCGCGCCGTGGCGGCGTTTGAGCTCGAGATGCTCGCGGATTGCGTCGTCGAGTTCGCTCATGCGGTTGCCTCGCAGCCCTTCTGGGCGCTAAGAGTAGGCGGTCTCGGGGCCCATTTGGGCACCGTTGTGCACTTCGCCGCCCAGCGCGGCGTCCCTACCTGCGCGTGATTCAGTCAGCCTCGCCTGACTGCGCGCTTGCGGCGCCCGGAGCCCTGCTTGGCGCCCGAAACCCGGGTCTGGTTCTTCCCCGCGGCCTTGGCCTCGTAGAGCGCCCGGTCGGCGGCGTCGATCAGCTCGTCGGCGTCGTCCAGGTCCTTACCCAGCGCCGCGACGCCGACGCTGACCGTGACCGGCGTCGAGCCCTCACCCTCGCGGACCTTGACGTTCATCGACTCGACCCCGGCCCGGATTCGCTCGGCGACCTCTCGGCCGCCCTCGGGCGTGGTCTCGGGCAGCGCCACCGCGAACTCCTCGCCGCCGTAGCGGGCGGGCTCGTCAACCTCGCGCGACTCGGCGGCGATCGCCCGGCCCGCTGCGCGCAGGACGTCATCGCCCTGGAGGTGCCCGTGGGTGTCGTTGATCTCCTTGAAGTCGTCGAGGTCGAGCATCAGCAGCGTCAGGTCGTGACCGAAGCGCCGGGCGCGCTCGATCTCCTTGTCGAGCAGCTCCCGGAAACGACGCTGATTCGAGAGGCCGGTGAGGTCGTCGGTCACCGCCTGCTCGGACACCATCCCGTGCAGGGACTGCATCGTCCTCGCGAGGAAGATCGCGAACGCGACCGCGGTGCCGAACAGCGCCAGCAGCAGGAGCGCCACGCCGACGTTGATCGAAGGAAGCCCGCCCGGCTCGCTCGGCCCGAACATCGTCAGGACGTCGTCGCCGCCGAGACCAACCGACCTCGCGCGCGCGTCGCCGTCACCCACCTCGACCTCCCCGGTCGTTCCGATCCCCGGCAGCGAGTCGGGCTGCGCCTCGACCGTCCCGCCGAGCACCTCCCCGTCGCCGAGGACCACGGCGCCGCGCCCGGTCAGCGCGTCGACGCGGGCGGTGTAGGCGGCGGCGGTGGTCGTCGAGACGGCGAGCGTGCCGATCGTCTGAGCCCCGTCCTGGAGCCGGATCTCGGAGAACTCGATCGCGTCGGCGGCGCCGCCATGGGCGAGGGGCTGACCGTCGGGGCCGGCGATCTCGACTGCGGCGACACCCTCGGCGGCCGCGAGGCGGTTCGCGGCGCGCTTGAGCGCAACCGGATCGCCG
>CAVOKZ010000047.1:0-106976 GCA_963696625.1 uncultured Solirubrobacterales bacterium
CGCTGGTCGGCCGCGGCTTCAGCGCCACCACCCCGGAGTACTCGGTGAGGTAGATCCGCCGGCCGTCGGAGACCACGGGGTTGTAGGCGCCGAGCGAGGAGCCGTAGACGCGCTTGCCGGTCTTGGTGCTGAATCCCGCGGTCGCGCGCTTGGAGACGTTGGAGACGTAGAAGACCTGGCCGACGACGCTGCCGGCTCCGATCACGCTGCCCCCGGCCGGCCGCGTCCAGCGCTCCTTGCCGGTCTGGGCGTCGAGAGCGTAGACCTTGCTGTCGAGGCCGCCGAAGTAGACGCTGGGCGGCGTCGTCTTGGTGTCGGCGACGGCGGGGGCGGCGTAGATCTCGCCGCCGGTCGAGTGCGTCCAGGCGATCTTGCCTGTCTCGGCGACGAAGCTGTACATGCGGCCGTCCTTGGAGCCGATGTAGACGCGCCCGAAGTCGACCGCCGGGGTCGAGTAGAACGCGCCTGCGCGACCCAGGCTGAGGCCGAGGCTCGACGACTGCCACTTCTGCGAGCCGTCCTCGAGCCGCACCGCCGTGAGATGGCCGCTGTAGTCGCCGGCGAAGACGAGCCCGCCGTCGACCGCCACGCCGCCCTTGATCGCGCCCGGAAGGTGGCGCTGCCAGATCGTCTTGCCGGTCTGCTCCGAAAGAGCGAAGAGGTCGCCGCTCTCGGTGCCGAAGATCAGCTTGCCGTCCTCGACCACCGGCGAGGACTCCGAGCGCCCGGGCAGGTCGCGCTGCCAGATCTTCTTGCCCGTCCGGTAGTCGAGGGCCATCGCCCGCTGCGGCTCGAGGTCGACGTAGAAGACACGGCGGTCGTGGTACGCCGGGCTGGCGGCGCTCAGCTCCCCGATCTTGTTGCGCCAGCGGACCTTGCCCGTGACCGAGTTGAGCGCGTAGGCGACGGCGTGGTTGTCGACGCCGAACACGGTGCCGGCCGCGACGACCGGCGAGAACTCGGTGAGCACACCGCCCGTGCCGAAGGTCCAGAGGCGGCGAAACGGCGGCTTGATCCCCTTCTCGGGCAGGTAGCGGGTGCGGGCGTTGTCGTAGCCGTAGGTGGGCCACTCGACCCGGTTGCGCAGGATCTCCTTCTCGCCTGCGCTGAACGGCGCGTCCTCGTTGCTGACGTCGCCGGGCCGCTTGAGCTGGCTATAGGCGATCACGACGCCGGCTATGCCGACGAGGAGGATGCCGGCCGCGATCAGCAGCTCCCGCCGCCGGGTGTTCCACAGCCGCTTCAACTTCTTGCCGCTAATCCCCGCCGCCGTCCTTGTCCTTCGCATTCCCCTGTTGGTCCGCCGCGGACAAGGCCTCCTTCTTCTGTTCCTTGGTCAGCCCGCCACCGGGTCGCGGCTTCATCGCGATCACGCCGGCGTAGGTATTGAAGTAGATCTGCTTGCCGTCGGAGATCGCAGCGTTGTAGGCGCCGAAGTCGTCACCGAACACACGCTTACCCGATGTGATGGCAAACCCGGCGGTCGCCCGCTTGGAGACGTTGGAGACGTAGAAGACCTGGCCGATGACCGCGCCGGCGCCGATCACGCTGCCGCCCGCGTCCATCGCCCAGAGCTCGTCGCCGTCCTTTGCGTCGAGCGCGTAGACGCGCCCGTCGAGGCTGCCGAAATAGACGCCGGGATCCGTGCCCGGGGTGTCGGCGAGCGCGGCCGAGGCGTAGACCTCGCCCCCGGTGCTGTGGCTCCAGGCTATGTCGCCGCTGTCCTCCTCGAAGCTGTACATGCGGCCGTCCTTGGAGCCGATGTAGACGCGCCCGAAGGCGACCGCCGGGGTGGCGTAAAAGCTGCCGGCACGCCCGAAGCTCTGGCCCTGTCCCGAGGACTCCCACTTGACCGACCCGTCGTCGAGGTTGACCGCGGTCAGCGTCCCGCTGTAGTCGCCGACGAAGACCACGCCGCCGGAGATCGCCGGCCCGCCCTTGATCGCCGAGCCGACATCGCGGTGCCAGATCTCCTTGCCGGTGCTCTCGTCGAGCGCGTAGAGGTCGCCGCTCTCGCTGCCGAAGACGACGAGCCCATCGGCGACCGCGGGCGAGGATTCCGAGCGGCCGGGCAGGTCCTTCTGCCAGATCTCCTCGCCGTTGTCGGCGTCGAGGGCCGTGATCTGCCCCGGCTCGAGATTGACCATGAAAAGGCGACCGTCGTCGAAGGCGGGGGAGGAGGCGTTGAGCTCGCCGATGTCGCGCTTCCAGTTGAGCTTGCCGGTCTTGGAGTCGAGCGAGAACGCGAGGCCGGCGTTGTTGATGGCGAAGATCCGGCCCCGGACGAGGATTGGCGAGAACTCCATCAGGGCCCCCGACGTGTACTCCCAGCGCGGCTTGAGCGGCGGGCGGATTCCCTTGCGGGGCAGGAAGCGGACCTTCTCGTTGTCGAAGCCGTAGGTCGGCCAGTCGACCACGCCGCGGGTGATCTTCTGCTCGAAGGGATCGAACTCCGCGTCGGCGTTGAGGATGTCGCCGGGGCGCCGGTTGATCAGGTAGCCGGCGATCACGAGCAGCACCATCAGCACGAGGGCGCCGGCGGCGGTCTCGAGGGGGCGCTCGTTCCAGAGCCTCTTGGCTTCAAAGGGGATTCGCTTCATGCCGGTGGGCGGCTCGGGAGCGCGTCGCGGGAATACCGAGAAAACTCGGTCGGGGACAGACTTCAGTCTGTCCCCGATCCGTCTCCTAAGGTCGTCGAGCAGGGACATCCGAGCAGCCAGGCATGGTAGGGAAGCTGAGAAGTGGCCGAGAAACGGGGTGACATCGACGCCGGGCGGCTCGCCGAGCGCATGGAGAAGCTGCCGGGCCTCGCGCGCGTGCGCCAGGCGTCGGAGGGCATTCCCGCCTACCTCGTCGGCGGGGCCGTGCGCGACCTGCTCCTGGGGAGCGACAGGGCCGATATCGACGTCGTCGTCGAGGGAGACGTCGCGCCGCTCGCTGCCGCGCTCGGGGGCGAGCTGCGCGAGCACGAGCGGTTTCAGACCGCAACCGTGCGCGAGGGAGACGCGGTCGTCGACCTGGCGAGCGCCCGGGCCGAGAGCTATGCCGAGCCGGGCGCGCTGCCCGACGTCGAGCCCGCGAAGCTCGAGGAGGACCTCGCCCGACGCGACTTCACCATCAACGCTATGGCGGTCCCGCTCAACGGCGAGCCGCAGCTGATCGACCCCCACGGCGGGCTCGAGGATCTGCGCGCCGGCCTGCTCCGCGTGCTCCACGCGGGCTCGTTCACCGACGACCCCACCCGGGCGCTGCGAGCCGCGCGCTACGCGGCCCGGCTCGGGCTCGAGCTCGAACCCGAAACTGGGCGGCTCCTGCGCGAGGCCGATCTCGCCACCGTCTCGCGCGACCGCGAGCGAGCGGAGCTGCGGAGGATCGCCGCCGAGCCCGATGCAGCCCGGGCGTTAGAGCTCGCCGGGGAGTGGGGTTTGATCGAGGCTGCCGCCGGCGCCGCCGAGCTGATCGATCGCGTGCGCGAGGTCCTTGCCGACCCGGCCTGGAAGGGGATCGCCGATCCGGTCGAGGCGGTGCTGCTTGCGGTCGGGGGCGGGGGCGAGGAGGCGGCGCGCCTGGCGACGGCCACCGCCGAGCCCCCGTCGCTGGCCACAAAGCTCGCCGGCGAGCGATCGGGAGAAGAGCTGGCGGTCGCCCGGGCGATGGGCGCGGAGTGGCTCGACCGTTACGCAAGCGAGTGGCGACACGTGCGGCTCGAGATCGACGGCGACGAGCTGATCGCGGCGGGCATCCCCGAGGGCCCGGCGATCGGCGCCGGGCTGGGGGCAGCGCTCGACGCCAAGCTCGACGGCGAGATCTCCGGCCACGACGCCGAGCTCGAGTACGCGCTCGAGCGGGCCCGCGCCGCTTGACGGCTACGGTTGCCCGATGGAGTGGAAGGAACGCTCGGGTGTGCAGTGGCTCGAGGCCGAGCTGCCGGGCGCGACGGCCGCTTTCTCGACCCGGATCGGCGGCACCAGTGGCGGGGACTTCAAGAGCCTCAACGTCGGGATCCTCACCGAGGACGATCCCGGGAACGTGATCGCCAACCGCGAGCGGCTCGCCCAGATGCTCGGCGCCGAGCCCGAGAACGTGCTGATGGGGCACCAGGTCCACGGCGCGGAGCTCGCACGACACGAGGAGCCGCAGCGCCCGAGCCCGTTCGCCGAGGGCGTCCCCGCCTCCGAGCAGGTCGATGCCCAGGTCACGACGACCCCTGGCCTCGTGCCCCTGGTCCAGGTCGCCGACTGCCTGCCGATCGCGCTTGCGGGCAACCGCGGCGTGGCGATGGTCCACGGCGGCTGGCGCGGGCTCGCGGCGGGCATCGCCGAGAAGGCCGCCGCCGAGGTCGGGGCGACCGCGGCCGCGATCGGCCCCGGGATCGGGGCCTGTTGCTACGAGGTCGGCGAAGAGGTGATCGCCGCGTTCCCCGAACTTAAAGGGGGTCAGACCCCAGCGTTAAGGGGTCAGACCCCCTTACAAAGGGGTCAGACCCCCTCACAGAACGTTCACACACACCAGACCATCGACCTCGCCGAGATCGCCGATCGCCGCCTGCGCGCGGCCGGCGTGGAACACGTGCAGTCGGCCGGCCTCTGCACGAGCTGCAACCCGGAGCTGTTCTTCTCCCACCGCCGCGACTCGGGCCATACCGGGCGCCAGGCCGGCCTCGTCTGGATTGACTGAAGATGGCCGGCCTGATCCACGGGATCGATCCGGCCAAGGTCCGCGCAAACCTCGAGCGGATCCGCGAACAGGTCGGGCCCGAGGTGGAACTGCTGGCGGCCACCAAGTACGTGCCGGTCGACGAAATGGGGGCGCTCGCCGAAGCCGGCGTCGAGCTGGTCGGCGAGAACCGCCTTCAGGACCTCGAAGCCAAGCGCGAACGCTGGGGCGAGGACTTCGACTGGGATTTCATCGGCAATGTCCAGAGCCGCAAGGTGAAGCGGATCCTGTCGGCGGTCCGCCTGATCCACTCGATCGCGAGCGAGTCGGCGCTCGAGCAGCTCGGCCGCCATGGCGGCGCCGATACCGAAGTCCTGGTCGAGGTAAACGTCGCGGGCGAGGCGAAGAAGGGCGGAGTCGCGCCGGAAGAGCTCGGGGCGTTCATCGAGCGCTGCCCGGTGACGGTCTCCGGGCTGATGACGATGCCGCCGTTCACCGAGGACCCCGAGGCCTCGCGCCCGTATTTCGCCCGCCTCGCCGAGCTCGCCGCCGAGCACGGATTGCGGCGGCTTTCGATGGGAACCAGCCAGGACTACGCAGTAGCTGCCCAGGAAGGGGCCACTATCGTGCGTTTGGGAACGATCTTGTACACATAGGTAGGCATAATCCGGTGCAGGAATCCTGCTCCACCGGCCGAACTGAGGCAGACAATGGCCCTAGGCGACACATGGCGACGCGCCCTCGAGTACTTCGGACTCGTTGACGGCGACTACATCGAGGAAGGCGAGTACACCGACGAGCACGACACCGGCACCGGTGGCGGCCGCGGAACGCACGAGGGCGCGATTCGCGAGCCCGTGCGTGAGGCCGACACCGGCCGCAGCCCGCTTCGAGGCCGCCGCGGTCGCGGCTCCGGCGCCTCGGCCGACATCGACGACATCTTCGGCGACGACGAACCGCCCCCGAGGCGGCGCCGCGGCGCCGACCCGGACATGGCTCCGGTCGAGCCCGCAGGCAACGGCGGCGGCCGTGGCGGGAGCCGTGGCGGTGCCAACGTGCAGATGAAGCTCGTCGCCCCGCGCAGCTTCAACGACGCCCAGCAGATCGGCGACGAGTTCAAGAGCTCGCGGCCGGTGATCCTCAACCTCCAGGACACCGACACAGACCTCTCCAGGCGCCTGATCGACTTCGCCTCGGGCCTCACCTACGCGCTCGGCGGCGGCATGCAGAAGATCGCCGACCAGACCTTCCTCCTGACCCCGCAGAACGTCGAGGTCTCAGCCGCCGAGGCCGAGCGCATGCTCGAGAGCGGCTTCTTCAACCAGTCGTAGCTCGGGCCCTGAGCTCGCTTGCGTCGGGTTTCACGCGAAGGGGGTCACCACCGAATTCGTGGGCTCGCGCCTCCTCCGCATGGAATTGAGATCCCGGCGCAGCTCCCAGGAACGATCTGCGCCAGCCAGAGCGCCGAAAGAGAAATGAGCCGAAGCTCGACCAGCCGGGAGCAGCGCACGACGAGGAGGTCGACCGATGGCGGTCGCGGGCCGCCGACTTGACAGGGCGCGTTCTTTCAAAGAGAAAGCGGCGCTCTTCGCCATACCGGCCAACCTGAAACGCTGTCGCCGTGGGCGAGCGCGTCGAGGAACCCAACGGGACCGTCTGGAACGTCGATGCGTCGCGGTTGCCATGGCGGCCTCGGCGGCGCCGGATCGGAGAACTCGATCCGATTGGTGTGGTGCTCTTCCTCCTCTCGCTTCCGTTGCTCGCGGTCGAGTGGGTGGTGGCGAACGTCGTCGCGGCAGTCCGGCCTCGAACGCCTCGGAGTCGATGCCGACGATGGCGCGCGTTCCCGGCTTGACGCGCACCGGTATGTCCATGCCCGTGCGAAGGGCCTGATGTGCCTGCCGGACCAGGTAGGTCTCGACCGTGGTCGTCGGGGCGCCTTGAGGATCGTCGGTAAGCCGCAGCTCGACCGTCCGCCAGTAGAAGTCCTGCTTGACGCCGGCGACCGGTTCGTCGCCGTGGTAGTAGACGACGGTGGCGCGGGCGGAATCTCCCTCCGGGGGCGTCCCAGGTCGCGGCATGCTCAGCAGAGAGCCCAACTGCTTGCGGATCCCGCCGAGCACCGGCACATCATCGCATGTCGCTGCGGCGACGCCGGGTACGGCTACTGCCGCTTCGCGCGAGGACGAGCGCCCTTCCCCTGCTCAGACTGGCGCGCCGAACTGCTGGGATCGCTATCGCCGGTCAACTATCTGTTGCAGGTCGGCTCTCACCCACGGGGGCCGCTGCGTTGGCGTGCTGGAGGAGGGACGGTCCTGGTCCCTCCTGAAGGATCGCAGGCGGGCGGTAGAATCGAGCCATGACGCGCAAGGAGCTTCTCGAGCAGGTCAAGGGCCTCAGCGAGGACGAAGCCTCGCGGGCTCAGATCGTAGTCCTGCCAGTAAGCGACGAACCGACCCTCGCCGATGTCAGGGAGCGTCTCGGCACCCGGCCGCTGAGCCCCGCCGAGCTCGACGCCTTCTGGGCCGAGCACGGGCCGCAGATGCAGCCCGCCGACGGCGAGGGCTAGATCGCGTGGGCGCGGCCCCAGGGCCGCGCTTCGGGCTGCGGGTCGAGGAGAGCTGGCTCGCCAACGACCTCGCCCACTCCAGCACCGCGGCGCGCGCCGCGATCACGCCGCTGATCGCCGAACTCGGTCGAGACGGAATCCCGGTCGGCTGGCTTCGGCCCTGTGAGGCGGAGGGCCGCGACGGGACGCGGCTGCCGGGCTGCGTCAAGCTCTACATCCCCCAGCCCGCCGGCCCCTGGGGAGCCGTGTTCGCCATCGACCGAGAGAAGACCGCGCCGGCCCTGCTCCTGCTGGCCGTCGGCGAGCGCCACCCCGGCGTGCCGTGGCGGCCGAGTGTCTACGCGCTCGCCGACCGGAGATTGCACGGCTGAGCCAGCGCCGGGCGACCAGCCCTCGGATCCTCGCGGGGAGCGTCACTGCTCAGCGTTGGCGTCGGCGAGCGAGCGGCGCCTGAATTCGGCGATCATCTCGTCCCAGCTCTCGAAGTCCTCACCGCGGAGCACCAGCGTGGCCAGGAGGTTCCTCTCCGCGCGCCTGCATCTCGTCGGCCTGCACGTGTGTTAACGGGGTCATGTGTTAACGGGGTCAGACCCCCTTAACACCGACCCCCTTAACACCCTTAACACCCTTAACACCCTTAACACCACCCGTTCGACTGTGCATCACCGCACGCCTTTCACCACGTCAAGCCCGGGAAGCACCGGTTCGAGGTCGTCGCGATAGATTCGGATGGCGACCGAAGCGACGAGGCGATCGTCCGCTGGAAGGTGAAGAAGGCCAAGCGGAAGAAGGGCCCATAGACCGGGGCGAAAATCTGGCCCGGTGCTGGTTGCCGGGCCGGCGATCCTGAGGGAGTGCCACGGGACTTCGCGTAAGGGCCGTGGGGCTCGCGGGGCATACGGATCCGATCACCAATATCCAAGATGAACGTTGGGCCGCTCTGAAAGCCGGTCCCGCAAATCCGATCCGCACCTCCCTTCGTTGGGGAGCAGGAGCTCGCGGATTGCTTGAGTCGCGCCCCATTCACGCGACGGGCGGGCGCCGGCTCCCGCTCACCTCACGCGAATCAACTCGCGACGATGACGGATCCTCGCGCCGACCTGTCACTCATGACAGGCGCTAACGGAATGGGATACCTAGGATCCCCATCGACTTTGCGAACAAGTACAGCCCCGCCTTCGAAGCCCTTCTCGAGCCGGGGGAGGAGCTGCTCGGTGTCTGCGCGGCATCGCAGCAGAAGGGGCTGTTCAAGGGCGGCAGCGTCGCGCTTGGCATCACTGAACGGCGGCTCCTGCTCCAGCCGCTCGATCGCCGCGGTGAGCCGTCCGGCGAGGCCGAATCGATCCCGCCCGAGCGGCTTGCACCCGTGAAGGCGGGCGGAGCCGGGGGAGGTTGGGCCACCGTCGAGGCCGCCATTGCCGATCATGCCGCCGTCCGGCTGCAGCTCCGTACTACCGATGAGGTGAAGATCAATCTGATGCTGATGCCCGGCGAGGGGGCGATGCTCGGCGGGCTCGGCGGGGGAGAGCCGCAGCGTCAGGGGCCTCGAGGCGCTGGGGCAGTGGTTTTCCGAACGAACGTAGGTCGCTCCCTCGTGCGACGACCAGTCGTGCTGCTCGATGCGGACCACGCCGGACGGGTTCGTAGAGGCCCGGGTGGACTCTGAGACGGGCACCGTCGTCTGGCCCGGTGGGGCGGATCTTGCGCCCGACACTCTCTACGAGCGGGTTCGGACGGGTGCTTGGCCCGAGCGCGACACAGCGCTGTGACGCGCGAGCAATAACCTTCGGCCGGTGAGAATCGGCTTCATCGGATCGGGCAACATGGCCGCGGCGATGGCGCGCGGCTGGGCCGGCGCCGACGGCTTCGACGGCGAGATGCTGTTCACCGACGGCGGCTCGGGCCGCGCGGCGGCGATCGCAGAAGAGGTGGGGGGAGGCACCGCGCCCGACAACGGCGCGCTCGCCACGGACTCCGATCTCGTCGTGCTCGCGGTCAAGCCGGCGCAGCTCGGGCCGGTGATCACCGGGCTCACCGCGATGGGCAAGCCGGTTCTCTCCGTGCTCGGCGCGACATCGCTGGCGGAGCTCGGCGAGGCGTTGCCGACGGTGCCGCTGGCGCGGGTGATGCCCAACCTCGCGGTCGAGACCCGGCAGGGGGTGCTCTGCTACGACGCCGCCGACACGGTCGACGAGAAGCTCGACAAGCGGCTCAAGGAGCTGCTCGCCCTGCTCGGCACCCTGATCGAAGTCGACGATTCGCAGATCGACGCCGCGACCGCGGTCATGGGCTGCTCGCCGGCCTACGTCGCCGTGGTGGCCGAGACCCTGATCGAGCAGGCGGTGAAGGAGGGGATCGACCCGCAGCTCGCCCGCGAGATGGTGGTCGAGACCGTGGCCGGAACCGGATCGCTGCTGCGCGACCACACCCCGGAGGAGGTGCGCACGGCGGTGGCCTCGCCGGGCGGATCGACCGAGGCCGGGCTCAAGGCGCTCGAGAAGAAGCGATTCCACAAGGCGCTGCAACGCGCGGTCAAGGCCTCATTGAAGACAATGCGCAAATGAGCTTCAGCGTCGGCGAGTTCGCCAACAACATCTTCGTGGTCTACCTGGTGATCCTGCTGCTCAACATCCTCCTGTCCTGGATCCCGAGGATTCCCTACCACCGGTGGCTGAGCGCCTCGATCGGCTTCGTCAACGACACCGGCCAGCCCTACCTCCGCCTCTTTCGCAGCTTCATCAAGCCGATCGGCTCAGGGTCGGTGGCCTTCGACCTGAGCCCGATCATCGCGCTGGTGGTCTACAGCATCGTGGGCGGCATCCTCGTCGGCGCCGTCTCCAACCTTTGAGCCGCCGCGCGGGGGCGATCGAGACCGCCGCCAAGGCGACCGCGCTCGCCGGCGTCGTCGTCGCCATCGACCAGGCGAGCAAGGCCGCGGCCACCGCGGCCGTCACCCGCGGGCACACGACCGAGGTCCTGCCGTTCCTGAAGATCGCCAACGTGCGCAACACGGGGATCGCCTTCGGGGCCTTCGGGGGGACCAGCGCCGTCCTGATCGGGGTCACGATCCTCGTCCTGATCGCCGTCCTGGTCTTCGTCTCGGGCGGCCGCACCGGCGCGCGCATCTGGGTCTCGGCGGGCCTGCTGGTCGGCGGCGCGCTCGGCAACCTCGCCGACCGCGTGCGGATCGACGCCGTGATCGACTGGATCGACCTGCCGCTGTGGCCGACCTTCAACCTCGCCGACGTGGCGATCGTCGCGGGCGTCCTCTGCCTCGTGCTGCTGCCCGACGACCAGCCGCCCCCGCACGCGTAGCGGAAGGAGGTGGCGTTTGTGGCGAAGCCGGATCTCGTGTACCAAGACGACGACCTCGTCGTCGTCGACAAGCCGCCGGGCCTCGTCGTCCACCCGGCGCCCTCGCACGATGGGGTGACGCTGGTCGAGCTGCTGGCGGGAATCGCCGGCGGCGGGAGGGACGAACGCCCGGGCATCGTCCACCGCCTCGACAAGGACACCTCGGGGCTGATGGTGGTCGCCCGCAACGAGTCCGCGCACCGCGCCCTGGCCGAGCAGATCCGCACCCGCGAGGCGAAGCGCTCCTACACCGCGCTCGTCACCGGCGCCCTCGCCTCGCGCACGGGCACGATCGACGCCCCGCTCGGGCGCCACCGGCAGCGGCGAACCGAGATGGCGGTGCGCGGCGGCGGCAGGGAGGCGCGCACCCATTTCGAGGTGCTCGAGGTGCTGCCCGCCGACACGCTCCTCACCGCCCGCCTCGAGACGGGGCGCACGCACCAGATCCGCGCGCACTTCGCGGCGATCGGCCACCCGGTCGCCGGCGACCCGCGCTACGGCCAGGTGGGCAGGCACGGCCTCTCGCGCCAGTTCCTGCATTCGACCGAGCTCACCTTCCGCCACCCGGCGAGCGGGGAGGAGATGAGCTTCCGCTCGGAGCTGCCCCAGGACCTCGAGGCGGCCCTGGAGCGCGCCAGGCACGGCTGACGCCTACAATCCGCCGCTGAACCGACCCCTAACCCCGACGGTCCATAGAGCGCGGGACGCTGCCTAGAAATCTGGACGAGACAACTGGGTCCCCACGCACCGGCGGGAGTCGAGTAACCCAAGCAAACAAGGAGCTTTGATGGCCACCGAAGTAGGCATCAAGGAGCTTCTGGAGGCCGGAGTCCATTTCGGCCACCAGACGCGCCGCTGGAACCCCCGCATGCGCCGCTATATCCACGGCGAGCGTGACGGGATTCACATCATCGACCTGCTGCAGACCGAGGACCTGCTCAAGCAGGCGAGCGATTTCGCCGCGGAGCTGGCCCGCAAGGGCGGCGTGGTGCTGTTCGTCGGCACCAAGAAGCAGGCCCAGGACGCCGTCGCCGACTGGGCGGAGAAGTGCCAGATGCCGTTCGTCAACAAGCGCTGGCTCGGCGGCCTGCTGACCAACTTCAACACGATCAAGGACCGGATCAAGAGGCTGCACGAGCTGCGCGACCTCCAGGAGGGCGACAAGCTCGACCTGCTGCCGACCAAGGAGCGGATGGCGATGGAGTCCGAGCTGCGCAAGCTCGAGTTCAACCTCGGCGGCGTCGCCGACATGCAGCGGCTCCCGGACGCGGTCTTCATCATCGACCTCAAGACCGAGGAGATCGCCCTGCGCGAGGCCAACCGCCTCGGGCTGCCGATCGTCGGCCTCGTCGACACCAACTGCGACCCGACGCCGGTCGACTACGTGGTCCCCGGCAACGACGACGCGATCCGCTCCTGCGACCTGGCCATCTCCGCCGTCGGCTCGGCGATCGAGGACTCGGCCGCCGCCTGGCGAGTCGAGGAGGCGAAGCGCCGCGCCGAAGAGGAGAAGCGCCGCGCCGAGGAGGAGGCTCGCCGCCAAAAGGAAGAGGAGGAGCGCAAGAAGCGCGAGGCCGAGGAGGAGGAGAAGCGCAAGGCCGAAGAGGCGAAGAAGGCGGAGGAGGCCAAGAAGGCAGACGCGGCGGCCAAACCCGCCGCGCCGAAGCCCGGAGCCCCGAAGCCTGCGGCCGCAAAGCCCGCCGCCCCCAAGCCCGCGGCGAAGAAGCCCGCGCCTAAGCAGGCCGCCCCCAAACCGGTGCCCAAGACCCCCGACCATCCGCAGGCGGTCGCGCCGGACACTCCGGCCGAAGAGCCCAAGCCCCCCGCCACCGAGCCGGCAGAGACAAAATGAGCGGCTACAAGCCCAGCGCCGAGGAGGTCAAGGCCCTCCGTCAGAAGACCGGCGCGCCGATCTCCGACTGCAAGGAGGCCCTCGCCGAGGCGGGCGGGGACGAGGAGAAGGCGATCGTCATCCTGCGCAAGAAGGGCGCCGCTTCGGCGGCCAAGCGCAGCGGCCGGGGCACCTCAGAGGGGGTTGTCATCTCCTACATCCATGCCGACAGCCGCAAGGGCGCCCTGGTCGAGGTCCAGTGCGAGACGGACTTCGTCGCGCGCAACGACGACTTCAAGGAGTTCGCGCGCCAGGTCGCGATCCACGTCACCGCGATGAACCCGGAACACGTCTCGATCGAGGACATCCCCGAGGACGTGCGCGCCAAGGAGGCCGAGATCTTCGAGGAGAAGGCCAAGGCCGAGGGCAAGCCGGAAGATGTGGTCGCGAAGATCGTCGAGGGCCAGCTCCGCAAGTGGGCATCCGACGTCGTCCTCCTCGATCAGAAGCACTTCAACGAGGAGCGATACGAGGGCAAGACGATCGAGGAGCTGCGCACCGAAGTCGCCGCCAAGACCGGCGAGAATGTGCGCATTGCGCGGTTCGCGCGCTTCGAGATCGGCGAGGAGTGACTTGAGCGAAAACGGAGCCCCCAGCTTCAAGCGGATCCTCCTCAAGCTCTCCGGGGAGGCGTTGATGGGTTCCCTGGAGTTCGGCACCGATCCCGCCCAGATCGAGCGCATCGCCAAGCAGGTCCACGACGTCTCCGAGCGCGGCGTCGAGATCTCGGTCGTGGTCGGCGCGGGAAACATCTACCGGGGCCTCGACGGTGCGGCCGCGGGCATGGACCGCGCCACCGCCGACTACATGGGGATGCTCGCCACCGTGCTCAACGCGCTGACCCTCCAGGACGCGTTCGAGAAGGTCGGCTCGCACACGCGCGTGCTCTCGGCGATGGACGTCACGGAGGTCGCCGAGCCCTACGTCCGCCGCCGTGCGATCCGCCACCTCGAGAAGGGTCGCGTCGTGATCTTCGCCGCCGGCACCGGCAACCCGTTCTTCACCACCGACACCGCGGCGGCGCTGCGGGCGCTCGAGATCCACGCCGACTGCATCCTGATGGCCAAGAACGGCGTCGAGGGCGTCTACGACGACGACCCGTCGGTCAACCCCGGCGCGACCTTCCTGCCCGAGGTCGGGCACATGGAGGCGATCGAGAAGGGCCTCAAGGTGATGGACTCGACGGCGTTGTCCCTGTGCATGGACAACAACCTGCCGATCTACGTCTTCAACATGGCGACCGAGGGCAACATAGATAGGATCGTCTCCGGGGAGCGTGTAGGAACCCTCGTTTCATGACCGACGAAGCCCTGATCGACGCGTTTCTGGAGGACGCGACCGACCGTATGACAAAGTCGGTTGAATCGACGCGCAACGAGTTCGCCACCGTCCGCACCGGCCGCGCCTCGCCGCATCTCCTCGACCGCATCGTCGTCGACTACTACGGGGTCGAGACGCCGCTGAGGGAGCTCGCCCAGGTCGCAACCTCGGACGCGCGGCTGCTGACGGTGACCCCGTACGACAAGTCCTCGATCGGTGTCATCGAGAAGGCGGTGATGGAGTCGGACCTCGGGCTGACACCCAACAACGACGGCAGCGTGATCCGCCTCCAGATCCCGGAGCTGACCGAGGATCGCCGCAGGGAGATGGTCAAGGTCGTCCACGGCGTCGCCGAAGAGGGGCGCGTCGCTGTGCGCAACATCCGCCGCGACGTCCAGCACGACCTGCGCGAGATGAAGAAGCAAGGCGACGCCGGCGAGGACGACGAGCGCCGGGCCGAGTCCGAGCTGCAGAAGCAGACCGACGAGGCGATCGGCGAAATCGATTCTCTTCTGAAAGGCAAAGAAGAAGAGATCCTGGGGGACTGATGTCCTCCGGCTCAGACGCTGCGCGGTACGTGGCGATCATCACCGACGGCAACGGCCGCTGGGCCGAGCGGCGGGGCCTGCCGACGATCGAGGGCCACCGCGCCGGCGCCGACGTGGTCAAGGCGCGGCTCAAGGACGCGGTCGAGTTCGGAATCGACGAGCTGACCGTGTTCTCGTTCTCGACCGAGAACTGGACCCGGCCCAAGGAGGAGGTCGACGGGCTGATGGCGACGTTCGGCGAGCGCATCGACCGCGAGACCCCCGAGCTCGACGAGGAAGGCGTGCGGATGCGCTTCATCGGCCGCCGCGAGGAGGTGCCGGCCGAGCTGATCGAGCGCATGAGCTGGGCGGAGGAGAAGACGGCCGGCAACGGCCGGATCACCCTGTTCATCGCCTTCAACTACGGGGGGCGGGCCGAGATCCTCGACGCCGCCGAGCGTTACAACGGAGGCGGGGAAGAGGCCTTCAAAGCGGGCCTCTACGCGCCCGAGATGCACGAGCCCGACCTTCTGATCCGCACCTCCGGCGAGCAGCGCATCTCCAACTACCTGCTCTGGCAGTGCGCCTACTCGGAGTTCGTGTTCCGCGACGAGCTCTGGCCCGACTTCACCAAGGAGGCGTTCAGGGCGGCGCTCGACGAGTACCGCTCGCGCCGGCGCCGGTTCGGAGCGAGAGCATGACCGAGGGCGAGCTTCCCAAGGAGGATGCGCAGGACGCTCCCATCAGCGAGGAGGAGTACAAGGAAGCGCTCAAGGACCTCGACATGCCCGACTTCGAAGGGGAGGCGCCGAAGGCGAAGCCGGGGGAGGAGTTTCACGTCGAGAAGGGCGAGCCGCGGGAGCGCACGAAGAAAAAGCAGAAGCGCCCGCGGCGCTCGCTGCGCGAGTGGCTTCGCGCCGAGACCACCCGCCGCGTCCTCTGGGCGATTCCCTGGGTCGTGTTCGCGATCACGATCATCGCCGTCGGAGGCGCCCTGTTCGCCGCTGCGATGGTCGGCCTCGGCTACATCGCCCTGCGCGAGTACTTCGCGATGACCGAGCGCGCGAGGCCGCTGGAGACGCCCGCATTCCTGGTCGTCACCGGCATGATCGTCGCCGCCTACCTCGGCAGCTCGTTCCAGGTCCTGCTCGGCCTCGCCTGCATCTTCCCGCTGCTCTTTCTCTTCGCGGCCCGGCGCGAATCGCAGGAGGACGTCACCGTATCGATGGCGGTAACGGTGCTGGGGACCGCCTGGATCGGGCTCGGCTTCTCGCACGCGGTACTGCTCGACGAGTTGTCGCGCCATGGCGGTGCGCTCGTCGTCGACGTCCTTGTCGCCACGATCCTCGCCGACACGGCCGCGTACGGCGCCGGCCGCCTCTTCGGCAGCCGCAAGATGGCGCCGCGGATCTCGCCCAACAAGACCTACGAGGGACTCGCGGGCGGGATCATCGGCGGCATCATGGGCTTCTGGCTCGCCGGCCTTTACCAGGACTGGCTGACCGGGGTCCAGGCGCTCGAGATGGGCCTCGTAATCGCGATCCTCGCCCCGATCGGGGATCTCTTCGCCTCGATGATCAAGCGCGACCGGGAGATCAAGGACACGGGCAAGATCTTCGGCCCGCATGGCGGTCTACTCGACCGCCTCGACGCGATCCTGTTCACGGTCGTCGCCGGCTACTACTTGGCGGTGGCGTTGCTGTATTGACCCACACCGTGTGCAGTGGTGTGTAGGATGGCGGCATGCCCTCGAAGAAGACTCGCGTCAACGTGGTGCTCGACGACGAGCACGCGAGCAAGCTCTCGGCCCTTGCGCAGCGCGCCCACGTCCAAGAGGGAACGCTCGCCCGCTCGCTGTTGTCGAACGCGCTCGAGGACGCCGACCCCGATGCAAGAACGGTCACGGAGCTGCTCGACGCGATCCCGGGCGCCTGGGAGCGCACCCAGGAGGGTCTTGCCGAGGCTCGGCGCGGCGACGGAACGCCGTTGGCCGACCTGGCCTGAGTGGCGAGGATCATCGTCACGCCGCGCGCTCGGCGTGACGTCGACGGCGCAATTGCAGCGCTGAGTCTGCCGGCCGATACGTGGCCGCGGATCGCGAAATCGCTGCGGACGGTTGGTGATTTTCCGCTCGCGGGGCGAGAACTGTCGGGGCGCTGGCGCGAGACGCGCTTCGTACTCGGGCCGTGGAGCTGGATGCTGTTGCTGTACAGCTACGACGGCGACGCGGACACGGTCTACATCGTCGCCATGCACGATGCACGCTCCTCGACGGCCGCCGCGCGCCGCAAAGCCTGACAGGCACGCCGAGCGTTCGATTTCAGCCCGCAACTTGAGCGGCGGTTTCCTGTTCCGACAGAGGCAACCAAGTCAAGGAGGGAAGCAACATGTGGAGGCACCTCAAGGGCCGGAGGCCCTCGGCGGGGCTCGTTGTCGCGATCGTGGCGCTGGTCGCCGCGCTCGGCGGCACCGCGATCGCCGCCGGCAAGGTCACGTTCGGATCGCTCAGCAAGGAGACCAAGCAGAAGGTTCTGCCCTACGGATCGTCTGCGTCGCAGGCGGTGCCGTGCGATCCGACCGACGCGAATTTCAAGGTCTGCGTGCAGGCGAATGTGAAGGTCTCGCAGCAGTTCCAGCGGCGGATGCTGGTGATGGCCAACGGGACCTACACGACGGATGCGGGCGGGGCGAAGGGCACCTGCCGCCTGCAGGTCGACGGCCAGCCGATCGGGACCGGTGTTGCGCGAATCGGCAGCACCGATGACGGCCACACCGGCGACAACGGGGCCGGGTTCGGCCTCAGCGCGATCGCCCAACCGCTGGGCGGTACGCACACCTATTCGCTCGCCTGCAACCAGGCGACGAACAACCTGAAGATCCAGGACGCCTCGATCACAGCGATCACGCTGCGGGGTTGAGTAACGGCGACCGGGGTCAGACCTTGGTCTGACCCCGGTCTTCCAAGACGATTGAGGGCGCGTTGAGCGGCGGCCCTACACTGGATCGCCGTGAAACGCGTCCTCATTCTTGGGTCGACAGGGTCGATCGGAACGCAGGCGCTCGAGGTGATCGAGGGCTCGAACGAGCTCGCGCTCGCCGGGCTCTGCGCCGGTTCGAGCTGGGAGGCTGCTGTCGCTCAGGCCGAGCGCCACGGCGCCCCCGTGCTCGCCTTTTCCGACGAGGACGCCGCCACGAGCGCCGGCGAGCAGTGGGGAGGGGCGGTGCTCGCGGGCGAGGAGGGGATCCGCGAGCTGATCACCGACTCGAAACCCGACCTGGTGCTGAACGCGATCGTCGGCGCCGCCGGGCTGGGCCCGACGATCGCCGCCCTCACCGAGGGCATCGACGTGGCGCTCGCCAACAAGGAGTCGCTGGTCGTCGGCGGCGAGCTGGTGATGGCGCTCGCCGAGGCAACGGGGGCGCAGCTCGTGCCGGTCGACTCCGAGCACTCGGCGCTCCACCAGCTGATCCGCCGCGAGAGCCCGGGCACGGTCGACCGCCTCGTGCTCACCGCCTCAGGCGGTCCGTTCCGCGGCCGCACCGACCTGGAGAACGTGACCCGCGAGGAGGCGCTGGCGCATCCGACCTGGGAGATGGGCGGCAAGATCACGATCGACTCGGCGACGCTGACCAACAAGGGCCTCGAGCTGATCGAGGCCCACCATCTGTTCGGCGTGCCCTACGAGAGCATCGACGTCGTCGTCCACCCGCAGTCGATCGTCCACGCGCTGGTCCACCTCAACGACGGCGCCTCGATCGCGCACATGGGCTACCCGGACATGCGGGTGCCGATCTCCTACGCGCTCAACTTTCCCGAACGCGCCGACGTCGAGCTTCGGACCCTCGACCTCGCCGACCTCGGCGAGCTCACCTTCGAGGCGCCCGACCTCGAGGCCTTCCCCTGCCTGCGCCTGGCCCGCGAGGCCGGCGAGCTGGGCGGCACCGCGCCCTGCGTTCTCAATGCCGCCAACGAGGTCGCGGTCGAGGCCTTCCTCGCCGGCGAGCTCGGCTTCACCGGCATCGGCGAGGTGATCGAGCGGACGCTCGACGCGATGCCCCTGCGCCAGGTCACCCACTTCCAGGAGCTGTTCGAAGCCGACGCCGCGGCCCGCGACCACGCGTCCGGCCTCGCCGGGGGGGCGCTGAGCTCGGCGTGAGCTGGTTCCTCGTCTTCGTCGGATTCTGCGCGCTGATCGTCCTCCACGAGGCGGGCCACTTCGCCGCGGCCAAGGCCGTCGGGATGCGGGTCGAGCGCTTCTTCCTGTTCTTCCCGCCGAAGCTGTTCTCGGTGCGCCGCGGCGAGACCGAGTACGGGATCGGCGCGATCCCGCTCGGCGGCTTCGTGAAGATCACCGGGATGAACCCCGAGGAGCTCGAGGCGGCGGAGCGGGGCGACGAGAAGCGTGAGCCGACCATGATCGAGTCGATCGAGGGGGCCGACTCGGGGCCGAACACGCCCGGGAAGATCGAGGGTTCGGGGGCGGTCGACCCGGAGATCCTCAAGCGCGCCTACTACAACCAGCCCGTCTGGAAGCGGATCGTGGTGATCGGCGCGGGTCCGCTGGTCAACATCGTGATCGCCTTCCTGATTCTCTTCGCGCTCTCGTTCAACGTCGGGGAGCCGACGGCACTCGAGGTCGCCGACGTCAAGGCCGGCGCGCCGGCCGACGGACAGCTCGAGACGGGGGACCGGATCGTCTCGGTGGACGGCACCCCGGCGGAGGTCCCCGGGATCACCCAGATCGAGAACCCCGATCAGCGCCTCGACAAGCTCTCGGCCCTCTCGAAGACCCTGTCGGACCGGGTCAACTCGCACACCTGCGCGGGCGAGCCGACCCACGGGTGCACCGCGACCACGCCGGCCACCGTCCTCGTCAAGCGCGACGGCGAGCTCGTAACGCTCCGCATCCCTCCGACCTACGACACCGAGACGACGCCGGGCGATCCTCGCTACCGGCTCGGGTTCAGCTTTGGAACCACCGGCAACGTGACCGTGCACCGCTCGGCGCCGGAAGCGGCGGGACTCGCGCTCGATCAGATGTGGCTCGTCACCACCCGCACCGTCGAGGTCTTCGCGCGGCTGTTCGAGACCGAGCAGCGCAAGCAGGTCTCGGGCGTCGTCGGAATCAGCGACGCCGCCCACACCGCGGTCGAGTCGGACAGCCGCCAGGCCTGGCTGATCCTCGCCCTGGTCAGCCTCTCGCTCGGGATCATCAACCTGTTCCCGTTCCTGCCTCTCGACGGCGGGCACATCTTCTGGAGCCTGGTCGAGAAGCTCCGCGGCCGCCGCGTCCCGATGGCGACGATCGAGCGCGCGACGGGGGTCGGCTTCCTGGTCTTCATCATGCTGTTCGTCATCGGCCTGACGAACGACATCGGCCGCCTGAACTAACTATTAACTAGGCTTCCTCACAGGATGGAGAGCGCGACTGCGGAGAGGTACGTGTCCGGCGGCCCCGCGAAGCCGCTTCGGGCCGCGAACCTGATCCGCGCGCTCGAGCAGACCGTCGCCAAGCACGGTGATGCGCCGGCGATAAGGACCGTTGACGACTCGGTCTCGATCAGCTGGGTCGAGCTGCGCGACCGCGCCGCGACGATCGCCGGCGGGCTCGCGAAGCTCGGGCTCGAGAAGGGCGACTGCGTCGCGATCCTGCTTGATAACTGCCCCGAGTTCATGCCGATCGACCTCGGCGCGGTCGCCCTCGGGGCGGTTCCGTTCTCGATCTACGAGACTTCCGCCCCCGAGCAGATCGAGTACGTCTGCGCCGACTCGGAGGCCAAGGTCGCCTTCGTCGCGCCGGAGTACCTCGATCGCTTCGAGGAGGCGAGGAAGAGCCTTCCCAAGCTCGAGAAGCTGATCGTCGTCGAAGGGGAGGGCGGCGACCTGGCGCTCGAAGAGCTCGAGGCGATCGACCCGGACTTCGATATCGAGCCCACGGTCTCAGGCCTCGGACCCGACGACCTGCTGACGCTGATCTACACCTCGGGCACGACCGGGCCCCCGAAGGGCGTCCAGCTCACGCACCGCAACCTTCTGACCCTGGTCAGCTCGGTCGACGGCACCGTTCCCTTCCCCAACGACGGCGGCAGGGTGATCTCGTGGCTGCCCGCCGCCCACATCGCCGAGCGCGGCGCCCACTACTACCTACCGGTCAACCTCGGCCTCACGGTCACGATCTGCCCCGACCCGCGCAAGATCATCGAGTTCCTGCCGCAGGTGCGGCCGAACTGGTTCTTCGCTGTGCCGCGAATCTGGGAGAAGCTCAAGGCGGGGCTCGAGTCTTCGCTGGCGGCACTCCCGGATGAACAGCGGGTGCCGGCCGAGAAGGGCCTGGAGGCCGCACTGGCGAAGGTGCGTGCCGAGCAGGCCGGCGAACAGGTGCCCGAAGAGCTCGCCGCCGCGGCCGCGGCCGCAGACGAGCAGATGTTCTCGAAGATGCGCCGGCAGCTGGGGCTGGAGGACATCGCCGCCGTCAACGTCGGCGCCGCGCCGACCCCGCTCGAGGTGCTCGAGTTCTTCCACGCGATCGGGATCGAGATCGGCGAGCTCTGGGGGATGTCGGAGACCTGCGGAGTCGCGACCCTGAACCCGCCCGACGCGATCAAGCTCGGCACCGTCGGCCCGCCCATCCCCGGCTGCGAGATCAAGCTCGCCGAGGACGGCGAGGTTCTGGTGCGAACGCCGGCGAACACGCCCGGCTACCGCAACATGCCCGAGAAGAACGCCGAGACGATCGACTCCGAGGGCTGGCTTCTGACCGGGGACATCGGTGAGCTCGACGACGAGGGTTACCTGAAGATCGTCGACCGCAAGAAGGAGCTGATCATCAACGCCGCCGGCAAGAACATGTCGCCGGTCTCGATCGAGTCGCACCTGAAGTCGGCCAGCCCGCTGATCGGCCAGGTCTGCGCGATCGGCGACCGCCGGCCCTACAACGTGGCGCTGATCGTCCTCGACCCCGACTTTGCGCCCGCCTGGGCCTCGAAGCACGGCTTCGAGAGCACCGACCCGGAGCGGCTCGTCGCCGAGGAGAAGCTGCTCGAGGCGATCCAGAGCGGGGTCGACGAGGCCAACGAGAAGATGGCCCGGGTCGAGCAGATCAAGAAGTTCAAGATCCTGCCCGCCGACTGGCCGCCCGGAGGCGACGAGCTGACGCCGACGATGAAGCTCAAGCGCAAGCCGATAGCCGAGAAGTACTCGGCCGAGATTGAAGACCTGTACACCTAGCCGTCTGGTTAGACGGATGTCCGTTGGTGTTTGCCCCTCCAGCCCCTACCTTGTTCTGCGGACCGCATGGGAATTCGGAAGGGAATCCACCGAGGTGTCACCGGCGTCGTCGTTCTGGCGGTGAGCGCCGCGCTTGCCGCTCCGGCGGCCGCGCAGACGGTCGATCCCGCCGCGCAGGGCTCGGTCACCCCGGAGCAGGGCATCGGCACCGCCGTCAAGCAGAGCTGCGGCGTCGGCAAGAAGGCCAGGGGCAAGTCTCACAAGAAGAAGCAGAGCTGCGCCCGCAGCCCGAAGCGCAAGCACTAGACCGAACGACGGCAGCGCCGATCTTCTCTAGGATGGGCCGATGAAGCGGGGCTGCTTCGCGATTCTGGTGCTGACGTTCACGCTCGCCGCGGCCGGGCCGGCCGAGGGCACGGTCACGATCGGCAGCAATCTGGCGACGCCGCCAACCGACAACATGTACTGCTTCTCGATGATCCCGTGCACCGAGACCAACCTGTCGCTGATTGCACCCAACCAGGCGCCGGGCGGGCTGAGGTCGCCTGTCAACGGAACCGTGACCAGCTGGAGGGCCTCTGCAACGTCCGCCGAGGATCTCCGGCTGCGGATACTCGCGCCGGGAGCAGGCCTCAACTTCACCGGCTCCGGGACCAGCGCCCCGGCGACGTTCAGCGGCGTCTCCCCGCCGATCCCAACCTCGCTGCCGATCTCGTCGGGCGACGCGATCGGCCTCGGAATCCTCAACAACAACCTCGTGCAGGGCGCAAACCCCGGCGCCACCGAGATCCACTGGACGGTGCCCGACCTCGCCGATGGCGCCACCCTCGCCGGCACCCCCGGCGGCGCCTACGAGGTACTCGTCCAGGCCACGATCGAGCCGACCAACACCCTGACCTTCGGCAAGATCACTCGCAACAAGAAGAAGGGGACGGCGACCCTCAGCGTCAGCGTCCCGAACGCCGGCGCGCTGAGCTATTCAGGCAAGGGCGTCAAGGTCATAGGGCCGGCATCCGTCGCAGCACGCGGAAACATCACGGTGACGATCAAGGCGCTGGGCAAAGTCCGCAAAAAGCTCAAGTCCTCCGGCAAGGCGATGGTGCGCCCGACGATCACCTTCACCCCTACGAGCGGCACATCAAACGCTCAGCCGACCACCGTAAAGCTCAAGAAAAAGCGCTGATTCGAGCGGAACGGCGGGACGCGGGGCGGGGCGTCCCTCCTGAGTAACCTCTAGACCGCATGGCTTCGAAGCGCCAGATATGGGTCAAGGACGTGCCGATAGGGGGCGGAGCCCCGGTCGCGGTGCAGACGATGACCAAGACCGAGACCGCCAATCTGGCGGCGACGATGGACCAGATCCGCACCGTCGCCGAGGCCGGCGCCGACATCGTCCGCGTGGCGGTTCCTCGTGAGAAGGACGCCGAGGCGCTGAAGACGATCGTCGCCGACTCGCCGATCCCGGTGATCGCCGACATCCACTTCAACCACACGCTGGCGCTGAAGGCGATCGAGGCCGGCGCCCACTGCATCCGCCTCAACCCCGGCAACATCGGCGGGCCCGAAAAGGTCGCAGAGGTCGCCGAGCTGGCAAGTGCCAAGGGCGTGCCGATGCGGATCGGGGTCAACTCCGGCTCACTGCCGAAGCACCTGCACGAGCTCGAGCGCGCGAACTCGGTCGAGGCGCTGGTCGCGGCGGCGGTGGAGTTCGTCGAGATGATGGAGCGGCTGAAATTCGAGGACTTCAAGGTCTCGATCAAGTCCACGAACGTCCCCAACACGATCGCCTCCAACCGGCTGCTGGCGGAGAAGATCCCCTACCCGCTGCACCTCGGCATCACCGAGGCGGGGACGAAGTGGTCGGGGTCGCTCAAGTCCTCGGTCGGGCTCGGAACCCTGCTCGCCGACGGCATCGGCGACACGATCCGGATCAGCCTCTCGACCTTCCACGCCGAGGAGGAGGTCAAGGTCGCCTGGGAGATCCTCAAGGCTCTGCAGCTGCGCGAGCGGGGCCCGGTGCTGATCGCCTGCCCGACCTGCGGCCGCCTCCAGTTCGACATGGACACGGTCGTCGCCGAGATCGAGACCCGGCTCGAAGCCTACGTCGAGCCGATCGAGGTCGCCGTCCTCGGCTGCGCCGTCAACGGCATCGGCGAGGCCTCGCACGCGGACTTCGGCATCACCGGCGCCAAGGACGAGGGCTTGATCTTCGCCCACGGCAAGCCGCTGCGGAAGGTCCCGCAGGCCGAGCTCGTCGACGCCCTGTTCGCCGAGATCGACAAGTCCTTCGACAAGGGCGAGGTCGAGGTCGACGAGCACAAGGCCTCGGAGGGCGCCGAGTGGCTCGCCAAGATCGAGGAGGAGAACGCCGGCGAGCTGACGCCCGAGCGCATCGCTCAGATGGAGAAGGAAAAGACGCCCGGGGAGAGCGAGAAGATCCTCCTCGACGAAGAGGCCTCGCCCACCGCGGGCCGCCGTTTCACCCGCGCTAAGAACCTATCTCTGTAGAGGAATTCCTCCCCCTGCATCGAAACCTGCAGCAACCCGTTGAACAATCACCGAGGAGGCTGCCGATGGGACTGGTCAACCGCGATGACGGATGGAGGGTTCCCGACTGGCTCTGGGAGCGGATCGAGCCGCTGCTGCCCGCCAGGCCCGAGCACCCGCTGGGCTGCCACAACCCCCGGGTCCCCGATCGCAACGCGATGGACGCGATCCTGCTGGTCCTGCGGACCGGCATGCAGTGGAACGCTCTGAACGCAACCGGGATCTGCCACTCCTCCTCGGCTCACCGGCGCTTTCAGGAGTGGGCCCGCGCCGGCGTCTTTGAGGAGTTCTGGCGCCGGGGGCTGCTCGCCTACGACCAGCTGGTCGGCATCGACTGGAGCTGGATCAGCGTCGACGGGGCGATGGGCAAGGCCCCGCTCGGCGGCGAGCAGACCGGGCCAAATCCCACTGATAGAGCCAAAAGGGGGCGAAGCGCTCCCTCATCACCGAGGCATCGGGGATCCCGGTCGGGCTCGCCACCGCCGGCGCGAACCGCAACGACCACAAGCTCCTGAGGGAGTCGCTGGACTCGATTCCGGTCAAGCGGCCGAAGCCGACCAAGAGAAAGCCGCAGGGCCTCTGCCTCGACAAGGGCTACGACTACCCCGGAACCCGCGAGATCGCCGCCGAGCACAAGCTCACCCTGCACCTGCGAACCCGCGGCGAGGAGATCGATGACAAAAAGCGCGACCCCGGCTTCAAGGCCCGGCGCTGGGTGGTCGAGCGCAGCCACTCATGGCTGAACCGCAACCGCGGCCTGCTGATCCGCTGGTCGAAGAAGCCCGAGAACCACGAGGCGCTACATCACCTTGCCTTCGGCGTGATTGCCTTCAGGGCCGCCGGGGCCGGAGGCCTATCGAGATAGGCCCTTAGGCGCGGCTCAGCGGAATGCGTAGGCTCGGATCGGCGGCCCGGTGCAGTCCCCCGGGCACTCGTCCGGGCGGCCGTCGGCGGCGTCGAACCAGACGAGGCGGAAGGCCCGGCCGCGCTTGTAGGCAAGTCGGCGCTGGAAGTAGCCGCGCGGATCGGTCTTGAAGACCGGCGTCGCGGACACCCAGCGCTTGCCGGCGTTGCGGAGGATCTGGACGTGGGCGGAGCCCGCGGGCCGGACCTCGCCCCAGACGGCGACGCGCTTCGGGCTCTTCGTGCGGCGCACGACCAGGGGGGTGCGGAAAGCGTCGAAGGCAGGCTTGGCGCGGCCGTCGCGCAGCCTCAGCCCCGACTGAAAGCCACCAGTCTGGGCATCATCGCGGTCGAGGTACTGCGAGAAGGCCGCGACGCCTCGGTTACGCCAGGCGAGGTATTCGGCGATGCCCAGCCATTCGGCCTGCCTGCGGAAGCTGACGCCGAAGTTCGGGTCGGGTGGATCGGTCTGGACGCCGTACTCGGTCAGCAGCAGCGGCACCCGGTTGATCGCACCGGCACCCGCGGCGCGGCGCAGCAGCCGTGTCAGCGCCCCGATGTTGCCCATCGTCACGTCGGCCTTCGAGAACGGCGGCCGCCAGGGAGGGTCGATCCCGGTGTGGGGGTGGTGGGCGAAGCCGTCGGCGCGCAGCGGTGGGCAGGCTGCCTTGAGGCGGCCGTGGCGTCCTCGCTTGAGGCAGAGCAGGCGCTGGGTGAAGGCGATAGCCCCGAGCGTGTCTCGGGTTCCGCGCGGCGCCAGCTCGCCGATCAGGATCTTGCCCTTGAACCCGCCGGCTAGAAGCCCGGCGCGGCCGGCGACGTAGAGCCGCCTGTAGAGCGCCGGGGAGTTCGCCTGCGGCTGCAGCTGGAACGGGCTGTTGGGCTCGTTCCAGACCCCGACGTAGGCCGCGCCGGGATAGCGGCGCGCGAGGGCCTTCAGGAACAGACCGTACTCGCCTGGGTCGGGATCCGTGCCGTCCTTGCCCGAGGCGTCGCTCGCCCAGCGCGGCACGCGGCCGTTGGGAAACCGCCCGGTCGGCACCAGCATCGCGCGCATCCCGCGCGCGGCGATGCCCTGGACGACGAGGTCGTACTTGCCCCACCCGCGCCCGGGGTCGCCGGGAGATGGCTGCCCGTAGCCGCTCCAGGCGGGGTCGCCGGCGTCGCCCGCCGGCTTCGCGGTCGCGTCGGGCGCGGCGACGATGTCGCGCCAGTAGACGAGAACCCGGACCACGTCGGCGCCCTCGCTGCGGGCGTCGTCGAGGGCGGAGGCCGTGAGCGGGCCGCAGCAGAGCCCGCCGCTGAGCTCCTCGGAGGCGTCGAAGACCGTGATCTGGCTCCGCGACGCCTGGGCGGGCGCAGGCGCGAGGCCGGCCAGGCAGGCCGCCAGGACGATCAGGAACGAGGCCCGCGCACGCATCGGAATCACGAACGCTAGCCCCGTCGCGGAGTTGCGGCGCCGGCTAACTCAATATGCCTTGGCGAAGATCGCCTCGACCTTGGCGGGCTGGCCCGAGATCACGCACTTGGCGCCGGACGGAGGTTCGGCGTCGAAGGGGATGCAGCGGACGCTGACTCCCAGCTCCGCCATCAGCTCCGCGGTCTTCGGGTCCTCGCTCCAGGGCGCCCGCACGAAGCCGCCGGCCTCCGCTTCCTCTCCCGAGAACCATTCGCGGAACTCCTCGGCGCTCGAGACCTCGGTCGTCGTCCGCGCCGCGAGCCGTTCGGTCGCCTCGCGCAGGTAGCCCTGCTGGATCTCGGCGAGCATCGCCTCGATCGCCGCCTCGGCACCCTCACGGGCCAGCGGCTCGCGCGACAGGTCCCCGGAGTCGCGGCGCGTGACGGTGACCACGCCCTGCTCGATGTCCCGCTCGCCGAGCTCGACGATCACCGGGACGCCCTTGCGGATCCATTCCCAGCGCTTCTCGGCCGGCTTGCGATCGCGGCCGTCGACGGAGGCCCGTATCGGGGCGCCGCCGAACACGGCCTCGCCAAGCGCCCGCTCGAGCCCGGCGGCCGCCTCGAGCACCGGCGCCGGGTCGTCGCGGGTGATCGGCACGATCACGACCTGGGTGGGCGCGGCGGCGGGGGGAGGCGGAGCCCGTCGTCGTCGGCGTGGGTCATCACCAGCGCGCCCATCATCCGGGTGGAGACGCCCCACGAGGTCGTGTACGCGTGCTGCTTGCCGCCGTCGGCGTCGGTGAACTCGATCCCCATCGCCGCCGAGAAGTTCTGGCCGAGGTAGTGCGAGGTCCCGGACTGGAGCGCCTTGCCGTCCTGCATCATCGCCTCGATCGTCAGGCTCGACTCGGCGCCGGGAAAGCGCTCGGACTCCGGCTTGTCGCCCTCGATCACCGGCATCGCCAGCACCGTCTCGGCGAACTCGCGGTAGACGTCGAGCATCTCGCGGGTCTTCTCCAAGGCCTCCTCGGACGTTGCATGGGCGGTGTGCCCTTCCTGCCAGAGGAACTCGGTCGTGCGCAGGAACAGCCGCGTGCGCAGCTCCCAGCGCACGACGTTGGCCCACTGGTTGATCAGCAGCGGCAGGTCGCGGTAGGACTTGATCCACTTCGCGAACGAGCGCCCGATGATCGTCTCCGAGGTGGGGCGGACGACGAGCGGCTCGTCGAGCTCGCCGGCCGGCTGCAGCCCGTCGGGCCCCTGCTCGAGGCGGTGGTGGGTGACCACCGCCATCTCCTTGGCGAAGCCCTCGACGTGCTTGGCCTCGTTCTCGAAGTAGCTGAGAGGGATGAACAGCGGGAAGTAGGCGTTCGAGGAGCCGCTGGCCTTGATCGCGTCGTCGAGGGCCCGCTGCATCAGCTCCCAGATGCCGTAGCCCCAGGGGCGGATGACCATGCAGCCGCGCACGTGGTCGAGCTCGGCGACCTCGGCGTCGCGGACGACGCTCTGAAACCACTGCGGGAAGTCCTCGGCGCGCGTGGGCGAGATGCCGGATTTGCCTTTGCGTTCCATATGCTCGGCCGCGATCATGCCAACGCAGGCCAAACGCCGCCGTCCCGGGTTCCGGCGCCAGTTCGGATTGGACCGGTCGGGGCCGAATCCGAAGGAGACGCGGCCGGGCCAGCCGCTGCGGCCGTGGACGCTGCCGAACCTGATCGGGTACCTGCGACTCGCCGGCCTGCCGGTCTTTCTCTATCTCGCGTTCAACTCCGGCGACGGCCGCAGCTTCGCGGCGGCGGCCCTCTATTGGCTGATCGCCGCCGGCGACTACTTCGACGGCTTCGTCGCCCGCGCCACGGGTCAGTACAGCCGCATGGGCGCGTTGCTCGACCCGGTCGTCGACCGCGCCACCGTGCTCTCCGGCGCCGCCGTCTGCTGGCACTTCGAGTTGCTGCCGCGCTGGGCCCTCGCCGTGCTCGCGGTGCGCGAGGTGGTCACGCTCGCCCTCGCGCAGATCGCCCTGCGCCGGGGCCAGGAGATCGAGATCAACTGGCTCGGGCGGATCGCGGTGTTCGCCGTGATGGGCGCGATCTTCTGGACGATGGTGATCGAGAGCGAGATCTGGAGCGTTCTTTTCGTCTTCGGGGTCGCCTGCTCGCTGGCCTCGACGGCGCTCTACGTGCGCAGCGGGGCCGCGAAGGCGCGCGCAAAGTAGGGTGCACAACCCTCAAGCCGGGGTAGAGCCTGGCGTTCTCAAGCTATAGTGCCCTCCACCTGATGGAAGAGACGTTTCCCGACATTGGCGCGATGAGCGATCCGGAGCTCAAGGATCTGATCGAATCGCTCACCGAGGAAGAGCAGGAGATCTCCTACAAGAGGCGGATCCTGCACGGCAAGATCGACATCCTCCGCGCCGAGCTCGTCAACCGCCTGCGCTCCAAGCGCGAGGAGGGCGACACGCTGATCAAGGGCGACGACGTCGAGCGCCTGAGCAAGATCCTCGCCGGCGAGGCTGACGAGCCCGTCAAGCCGCCCGAGGACTCCTAGAACAGGGAAAGGAGGGAAGACCGCGCGTGGCCGTCCATTGCCCTGAATGTGGCTTCGTCAACGCCGAAGGCGCGAACTACTGCCAGAAGTGCGGCGCCTATCTGTCCCGCCCGGAGGGAACCGACGAACCGACGACGATGACCTATCGCGTCGACGAGAGCGGCGACATGCAGGTCGTCGACATCGACGAAGTCGTCGACAACGCGGGCGCCGCGATGGTCATCCGCTCGGGCGGCGGTCGCGCGGGTGAGAGCTTCCCGCTGAGAGATGACCGCCTCTCGATCGGGCGCAGCCCCGACGCCGGAATCTTCCTCGACGACGTTACCGTCTCGCGAAACCACGCCCTTGTCGTCAAGCGCCGCGACGGCCGCTACATCGACGACCTGGGCTCGCTCAACGGGACCTATGTGAATCGCCGCCGGATCGAGTCGCACTCCCTTGCCGACGGCGACGAGATCCAGGTCGGCAAGTACAAGCTCAGCTATCTGGAGAAGCCATGAGCACGCCGACCGCGAGGAACTCGGCCGAGCTGTCGAACCGCAAGGCGCTGACCATCGGCGCCGTGGCAAAGATCCTCGGCCAGGAGTTCGACGACGTCTCGATCTCGAAGATCCGCTACCTCGAGGATCAGAAGCTGCTCTCGCCACGGCGCACGCCCGGCGGGTATCGCCTCTACAGCCAGGCCGACGTCGAGCGCCTGCGCACGATCCTGCGCCTCCAGCGCGACGAGTTCCTGCCCCTGCGGGTGATCCGCCAGGAGCTCGCTGCCGGCGGCGAGCGCGACGAGGCCAAGGCGCGTACGGCGGCCGCTAGGCGTGCGGTCAGCATCGAACAGGCCGCCGGGGCGCAGCTGACCATCGACCAGCTCTCCGACGACACCGGTGCCTCGCCGTCGCTGATCGCCGAGGCCTCGAGGAGTACGGCATCGTCCAGCCCGAGGGCCCGCGGGGCGCTCGCCTCTACAGCGACACCGATCGCGAGATCGTCCAGGCAGCGGCCGAGCTCGCCCGCTACGGCGTCCAGGGGCGCAACCTCAAGGTCTTCCGCACGGCCGCCGATCGGGAAGCGGCGCTGCTCGAGCAGATCCTGGGGCCCTCGCTGCAGTCGAGCAATCAGGCGAGGCGCCGCGAAGCGCTTGAGACCCTCGAGACGCTCGCCGCCGCCGTCGGCAACCTGAAGCATCTGGTGCTGGTTCGCGACCTGCGCAGGCTCACGGGCGAGTAGCCCGCGCGCGTGGCCAAGATCGCCCGCCGCCGATCCGTCGCCGCACCGGTCTCCGACGTCTGGCGCGTCGTCTCCGACCCCGAGCACCTGCCGCGCTGGTGGCCGCGAACCACCCGGGTCGAGAACGTCGCGGGCAGAGGTGAAGGCAGCTCCTGGACCCAGGTGCTCGAGACGCGTGGCGGGCGGGGCGTGCGCGCCGATTACCGCTGCACCGCGTCGGAGCCCGAGAGCCGGTTCGCGTTCGAGCAGGAGCTCGCGGGATCGCCCTTCGAGCGCGTCCTGCGCAGCTCGGAGATCGAGATCGCGCTGGCCCCCGCCGAGGCGGGGACCGAGGTCGCGCTGATCCAACGCCAGCGGCTGCGCGGGCTCTCGCGCTTCGGCTCGCCGATGATGCGGCGCGGGTCGGGCAAGATCCTCAGCGATGCCCTCGACGGGCTCGAGCAGGCGCTGGGCGGGGTCGAGGAGGGCAGGTGAGCGACGGCCCGCGGACCGACTCGAAATGGTGGGGTTGGGGCGCTAACGAGAAGCGAACGGAGTTGACCGAAGAGCAGCTCGGGCCGCTGCGCGAGGAACTCGGCGTCAGCGAGTCGCTGGCCGCTGGTCGCTCGTCGCTGGATCTGGACATCGAGGCGGTCCAGCTTCCGGAAGCGCGACCGTTGCCCGACGCGGTGATTGCGGCAGCGGGTGACGGGCTCGTCACCGAACACGGGCAACGTGTGCGGCATTCGGCCGGAAAGAGCTATCCGGATCTGGTCCGGGTGCGGTCCGGGAGCCTGGAGCACGCGCCCGACGCGATCGTTTCGCCCGCCGACCGCACCCAGCTCGAGGTGCTGCTCGGCGCCTGCGCGGCCGAGAACGTCGCCGTGGTGCCGTTCGGGGGCGGCAGCAGCGTCGTCGGCGGGGTCGAGCCCCGCTGCGGCGGGCGCAGCAAGGTGATCTCGCTCGACCTCTGCCGCATGCGCGACGTTTCGGTCGACCCGGTCTCGATGACGGCGCGGCTCGGCCCGGGGCTTCGCGGCCCCGAGGCCGAGGAGGCGCTCGGCGCCGAGGGCTTCACCCTCGGGCACTTCCCGCAGTCGTTCGAATTCGCGACGATCGGCGGCTTCGCGGCGACCCGCTCGGCGGGGCAGGCGTCCGCCGGCTACGGACGCTTCGACGAGCTCGTCACAGCGGTCGACATGGCTTCCCCGGCGGGACGGCTCTCGACACTGCAGACGCCGCATACCGCCGCAGGGCCGGCGCTGCGCGAGGTCGTGATCGGCTCCGAGGGCGTGTTCGGGGTGATCGACGAGGTCACGGTGCGGCTGCGGCCGGCCCCCGAGGCGAAGCGCTACGAGACCTGGTTCGCGCCCGACTTCGAGACCGGGCGCGAGATCGTCCGCTCGCTCGCCCAGCACGACTGCCTCGCCGACATCACCAGGCTCTCCGACGAGGAGGAGACGCGGTTCTTCCTCGGGCTCTCCGTAGCCGAGGGAACGGGCCGACGCCGCGCGCTGGACGCCTACCTGAAGCTCCGCGGAAAGCGGGGCGGCTGCATGATGATCCTCGGCTGGGAAGGCGAGCCGGAGTCCGTGCGCCGCCGCAGGTCGCTGACGACGCGGCGGCTTCGGGCGGCCGGCGCCGTGGCGCTGGGCCAGTCCGCGGGGCGCTCCTGGGAGCACGGCCGCTACGACGCCCCCTACCTGCGTGACGAGCTGCTCGACCGCGGGGTGATGGTCGAGACGCTCGAGAGCTCGCACACATGGAGCCGGGCGCCCGAGCTGTATGCGGCGGTCGGCGACGCCCTGCGAAACACCCTCGCGGCGGGAGGGACGCCTCCGATCGTGCTCTGCCACCTCTCGCATGCCTACCGCGACGGAGCCTCGCTGTATTTCACCTTCCTCGCCCGCCAGCGGCCGGGTGAGGAGCTCGAGCAGTGGCGCGAGGCGAAGACCGCGGCCTGCGAGGCGATCGTCGCCACCGGCGGCACGATCACCCACCACCACGCCGTCGGCCAGGACCACGCTCCCTACATGCGGGCGGAGGTCGGCGAGCTCGGGCTCGAGGCGCTGCGTGCGCTGAAGGAGCGCTTTGACCCCGCCGGGGTGATGAACCCCGGCAAGCTGATTACTGCGCCGGCGTAGTCGCCGTCGTGCCCGTGCGCGGGATTGCCCCTTCGAGCACGGTCTCGCCGACGTAAGGGGGCGGCGATTTGGACTTCTTCGTGGTGAAGCTGCTAAGAGTCTTCTCGTCCTCTCGGCTCACACGAGAAACCCGGATCCCCTGAATCGCCGGGAGCGCTGAAAGGAGGCTTGACGGAATCGGCGCGGCCCCGGTGAGGTTCCCGTCCTTGTCCGCAACTTGAAATGCGAACGGAATGGCCACCTCTGGGTTGCCGCCGCTCGGCGGGTTGTAGAACCAGACGACGTACGCATCGCCGTTCGAGCTTGGTTGCAGCCCGGCCAGGTTCAGCTGCACGGCGGGCTGGTCCTTTGCCTGCACGAACACCGCTTGACCCGACGCACCGCTGTCATCGACCGGCTGAAGCTCAACGATCGTGAGATCACCGTTGCTCGCAGTCGTGGAAGTGTCTGTCGTGCTTGAGTCGTCATCCCCGCCACCGACCACACCGGTGATCAGCAGCACAGCGATCAGCACTGCCAGGCCGCCAGCCGCAAGCACGACCGGCAAGCGGCGGTTCTTGGAACCGAGCCCGCGCACTCCTCGACCGAGTGTGTCGAGACCCTTGCGCGCAGCGGCACCCGATCGCGCTGCGGCTGCGGAGGCGCCGCCCGGCTCGGCGGTACCGCCAAACGAGGGCGCCGCGCCCGGCGCGGGCGCGGCGGGGGCCCCGGGAAGCTCCGGCAGGCGCGCGTTGGGCGCCAGCAGCCGCAGCTGGGAGGAGAGCTTGGCCGCGAGCGCCGCCGACTCCGGGTCGTGCTGGAGCTGGCGCGCGGCGTCGGCGCGGCCGATCGGGTCCGCCTGGCCGAGCAGGTAGTCGGTGAGGCCGACCTTGGCGTCGGGGTCGGCGCCGCCGATCTCGGTCAGCGAAGTGCGTGCCCGCGAGCGGACCTCGCCGGCGTCTATGCCGAGCAGCGAGCCGATGTCGGCATAGCTCTGGCCGCCCTCGAGGAGCAGCTGCAGCATCGCGCGTTGGTCTTCGGTGATTGGCACGAGGTGGAAGGGTATGCGCTGGCGGGGTATGTTGCGCCGATGCCCGACCTTCCCGAAAGCCCGTTCGACCGGCACATCGGTCACCAGTGGGGCGAAATCGGCGAGGAGCGCGCGACTTCGACCCTCCTCGTCGCCGCCCACCACAAGCAGCCGGTCGGGATCGTCCACGGCGGGGTCTACTGCGCGCTCGCCGAAAGCCTCGCCTCGCGGGCGACCGCCCACGCCGTCGTGCCCGACGGCAACATGGCCCTCGGCATGTCGAACAACGCCACCTTCATGCGCCCGGCGACCGGCGGCACGATCCACGTCGAGGCGACCCGCCGCCACAAGGGCCGCACGACCTGGGTCTGGGACGTCGAATGCCGCGACGACGAGGGCAAGGTCTGCGCCTTGAACAGGGTCACGATCGCCATCCGCCCGCTCCCCGACTCTTAAGGGGAAAGGGGACTGTCCCCCTGGCGGGCGGCGCCGTAGCGGCTGGTGATCGGCAGGCGGCGGTCGCGGCCGAAGGCCTTCGGGGTGATCTTGATTCCCGGGGGCGCCTGGCGGCGCTTGTACTCGGCGCCGTCGACCATCTGGATCACCCGCTCGACGTCCTCGCGCGGCAGGCCCGCGGCGACCAGCTCGTCGAGGCTCTCGTCGCGCTCGACGTAGCCGGCGAGGATGCGGTCGAGGACGTCGTAGTCGGGCAGCGAGTCGCTGTCCTTCTGATCGGGGCGCAGCTCCGCCGAGGGGGGGCGCTCGAGCACCGACGCGGGAACCAGCTCGCGCCCCGCGACCTCGTTGCGGTGGCGCACGAGCTCGTAGACGAGGGTCTTGGGGACGTCCTTGATCACCGCGAAGCCACCCGCCATGTCGCCGTAGAGGGTCGCGTAGCCGACCGACATCTCGCTCTTGTTGCCGGTCGTCAGCACGAGCCAGCCGAACTTGTTCGAGAGCGCCATCACGATGTTGCCGCGGATGCGGGCCTGGAGGTTCTCCTCGGCGATCCCGGGCTCGGTGCCCTCGAAGGGCTCGGCCAGCGCGGCGTCGTAGGCGTGCATCGCGGGCTCGATCGGGATCTCGAACAGCTCCGACCCGAGGTTCTCGGCTATCGCCCGCGCGTCGGCCTTGGTCTCCTGGCTCGAGTAGGGGGAGGGGAGGGAGACGAAGTGGACGCGCTCAGGCCCGAGGGCGTCGGCGGCGACCATCGCCACCAGGGCCGAGTCGATCCCGCCCGAGACCGAGACGACGACCTCCCCGAAGCCGTTCTTCTCGGCGTAATCGCGCAACCCGACCCGCAGCGCCGCGTAGACCTCGGCGGCCGGCTCGAGCAGCTCGGCGACCGACCCGCCCGAGCCGAGCTCGACCGAAAGCAGCGCCTCCTCGAACTGCGGCGCCCGGGCGATCGTCGCGCCCGAGGCGTCGACGACGAAGCTGTGGCCGTCGAAGACGAGCTCGTCCTGCCCTCCAACGGTGTTGCAGAGCGCGATCGGGACGCCGGCCTCGCGGGCGCGCTCGGCGACCATCTGCTCGCGCTCGTTGCCCTTGCCGCGGTGATAGGGCGAGGCCGAGGCGTTGAGGATGGCCTGGGCGCCGTCGGCGACCTCGCTCGTCTCGGGCATCCCGGGGACCCAGATGTCCTCGCAGACCGTCAGCCCGACCCGGGCGTAGGCGGTGTCGGTCGTCAGCGGGTCGTCGCCGGGGACGAAGTAGCGCCGCTCGTCGAACACCCCGTAGTTGGGCAGGTGGATCTTGCGGTAGAGCGCCCGCACCTCGCCGCTCGCGAGCAGCGCCAGCGAGTTGTGCGCGCGCGGCGCCGGGACGCCCGAAAGGGGGTCCTCGCCGCTGTCGGCGACGGGCTCGGCGAACCCGACCAGCGCCTCGATCCCGTCGACCTTCGCCGCGAGCTCATGCAGCGCCTGCTCGTTGTGCTCGAGGAAGTGGCGCTTGAGATAGAGGTCCTCGGCGGGGTAGCCCGGGATGCAGAGCTCGGGGAAGAGCACCAGGGCGGCGCCCTCGCCGCGGGCGCGCTCGATCCACTCGGCGACCTTGGCCGCATTGCGGTCGATGTCGCCGACGGTGGGGTTGATCTGGGCGAGCGCCAGGCGGGATGGCATCGGCGAAGTATTGGCTAATGTCTGCGGCAGTGAAGCGACCTTCGCCGGCACTGTGATCTCAATCGTGGCGCTGATCTTCGCGCCCTCCGCCGGCCAGCGCGCCGCGCTGCGCGAGAGGGTCCACGCCGCCGCCCCGGTCGACGGGCGCCAGTGACCCTACTCCGCGTCCTCGGCAACATCGTCTGGCTGGTCTTCGGCGGCCTGATCATGGCGCTCGGCTACCTGGTCGCGGCGCTCGTCATGTTCATCCTGATCATCACGATCCCGTTCGGGCTGCAGGCGCTGAAGATGGCCGCGTTCTGCGTCTGGCCCTTCGGCCGCACCGTGGTCAAGCGCGACAGCGCCGGGGCGCCGTCCGTGGTCGGCAACGTGATCTGGCTGATCCTCGCGGGCTGGTGGCTGGCGCTGGGGCACCTGATCACCGGCATCGCACAATGCGTGACGATCATCGGCATCCCGCTCGGGCTCGCGTCGTTCAAGCTGATCCCGGTCTCGCTGTGGCCGTTCGGGCGCGAGATCGTGTACGTCGACGACCTCCAGGCTCACGAGCAGGCAGCCGCCGTCGCGGTTCGCCCCCGCGGCACGGCCGCCTAAAAAGCTAGGCCGGCGTCCGCGTCCTCGGGCGCAGGTTGGCGACGATCAAGGCGACGACGGTGACCAGGTAGATCTGCCCGCAGAGGGCTTCCGTGATCGCGAACGAGCGCCCCAGGCTGGTCGCGGCGGTGACGTCGCCGAAGCCGGTGGTCGTCAGTGAGACGAAGCTGAAGTAGAGGAAGTCTGAGGTGTGGTCAGAGGCCGGGTTGAGCATCGACACGTTGGAAATCGACTGCACGGCCTCGAGTGAGTTGGCAAAGAAGATGCCGAGCAGCAGGTAGAGGCAGAGGCCGCCGAACATCGTGTGGAGCGTCATCACGCCGCGTTCTCGGTACTCGCTGACGACCCCGTAGATGATCGCGGCGGGCGCGAGGGCGATCAACACGACGCTGATCAGCCGGGCTGAATCCGAGCCCACCTGGTCGGTGCCGATCACCGCCGCCGCCGCGGCCAGGAAGAGAAGCAACGCCAGCACGATCGCGAACCGCGCGACCAATCGGTGCGCCCCCGAGGCAGTAACCGCCGCGACCAGAGTCAGGCACTGCAGACCGACGGTGAGGAGCCTCGCGCCGTCCCCGGTCGGCGCCGCCAGCCCGAAGGCCAGCGAGGTCAGGATTAGGACAAGGACCAGTCTGAAGCGGTAACGGTGCGTCCGCACGACGCGGATCATCGCCTCGCTTTCGGACGGCGATCTAAAGATCGGCGGCGGCGCCGAGTTCGCGCTCGACGATCATCACGTCACGCCAGTCGCCTTCGAGCCGCCCGTGGCGGAGGTGGACGCCGACCTCGCGGTACCCACATGCCTTGAACAGCTCGAGGCTCGGCGCGTTGGTGGTGAAGACCTTCCCGACCAGCTTGTAGCGGCCGGCGTCTTGCGCTCTCGCGGCGAGCGCCTCGAGCAGCGCCCGGCCGATGCCGCGACGCCGCGCCTGCGATCCGACGAAGACCGTGACCTCGGCGATGCCGTCGTAGTACGCGTAGCGCTCGTAGGGCGCGGCGCTTGCCCATGCCACGACCGAGCCGTCGAGCTCCGCGACGAGTACGCCGACACCGCTCTCCATCCGCTTGATCGCGTCGTCGGCGGTCTGGGACTCGGTCTGGAAGGTCGCGACCCGCTCGGCGATGCCCTCGTTGTGGATCGCCGCGATCGCCTCGGCGTCGGCGGGCTCGGCGGGCCTGATCGTCAGCTCCGGCATCCCGGAAGTATCTCTGTCCGCCGGAATCGGGCACTGAGCCACAATGTCCCCATGGCACAGCAACAGCAGCGCAGGGCCGGAACGATGCTCGTGATCACCGCCGACGACTGGGGCTACTGGCCCAGCTACAACCAGGGCATCCTCGAGGCCATCGACCGCGGCATGATCGACTCGGTCAGCGCCATGGTCGAGCGCGAGTACTGCGAGCGCGACCCGCTGCTCGAGCGCGGGGTCGAGGTCGGCCTCCACCTCGAGTTCGAGGGCCGCTGGGGCAGCCGCTCGGGCAACGCCGCCCGCCGCGCGCTCGAGGTCCAGCTCGACCGATTCTCGCGCCAGTTCGGCTTCTGGCCGTCCTACATCGACGGGCACCACCACTGCCACGCGCGCCCCGAGATGGTCTCGCACGTCGCCGACCTCGCGCTGCAGCTCGGCATCCCGGTGCGCTCGGTCTCGGCCAAGCACCGCCAGCTCCTGCGCGAGCGCGGGATCGCCACCCAGGACCACCTGATCGGCCGCCTCTCGGCCGAGGACGAGCTGCCCGACGCCGAGGCCATGTCAAAGCTCGACCCGGGCGTGACGATCTGGTTCACCCATCCGGGCCGCCCCGACCCGAAGGCGGGCTCCGAGTACGACGCCGCGAGGGAGGAGGACCTGGAGCTGCTGCTGCGCATGTTCCTGCTCGCCCGCGCGGGCAGTCCGGTCTGGGGCGATGCGCAACGCTCGACCCTCGCCGAGGCGCTCGCACGTCCCGAATATGAGGACGAGGCGGACGGGGACGAGGAAGCGGACGAAAAGGCAGAGGAGGAGCGGGCGCCGCAGGGATAGGCCGTTTCGAGGGATGAAGCCGGGGAAGGGGCGCTGCGCTAGAAGCCGCGCTTCTCGCGCTGCTTCTGGGCGACACCGGTTATCTCCGCGTGGGCCGGGTCGTCGGGGTCGCGGATCGCGCGCCTCGTCCGGCGCAGCTGCAGAGCGACGAGGACAGTGAAGACGACCGCGAGAACCGTGAAGCCCACGAGCTCGAACGGCGAGAAGACCCCGAGGACCAGGCCGTAGACGTAGAACCCGAGGAAGGCGAGCATCGCGAGACCGGCCACCCGGATAATCCAACTCTGCACACCCATGAAGCCACCCTAACATCAGCCAATGGCCCTGCACAAGGACGGGATCGACCCGCGCAAGACATCCGAGGAGCCGACCGAGGCTCGAGCGCCTGCGCGAGGAGGCCGAGGCCCAGCAGGAGCAGGGACTGTGGGGTGAAGAGGCGCTTCAGATCAACGAGGCAATCGTCGGCCTCGACCCGGCCGACATGGCGGCCACCGTCCGGCTCGGCCGCTGCGTGCAGGGATCGGGCCGCCCCTGCGAGGCCCTCAAGCTCTTCGACCGCGCCCTGGCCGCCGATCCGCACGACAACGTCGCGCACGAGTTGCGAGGCGCCGCAGCCGGCGACTGCGAGCTCGAGAAGGAGGTCCGCCGCATCCTCGAAGAGCGCGGGCTGGACGGCCTCCGCGAGGCGGCGGCATCGGCGGGGCGGAGCCTCCGCGACCTGCGCTTCGCGGTTCTCGCGCGCCAGGTGGTGCTCGAGCGGGACCCCTCGGCACAATCCACGGGCGCCCTGGCTTCGGCGTTCGTCGACAAGGGCGAGCTCCACACCGCAGGCCCGCTCTTTCGCCGCTCGCTGGTGGCCGACCCCGATCCGAAAACCAACAGCGAGTCGATGCTCGGCTACGTGGAGCTGCTGCGCGAGCAGTCGCGCGAGACGGAGGCGATCGCGGTCTGCGAGACGATCCTCGCCGCCCTCCCCGACGACGTGCGCGCGCTGACCGCAATCACCGAGCTCCATTGCGACCTCGCCGAGACCGAGCGCAGCCACGAGCGCCTGGTCGAGGCCAACGGATACGCCGACCGGATCTGGGCGCAGGGGGTCCAGAACGAGAGCGTCACGGCGCTCTATGACCGGATGAAAGAGGTCTACTCGCGCCTCGAGTAGGCGCTGCGTACTAGTCCCGAGGGGCGGCGGCCTCTTCGGGAGCGCCGTGCCCGTTGCTGCTCGCGCGCTCACGCTCGCGGCGGAGGAGGCGGCGGCCGCCGCCGGTCGCCTCGAACAGCTCACCGATCGACGCCTCGAGGTCGCCGGCGAGGCCCTCCAAGTCGGCCATCGCGTCGTAGTCGCCGATCAGGCCGAAGTTGACCTGGCCGTCGTAGCTCATGATTCCCACGCAGAGCGCCTGGCGCTTGGCGAGCGGGACCATCGGGAACACCCGCTCCATGCGGCGGCCCATCAGATAGAGCGGCAACTGGGGGCCGGGGACGTTGGTGACAACGAGGTTGAAGAAGCGCTGCTGGCGCTGGAGGCGGGCGGCGGCCCCGGTGATGGTGGGCGGCGCGAAATCGGCGAGCTCGGTGAGCAGGGTCGCGCCCATCGCCTGCTTCGACTGCTTGAGGTCGCCCATGCGCTCCGAGATCAGCCGCAGGCGCTCGGCGGGGTCCTCGCACCAAACCGGCAGCGGCGCCATCATCGCGCTGACCTTGTTGCCGAGCTGTCCCTGCTCGCCGGAGGTGCGGACGCTGACCGGGACCATCGCCCGGATCTCGAGCCCGGCCGTCGAGTGGCCGTGCGAGCGCAGGAAGCGCCCGAGCCCCCCGGTCACGGCTGCGAGGACGACGTCGTTGACGGTGCCGCCGAGCTCGTTCTTGACCCGCTTGAGATCGGCGAGCGAGGCGCGGACCCAGGCAAAGCGCCGGTGGGGCCCGATGTCGACGTTGAAGGGGGTGTCGGGCGCGGCCATCCCGACCCGGGCGAAGGCGGCGCTGGCGGTCGCGGTCTCGGAGAGCCGGCGCAGCGCCCGGCGCGGCCCGCGCAGCACGCGGCGCGCAAGGCGCATGCCCTCGCGGGGGCTGACCGCCCGCTCGACCAGGGCCTCGGCGAGCAGCTGGGCGCCGGTCGGCTCGGGGCGCGGCACCCAGGGCTTGGCCTTGTGAGAGCCCTCGGGCGGGTCCTTCTCCATGTCGAAGAGCACGGCCGTGATGTCGATGCCCGAGACACCGTCGACGAGGCAGTGGTGGCTCTTGCCGATCACGGCAAAGCGGCCGCCCTTGAGACCCTCGACCAGCCACAGCTCCCAGAGCGGCTTCGAGCGGTCGAGCTGCTGGGAGAAGAAGCGCGCCGCGAGGATCTTCAACTGCTCCTCGGACCCGGGCGCCGGCAGCGAGGTGTGGCGGACGTGGTACTCGAGGTTGAGGTGCGGGTCGTCGACCCACTTAGGGCGGCCCTGGCCGAAGGGCACGAAGGCGAGCTTCTGGCGGAAGCGGGGAACGAGGTCGAGCCGCGAGGCGATGTGGTCGCGGAACTCGACGTAGTTCGGCACCGGGCCCTCGAAGAGGATCGTCGAGGCGACGTGCATGTGCGTGTCGTCGCCCTCCAGATGGAGGAACGATGCGTCGAGCCCTGTGAGGCGGTCTCCGTCCACTGAAATGATCATCTCACAGGCGGGGTGAACGGAAACATCGCGTTCATCCAGCCTCAACTGTGACCGCCGTCACAGAGTTAATTGTTAGTAACTCCTAACTTCGCCGCAACGAGAAAAGCTATCTGCCGAATCCGCGGCCGTCACGGTCGTGGAGCGGGGGACCCAAGAAGGTGGGGCGAACGGGGCGGTAATCCGCCCCCAGCGGGATCCAGGAGGGCAACGGAGCAATCCGCGGCCGACTGCGCTCGCGAGCCCGTCAGCTAACCCCGTAGGCAGGACAGAAAGAACAGGTGTATTGGAAGTGCATCGCTTCCGGATCAAGCGGAAGCGGATGGCGGCGCTCGCGCTGCTTCCGTTTGCCGCGCTCACAGCATCGAATGGAATCGCACTGGCCGCAGCCGTCACCGGCGCCCCGCTCGCGGGGACCGTTCCGACTGCGACGACGGCGACCGCGTCGGGCGTCGAGCTGAAGCTCGGCAAGCGAAACGTGCTCGCCAATAACAGGGTCGAGATCAAGGGCGACGTCGCTCCCGGCGGCCACCACACGGTCGAGATCGACGTCAACGGCAAGCGGGTCAAGGAGGTCAGGACGGCCTCTGACGGCCACTACGCGACCAAGTGGCGCCCCGAGAGCCCGGGCGTCTACAAAGTGAAGGCGATCGTCAAGGGCGCCGGCTCCTCGCCGGTCAGCTCGCACGCGAAGCGCCTCAACGCCTACCGCTCGGTGCAGGCCTCCTACTACGGACCCGGGCTCTACGGCAACGGCGTGGCCTGCGGCGGGACCCTGACCCCGGGCAAGCTGGGCGTGGCGAACAAGACGCTGCCCTGCGGCACCAAGGTGACGCTGCACCACGGCAGCAAGACGGTCACGGTCCCGGTCATCGACCGCGGCCCCTATTCGGGTAACCGCGAGTACGACCTGACATCGGCGACCAAGAACAAGCTCGGCTACGTCGGCATCGGGCCGATCTGGGCCACGAAGTAACCGGTCGCTAGTCGCTAGAGATCAAGTGAAAGCGCTCCGGCCTGCTCTTCGGCGGCCGGGGCGCTTTCGCGTTCGTCGCCCTCGAGGTTGGCGAGGCCGACGCCGATCAGCCGCACGGCGGCGTCGAGCTCGAAGTCCTCGAGCAGCTTTCCCGCGACGCTGCGGACCACCTCGACCTCGTTGGTCGGCTCGGGAAGCGTCTTCGAGCGGGTGTAGGTGCGGAAGGGGTGGAGGCGGATCTTCATCGTCACCGTGCGCCCCTTGCGCCCGTGTCGCTCGAGGCTCGAGCAGACCGAGCCCGCGAGACGCTCGAGCGTCTCGCGCAGCTCGCCGCGGTCGCTGACGTCGTAAGGGAAGGTCGTCTCGCGGCTCTCCGACTTTCGCACCCGCTTGGTCGTCAGCCGCTGGGCGCCGACGCCGTTGCCGCGGGCTCGCAGCCCCGGGCCGTGGTTCGAGCCGAAGGTCTGCTCGAGCAGCCCATCCTCCGCCGTCGCGAGCTGCGACACCGTCTCGATTCCGATCGCCTGCAGTCGCTGGAACGTCTTGGGGCCGACCCCGGGGAGGATCGACGCCGGCTTGTCCCCGACCCGCTCGAACCAGTTCTCCTCGGTCAGCACGCAGAGCCCGTCGGGCTTGTCGAGGTCGGAAGCGATCTTCGCCATCAGCCGGTTGGGGGCGAGGCCGATCGAGCAGACGAGCTTCGTCGCCTCCTTCACCTTGCGCTTGATCTCGCGGGCGCGCGACTGGGGGACGGGGGAGCCCGAGAGGTCCACATAAGCCTCGTCCATGCCGACGACCTCGACCGTGTCCGAGAACTCGCGCAGCGTCTCCATCACCTTGTTCGACCCGCGCCGGTAGAGCTGCATGTCGACCGGGAGCACCGTGAGGCCGGGACAGCGGCGCTTGGCGGTGACGATCGGCAGCGCCGAGTGCACGCCGAATTTCCGCGCCGCGTAGGACGCCGTCGTCACCACGCCGCGCGGCCCGTCGTGGCCGACGACCACCGGCTTGCCGCTCAGTTTGGGGTGGCGGAGCATCTCGATCGAGACGTAGAAGGCGTCCATGTCCACGTGGGCGATCACTCGGTCGATCGTAGGGCGGACTCTGGACGCCAGGGGAGTAATACTCTAGGATTCTTACAATGAGGATCACCAGCAAGGGACAGGTGACGATCCCGAAGCGGATACGAGACGAGGCCGGGCTCTTGCCGGGCCAGGAGGTCGAATTCGAGCTTCTCCGGCGGTGCCGTGACTCTTCACCGGGCCGACGGCCGCTCCGCGCGCGGCGATCGCCTCGTGGAGCACCTGCGCTCGCACCGTGGCCAGTTCACGATGACGACCGACGAGATCATGGCCCTGACCCGGGGCGAGGATTGACGCCGGCCCTCTCAAGTTGAGGTGGCCCAAACTCTGGTCGACTCAAATGTCCTCATCGACGTCATCTCCGGAGACGCACGATGGGAGGATTGGTCAGCCGACGCGCTGGCCCGTGCGGCAGGGGAAGGCTTGGCACTCGTCAACCCCGTCGTCTACTCAGAGGTCTCGATCGGCTTCTGCACGATCGAAGACTGCGAGTCGGCGCTCGACGCGCTCCAGCTTGCGCGTGAGCCGGTCCCGTGGCCTGCTGCGTTTCTGGCCGGCAAGGCGTACGTCGAGTACCGCCGCCGCGGCGGGCGCCGGCGCCCGCCGCTGCCTGATTTCTTCATTGGCGCCCATGCCGCCGTCCGTGGCCTGCGCCTGCTGACCCGCGACCCCGCTCGATACCGCACCTACTTTCCCAGGCTCGTGCTGCTCTGCCCGTAGGTCGCGGCCATCTCGCTACATTTGATCGCGGTGGGCTCTTCGGAAGTCAAGAACCTCGAAGCGATCTCCAAGGCGATCGACCAGCACAACTCGAGCTGCCCGTTCCCGGCGGCCGAGGTGCGGATGAACCCGTTCGAGATCGAGCGCCTGGGCTGGGACGAGATCCGCGGCCTGCCGCTGGTCCCCGACGAGGAGCTCGGCACCGGCCGCTTCCGCATCGTCTGCGCCCGCGACGCCGAAGGCGAGGGCATCACCGAGGCCGAGGCCCTGGGAATCCCGGTCGAGGTCGCCGTGCCCGGCGGCGTCCCGGAGCCTGAGGAGGACGAGGCACGGCTTCGCCATAAGGTCGCTCCGTAGCGGCCGCCGAAGCACAACGTCGCTACGGGCTGCGCCCTTCGCGACAAGTGGGGCGGCCTGACGTCGCTAGACGTTCGAGAAGTCGAGCCCGAGGCCGTCGAGCCAGTTGATCGCCTCGTTGTTGAGGCGGGTCAGCTCGTTGGTCCAGACGAGGACGCCCATCGCGATCAGGATCACGCCGCCGGTCGCCATGATCAGTGGGTAGTGGCGCTTGACCACCGCGAAGGCCGTCGTCATGCGGGTGAAGGCGAGGGCGCTGAGCACGAACGGGATTGCGAGGCCGGCCGAGTAGATCGCCATCAGCCCAGCGCCCTCGGCGGCTTCCCCAGTCGTCGCGGCGAGGCTGAGGATCGCGCCGAGGGTGGGACCGATGCAAGGTGTCCAGGCGAAGGCGAAGGCGGCCCCGGCTACGACCGGCCCGCCGCGGCCGGCGCGCTCGAGCAGCGCCTCGACGTGCCATTCCTTGTTCAGCATCGGGACGAATAGAGCGGCGACAAAGAGCACGCCCATCGCGATGATCAGGATCGCGGAGATCTTGTTGAGGGTGTCGCGGTTGTCCTGGAGGAAGCTGCCGAGGCCGGTCGCGGTGATGCCGAGGGCGATGAAGATCGCCGAGAAGCTCGCGACGAAGAGGATGCTCGGCGTCAAGACCTTGCGCCAGTCGGCGTCCTCGAGCTCGACCGCCGACACGCCGGTCACGGCCGCGAGGTAGCCGGGCACGAGCGGAAGCACGCAGGGAGAGAGGAAGCTGACCAGGCCAGCCCCGAACGCAGCGAGTATTCCGACCCCGCCGACAGACAAATCCGCCGCCACCATCGCGATCAGCGTAGCGACGAGCTCAGCTCAGCCGCGTTGGACGGGGCGAAACCGCGCATGTCGTCGTCGCGCTCGAAGGTTTGGGGCAAAGGCAGCAGCAGGGTCAGGCGCGGAAGTCACGCTTGATAACGCTTCTTATGTGAACCAAACCGGCCCATTTAGGTACCCACTTGTAAGACGACACGGAACGGCGCCCGCCGCGGCCGGGTCGAGGTCTCGATCAGCGCAGAGCTCCTCCCCGAGCCTCAGCCCCGCGTCGAGCTGGGCATCAACCACGACGAAGTCATCGAAGTCCAAGGTCCGGAAGGCCTCCTCGCGGTGAAGCCACGCCTCTTTCGGGCTGAACAGCGGCGGCAGCGCGAGCGTCGGCTTCGTCCCGGGGCCCCGAGTCCGCGTTTGCTTGATCTCAGCGGTTCGCACGCGCGCGACCGCGTCCCGGGCATCGCGCGCATCGACGGAAACCAGGTACTCGCGCAGTTGCCCGCCCCAGCCCGGCGCGCTGTGGTGCTCGATCATCGTGATCCCGGCCGCCGAGAGGGCGTCCCGGGTAGGCCGGGTCAGCGGCGGGCCCCGGAAGCTGACTGCGGCAGGAGTCATCTCTTCCTTCGGTCAGCTCGCGATGGCCAAAACGCGGAGACTGGGAACTCTGTTGAACTCGGCGCCGTTGCGTGTCGCAAGGCCGTATCCGTGGGCCACGGCTGTGGCTGCGATCCAAAGGTCGTGGGCGCCGATGATCTCGCCGCGGTTGGCGAGATCAGCCCAGAGGTCAGCGTGAACACGGGCGACTCGATCGGTAATCGGGACCGCTTGAAGCTCAGCGAGGAAATGTTCCACGAACGCACGCCGACGAGCGCGAATCCGTCCGCTGGCGCGTGCAACGCCGTGGAGCAACTCGCTCACGGTAATGACACTGATGGCCCGTTCTTCCTCGCCCAGTAACCGGTCTACTTCCGGATCGGCGACGCCTCGCTCGAGATCGACCAATAGGTCTGTGTCGATCAGGAGGGCCAAGGCTCGCCGGGCTCGCCGGCGCTTTCGCGAACCGCTTCCAGGTCAGCGGCGAAGTCTTCGTCAGTCCGCGGTGCCGTCGCGATCAAATCCCGGAAGCGGGCCGCCGAGATCGCTTGAGCCTTGGGCGGCCCGATCACTGCGACCGGGGCACCGCTGCGCGTCACCTCGACCTCCTCGCCCGCGGCGACACGGTTGAGGACGTTGGAAAAGCTGCGAGCGGCCTCGGTTGCCGTCATGCGCGCCATGGACGCAGTATATCGGATAAATCAGATGCAGCCACGATTCGGATGTCGTCGCCAGTGTCATTTGAATGACGCTTTACAACAAGAGCTGGCAACTGGTCCTCTCTGATCGTGTTGCGGGCCCGGCCGCCCGGGTAGATGGCGCCTCCTTGTCGTCCTGAGCAGCAGCAAGCCCACCTCAGAACGGGCACCTCCGCGATGCCCCTGCCACGCGAGGGTGTCGCACAAACCCCCTGCATTTCCGTCCGTTTGGGGCCAGAAAATGGCCTATGACACAGAACTTCAGAAGCTGCGACCGAGACCAACCGCTATTGCTGCCGCCCGACCTGCGCGACTGGCTGCCCGAGGATCACCTCGCGTGGTTCGTGATCGAGGCGGTGGACGAGCTCGACCTCGAGCCCTTCTACGGCGCCTACCGCGCCGACGGCCACGGCGCCGCCGCCCACGAGCCGAAGATGATGGTCACCCTCTTCGCCTACGCGTACTGCGTGGGCGAGCGCTCCTCACGCGCGATCGAGCGCCGCTGCCGCGAAGACATCGCCTTCCGGGTGATCTGCGCGAACCAGATCCCCGACCACGCGACCATCGCCCGCTTTCGCGTTCGCCACGAGGACGCCCTCGCCGATCTCTTCGGCCAGGTTCTCGGCCTCTGCGCGAAGGCGGAGATCATCGATCCCGCGGTGCTCGCGGTCGACGGCTCGAAGTTCGCCGCCGCCGCCTCTGACTCGGCGATCCGCACCTACGAGCAGATCGCGGCTGAGATCCTTGCCGAGGCCGGGCGCATCGACGCCGCCGAGCACGAGACCCACGGCGAAGCCCGTGGCGACGAGCTGCCGAGGCACCTTACGAGCACCCAGGGCAGGAGCGGCTGGCTGCGCGAGGCAAAGAAGGCCTCGAGGCCGAGCGCGCTGCCAGACCCGAGCCGGTTCCACGCGAGCGCGCCAAGCGCCTCGAGCTCTGCCACGCCCGCCTGGCCGAGGACTGGCGCTCTGAGCACGCCGCAAACCGCGCCTTCGAGGACTACCACGCGCACGGCCGCAGAAGCGACGGGCGCCGCCACGGCAAGGCGCCGAAGCCCTACGCGCCTCCGCCTCGGCCCGAGGGCAAGATCAACACCACCGACCCTGACGCCCGGCGGATGAAGTTCGGCCGCAACTTCGTTCCCGCCTACAACGCTCAGGCGGTTACGACCAAGGGCCAGGTGATCGTTGCCGCCGAGATCGTGACCGAGGGCGGTGACTTCGAGCAGCTCGACCCGATGATCTCAGCCGCCGAGCGCGAGCTCGAAGGCGCCGGGGTCACCGAGCGCCCCGGGGTGGTCGTGGCCGATGCCGGCTACTGGTCAAACGCCCACATCGACTCGCTGCGCCAGCGCGGCATGATCCCGATCGTCGCCCCCGACAGCACTCGCGGGCGGCCACGAAAGAACCGACTCGGCGGGCCCTACGACTTCATGCGAAGGGTGATCGCGAGCGAACCCGGCGGCGCCCTCTACTCCAGGCGAATGCCGATGATCGAGCCGGTCTTCGCCCAGATCAAGGCAAACCGGCGGATCGACCGGCTCAAACGCAGGGGCCGGGCCGCCGCTCGCTCGGAATGGCGCCTCATCGCCGCGACACACAACCTTCTCAAGCTCTACCGCAGTCAGTTGGCGGCAACTGCCGCCTGAGAGGTAGACCCGCTCCTCACTGACGGCTCCGCGGAACCGCGGTTGCGCCTCTCTCGGCACATTTATGCGACACCCTCACGCGGAGGGAGTCACGCGCGATTGCGTTCCGGTCGCGCCTCCTCCGCATGAAAGCGGAGATCCGCCTAGGCGCGGGATACTGCGCGCGGGATGTCGCAGCAGAACGTGGAGATCATCCGGGAAAGCACTGAGGCGTTCCTGCGTGGGGACTGGGATACCGCGTTCGAGAGCGTTGATCCCGAGATCGAATGGGAGGAGACGCCCAGCCTGGGGCCCGACGCAAGCGTGTACCGAGGGATCAATGAGGCTCGGCGGGCGCTGGAGAGCTGGATGGGGATGTGGACTGAGTACCAGGCGGAGGTAAGCGAGTATCTGGACGCCGGGGACGACGTGGTCGTGCTCTTCAAGGAGCGCGGCCACGGTGGGGCCAGCGATGCGGTCGTCGAGCGTCAGATCGGCACCGTGTACATGCTTCGAGACGGGAACGTGGTGCGCGCACGCCTGTTCGGAAACTGGAGCGAGGCGCGCGAAGCCGGTGGTCTTTCGAGGTAGATGATGTCGCAGGAGAACGTTGAGCTTGTGCGCCGCGCGGACCTGCACTTCGCCGAGACCGGCGAGCCGCTGTGGGAGGCGCTGCACCCCGACGTCACCTCCGTGGATTGGGATGTCCCCGACGCGGAGGATCACGTCGGACACGATGGCGTGAGGCAGTGGCTGGCGAACTGGGCATCCGCCTGGGACCACTTCGAGATGGAGCCCGATGGCTACCGGGATGCCGATGACAAGGTCGTATCTCTCTTCACGATGCGAGCGACCGGCAGAGGTAGCGGCGTCACCCTCGAGCGCAAGGATGCAATCGTATTCTCGGTCGAGAACGGACTGATCACGCGCCTGGAGTACTTCAACGACCAGGCCGCGGCCCTCGAAGCCGCCGGGCTACCGGAGGAGTCAGAAGTACCGCTTTGGAGCCACGCCGACGCCGATCTTGGGCGTCTGGAAGCCCATAACCGAGGTGGTGTCTCTAATTTAGTTAGAGCTTCCTCAGCCGGATCTTGCGGGTCTTGGTGGCCGGAAGGCCGAAGGTCGGGGTGTAGGTGACCTTCGCGGCGACTTTGACCCGGCCGGTGCGGTTGAGCTTGCTCCGCTTGCGACCCTTCGCCTTGATCCGCAGCTTGACCTTGCCGGCGGCGGTTACGGCCCGCTCGATGGTTCGCAGATTCGCGCCGGCCGCGGTCGTGCGCTGTTTGACGAGGCCCTTTCCGTTCAGAGCCAGCTCGCCAGGGCCAGGAACGATGACGATCAGCGTTGCGGTGCCGCGGCGCTTGTTTCGCTTCAGCTTGCCGAAGCTGAACGCGTTCGACGGCGGCGGGGGGTCGAGCGCCACCCCGGTTGGGGAGGCCGCGCCCGTGATGAAGCCCTGGTTCACACCCGTGCCATCGAGGTTTGCGCGACCGATCGTGGTGCTGCCGGAGTTGGACCAATAGATGTAGGAGCCGTCGACCGCTAGCCCGTCCGGGTTGGTGGCGCCGGTGATGAAGCTCGGGTTGGCCCCGGTACCGTCGAGGTTGGCGCGCCCGATCGGGGCCATGCTCCCGACGGTCGGCCCTAAGTCGGCCCAGAAGATGTGCGTGGCGTTGACCGTCACCCCTCCCAGCTGGCTGGTGGTAGAGACGGGGAGAAAGCTCGCGGCGGCGGCGGAGCCGTCGAGGTTGGCGCGCCCGATCGCTCGCGGGTTGTAGTTCGCCCAGTAGATGTGGCCACCATCCACAGCGACCCCGGTGGGAAAGGTGGCGCCGGTGACGACGGACGAGTTGGCGCCCGAGCCGTCGAGGTTGGCGCGGCCGATCGAGCCTGTGGAGACATTATTCGCCCAGTAGATGTGGGCGCCGTCGAGTGCCAGGCCTGTTGGGTTGCCGGCGCCGGTGATGAAGCTCGGATTGACCGCCGTGCCGTCGAGGTTCGCGCGCCCGATCGTGCCGTCGTCGCGGCTGCTGACCCAATAGATGTGCGTGTAGTTGACCGCGATCCCGCTGGGGGATCCGGCGCCGCTGATGAAGCCCTGAGTGGCGCCGTTGCCGTCCAGCTCGGCCCGCCCGATCGTGCCGGTGCCGGAGTTGCCCCAGTAGATTCGCGCCTCGGCTGGTGAAGCGACCGCCAAGCCCAGCAGCAGAACCGTCAGCGCGAGGACCGAACCGCACAGCCGCCCGCTTGCGCGACGAACCGCGAATGGAACCCCCATCCCCGACATTCGCCAATACTAGCCCCATTTCGGGGCGGCGGCAAATTCCACTGACATGGCACGGGCGACACTCGCCCGCCGCATCCGCCCAGCACTGAGGGGTCGGGCGGTGACGGCCGCTTTTGCATGCGCAATCGAGCGTCCCGGGAACATCCCGCCTGCTCCCCTAAAGGGCGAAGAGGAGGAGCGGGAATGGAGTCGTCATGACACCTCCCTTGCGCGAAACCCAGCACTGAGGGGCGGCAGTGCCCCTAATCGCGCGAAGGAGCCGCGCAAATCGGGTCACGTAGTGTCAGCTCCGCTCACATCGGACGACTTGATCGGCGATGCTTCCCGAGATGCATGCCTCCCCTGGTGCGACCGAGGTCTCGGTAGCCACCTGGAACATCCTGTTCCGCAATGGCGGACAGCGAGCGCTCGACTATCTCGAAAGTGCCCAATGGGACGTGGCGTGTCTGCAGGAGGTGAACCGAGGAGCCTCCGAGCTACTCAAGCAGCAGGATGGTTGGAGCGTTGTCGATGGACTCACCCTCGCAGCTGATGACATCAAGTCCTGGAAGCGGCCCCACGCGGCTGTTCTAATCGCTCGCAACGGCTGGGAACTTGCACACGGTTCAACGGTTGCTGACACGCCAACGCCAGGGCGTGGGGTGAGTGCTCTGGCGAGAAATAAGGGGGCGCGTATTTCGGTTATCTCTTGGCACGCACCCAATTTTGCTGGGGAAGGCCATTCGACAAAGATGGCCGGTTACCGGGCGGTGATTTCGGCGATCTCAGAAATCGAAGGTCCGCTTGTCGTGGGTCTGGACTCCAACCACTGGTCGGAGGGGACCGAACTCGAGCCGCCGCCTCGCCCCGATGATGGTGAGAGATTCGCGGAAGAGAATCGGTTCTTCAGTGCGGACCCTCAGCATCGGCTTCGCGATTCCCTCCTTGTGTATCTGCGAGCGCATCCGGACGCCTACGCGAAGGCCATGGAGGCGCGGCCAAACGGACCCCTTGAGGTCACCTACAAGCACGGCAACACCTTCGATCGGTTCGACTACTTGATGATCAGCGACGAGATCGCCGTGCTCGACATTCGACATGACTACGAGGGAGCTCTTCGAGCCGGCAGTGACCACGGATTCGTCACTGCCCGTCTGGCCGTCTCTGCCTGATTGCTCTTCGCGCATGGCGGAAGCGAGCAGCGCTTACGACGAGACGGCTTCGTCGCATGGAAGGCGGCGGAGTGAGAGCGGCTAAGCGCGCGCACCGGCATTGGTCATGACATAGGCTCCGATTCAATGCCTCGCCGAAGGATGTTCGCCGGGTTCGTCGTCCTCGCCACTCTGGCTGGCTGCGGTGGCTCAACAACGACGGTCACTGTGACGGACACCGGATCAGGCACGGGAGCCGACAGCACCGAAGCGGGAGCGTCCGGCCTAGCCGACGAGCCGAAGCAAACCGGCGAGGTCGTTGTCGAGGGCGAGGGGTCCGAAGTCTTTGGGCCCTATGAGTTCAAACAAGGCGTCTACACCATCCGATTTGAACAATCGGATCCGACCAATCCTGATCTGGACTTCCGAACTGAGTCGTCCAGTTTCGTGCTGACGCTGAACCGAAAGCCCGGCGAGATTACCGGGGACTCGGCAGTGCCCCTCAACGTCACGAAGCCAAGTGGACAGACCCAGCTGACCCTTGCCGGGGAGTTCTACGTGGAGGTCGAGGCCGACCATTCCTACGTAGTTCGCTTCACGCCTCAGTAGGTGTCCATCTGTCGCGCCTTGGCTTTCGGGTCGGGGGCAGCATCTGGTCGGCGTCCGCTGGGCGAGATGAGGCTGGACCTGCCCGTTCCATGCGGAGGAGGCGCGAGGAGTATGCGATCGCTTGCGACTCCCTCCGCGTGAACTGAACATCGACTCAAGACCGAGAAGTCGTACCGCCGGATGCTCCTCTCCACGCTGAGGGGCACTGAGTTCGCCGTCGATCGGCGTGACCCCTCCGCGCGAAGCGGGCAGCGATGGGATCGGCAATCCAGGTCCGCGATGGCGGCCGGCAACCAGCTCATGCGGCGGACAACCCGATGTCACAGAGAGTGTCATTTCGGTGTCGTTTCACAGTTAGCATGCACATCGAGGCGCAGGATTGGTCAAGCACACGCCGTGGAAGGCGTGTGTGCGCCGCTGAGACCCCGACGGGAACGAGGGCCCGTGGCACCTGGACTGGAAGCCAGCTGGAAGGAACTCGATCAAGGGACGGCCCTGGTCGCGCTCGACGGTGAGCTCGACCTCGCCGGTGCCGAGAAGCTCGGCGAGCCGATCGAGGAATCGCTCCGCGACCGGTCGCTGATCGTCGACCTCAGCGGCGTCGACTTCATCGACTCCGCGGGTCTCAGGGTCCTGGTTGCCGCGGGGCGGCTCGCGCGGCGCGGCAGGCACGGCTTCGCCGTAATCGGTGCAACGGGCCGCGCGGTGAAGTCCGTGCTCGAGCTGACCAAGGCCTCCACGCAGATTCCGCTGTTCCCGTCGCTGGAGGCTGCTCAAGCGTCACTCTGAGCACGCCTGCGCTGCTTGACGGCGGCGCTACGATGAATTCAGCGTCGTTTTCGAAGGACGGGTTGGGGAAACCCGACCCGGAGGGGTCACAAAGGAGAAAGCAATGCCCCTGTCACGTTGTGCTCAATGCGGATTCGTCTGCAGAGTGCTGGTGGTATCGACCTCGCAGCCCGAGTGCCCGGAGTGTGGAGCGACGATGAGCTTCATCGGCCGCGACTCGGTCGACACGCTGCTGCGACGCGATCCGGCCACCTTCCGGCGCGCCGAGATCCGCTCGCGCCACACATCCCACACCGCGCGATAGCCTCGCGGCCGTGCTGAAGCGGTCTGCTGCCCTCGCGTTCTGCCTCCTCGGCCTGACGGCCGTCCCGGCGCAAGCCGGGCTGACGATCTTTCACTCGCCGAGCGACAACATCGGCTGCGCCCTCGGCGGGTTCGGAGCGCGATGCGACGTCGCCGAGCACACCTGGCTCGCTCCCCCGAAGCCGAAGAGCTGCGACCTCGATTGGGGCGGCGGCGTCGGCGTCGACAAGAAGGGCAACGCCCTCGGCTATGGCCAGTCGGTGACCCAGGGGCGCTTCAAGTGCACGAGCAAGCAGTCGGGCGTGCGCTGCGTCAACAAGCGCAACAAGCACGGCTTCTTCGTATCGCGCTCGACGGCGCGGCTGTTCTAGCCGCGGCCCGGGCTACTTCTTCTTTTTTTTCTTCTTGGTCGAGTTCGCCTTGCAATAGGCCGACGCCGTCAGGCTGCCGCTCGGCGGTGTCGAGAACTGCGGCGACTCGTAGAGGCCGATGTGCCAGATGTTCCCGCCCACCGGCTGGTTTTCATCGATGCCCACGACCGGCACCTGACCGGGCCCCGTTGGGGTTACGGCGAAGCCGCCTGAAACGACGTGGGTCTTGACGGGGCACGTCGCGTCGGCGATCGATCGCTGGTCATTGGCGATCGGCGCGACGACGTTCGCCTCGAGCACGGCTGACTTGCCGTTCAACTCGCATGTCGCAAACGTGGTGAGCGTCGAGGGCGGTGCACCTGTGCGGTTGTATGCGTCGATCGTCCACTGGCCAGGTCCGGTCCGATGGGAGCCAAGGACAATGATGCGGAAGGCCGCAGGCGTGTTTAGCGCCGTTGGCCCGTCGCCCGCATAGCCACCTGAGATCACGTGGGTCCCCGGCGGGCAGTTGAACACGTTGCTCTGAGCGCTTGACGGCGGGACCGTGACCGTGCTCGACAGCACCGCCGCGATCCTTCCGCGGTCATTCCCTTCGCACCGTGCAAACGCCGTCAGCGACCCCGCGCTCGAAGGCACCGTCAGAGCGCTGCCGTAGGCGTTCCAGCCGTTACCCGCTGGAGTGGAGGTCTCGACGAGGTTTCGAAGGCCGGTATTGGTGCTCGGGTCGTAGCTGGGAGCAACTGTGAAGCCGCCTCCGGTGATGTGGGTCTTCGCTGGGCACGACGCCGCCGCAAGCGCAGTCGTCCCAGAGGTGATGGCGGCCGGTGAACTGGCCGTTGCCGCAATCGGCGTCTTCCTCTTCTTCTTCTTCTTGGCCGTCGCCGTGGGTGCAAGCACGCAGGAGACGGTCAGAAGGGCAACCGCCACCGCGATCGCCGTCCGCCCCGCAGTTCTGGTCCATGCCCCGACCATCGCCGCTGATCCTACGGGAAACCCCGATTTCGTTGACGTCCAAACCCGCTAAGGAATTTTCGCTCAGGCGTCGAAGTAGTTGTCAAGGACCCGGAAATGACGACTCCCAAGCACACACCCGACTTCAACTCCCTCCCCGCCGGCGCCCCCGCCCGCCGTGTGCGCATCGACATGGGTTCCTCCCCGATCCGCAGCTCGGCCACGCCGGTCCTCATCCTCGGCTCCGAGCGCAAGCGGACACCGGGTTTCCTCGTCGACTGCTGATCTGGAAGCTAGTGCCTCTTCCAGCCGTGGCCGAGCATCTTGCTCAGCCGCCCGCCGCCCGGATTCGCCCTGTAGCTCGGCGCGCCCTTCTCGGGCGTCGGTAGCTGGGCCGCCTCGGCGGCGGTGATCGTCAGCGTCACGCCGCGCTCGGCCGTGCGGTGGACCTCGGGTGCGTCGCAGAAACGCAGGTCTCCGTTCTTCATCTCGATCACGACGCCGTCGAAGATCCGCTGCTGGTGGTTGTCGAGGATCGCGTCGACCTTGCCGATCTCCTCCTCGTCGGAGCTGTAGACCGGCGTCCCGCGGGTTACCGCGGCGTAGTCGATTCCGTGTCCGTCGTCGATCGCCACGCAGCAAGCATAAGCTCTCGCGGTGGCCGGCTAACCGAGCTCGTCGGCGAAGGCGGCTATCTCGCGCGCCAGCTTGCCGCCCTGCCAGGCGAGCGGCGATTCCCCGCGGTCCTCGCTGATCAGCCGCGCGTTGGGGAGCTTGCTCGCATAGGCCTGGGCGACCTCGTACGGATGGCCGGGGTCGGCGTCGTCGTGGCTGGCGACGACGAGCGCGGGCACATCGAGGAACTCGAGCTCGTCGATCGATTCGAACGGCTGCGTGTCGACGATCTCGCGCATCGCCCGGGCGACGGCCTCGGGATGACGGTGGGCCTCCATCCGCGCCCTTGTGAAGCGCAGGATCGAGTCGCGCCACTCCGGGTTGAGCTTGCGGTCATAGGCCTCCATGAACCCGTCCACCCCGCCCTGCTCGAGCCCGTCGGCAAGCCGGTTCCAGTAGCGCTCGGCGCTTTCGGGCGGTGGTACGCCCATCTGAACCGGGCCGATCACGACGAGGCCGGCGAGCCGCTCGGGGTGGTGCAGGGCGTAGTCGACGACGGTGTGAGCGCCCATCGAGTGGCCGCCGATGATCAGCGGCCCCTCCCCCGCCTGCTGGTCGATCACCCGCTCGAGGTCGGCGGCGAGCGCGTCGTAGTCGTACCCCTCACCCGCCGGCGCCGGATCGGAGGAGCCGTGGCCGCGGGCGTCGTAGGTGATCTGCTGCCGGCCCGAGCGGGCCAGCGCCGGCGAGCCGTGGACCACGTAGCCGCGGATCGCGGTGATGCCGTGGCAGAGGACGACCGGCGGGCCCTCGCCCAAGCTCTCGCCCTTGAGCTCCCCGCCTGCGAAGCCGACGCTGAATGGCGCCGGCTGCAGCGAGCTCACGCCGCCGAGCGAACCACGGTGACGGCCTCCTCGAGGTCGTCGACGTCGCGGAAGGTGAGGCCGAAGAGGGGCACGTCGCGGTAGCGGACGATGCCCTGCTCGTCGATGAGGAAGACGGAGCGGCGGATCATCCCGCCCGGGCCGACGACCCCGAAGGCCTTGCCGACGCTCTTGCCCGTGTCGGCGAGCAGCGGCACGCGCAGCCCATGCTTGGCGGTGAACCTCTCGTGGGATTCGACCGACTGCGGCGAGACGCCGAGCATCGGGACGCCGAGCGCCTCGATTCGGTCGCCGTCGTCGCGGTAGGAGCAGAACTGCTTGGTGCAGACCGGCGTGAAGTCGCCCGGGTAGAAGGCGAGGATCACGCCGTTGTCCCTGTAGTCGGCGAGGCGATAGGTCTTACCGCCGGTGCCGGGCAGCTCGAAGTCGGGCGCCGACTGTCCGACCTTGACCTTCGCCACCGGCGAGCCTCAGCTCGCGATCGTGATCGTCTTGATCACGACCGGAGACGCTGGCTTTTCGCTGCCAGGCGCCGTGCCGATCGCCGCGATCCGTTGGACGACGTCCATCCCCGAGTCGACCTTGCCGAGCAGGGCGTAATCGGGCGGCAGGCTCGAGGCGCCCGGGCCGATTACGACGAAGAACTGGCTGCCGGAGGTTCCGGCCGGCTCGGCGCCCGACTTGGCCATCGCGACCACGCCTTCGGAGTACTGCACGCCGGAGGGCGGCGCCTCCTCGACCGTGTAGCCGGCGTTGCCCGACTGTGTCCCGGTCGGGTCGCCGCCCTGGATCACGAAGTCAGGAACGATGCGCAGGAACGAGGTGTCGTCATAGGCGCCCTGGTCGGCCATGTAGGCGAAGCTCGCCGAGGTCTTTGGCGCCTGCTCGGTGTCGAGCGCGATCACAAACGAGCCGCAGTTGGTGTCGACCGTCGCCTTGGTACCCGCCGGCGGCGGGTCGAGCGGCGGCCGGCTCAGCTTGACGTCCTTGGCCGCCGGCGTCGAGACGTCCTCGCAGCCGCCGGAGGCGCTCGCGCTCCCGCTGTCGCCGCCCGAGTCGTCGCCGCCGGCGGCGATGAGGACGATGATCAGCGCCACGATCCCGGCGGCCGCGAGGGCGCCGAGAAAGATGAGACGCGAGCGGTTACTGGACTGGCCTTCCACGGCCGCGCAGGCTAGCGGACAGCTCGATTCGGCATGATCGGCGGCATGGACGAAGAATCCAGCCACAAGGGCCCGAGCTCGCGCTTCAACAAGGGCATCGGCCGTGCGCTCAACCGCACCGTCGCCGCAGCCCCCTGGCTGTGGCCGCTGATCCGGCCGTCGATGAGGCGCTTCTTCGACGAGCGCGCCGAGGGCTGGGACGAGCGGGTGACCGGCTCGCCCGACCACCTGGCGCCGCTCGCCGCCGGCCTGCTTCACGTCGCACCGCCCGAACGGGCGCTCGAGATCGGCACCGGAACCGGCGTCGGCGCGCTCCTGATCGCGCGCGAGTTCCCCCAGGCTCGCGTCCGCGGCGTCGACATGTCCGAACCGATGATCCGCCGGGCGCAAAAGCGCGTCGGCCTCGACCCCGAGGGGCGCGTCGCCTTCAAGGTCGCAGACGCTTCCTCCCTCCCCTACGAGGCCGAGTCATTCGACCTCGTCGCCGAGCTCAACATGCCGCCGTTCTTCGCCGAGATCTCGCGGGTGCTGCGCCCCGGCGGGTTCGTCATCCACGCGTCGAGCTGGGGCGAGGCCACGCCGTTCTGGACGCCCGACTCGGTGCTCCGGCGCCGGTTCAAGCGCCGCGGGGTCTCCGAGGTGAAGGCCGGCGGGGCGGCCGCGGGCACTTTCTGGGTCGGCCGCAAATAGGGTCCGCCCGTGAGCGAGGAGAGCACCTACCGGCTGCTCGTCAACCCCTCCTCCGGGGGCGGGCGCTCGAAGCACCGCCTCCCCGAGGCTGAGGAGGAGCTGCGTCGGCGCGGCGCACGGTTCCAGACGGTCGCGACCAGGAGCCTCTCCCACGGCGTCGATGAGGCGCTCGCGGCCTCCGGCGCCGGCGAAACCCCCGTGGTGATGAGCGGCGACGGGCTGATCGGCGCGGTCGGCGGAGCGCTGGCCGGCTCGGGGACTCCGTTCGGCGTGATTCCCGGGGGGCGCGGCAACGACTTCGCGCGCGCGGTCGGGATACCCACCGGGATCCCCGAGGCGGTGGACTCGCTGCTTGCCGGCAACGAGCGCGAGATCGACGTGGGCGAGGTCAACGGCAAGCGCTTTCTGTGCATCGCCTCCACCGGGTTCGACTCCGATGCGAACCGCCGTGCCAACGAGGCGCAGCTGGTGCGCGGCAACCTCGTCTATGCCTACGCGGCATTCCGGACCCTGGCGACATGGAAGCCCGCCGACTTCACCGTGACGGTCGACGGCGAGGTCCACGAGCACCGGGGCTACTCGGTCGCCGTCGCCAACAGCAAGGCCTACGGCGGGGGGATGCTGGTCGCGCCCGACGCCGAGCTCGACGACGGCCTCTTCGACGTCGTCCTCACCGGCGAGGAGAGCAAGCCGGCGTTCGTCCGTAACCTGCCCAAGGTGTTCAAGGGCACCCACGTCGAGCTCGACGCGATAACGGTCCTGCGCGGCGCCGAGGTCGAGATCAGCGCCAGCCGCCCGTTCGAGGTCTACGCCGACGGCGAGTACCTCACCGACCTGCCGGCGAAGCTGCGGCTGCTGCGGCGCGCGCTTGGAGTCATCGTCCCGGCACCGGCGTGAGCGCCTCCTTCGCCGCCAAGCGCGCCGTCGCCCGCGCGACGGGCGCCCTCTCGCGCCGCAGCGGCAGGGGCGGCGGCACGACGCTGCCGGGGCGGGTGCTGCTGCGCCTCGCTCCCGATGCGATCGCCGAGCTCGCCGCCGGCCTCGAGCGCGGTTCGACCATCGTCAGCGCGACCAACGGCAAGACCACGACCGCCGGGATGATCTCCGCCGCGCTCGCCGCCGCCGGCCGCCGGCCCGTGCACAACCGCGCCGGCTCGAACATGAGTTGGGGCGTCGCCACGGCGCTGCTCGACCAGGAAGGCGACGAGGGCCTGTTCGAGCTCGACGAAGCGTGGCTGCCGCGTGTCGCCCCACAGCTGCGCCCCCGCCAGATCGTGCTCGGCAACCTCTTCCGCGACCAGCTCGACCGCTACGGCGAGCTCGAACGCCTCGCCGACGACTGGGCGGGGCTGGTTGCAACCCTCGACACAGCGTGTGATCTCACTCTGAACGCCGACGACCCGCTGATCGCCGACCTCGGCCGCGACAGGCAGGGCGAGCGCCGCGATCGCGTCCTCTACTTCGGCATCGACGACGCCTCGCAGGCGCTGCCCGAGCTCCAGCACGCCTTCGACGCCAAGCACTGCCGCCGCTGCGGCCATCCCTATGTCTACGAGCGGGCCTTCGTCGGCCACCTCGGCCACTACTCGTGCCCGAACTGCGGCGCCCGCCGCCCCCACCCCGATGTGGCGGCGACGAAGGTCGACCTCGAGGGGATGTCGGGCGCGAAGGTCACGCTGTCCACCCCGGAAGGGTCCCTCGAGCTCTCCCTCCCCCTCCCCGGGCTCTACAACGTCTACAACGCGCTCGCCGCCGTTTCCGCCGCCCTGCGGCTCGGCGTGTCACTCGCCCGGATCAAGAGCGGGATCGAGGGCATGGAGGCTGTGTTCGGCCGGGTCGAGACGATCGACGTCGACGGCACGCCCGTCTCGATCCTGCTGATCAAGAACCCCGCGGGCGCCAACGAGGTCCTGCGAACCCTGTGCCTGGAGCAGCAGCGAGACGGCGCCGAGGGGCTTGACCTCTGGGTCGCGCTCAACGACCGCGTCGCCGACGGCCGCGACGTCTCCTGGATCTGGGACGCCGACTTCGAGCTGCTCGAGGGCGCCGTTCGGCGCGTGGTCTGCGCGGGTACCCGAGCACCCGAGATGGCGCTGCGCCTCAAGTACGCCGGACTCGACGAAGGCCTGCTCGAGGTCGTCCCGGGCGTGGCGGACTCGCTCGAGCGCGCGCTCGAGGCATCGAACGGCCGCCTCTTCGCCCTCCCCACCTATACGGCGCTGCTCGAGCTCCGCCGCCTGCTCTCCGCGAAGGGACTCGCCCGTGAGTACTGGGAGTGAGCGACACACCCCCGGCGAGCCGCTGGCGCCTCTCGTCCCGGTCGACGCGGTCGTCTGGCACGACCTCGAGTGCGGGGCGGAGTCGCTCGACCTGCCGCTCTACAGCGAGCTTGCCGGGCGCTTCGCCGGCGACCTGCCCGTCCTCGATCTCGGCTGCGGGACCGGGCGGGTCAGCCTCCGCCTCGCGCGCCAGGGCCACTCGGTGATCGGGGTCGACTCGGATCCGGCGCTGGTCGGCGCCTTCAACGAGCGGGCGTCCAACGCCGGGCTGCCGGCCCAATGCGTCGCCGGCGACGTGCGCACGCTGGCCCTGCGCCGGGCGTACAGGCTGGTGATCGCGCCGATGCAGCTGATCGAGCTGCTCGGCAACGCGACCGAGCGCCTCGATGCGCTGCACCGGATCGCCGAGCACCTGAAGCCCGGCGGCCACGCGGCGCTCGGCATCGTCGAGCCGTCCGAGCTCGAGCCCCCGCCCGGCAAGGAGTGGGCCGACCCCGAGGTGCTCCCCGACGTTCGCGAGATCCACGACTGGGTGTTCGCCTCGCGGCCGCTGATGGCCCGCCCCGGCGCGCGGGGCGTCGTCGTCAAGCGCCTGCGCCAGCGGGTCAGCCCCCGCGGTGAGGTGACCGAGTCAGAGCACAGCGAGGTTCTCGACCTGATCGACGCCGACCGGCTCGAGCAGGAAGCGGGGCTGGCCGGCCTCCTCCCCGTCGAGCGCAGGCCGGTCGCGGCGGGCTACGGCTTCGCACCGTCGACCGTCGTCGTGGTGCGCAAGCGATGAGCGAGCTGCGCCTGCTGGCCCTCTACCCCGAGCAGATGAACATCTACGCGGACCGGGGCAACATCATCTTCCTCCAGCGCCGCTGCGAGTGGCGCGGAATCGGCTTCTCCTACGCGGCGGCGGGGCCCGGCGAGGGGTTGGATCCCGCAGCCCATGACCTGATCTACATCGGCGGCGGCCAGGACCGCGACCAGGTGATCGTCGCCGCCGACATGCTCGAGACAAAGCGCGCGGCGCTTGCCGACGCCGTCGACGACGGCGCCGCGCTGCTCGCGGTCTGCGGCGGCTACCAGCTCCTCGGCCACGGCTACCAGCTCGGCGAGCGGCGGATCGAGGGCCTCGGCCTCGCCGACCTCGAGACCGTGCGCTCCGACGGCCAGCGGCTGATCGGAAACGTCGCGATCGAGGCCGACCTCGGCGCCGGCCCGCGGGTGCTCGCCGGCTTCGAGAACCACGGCGGCCGCACTCGCCTCGGCGCCGGCGCCGAGCCCCTCGGCAGGGTCATCGAGGGATTCGGCAACAACGGCTCGGACGGCTACGAGGGCGTGCGGCGCCTGAACATGATCGGCACCTACCTCCACGGCCCGCTGCTGCCAAAGAACGCCTGGCTCGCCGACTGGCTGATCGCGACCGCGATCGGGCGCCGGACCGGGACCCGGCCCGAGCTCGAGCCGCTCGGTGACGAGCTCGAGGGCGCCGCGCACTCCTCGGCGCTCGCGGCCGCTCGAGGCTGAGCGTGGCCAAGAAGACCCACCACAAGCACAGCTCGCGCAAGGGCTATCGCAGGCTGCTCGACTCGCTCGCCGCCCACCCCGACGTGCACCGCGTCGCCACCGGCCGGGTCAAGCCGCGCATGGGCTCCGGGCGCCCGGTCGCGCCGATCTCGAAGCTGCGCACGGTGAAGAGCGGCCTCTCGATCACGATCAACACCGAGGGCGCGATCGTCGACGCCTACGTGATCACCGACAAGCCGGAGGCGGTCGCCGAGTGGATTCGCGACCAGGGATACGCGAAGCAGTAGGCTGCCCCCGATGATCGTCGTAATCATCCTCATCGCGCTGGTCCTGCTGGCCGGGCTGATCTACATCCTGATCCGCAACAGCATGGTCGCGAGCCGCAACCGCGTCGAGGAGGCGTGGAGCGGCATCGACGTCCAGCTCAAGCGCCGCCACGATCTGGTCCCGAACCTGGTCGAAGCCGTCAAGGGCTACGCCAAGCACGAACAGGACACCTTCACCAAGGTGACGCAGGCGCGCGCCGCGGCGATGGGCGCCTCCGGCGTAGAGGACGTGAGCAAGGCCGAAGGACAGCTCTCGAACGCTCTCGGCGGCCTCAACGTCGTCGCCGAGCAGTACCCGGAGCTGCGCGCCACCGAGAACTTCCAGCAGCTGCAGCGAAATCTCTCCGAGCTCGAGGACGAGATCCAGGCCTCGCGCCGGATCTACAACTCCAACGTCCAGAGCTACAACACGAAGATCCAGATCTTCCCCAACTCGATCATCGCCAACCAGGGCGGCTTCACAGCCCGCGAGTTCTTCGAGATCGAGGACGCCGGCGACCGCGAGGTCCCGGACGTCAACTTCAGCGGCGACGGCGACAAGGCCCCGGCCGCCGAGACTCCGCCGACTCCTCCGGCACCGCCGGCCGAGCCCGCTAAGTAGCGCCTGGGTTTACCGACCAGCGTGGTGCCGCGGAACCGCGCCCCTCGGTTGCCCCCGCTTTCACGCGGGAGAGTCGCGAGCGATCGCGTAGTGCTCACGCCCCCTTCGCACGGGAAGCGGGCCTTTCCAGCCTAAAGGGGTCTGACCCCTTTAGAAATGCCGCTACGTGTCGGCCGGCTCCGCGGAGCCGGCCGGCGACACACTCACAACACAAACCCTCAACCTGCACTGCCCGAACCCTCCAAATGGGGTCAGACCCCTCGTCGGTGTTTCGACACGAAGCCTTGAGCTGCCCACTGAAGGGGTCTGACCCCGCGAGTCCTCGAGCTGCCCACTAAAGGGGTCTGACCCCGCGAGTCCCCTCCAACGAGAAGCTCCACGTCCGCGGGGGCAACGACCAGATCACGGACCGCCTCGGCGCGGCGCTCGGCGGCTCGGTGACCACCGGGTCGGAGCTCGTCGCGATCCGCCGCAAGGCGGACGGCTCCTACAAGCTGAGCTTCGCGCAGGGCCTGACCACGACGGACGTCGCCGCCGACCAGGTCGTGCTGGCGCTGCCGTTCTCGATCCTGCGGTCATCGGTCGACTTCTCCCAGGCCGGCTTCAACGAGGTCAAGACGCGGGCGATCAACGAGCTCGGCATGGGCACCAACTCGAAGCTCCACCTCCAGTTCAGCGACCGCCATTGGAGCGGCCTCGGCTGCAACGGCGCCACCTACGCCGACACCGGCTACCAGAGCACCTGGGACGTGACCCGCGCCCAGGCGGGCCAGAACGGCATCCTCGTCGACTACACCGGTGGGACGATCGGGGACAGCTTCGGCTCGGGGACGCCCACCAGCCGCGCGAAGAAGTTCCTCGCCCAGATCGAGCCGGTACTGCCGGGGATCACGGCGAAGTGGAACGGCCGCGCCACCGTCGACTACTGGCCCGGCAACGAATGGACCAAGGGCTCCTACAGCTACTGGAAGGTGGGCCAGCACACGAGCATCGCCGGCGCCGAACGCGAGCGCTCGGGCAACTGCCACTTCGCCGGCGAGCACACCTCGGTCGACTTCCAGGGCTACCTCAACGGCGGCGTCGAAAGCGGCGAGCGCGCCGCATCCGAGATCCTCGCCGACCTGAAGTAGCGCTCTCTAGGTCCCGCTCGAGCCGAAGCCGCCCGAGCCGCGGGCGCTCGCCTCTAGCCCCCCGACCTCGACCGGCTTCGCGGTCGAGAACGGGGTCAGCACGAGCTGGGCGATGCGGTCGCCGACCGAGACCTTGAACTCGGAGGTGGCGTCGGTGTTGAGCAGCAGCACCCGGATCTCGCCCCGGTAGCCGGGGTCGATCAGGCCCGGGGCGTTGACCAGCGCGATGCCGTTCTTCAGCGCCAGGCCGCTGCGCGGCAGGACCATGCCCGCCCAGCCCTCGGGGATCTCGACCGCGAGGCCGGTGCCTACGCCGACGCGCTGGCCGGGGCCGATGCGGGCCGCCTCGGCCGCGCAGAGGTCCATGCCGGCGTCGCCTTCGTGAGCGCGGGTCGGGATCGTCGCGTTGTCCTTTAGACGTGCGAAGCGAATCTCCATGTGGTCGCCAAAGCTAGAGGCGGGCGCGGACGGCGCTTCGGAAAGGGGCTGGAGCGCCGCCTCTACCTCGGATTTCGGCTCTTCGGTCGGCTCTTCGGGCACGAGGGCGTCCTCCTCGGCGGCGGGCACGTAGGGCGGCGGCTCCTCCTCGGCGGCCGAGATCCCGTTGCCGGTCATGCCGAGAATCGATTCGTCGAGGTCCTCGTCGGAAACCTCGAACTCGCGCGGCTGGGGTATCTCGATCGAGGCTTCACGCTCGGCCTCGGACCAGTCGGCCCACTCCGCGGGGGTGTCTAGATCAGCGGCGCCCGTTGACCGCGAGGTCCGCGAACCGGTCAGCAACCTGACCGGGAAGGCGAGCGCGAACGAAAACACCTTCAGCCCGATCTTCACGCTCGAGGTCACCAGCGACTCGATGGAGCTCTGAGAGCCGTTTTCCATCCTCGTAGGGTACGAGCAGTTCGACTTGTCGGAGTTGTGACGTGACGATTTCCGAAAGCCGGCGGGCCAACTCCTCCAGCCCCAACCCCGTTTCGGCCGATACCAGGACCGCCTCGGGGTGCGTCAGGGCGAGCTCGCTGCGGCCGTCGGGGTCGAGCAGATCGATCTTGTTGAGCGCCAGCAGCCGCGGGCTCTCCCCCGCGCCGATCTCCTCGAGCGCCGCATCCGCGGCCGCGATCGCCTCGAGCCTGGCGGCTTCGTCCTCCGAGCCGTCGACCACGTGGAGGATCAGGTCGGCGAGCGTCGTCTCCTCGAGCGTCGCCTTGAACGCGTCGACGAGTTGGTGGGGCAGCTTGCGGATGAATCCGACGGTGTCGGTGAGCAGGTGCCGGCGGCCGCCGTATTCGAAGACACGCGTGGTCGGGTCGAGGGTCTCGAAAAGACGGTCGTTGACACCTACCTCGGCCCCGGTCAGCGCGTTCAGCAGGCTCGACTTCCCGGCGTTCGTGTAGCCCGCGAGCGCAATCGTCGGCAGCGCCGCTCGGGTGCGCTCCGAGCGCTGGACGCCGCGGTTGGCCTCGAGCCGCACCAAACGCCGGCGCAGCGAGGTGATTCGGTCGCGGGCGAGGCGGCGGTCGGTCTCGATCTGAGACTCGCCCGGGCCCCTGGTGCCGATGCCGCCGTCGATTCGCCCCGCTCCGAGGCGCTCGAGGTGGTCCCAGAGCCCGCGCATGCGCGCGAGGTTGTACTCGAGCTGGGCGAGCTCGACCTGGAGCTTGCCCTCGGCCGAGTGTGCGTGGTCGGCGAAGATGTCGAGGATCACGGCGGTGCGGTCGATGACCGGGACGCCGAGCTCCTTCTCGAGGTTTCGCTCCTGGCGCGGCTCGAGCTCGTCATCGGTCGCGACGAGGTTGGCGTCGCTGCGGGCGATCTCGGCCTTGAGCTCGGAGATCTTGCCCTTGCCCAGGTAGCGGTTGGGATCGGGCATCTCGCGCTGCTGGACCAGCTCGCCCGCGGTCGCCACCCCCGCCGTGCGCAGCAGCTCCTTGAGCTCGGCCAACGGGTCGTCGCCGCTCGCGTCGGCGAGCGCGCCGGTGACGATCGCCCGCTGCGCCGCGCGGCGGTTGAGAAGTCCTGCTCCGTTGCCGTTGCTGCTCACGGAACTGATGGTACGCCGCGGCTCAGCCTGTTATCCGAGCTTGCGCAGGCGCTCTACGGCTTCCGTGATCCGCTCGTCGGGCGCGGTCAGCGAGATCCGGAAGAACCCCTCGCCGCTCGGCCCGTACATCGAGCCCGGCGAGATAACCACCGCGGCCTCCTCGAGCGCCTTCTCGGCGAACGAGGTCGAGGTGTAGCCCTCGGGAACCGGGGCCCAGACGTAGATCGTGCCCTTCGGCGCCTCGGCGTCGACGCCGATCGCCTTCAGCGCCTCGACCACGAGGTCGCGGCGGCGCGCGTAGATCTTGTTCATCTCCTCGATCGAACCGCGCGGGCCGTTGAGGGCGGCGGCGCCGGCGAGCTGCACCGCCTCGTAGAGGCCCGAATCGACATTGGTCTTCAGGCGCCAGTAGGTGGCGACGGCGTCGGCGTTGCCGAGGATTGCGGCACAGCGCCAGCCGGTCATGTTGAAGCCCTTGGAGAGCGAGAAGACCTCGACGCCGACCTCCTTCGCCCCGAGCGTCTCGAGGAAGCTCGGCGCCACGTAGCCGTCGTAGGTCGTCTCCGAGTAGGCGTTGTCGTGGACGACGAGGATCTCGTGCTCGCGGGCGAGCTCGACCACCTTCTCGAAGAGGCCGTCGGGGACGATCGCCCCGGTCGGGTTGTTCGGGTAGTTGAGAAAGATCAGCCGCGCCGCCTCGAGCTTCTCGGCCGGGATCGCGTCGAGATCGGGGGCGAAGCCGAGCTCCGGCACCAGCGGCAGCACCTCGGCCTCGGCGCCGGCGAGGATCGGGCCGCCGGTGTAGACCGGGTAACCGGGGTCGGACGCGAGCGCGACGTCGCCGGGGTCGAGGAAGGCGAAGCAGAGGTTGTAGATGCACTCCTTGGCGCCGATCGCGGGGATCACCTCGGAATCGGGGTCGATCTCGACTCCGAAGCGGCGCGCGTAGAAGTCCGAGAGCGCCCGGCGAAACTCCGCGCGGCCGCGGTTCGACGGGTAGTTCTGCGTGCCGGGGTCGGCGACCGCCTGCTGCATCGCCTCGACGATGTAGGGGAAGGTCTCGGCGTCGGGGTCGCCGATCCCGAGGCTGATCACGTCGATCCCGGCCGCCTTCTTGTCGGCGACCTTGCGCTCGAGCTCGGCGAACATGTAGGGCGGCATTCGCTCGAGGCGCTCGGAGGGCGCGGTCAGGGCGCGTTTGGTCTTCTCGGTCATCGGGCGGGAAGACTAGAGCGCTTCGAGCGCCGCGACCATTTCGGCCGAGAGCTCCCCGCGCGCGACCGGCTCGGCCCAGCCGGTGAGGCTGACATCGAGCTCGGGAGAGACGTCGACCTGGAGCTCGCCGCCGTCGAGCTCGACCGTGACGGGGCTGCTCGCCTTGCCGCTGAGCACGGCAGCCACCGCCGCACCCGAGGCGCCCGTCCCTGAGCTGAGCGTCTCTCCCACGCCGCGCTCGAAGATCCGGGCGCGCACATGGCCCGCGCGAACGTTGAAGAATGAGACGTTCGTGCGGTTCGGGAAGAGCTCGTGCCCCTCGATCTCGGGACCGACCCAGCCGAGGTCGAGCATGCGGAGCTCCTCGGGGTCGTCGACCTCGATCGCGCACTGGGGATTGCCGATCGACACGTGCTGGAAGGACCATTCGCGCCCGGCGGCCTCGAGCGTGCCCCTGCCGTCCGGAGCGCCCGAGGGGTAGTCGCCGGAAGTCGTGTTCGCCCTCCCCATCGCGATCGACGCCGTCCTCGCGGATGTCAGCGTCGGCGTCACCGGTCCGGCCATGGTGATGATCGAAAACGTCTCGTCCTCGGTCCAGCCGGAGCGCCGCAGGTAGAGCACCGCCTCGCGCGCCCCGTTGCCCGAGAGCTCGGCCTCCGAGCCGTCGGGGTTGAAGATCCGCAGCTCGGCGACGTAATCCGGGTCCTCGTGGGGCAACAGCAAGAGGATCCCGTCCGACCCCACTCCGAAGTGGGGGTGACAGATGCGCCGAACGCGCTCAGGGGTGAGCTCGAACGGCAACGACGCCACTTCGACGATCAGGTAGTCGTTGCCCAGCGCCTGCCACTTCTCGAACTTCACCCGGTGACCTCCATCCCGGCACCGGCGAGCGCTTCGGCGCGATCGAAGTGAAAACTATGATGTGTCACCCGTTCCTCGTCAAAACGGAACGCGCAGAACACATCGGACTCGACCTTGATCCCGCTCGTTTCGCCCTCCGTCAGCCGGCGGAAGCGGACGAACGGGTTGGATCCTTCGGCGCGGGTTTCGACCACCTCGAGACTCTCGTTGCTCCACGAGTCCTTGAGGCGAGCGAATTGCCTGTGGATCTCCTCCCAGCCGTGCGAGTCCTCACCCTCGAGCCAGCCGTGTGGCGGGGTCACCTCTGCGTCGGGCCGGTACTCGCGCGCCATCCCCTCCCAGTCGTCTGCGTTCCAGGCGGCGGTTGCGCGCCCGACCGCCGCCAGCATCTGCTCTTCGTTCATGTGCCGGGGACCTTCGGCGCCGGGGCGAGCGCGATTCGCTCCAAGTCGGTCACGCGGCGAGCATAGCCAGGATGCGGGCGGCGACTTCGGCGTCGCCGAGGTCGGTGCGGTCGATCGTCTCGACGTCCTCCATGCGCCGCATCCAGGTGAGCTGCCGCTTCGCGTAGCGGCGGTGGGCGGTCTTGACCGCGTCGAGATCACCGGCGAGAAACTCCTCGAAGCCGAGCGCAGCACGGGCGGTGCGGGACGCCCCGGCGGCGTCGGCGGCACGTGCCTCCTCCCCGGCCCCCGCCGCGGCCATCGCGTCGACCCGAGCGTCGATCCGCTCGGCGAGGACGTCGCGGTCGATCGTCAGGCCGACCAGCGTCGTCAGCACTCGCAGCCCCGCGGTCCAGACCCCCTCCCCGCCCCGCGGCGGCTCGATCCCGGCCCGCGCGAGCTCGGTCCGGCGCGCTATCCGCTTGCGGTCGTTCGGGTGGACCGTCGCCGCGAGTTCGGGGTCGAGCTCTGCGTGCATCGCCTCGGGCCCGCGCTCTTCGATCTCGCGCTCGACCTGCTCGCGGATCTCCGCCGGGACCGGCGGCCGCAGGTCGAGGTCGGTCAGGGCCGCGCGCAGGTAGAGCCCGGTCCCCCCGACGACGATCGGCCGCCGCCCCTCGGCGAGCAGGCTGTCGATCTCGGCGTGGGCGAGCTCGGCGAAGCGGCCGGCGCTGAACTCCTGCGTGAGGGGCACGAAGCTGAGCAGCCGGTGCTCGAGCCGCTCCCGCTCCTCAGGGTTCGCGGCGCCGCTCAGCGCCTCGAGCCCGGCATAGACCTGGATCGCGTCGCAGGAGACGGCGACCGGGTCCTCGCCCCGCTCACGCAGCGCTTTCGCGAGCGCGATCGCCACCCCCGTCTTGCCGACAGCCGTCGGTCCGAATATCGCGATCAGATTCAGGAGCTGCGGGTGAGCAGCCGCTCGGCGCCCGAGAGCGAGGTCGAGGTCGCGCCGCCGATCTCTACGCCAACCGTCTCGCCCGGGCTCGCCGTGCCCTCAAAGTGGACCGTCTTGTTGTGGCGGACGCGCCCGCGCAGGCGGCTCGGGTCGGTGCGCGAGGGCCCTTCGACGAGGACGTCCATCGTGCGCCCCACGAAACGCTCGGCGCGCTCGTGGGCGCGGCGCTGGACGAGCTCGACCAGCCGCTGCATGCGCTCGACCTTGACCGGATGCGGGAGCTGATCCTCGAGCTCGGCAGCCTCGGTCCCCCGCCGCGGCGAGAAGACGAAGGTGAAGGCGCCGTCGTAGCCGACCTCGTCGACGACCTCGAGCGTCTCGGCGAACTCGGCCTCGGTCTCGCCGGGGAAGCCGACGATGATGTCGGTGGTGATCGCGCAGTCGGGGACCATCTCGCGGATCAGCGCCACGCGGTCCATGTAGCGCTCGCGGTTGTAGGTGCGGCGCATGCGCTTGAGAACCGAGCTCGATCCGGACTGCAGCGGAAGGTGGATGTGCTCGCAGAGCGCCGGCAGCTCGGCGTGGGCCCGGATCACGTCCTCCTTCATGTCCTTGGGGTGCGGGCTCGTGTAGCGGATGCGTTCGATGCCCTCGATCGCGTCGATCCGAGTCAGCAGCTCGGCGAACGAGACCTTCGACTCGCGCGGCAGGTCACGCCCGTAGCTGTTGACGTTCTGGCCCAGCAGGGTGACCTCGGTGACCCCGTCGGCGGCCAGTAACTCCACCTCTGAAGCCAATTCCGACGGATCGCGGCTGACCTCGCGGCCCCGGGTCGACGGGACTATGCAGTACGCACAGCGACAATTGCAGCCCTGGGAGATCTGCACCCACGCCTGGAAGTCGCGCTCGCGCTTCATCGGCAGGTGGCCGGAGACCTCCTCGAACTCGAAATAGCCCTGGGCCGAGAGCGAGTCCGAGTTGAGGAACTCGGCGAGCCGGTGGATCTGGCCCGGCCCGAAGGCGACGTCGACGAACGGGAAACGGCGGAAGACCTCGTCCTTGACCGACTGCGCCCAGCAGCCGCCGACCCCGACGACCCGCGAGGGGTCCTCGGTCTTGAGGCGCTTGGCCTCGCCGAGGTGGGCGATGAAGCGGTTGTCCGCCGACTCGCGGATCGAGCAGGTGTTGAAGAGGATCAGGTCGGCCTCGGCGCGCTCGGCGCACTCCTCGTAGCCGAGCGAGTCGAGCATGCCCTTCATCCGCTCGGAGTCGTGCTCGTTCATCTGGCACCCGAAGGTGGTCACGTGGTAGCGGCGCGCCGTCATCGCGCCCAATGTAGCTCAGCGGCGACTAATGCCTCCGCGCGTTGACGATCTGCTGGACCCGGCTGTGCGAGAGGCCGGCGGCACGTGCAACCGAGCGGTAACTGCCGCCGGCCCGCACGGCGTCGACGACGGAGCGGTCACGGGCCACGCGTGCCGCCTCGACGCTCTCCTTGATCTCGCGTAGCGCCCGCCGATAGGCGAGCCCGGCGCCGATGCGGTCGAGCCAGACCCGCTCCCGGGCGCTTTCGTAGCGCCGCTGCGCTTCGGCCAGCAGGTCATCAGAGGTGGCCACGAGCATCTGTATAGCATCTAGTAATTCGGCTATACAGGCAGAGCGTAACCACCCCGATGCCCGCGACGCTTTTAGAGCAGCGATGAAAGCGAACCGCACCACAATCGCGATCTGCGCCCTGGCGCTCGGCGTCTGCGCGGCTGTGCTCGCGCCGGCGGTCTCACAGGCGCACAAGAAGCGTTACGCGACCACCGTCACCGCCGCAGTGCAGAACAAGAACATGGTCGACGGCCAGGTGCTCTCGGTCCCCCGCTGCATCGCCGGCCGCATCGTGCTGGTCTACGGGCCGACCGGGGCGCTCGAGGACACGACGGCTTCGGACGCGACGGGCAAGTGGCACGTCAACAACAAGAACCTGTTGACCGGCACTCACACGGTCGTCGTCAAGCGCAAGGTGCTGCGCAAGAACCGCCGCCACAAGCACATCTGCCGGGCCGGGACGACGACCTTCAGTATTACTTGACGGTCAGTTCGCCTTCCATGCCGTTCTCGGCGTGGCCGGGGACGGTGCAGAAGAAGACGTAAGTCCCCGGCTCGAGCTTGGCAGTGACCTCGAAGGCGTCGTTGGCGCCGATCTGGCTCTCCTCGATGATGTCGTCGAGGCTGGTGCCGATCGCGATGCTGTGGGGCACCGGCGAGGGGTTGTCGTAGTCGAGCTTGATGTTGCCGGCCTTGGCCTCGAGCGTCGCCGGCTCGAAGGAGAGCGCGCCACTCTCCGGTGAGCTGACCTTCAGCGTCTCCGTCGGCCCCGGGGCGGAGGTAACCGGCGATGGAGCTGGAGCGCCCGAGGTTCCGGCCGCGTCGGGGCTGTCCGCCGCCTGGACGCCGGTCTCCTTGCCCTGCGCGAGCGCCTCCTTCGCCGCCTCTGAGTTGTGCTCGCGCTCCTCGGGGTTCGCCTCGGCGTTGAGCACCGCGAAGGTCGCCGTCGCGACGACCAGCACCGTGAACAGCGGCACCAGAACCCGGAACATGGCGGGCGAGGGGAAGTCCTTGTTGCGGAGCCCCGCCGCAGCCAGCGCCAGCGCGGCGAGGATCAGCGTGATCCCCAGAACGTAGAAAAGGGTCTTCTCCATACGGCCGTGATCCTATCCAGTTACTCGCGCGGCTAAGCGGCCCGTGCACGGCGCGAGATCACCTCGTAGGCCGTCTCGTAGGCATAGCCGCGCCGGGTGAGGAAGGCGAGCGCCCGCGAGCGCTCGGCCTCGGTCTCGAGCGGCTTGGCCCCCGAGTCGAGCAGCCCTACGGCGCGCTCGAGCTCCGCTTCGTATGGCTCCCCGGCGAGCGCAGCCTCGACGTGTTCGGAGGCGACGCCGCGCCTGGCGAGGGTCTCGCGGATGCGCTCGGCGCCCCAGCCCGCGAGCTGGCGCTTGTCCTCGGCGAAGCGCACCGCGAACGAGGCGTCGTCGAGGCCGCCCGAGGAGATCAGCCGCGAGATCACCTCCTCCAGCTCCTCCTCCCCCACTCCGCGCTCGCGAAGCCAGGCGCTCATCTCGGACTCGGTCCGCTCCTTGCGCCCCAATGCCTGCAGTGCCAGGGCCATGCCGTCCTTGTCGGACAAGCCGCCTAGGCGGCCTTCTTGGCCCCGGTCGCGGCCTCGGCGGGCGCCTGCTTCTCGGCGGGCTTGGCCTCGGCCTTCTGGGCCGCCTTCGGCGCGGCCTTCTTCGGCTCCTCGGCGGGCGGGGTCTCGGCCTTCGGCGGCTCAGCCTGCGGCTCCGCGGCCGGCGCATCGGCGACCGCGTCGGGAACCGCGCGCACGACCTTCGGCTCGGGCGCGTCGGGCGCCTCCGAGGCGAGCTTGGCGTAGATCTTCTTCTCCAGCTCGTTCGCGACCTCGGGGTTCTGGCGCAGGTACTCCTTGGAGTTGTTGCGCCCCTGGCCGAGCCTCAGGTCGCCGTAGGAGAAGAACGAACCCGACTTCTGGACCAGGTTGTTCTCGATCCCGAGGTCGAGCAGGCAGCCCTCCTGAGAGATGCCGGCGCCGTACTCGATGTCGAACTCGGCGAGCTTGAATGGCGGCGCGACCTTGTTCTTGACCACCTTGACGCGGACCCGGTTGCCGACCGCCTCGGTGCCCTCCTTGAGGGTCTCGATGCGGCGCAGGTCGAGGCGCTGGGAGGAATAGAACTTGAGCGCCCGGCCGCCCGGCTGGGTCTCCGGCGAGCCGAAGCTGACGCCGATCTTCTCGCGGATCTGGTTGGTGAACAGGCAGACCGTGTTGGCGCGGCTGAGGTTGCCGGCGAGCTTGCGCAGCGCCTGCGACATCAACCTGGCCTGGAGGCCGACGTGGGAGTCGCCGATCTGGCCCTCGAGCTCGACCTTCGGGGTCAGCGCCGCGACCGAGTCGACGGCGACGAGATCGACGGCGCCGGAGCGCACGAGGATGTCGACGATCTCGAGCGCCTGCTCGCCGTGATCGGGCTGGGAGACGAGCAGCTCGTCGGTGTCGACGCCGATTCGACGGGCGTAGATCGGGTCGATCGCGTGCTCGGTGTCGACGAAGGCGCAGACGCCGCCCTTCGCCTGGGCCTCGGCGATGATGTGGTAGACGAGCGTCGTCTTGCCCGAGGACTCCGGGCCGAAGATCTCGACGATGCGCCCGCGCGGCACGCCGCCGACGCCCAGCGCGAGGTCGAGCGAGAGCGCCCCGGTCGGGATCGCCTCGACGTCCATGCCGTGGTTGTCGCCGAGCCGCATCAGGGACCCCGCTCCGAATTCCTTCTCGATCTGCGACACGGCGGCCGCGAGCGCCGCGTCGCGCTGCTTGGCGTCCTTGTTGCCGTTGCCGTTGGTCTTTGCGTCTGCCATTGAATTCACTCCTCGGATCAGGGTTTGAGCTCCAGTTGCGCCAGCGACTCGTACTCGGCGCCTTGCGGCCGGAGATGAGAACGGTAGAGAGACAGTCGGACGGCATCGAACACACGTTCGAAACCCTCCGGGAGCGGCCCGGGCGGCGTTTCGACCGCCGCCGGCCGCTTGGAACCACGCTTTTCGCGCTTGACCCGCGCGACTGTCAGGTGCGGCCAGAAGGGGCGCTTCTCGGGCTTGTAGAAGCCGGCCGCCGCAAGCGAGCCTGATACCTGCCCCTGAAGCGCGACCGTGTCGGGGCTGTCCGCCTCGATCGCGAACAGCCGCGGGTGTCTGCCGCGCGGAACCCCGACGGGCTCAGGGCGGAGCTCCAGCACCGGCGCCCGGCCGTCGCCGACGAGCGCCGCCCCGGCGATCTCCTCGATCTGCTTCTCGGGGTGGTAGCCGAGGAAGGCGAGCGTCAGATGGAGGGTCTCGGGGCGCATCGGCCGCAGCGCCGGGTCGCTCAGCGCCTGCTCTTGCCAGGCCACGAGCGCGTCCCGGACGCCGTCCGGGATGTCGAGCGCGACGAAGAGCCGAGCTCGCGGCGTGCCGAGCCTTTCCTTGGCCATGGCGACAACCTAGGACGACAAAGCCTGCGCATTTCGGGCCATCTGCAAGGAGTCGCGAGACGAACCCGCACGATGGGCGGGATACTGGCGCCGTGAGCACCGCCGCCCCGGCCCAGATCGAAGGCGTCGAGCACAAGTACGCGGACCTGCCGGACTTCCGCGTTCACTACGCCGAGGCGGGAGACCCCTCCGCCGACCCCATCCTCCTGCTTCACGGCTGGCCCCAGCACTGGTACGAGTGGCACGAGGTCATCCCGCCGCTGGCGGCCGCCGGCTACCGCGTCCTCGCGCCGGACCTGCGCGGTTTCGGCTGGAGCGGCGCCCCCGACGGCCCCTACAGCCCGGAAGTCTTCGCGAGCGACCAGGTGGCGCTGCTCGACGCGCTGGACATCGACACCGCCAAGGTCGCGGGCCACGACTGGGGCGGCTACACGAGCGTCTTGCTCGCCGCCCTGCACGGTGACCGGTTCGCGCGCGCCGTCTGCTTCAACGCACCTCACCTCTGGCCCAACGTCACCCCGTCGGTCGCCCTGGAAACCTGGCGCCTCTGGTACGTCGCGCTCAACGCAACCGGTTTCACAGCCCCGCTGATGGCATGGTCGGGCCGCTGGATCGCCTCCCACGGCCACGGCGTCAGTCCCTTCACCCCCGAGGAGGTCAGGCTCTACACGGGGCAGTTCGCCACCCCGGACGGCGCCCGCACGACCAAGCGCCTCTACCGCGACTACCTGCGCCGGTTCCTGCGCGCGGGCCGCGGCAAGGCCCCGGCGGAGCGCCTCGAAGCCCCCACGCTGATCGTCTTCGGCGAGGACGACCTGTACGTATCCCGCAAGCTCGCCGAGCCTCCGCGCGAGGACCGGGGCCCGCTCGAAGTCGAGTTCATCCCGGGCGCCGGCCACTTCATCGTCAACGAGCGGCCGGAAGCTCGCCGCCGAGAAGATTCTCCACCACTTCAAGAAGGAGGCAGATAAGTGAACCTGAGAGAGACCCAGGCGCCGATCAAGGACCGCTACCGCGAAGCGCCCGAAGAGGCGATGATCACCCTCACGGCCCGCGGCAGCGAGGAGGACGGGCCGGTCAGCTGCTCGGTCGATCTCGGCCGCGCGATCCAGCAGGCCGAGGCCCACCCCGGCGTCGGCGGCCCCGGAACCGCCGCCTGCTCGGGCGACCTGCTGCTCGGCGCCCTCGCGGCCTGCGCCCAGGTCACCTGCCAGATGGTCGCGACGGCGCTGGGGATCGAGACGAAGAAAGATCGAGGTCGTGGTCGAGGGCGATCTCGACCTGCGCGGCACTCTCGGCGTCTCGCGCGAGGCCAACGTCGGCTTCGACGCGATCCGGCTCAAGTTCGAGATCGACGCCCCTGGTGCGACCGAGGAGCAGATGCAGGAACTGGAGACGAAGACCGAGCGCTACTGCACGGTGCTGCAGACGCTGACCAACCCGCCGCCGATCGAGAAGCTCGCGGACCGCCGCCTAACCATCGCCTAGGAGGCTGGGTCGCTAACGCGACCGAGATAGGAGAATCGGGCAAGCAGGGAAGGGCGAGGCTCCACGGAGTCTGATCGTTGTACCCGACGGCTCCGCGGAGCCGTCTTGGGTCCTCTCGGCTCCGCGGAGCCGCGAGATCCGCGTCTAACCCGCCTCGTGCCGGTTGCGACGAAGGCCTGCTCCGCCTCGCAGCGCTCGACTCCAAGCCCGTGCGTGATCAGCGCGTGGAGGCGCGCGCCCCCGTCCGCGTCGCGTCCGGCGTTGCGATCTCGAAGTGTTCGGCGGCGCTCACAGCGGTGGGCGCTCCTCCGTCAGCAGGAAGCGCAGCAGGTGCATCGCCACCGTCGTCGTGCGGTCTCGGATGTCGGCTCGGTCCCCGGGCAGGACGAGGTCGCGGCTGATCTCCTCCCCGGCGGCGGTCTTGGCGCAGAGGCAGACGGTGCCGACCGGCTTCTCCTCGGTGCCGCCGTCGGGGCCGGCGATCCCCGTGGTCGAGCAGGCGACGTCGGCGCCGAAGCGCTCGAGCGCGCCGTCGGCCATCGCCGTCGCGACCTCGGGGGAGACGGCGCCGTGGGCTTCGATCAGCTCGGTCCGAACGCCGAGCAGCGCCGTCTTCGCCTCGTTCGAATAGGCGACGACGCCGCCGAGGAAGTAGCTGGAGGAGCCCGGCCGGTCGGTGAGGCGCGTCGCCAGCAGGCCGCCGGTGCACGACTCGGCGACCGCGAGCGTGCGATCGCCGAGCAGGTCGGCGATCACCTCCTCGATCGAGTTGCCCTCGGTGTCCCAGAGAAAGCGCCCGTGGTGGGAGAGGATGCCCTCGCGAAGCGCGGTGGCGGCCGCGTCGGCCTCGGGGCTGGGCCGGTCGCGGACGTCGATGTGGAGCTCGCCGCGGCGCAGGCAGGTGGTGATCTCGAGCGGGCTCAGGTCGTGGCCGTTTTCGATCTCGCGCAGGCTCTCGGCGAGCTCGGACTCGGGGATGCCGAACAGCTTCAGCGAGAAGGTCTCGAACTCGCCGACGTCCGCGAGCAGCTCGCGAACCGGCTCGGTCTCCAGGACCCTCTCCCACATCGCCTTCAGCTCGCGCGGCGGGCCGGGGAGCACGATCACGACCTGGTCCCCGGCCGGCACCACGAGCCCGGGCGCCGTCCCGGCCGGGTCGATCGCGGTCGCCCCTTCGGGAACCATCGCCTGCTTGCGGTTCGCTTCCTGCAGGGGGCCGGGGTCGAACTTGAGCCGCGCGGCGAAGCGCTCGACGATCGCCGCGATCTTCTTCTCCATCGCCTCGTCGAGAACCATCTCGCGCCCGGCGAAGCGCCCGACGACCTCGGCCGTGAGGTCATCGGCCGTGGGGCCGAGACCCCCGGTCGTGACGATCAGGCGAACGCCCTGGTCGCGAAGGAAGCCCAGCGCCGCCTCCATGTCCTCGGTGCGGTCCCCGACCACCTGGATGTGGGCGACCTCTATCCCGATCTGCGCGAGCTGCTCGGACACCCAGGGCCCGTTGCGATCGGTGATCGTGGCGCTCAGCACCTCGGTCCCGGTCACGACTATGCCCGCGCGAACGCTCACTGCGCGCCATTCTTTCGTATCGCTCCCGTTTCGATTCTGTGACACCACGGTGTTACACTTCGCCCATGCCTACCAAACACTCCCGCATCGCCGTCACCCGCGACGAAGAGCTCGATCGCGCGCTGCGCGAGACGCGCGAGCTGCTTACCGACCGCGAGGCGCGCAGTACCGCCTCTCACCTACGAACGCTCGCCCTCTGCGGGGCTCGCGCGCTCGGCGTCCGCGACAAGGAGTCAGCGGAGCTGTGGGAGATCCTCGAGCGGGAGCACGGAGTGCGACCGCCGCAAGGGTCGCTCGCCGATCTGCCCCCGCTCGAAGGAGAGGTCAACCCGAACGACCCCTATCCAGCGACTGACGCCTTGAACTGGGTGCGCGGGCACGACCGCGATCCGTGAGCGTCGCGTACGTCGACGCCTCGGCCTTCGTCAAGCTGTTCAAGATCGAACCGGAGACTCCAGCTCTCGAACAGGCCCTGGACGAGTACGGTGAGACGGTCTCCTCGGAGATGCTGGTCGTGGAGGGGATCTCCACGGCGAAGCGCCGCGGCGATCCGGGGATGCTGATCCGGGCGAACGAAGCCCTGCGACTGATCGGCTTGATCCCCTTTCACCGCGGCATCAGAATCGAAGCGGCAGCGGGCGACTTCAACCCGCCCCTTCGGGCCCTCGACTCCATCCACCTAGCGTCCGCGCTCTCCATCCGGAATCGGCTCGACGTCGTTTTCGCCTACGACTCGGAGCTGTGCGCCGCCGCCGTTGCCTCGGGACTCTCGGTCGCCTCGCCGGCCTGACTGCCCTTGGCGAGGATGCGCGGCAGGTCGGCGTGGCTGACCAGAACCTGGCGCGGCTTCGAGCCCTCGTAGCCGGAGATGATCCCGCGGCGCTCGAGCATGTCGATCAGGCGGCCGGCGCGGGTGTAGCCGACGCGAAAGCGGCGCTGGATCATCGAGACCGAGGCCGACTGGCTCTCGACCACGAGCTGGGCCGCCTGCTCGAGCAGGTCGTCGGAGTCGGGCGACATCTCGTCTTCGGCCGGCGCGTCGGGGTCCGGCGGGGGCGCGTGGGCCTCGAGCAGCTCCTGCTCGAACTCGGGCTCGCCCTGATCGGCCCAGTGTTTCGTGACCTTGGCGATCTCGCCCTCGGTGATGAAGGCGCCCTGGATCCGCTGGATCTTGCCGGAGCCCGCCGGGCGGAAGAGCATGTCACCCTGGCCGAGCAGCGCCTCGGCCCCGCCCTGGTCGAGGATCACGCGCGAGTCGACCTGGGAGGAGACCGCGAACCCGATCCGGGCCGGGATGTTGACCTTGATCGTGCCGGTGATGATGTCGGTCGAGGGGCGCTGGGTCGCGAGCAGCAGGTGGATGCCGACCGCGCGCGACTTCTGGGCGAGGCGGATGATCGCGTCCTCGACCTCGGCCGGCGCGACCATCATCAGGTCGGCGAGCTCGTCGATCACGCAGAGGATGAAGGGCAGCGGCGGGTCGCCGGCGGCCTTGCGGGCGCGGTTCAGCTCGTCGAGGTTGCGCGAGCGGGCCTCGCTCATGATCTGGTAGCGGCTCTCCATCTCGGCGATCAGGTTCTGGAGCACGTTGGCGGCCAGCCGCGGCGAGGTGACGACGGGCGTCAGCAGGTGGGGAACCGACTCGTAGTGGTTGAGCTCGACCCGCTTCGGGTCGACCAGCACCAGCCGCAGCTCGTTGGGCGAGGCGTGGAGCAGCATCGAAGTGAGGATCGCGTTGACCGACCCCGACTTACCCGAGCCGGTCGTGCCGGCGATCAGCACGTGCGGCATCTTCTGCAGGTCGGTCCAGATCGCGTTGCCGGCGATGTCCTTGCCGAGCCAGGCGACGAGCGGCGAGGCGCCCTTGGGCCTGCCGCCGTAGATGTCGCCGAGGCGCACGAGGCGGCGCTTCTGGTTCGGGACCTCGACGCCGACCGCCTGCTTGCCGGGGATCGGCGCCAGGATGCGGATGTCGGTCGACGCCAGCGCGTAGGCAAGGTCGTCGGAGAGCTGGGTGATCTTCGAGACCTTGGTCCCCGGCGCGAGCTTGAGCTCGTAGCGGCTCACGTGCGGCCCCGAGACGACGCCGACGATCCTCGCCTCGACGCCGAAGTGGCCCAGCGTCTCGAGCAGGGTGCGCCCGACGGCCTCCAGGTCCTTGGCGGCGGGGCCCTGGTCGGCCCCTGTCCCCTGCTGGAGCAGACCGGCCGGGGGCGGCGCGTAGTCGATCTCCTCCGAGGTCGTGACGCCCTCGCCTCGCTTGTTGCCCATCGGGGTCAGGTCTGCGGGGTCGTTGACGGCTTCGCCGTCATTGCCCATCTCCCCGGCTTCGCCTGCAGGGATATGCGACGCGCTATCGGCGTGGCGGCCCATATCGTCCTCACCGTTTTCTCGCGCATCCTCGATGCTGATCGCGTCGTCGAAGTTGGCGGTGCCGTCGTCAGACCCATCGGCGAGCTCGGGCTCCGGAGGAATCACGGACAGCTCGTTGGTGTCGGTATCGGGCTCGCCGGAGAAGATCGGCTCCGGGGCGCCGTAGAGGCGCTCGGTCTCGGCCGGTTCTGTCTCGACGATGTCGGGGTCGTCGACCCCGGTGCCGCGGACGACGGTCGCGAAGTCGTTGACGGTGTGCAGGGCCTTGTCGGCGCCGCGGTGCAGACCCCGAACCGCCGAGGAGAGAGAGCGGCCGCGGATGATCATCACGCCGGAGACGATCAGGCCGATCGCGATCAGGTGGGCGCCGATCCGTCCCAGGGCCGAGCTCGCTGCCCAGTAGAGCCCCTCGCCGATCCCGCCGCCATGGTCCTGGATGAAGTCGGCGTTGAACGTGCCCACGCGCAGCGGCGGGTCGCCGATGCCGCCGGTCTGGGCGGCGAGCGCGAGCAGCACGCCCGCGAGCAGCACGCCGATGCCGATCCCGGGACGACGGCGCTCGCCGAGCACCGGGCTCAGCACCAGCACCAGCCCGCCCGCGGCGAGCGCGACCGGGATCAGCACCTTGCCCGCCCCGACGGAGTAGGCGAGGCCGTCGGTGGTCAGCTGGCCGACCTTGCCCCCGTCCCAGCCCAGGTAGACGATGTAGCCGAGATACACCGCGAGCGCGACCATGCCGAGGCCGATCAGGTCCATGCGCCGCTGGCGCGCCTCTTCCTCCTTGGCGCGCTTGGATTTGCGCTTGGGTGGACCTCCGCGCTTCTTCGGCTTCGGCGCAGGCTTGGTCAGTAGGCGCTCTGCAAGCATCCGCCCACCCCCTTCGACGCCGCTTGCCCCTCCCCTGCCCAGGTTTAAGGCTTGCTCAAGAAACCCCTGCATACGCGCAGGCGTGGCTAACCTAAAGAAGTGGTCGAAACCGTCACAGCGTCCGCCCGTGTGCTCGTCGTCGAGGACGACGAGGCGATCGCCGACGTCCTGCGGCGCTCCCTGCGCGCCGAGGGGCACGAGGTGCGCAGCGCCGTCGACGGCGTCGAGGCGCTGACCGAGGCCTCGCAGTTCGTCCCGGACCTGGTCATCCTCGACCTCGGCCTGCCCCGCCTCGACGGCGTCGAGGTCTGCCGCCGACTGCGTTCCGAGGGCGACGTCCCGATCCTGATCCTCACCGCGCGCAGCGATACCGAGGACCGCGTCGAGGGTCTCGACTCCGGCGCCGACGACTATCTGGTCAAGCCCTTCGACCGCCAGGAGCTGCTGGCGCGGATCCGCGCCCTGCTGCGCCGCCGCCCGCCCCGCGGCTCGGCCTCGATCGTCGTCGGCGACCTCATGGTCAACCCCGACAGCCGTGAGGTGCGCCGGGGCGAGCGCGAGATCGAGCTCACCAACCGTGAGTTCGAGCTGCTCGAGTACCTCGCCCACAATCAGAAGCTGGTGGTCTCGCGCGAGCGGCTGCTCGAGGAGGTCTGGGGCTATGACCCGACCGACGAGACCAACACGATCGACGTCTTCATCTCGAATCTGCGCCGCAAGCTCGAATCCGGCGGCGAGGAGAGGCTGCTTCACACCAAGCGCGGGGCCGGGTATGTCCTGCGCCCATGAAGCGGCGAGATAACCCCGGCTCCTCCGCTTCGCGTCCGGTGCCGGTGAGCTCGCGGCTGCTCTCGCAGCTGCCGGTGCGCTGGCGGCTCGGGCTCGCCTCGGCGATCCTCACGCTCGCGATCCTGGTTGCCTTTGCCTTCGTCGTCGGCCGCCTCACGACAGACCGCATCCGCGATGACTTCAACGACGAGCTGAAGAGCGCCGCCCACGCGGTGGCCGGCGAGCTCACGGTCGGCATCTCCGGCGGCCACGTGGTCGTCGCCGGGACCCCGGAGCAGTTCGCCGTCGCAAACGACGCGGTGATCCGCATCGTCGACCAGAGCGGGAATCAGATCGCCCCCGCCTCGCGGGTCGTCGACTTCGGTGCGCCGAGCCCGGGGGTGAACCAGGTCGGACACCTGCGCGTGGCCGCGGCGCCGGTCGCCAACAGCGCGCTGCCGGTCTTCGTCCAGTACGCCCGCAACTCCGACGGCGTCGACGACACGATCAAGCGGCTTTGGCTCTTCCTCGTCGCCGGCGTCCTCGGCGGAACGCTGCTCGCCGCCCTCGCCGGGCTGGCGATCGCCGACCGCGCGATGCGCCCGATCGCGGCGCTGACGGCGACCGCGCGCGAGATCACCGCGACCCGCGACCCGTCGAAGCGGATCCCCGAGCCCGAGAACGAGGACGAGATCGCCGAGCTCGCCCGCACGCTCGCGCAGATGCTCCGCGCCCTCGACGACGCCAACGCCGAGCGCGAACTGGCGCTCCAGCGCCAGCGCGAGTTCGTCGCCGACGCCTCGCACGAGCTGCGCACACCGCTGACCAGTGTCCTCGCCAACCTCGAGCTGCTCGAGGACGAGCTCGACGGCGACTCCGAGGCCTCGGAGATCGTCAGCTCGGCGCTCGGCTCCTCGCAGAGAATGCGGCGGCTGGTCTCGGACCTGCTGCTGCTCGCCCGCGCCGACGCCGGGCACCCGGCGACCCGCACGCCGATTGACCTCGCCGAGATCGCCTCTTCCGCAGTCGAGGAGGTCCGGCCGGTCGCCAAGGGCCATCCGCTTGCGGCGAGCATCGACGGGCCGCTGCCGATGAAGGGCAACGCCGACGACCTGCACCGCCTCGTCGTCAACCTGCTCGACAACGCCGTGCGCCATACGCCCGCGGGCGCCAAGGTCGAGCTCGACGCCAAGCGCGACAACGGCGACCTCGAGCCTCTCGGTCTCCGACGAGGGACCGGGCCTGCCCGAGGGCAAGGAGGACCAGGTCTTCGAGCGCTTCGTCCGCGGCGAAGGCCCCGCCGACGTCGCGGGCAACGGCGGCACCGGGCTCGGGCTGGCGATCGTCAAGGCGGTCGCCGACGCCCACGGCGGCAGCGTCAGTGCCGGCCGCTCGCCCGGCGGCGGCGCGTTGTTCACGGTCAAGATTCCTTCGCCAACCTGAAGTCTGGATTTACTGCCGCTTAAGCAGCCTCGATATTTTGTGAGCAGGACGAGACACGAGCCGTCGGGTACGTCCCCCCCAAGCACACTCGACGGCCACCGCCTCTGGCCAGCCCAAGCCAGAGCGATCCAGCCCCCGGGGTCGCCCTCCCTCGACCTCGGGGGCAAAGTCTTTTCTTCTTTGAGGTCAGGTCTTGAAGCGTGCGCGAGATGCGCGATGCAAGACCTGACCCCTGCCGTTGGGTTAAACCTCGACCACGACCGGCATCACCAGCGGCCGGCGCTTGAGCTGCTCGTGGACGAAGCCGGCGATGTCCTCGTGGAGGTCCTCCTGGATCACCGCGGCCGAGCGCACGCCGTCCTCGGCGGCCTCCTCGAGCGTCTCGGCGACGATCTCGCGCAGCTCCTCGACCAGGCCGTCCTCCTCCTCGATGAAGGGCACGCCGCGGAACATGATCTCGGGCTCGGCGACCTTGGAGCCGTCCTTGGCCGAGATCGTGGCGACTACGATCAGCACTCCGTCGTCGGAGAGGTGGCGGCGGTCGCGCAGCGCTGCGTCGTCGGGGTCGCCGATGTCGAGGCCGTCGACGAAGATCATTCCCGAGTCGATGTCGGTGCCCCAGTGGGCGCCCTTGTTGTCGAGCTCGAGCGGCAGGCCGTTACGGCCTCGGAAGACCTTGTCAGGGTCGACGCCGACCGACTCGGCGAGGTCGCCGTGCAGCCGCAGGCGCTTGAAGTCGCCATGGAAGGGCATCACGTACTCGGGCTTGGTCAGGTTGAGCATCAGCTTCAGCTCCTCCTGGTAGCCGTGCCCCGAGGCGTGGATCGGCGCGTCGCGCGCCGTCACCACCGTCGCGCCGATCTCGAAGATGCGGTCGATCGTCTCGTTGACCGAGCGCTCGTTGCCGGGCACCGGCGTCGCCGAGAAGACGACGGTGTCGCCGGAGTGGAGCTCGACGTCGCGGTGGTCGTTGTTGGCCATCCGCCGCAGCGCCGAGAGCGGCTCCCCCTGGCTGCCGGTGGAGATGGCCACGATCTGCTCGTCGGGGTAGTCGCCGATCTCCTTCGGCTGGATCAGCAGCCCCGGCGGGGCGTTGGCGATCCCGAGGTTCTCGGCGATGTTGAAGTTCTTGCGCATTGAGCGGCCGACCAGCGCCACCTTGCGGTCGAGCTGGGCCGCGGTGTCGATCACCTGCTGGACGCGGTGAACGTTCGAGGCGAACGAGGTGACGATGATCCGGCCCTTGACCCGCCCGAACAGGTCGAGCAGTGCGGGTCCGACCGAGGACTCCGACGGCGCGATGCCGGGCCGGTCGACGTTGGTCGAGTCCCCGCAGAGGCAGAGCACGCCCTCCTTGCCGAGCTCGGCGAGCCGCGCCATGTCAGGCGGCTGGCCGTCGACGGGCGTCTGGTCGAACTTGTAGTCGCCGGTGACGAGGATCGTGCCGCGCTCGGTGCCGATCGCGACCGCGCCGGCGTCGGGAATCGAGTGCGACATGTGGAGCATCTCGAGGGTGAACGGCCCGTGCTCGACCTTCTTGCCGAGCGGCAGCTCGGTCAGGGGCGCGTCGCGGATCTTGTGCTCGTCGAGCTTCGAGCGCACCATGCCGATCGTCAGCAGGCCGCCGTAGATCACCGGCGGAATGCCGATCTCGCGCAGCACGTAGGGCAGGGCGCCGACGTGGTCCTCGTGGCCGTGCGTGAGCACGATCGCCTCGATGTCGTCGGCGCGCTCCCTCAGCGTCGAGAAATCGGGCAGGACGAGGTCGATGCCGAGCATCTCGGCGGTCGGGAACATCAGGCCGGTGTCGACGATCACGATCCGGCCCTCGGCCTCGATCGCAGTCATGTTCTTCCCGATCTCGCCCAGCCCGCCGAGCGGGAGGATTCGCATCTTGGAGCTCAAGTGATCAGCCGCTCGTCGCCGCGGAGAGCAGGCCCTGCGCCTCGAGCGCCTTGCGAACGACGGCCTTCTGCTGTTCGTCGGCTTCGACGATCGGCAGGCGGGAACGGGCCGAACAGACGCCCAGCATCTCGAGCGCAGCCTTGACCGGGATCGGATTGGTGGTCACCGCGAGCGCCTCGAAGAACGGCTGGAGCTTCTCGTCGATCTCGCGTGCCTCATCGAGGTCGCCGGCCTTGGCGGCGTCATAGAGGGCACGCATCTCGTTGCCGACGAGATGCGAGGCGACGCAGATCCCGCCGGCGCCGCCGAGCTCGAGGGTGCGGAAGAAGATGTCGTCGTTGCCGGCGAGGATGGTCAGGCCCTCGATCGGACCCAGATCCTCGTTGTTGGCCTGCTTGACGGCGACCACGTTGTCGATCTGGGCGAGCTTTGCCAAGAGATCGGGCGGCATGTTGATCACCGAGCGCGAAGGGATATTGTAGAGGATGACGGGCACTTCGACCGAGCCCGCGACCGCCTGAAAGTGGGCGAGCAGCCCGGCGCGGTTCGGCTTGTTGTAGTACGGCGTGACCACGAGGACCGCGTCGGCTCCGGCGGTAGCGGCCTCCTCGGTCAGGTGCTGGGAGTGGCGCGTGTCGTTGGTGCCGGTCCCGCAGACGACGAGCCCGTCGTCGCCGATCTCGTCGACGATCGCCCGCAGCAGGGAGATGTGCTCCTCGTCGTCGAGGGTAGCTCCCTCCCCCGTCGTGCCGGCGACCACGACTCCGTGCGAGCCGTTGTCGAGCAGATAGCGGGCGAGCGAGCGGGCGGCGGCCTCGTCCACCGAGCCGTCCTCGGCGAACGGCGTCACCATCGCGGTAATTACCCCTTCGATCTCGATCATCGCGCCAGTATCGCAACTGCGCTTGAGGAAGGCCCGGCCCAATTGGCGACTTTGTTGCCTGTGCGGCAACTAACCCGCCATTCTCCGGCCCCACACTTCCCCAGCCGATCTTCTTCCCTAGACCGACGCCCCGGCGAACACCGGCGGCCGGCGGTCCGCCCACGGCGCCGCCTCCTCGAGTTGGGAGGCGAGCCGGATCAGCTGGTCCTCGCGGCCGAACCTGCCCATCAGCTGGATCCCGATCGGCAGCCCCGCCTCGTTCTGAAACAGCGGCAGCGAGATTCCCGGCTGGCCGGTGATGTTGAGCCCGGCGACGAAGCACGCCGTCTGCGCGGCGCGGAGGATCGCATCGAGCGGATCGTCGCCGTCGTCGTCGTACGTCCCGAGCGGAACCGGCGGCTCGCCGAGCGTAGGCGAGACGATCACGTCGAAGGCCGCCTCCATCACCCCGGCGATCATCCGGCTCATCACCTGGTGGGTGCCGACGGCCTCGAGATACTCGGCGGCGCTGTGCTGGTGACCGCGCTGCGCCAGCGCCCAGGTCAGGGGCTCGAAGCTCTCCTCGGTGGCCTCGCGGCCGACGAGCGTGCTCAGGGTCTTGATCAGGGACGCCTGCCCCGCCGACCAGCGCACGAGGAAGGTCTCGACCAGGTCGTCGAGGCTCTGGATGATGTTGAGGTCCATCGGGGTGACCTGGTGGCCGAGCGATTCGAGCAGCCGGCCCGCCTCCTCGGCGGCGTCGACAACGTCGGCGTGCGCCGTGTGCTCGGTCGGCGGGTCGGTCATCAGGCCGATCCTCAGGGTCCCCGGGTCGCGGCCGACGTCCTCGATGTACGGCCCCGCCGGGCCGGTCGCGTCGTAGGGATCGCCCGGCATGTAGCCGGCGAGAACATCGAGCGCCGCGGCCGTGTCGCGCACCGAGCGGCTGACTACGCCCTCGTGGGTGAGGCCGGACATCACGTCGCCGACCGGCGGGCCCTGGCTGATCCGCGCGCGGGTCGACTTGAGGCCGACGAGCCCGCAGGCTGACGCCGGGATCCGGATCGAGCCGCCGCCGTCGTTTGCGTGGGCGATCGACACCATCCCCGAGCTGACCGCCGCCGCGGAGCCGCCGCTCGACCCTCCCGGCGAGCGCTCGGTGTCCCAGGGGTTGAGCGTCGCCCCGTAGGCGACCGGCTCGGTCGTCGGCAGGATGCCGAGCTCGGGGACGTTGGTCTTGCCGACGATCACGAACCCGGCCTGGCGGAACTTCTGGGCGACGAAGCTGTCAAGCGGAGCCACGAACCCGGCGTCCTTGAGGAAGCGCGTGCCCATGTGCAGCGGCGCGCCCTCGAGCGGCACCCCGATGTCCTTGAACAGCATCGGCACGCCGCGGAACGGGCCGTCGGGCAGATCGCCCTTCGCCGCCCCTCGCGCCTCGTCGAAGAGCGGGTGGATGACCGCGTTGAGCCGGGGATTGAGCTCCTCGATCTGCTTGATCGCGGCCTCGGTCAGCTCCTCGGGCGACGCCTCGTCATTGGCGACGAGCTCGGCTTGGGCGGTGGCGTCCAGCTCGGCGAAGTCACTCACAGCAGGCTCTCCAATCCTTCGGTGTGGCTCTCGGGCAGGCCGCCGACCTTGCGGACGGCGAGCAGGACCCCTGGCATGAAGCTGCGCCGGTCGATCGAGTCGTGGCGAATCGTAAGCGTCTGCCCCTCCCCGCCGAAGACGACCTCCTGGTGGGCAACCAGCCCGGGCAGCCGGATCGAGTGGATCTCGTGGACGTTGCCGCCGGCGGCGTCGATCAGCTCGGCCGTCCGCTTCGCCGTCCCCGAAGGCGCGTCCTTCTTCTGATCGTGGTGGAGCTCGACGATCTCGGCCTCGGGCATGTGCTTGGCGATCGTCTGCGAGACGACCATCATCAGCACCGCCCCGATCGCGAAGTTGGGAGCGAAGAAGAGGTTGGCATCGCTCTTTTCCGCCGCGGCCTTGCCCGCCTCGAGGTCCCAGCCGGTGGTGCCGACGACCGCGTGGACGCCGGCCGCGAGACACGCCTCGACGTTGGCGAGCGCGGTCTCCGGCGTGGTGAAGTCGACGCAGACGTCGGCGCCCTCGAGCGCGTCGGCGAGCTCGGCGCCGAGCGCCGGGTCGGCCCTGGCGACGAGCTCCAAGTCGTCGGCGCCCTCGACCGCCTCGACGACGGCCTGCCCCATCTTTCCCGCGGCCCCGGAGACCACGACTCGGATCTTGTCCGCCATTGCCGGCGATGTTATGGGTCCACCGCGCCTGGGAGCACTCTCCGGGCATGGGTCGCGTTCGCGAGCTCGTCGGCTGGGTCGTCGGTCTCGCAATTCCGGTTGGCATGGTCGGCATCTTCCTCGCCCGAGCTCCCGCGTTTGCGATCGCGCTAATGGGCGGCGTCCTCTTCTTCGTCATTTCCTGGGCGCGGACACCGACCCAGTTCGTGACCCAGAGCGGGCTCGACAAGACCGACGACCTGGGCCGCGCCGATGACACCGATCAGAGCGCGGTTTTCGGCGGCGACATCACTCGCGACTGGCCCTGACGACAGTCTCCGGGATAGAGCGCTACCGGAATTTCCCGCCACCTCGCGGCTCATTAGTTGACACATTCAGCCCAGCACTCGTGCGGGGTTGCTCCCCTAACCTTTTCTGATCGCCCCGACTCGTGAGACATGGACCGACGAGCGCCTCGATGACCTCTCGCGCCGGGTCGAGGACGGCTTCAACAGGATCGACGCCGACATCCGTGCCCTGCGGACCGACATCAGTGCCCGCTTCGACGCCCAGGACACCCGGTTCGACGCCCAGGACGCCCGGTTCGACGCGCTCCAGCGCACCATGCTCCAAGTCGGCGGCGGAATGATCGTCACCTTCGTTGTCGGCTTCGCCGCGGCGATCGTGAACGGCGCTTAGGCAGCGGCCAGCGCGTCCGAAACCGGCGCCAGGGCCTTGCGAAAGAGGTCCTCGTCGCGGCCGATCGCGGCGGCCGAGAAGCGCTCGGGCTTGAAGAGGTCGGCGGCGATCTCGCGGACCTCGGCCGGGGTGACCGAGTCGATGCGGGCGAGCATCTCGTCGAGCGTCAGCAGCGGTATGTCGAAGAGCACGCCGCCGGCGATGCGCGCCATGCGCGCCGCCATCGACTCCTGCGAAAGAACGAGGCGGCCCTTGACGCTCTCCTTGGCGCGGACCATCTCGTCCTCGGGAATCTCCTCGGTCGCGAGGCGGCGCAGCTCGGTGCCGACGATCTCGAAAGCCTCGCCGACGTTGTCCTCGCGGGTGCCGATGTACATCGCCAGCAGCCCCGCGTCGCGGTATGAGTCCGTGTAGGAGCCGACCGAATAGGCCAGCCCGCGCTTCTCGCGGACCTCGGTGAACAGGCGGGAGCTGCTCGCGCCTCCGAACAGCGTGTTGAGGACCCGCAGCGCGTAGCGGCGGTCGTCGTCGCGGGGGATCCCGGGGGCGCCGAGCGTCAGGTGGTACTGCTCCGTGTCCTTTTGCTGAAAGCCGATGCGCGGCCCGGCGCCGTCGAGGGGCGGCTGCGGCGACCCCTCCCCGCCCTCGCTCGGCGGTGTCAGCAGGTCCTCGGTGAGGGCGACGATCGCGTCGTGTTCGAGGTGCCCGGCCGCCGCGACGACGATGTTCTGGCCGGTGTAGCGCGCGTCGTGGTAGCCGGCGATGTCCGGGATCGGGATCGAGCCGATCACGTCGGCCGAGCCGATCACCCTGGCGCCGAGCGGGTGCGCGCCGAAGATCGCCTCGTCGAGGACGTCGTGGACCTTGTCGGAGGGCTCGTCCTCGTACATCGCGATCTCCTCGATCACGACCTGGCGCTCGGTGCTCACCTCGTCCTCGGGGTAGGTCGGCTTGAGGAACATCTCCGCCATCAGGTCGAAGGCGCGCTCGAGGTGCTCGTCGAGGAAGCGGGCGTGGACGTGGGTCGTCTCCTTGCTCGTCGCCGCGTTGAACGCGGCCCCGATCGAGTCGAACTGCTCGTTGAGCTCGACCGCCGAATAGCGCGGCGTGCCCTTGAACAGCAGGTGCTCGAGGAAGTGCGAGACCCCGGCCTGGCCGGAGACCTCGTTGCGCGAGCCGGTTCCGACCCAGAGCCCGAGCGCCACCGAGCGGACCGAAGGGTCGACCTCGGTGACGACTCGGACGCCGGATGAAAGCTCGGTTACCTGAGCCTTGTCAGTCACTAAATAGAGGCTAGCGGCGCTCGCGACGTCCGCCACCGCGACCGCCGCGGTCGCCGCCGCGACCGCCGCCGTTGCGGCCTCGGCCGCCCCGGTCGCCGCCACCGCGGGGACCGCCGCCGGAGCCGACCGTGGCCAGCTCCTCGGGGCTCTTGCCCTCGACGTCGGGGTCGGACGTGAGGCGCAGGCCGATGCGGCCGCGCTCCTTGTCGACCTCGACGACGGTGACGTCGATCTCCTGGCCCTGCTCGAGCACGTCCTCGACCGTCTCGACCCGCTCGCCGGGCTTGACGTTGGAGATGTGCAGCAGGCCGTCGTTGCCCTTGGTGAGCTCGACGAAGGCGCCGAAGGTCGTCGTCTTCACGACCTTGGCGGCGTCATAGCGGTCGCCGATCTCGGCTTCCTTGGTCATGCCCTCGATCTCGGAGACGCAGGCGTCGACGAGCTCGCCGGTCGGCGCGTAGATCCGCACGGTGCCGTCGTCCTCGACGTCGATCTCGGCCTCGTACTTCTCGCAGAGGCCGCGGATCGTCTCGCCGCCCTTGCCGATCACGGCGCCGATCTTCTCGGGGTCGATCTTGATCGACTCGATCTTCGGAGCGAACTGCGACATCTGCTCGCGCGGCCCGGAGATCGTCTCGGCCATCTTGCCGAGGATGAACTGGCGGCCGTCGTTGGCCTGGGCCAGCGCATCCTTGAGGATCTCCATGGTGACGCCGGTGATCTTGATGTCCATCTGCAGGGCGGTGATGCCCTCAGCGGTACCGGCGACCTTGAAGTCCATGTCGCCGAGGTGGTCCTCGACGCCGGCGATGTCGGTGAGGACGATGTAGTCGTCGCCCTCCTTGATCAGGCCCATCGCGACACCGGCGACCGGAGCCTTGATCGGCACGCCCGCGTCCTCGAGCGCCATCGTCGAGGCGCAGACCGAGCCCATCGACGACGAGCCGTTTGACTCGAGCGTCTCGGAGACGACGCGGATGACGTACGGGAACTCCTCCTCGTCCGGCACGACCGCCGACAGCGCCCGCTCGGCGAGCGCGCCGTGGCCGATGTCGCGGCGCTTGGGCCCGCGCATGAAGCCGGCCTCCCCGACCGAGAACGGCGGGAAGTTGTAGTGGTGCCAGAACGTCTTCTTCTCCTGGAGGCCGAGGTTGTCGACCTTCATGTCCATCCGGGTCGTGCCCAGGGCGACGTTGGAGAGGATCTGGGTCTCGCCGCGGGTGAAGAGCGCCGAGCCGTGCACGCGCGGTGCGATGTCGACCTCGGTCTCGATCGGGCGGATCTCGTCGGCGGCGCGTCCGTCGGGGCGCTTCTTGTCGACGGCGATCGCCTTGCGGATCGTGTCCTTCTCGATCGCGTCGAAGGCGGCGGCGACCTCTGACTTCTTGGCGGCGTCGGCCTCCTCGTCACCGGTGTCGGGTGCGTGCTCGGCGACGGCCTCGTCCTTGACGGCGTCGATCGCTTCGTAGCGCTCGAGCTTGCCCTCGGTGGCGATCGCGTCGACCAGCTTCTGGCCGTGGGATGAGCGAATCGCTTCGAGCAGCGACTCGTCGGCCTTGGGCTCCTCGATCTCGATCTTGTCCTTGCCGGCCTTCTCGCGCAGCTCTTCGAAGGTTGCGGTCAGCTTCTTGATCTCGGTGTGGGCGATGTCGAGGGCGTCGAGGATCTCCGCCTCGGTGACGCCGTCGGCGCCGGCCTCGACCATGAGCAGCGCCTCGTCGGTGCCGGCCACGATCAGGTCGAGCTCGAGCTCCTCGTGACGCGACTCCTCGGGGTTGACGACGAAATCGCCGTCGAGCTTGCCGACGCGAACCGCGCCGACGTGCTTCGCGATCGGAATGTCCGAGACGGCGAGAGCGGCGGAGGCGCCGTTCATCGCAAGGATGTCGTAGGGGTTGACGTGGTCGACCGACATGATCTGCGAGACGAGCTGCGTCTCGCGGTGCCAGCCCTTCGGGAACAGCGGGCGCAGGGGGCGGTCGATCATGCGCGCGGTGAGGGTGGCCTTTTCGCCTGCCCTTGCCTCGCGGCGGAAGAACGAGCCGGGGATCTTGCCCACGGCATAGTGGCGCTCCTCGACGTCCACCGTCAGCGGCAGGAAGTCGACGTCGCGCTCGTTGCCGGCGGTCGCGGTGCTCAGCACCATCGTGTCGCCGGCGCGAACGATCACGGAACCGCTCGCCTGTCGGGCGATCTTGCCGGTCTCGAACGAAATCTCAGTGCCGCCCACCTCGACCGAGACGCGGCTCACTTCAAACATGCTCATATGTATGGATCTCCTTCAGCCGTCCGGATGACGGCTTTCTCTTGGTTAAGAACTCTCGGTTCTCTGTCGTTGCCGATGTTACAGATCGGCTATCCCGCTCCTCTTGTCGTTTCCCCTGGTAGTCCGCGAGCCCACCGGACGCTCAGCGGCGCGCCAGCTCCCCGAGCGTGGCTCGAATATCGGTCACAACCGCCTCGCCGCTCACGAACGCCGTCGGCGTGCCCGAGACCCCGGCGCTGATGCCGCTCTCGAAGTCGCGGCGGACGCGGGCGGTGACGGCGTCCGAGCGCGAATCGGCGCGGAAGCGATCGAGGTCGAGGCCGAAGCCCTCCGCCCGCTCCCACAGATGCGGGTCGTCGACCCGGCCGCGATCTCCGAACAGCGAATCGCACATCTCCCAGAAGGCGCCCTGGGCGGCGGCCGCTTCCGCAGCCGCGTGAAGCGCCGGCGAGCGCGGGTGCTTGGAGGACAGTGGGAAGTGGCGGAAGCAGAGCCGCAGCTCAAGCTCGCGGATCTCGGCCCAGACCGCGGCGCACCGCGGGCAGGCGAAGTCCATGTAGATCACGACCTCCTCGCCCGCCCCGCGGACGTGGTCCCCGGGGCCGATCCCCGGCGCCGCGGCGCTCGTCAGCCGGACGCGCGGGCTCCCATCGGGATGCGTGGCGGAGCCGTGGGGCTCGCGGCGATCCTCGACTTGCTCTTCTTCTTCTTTTTGCACTTCTTCTTCTTTGCGCTCGAGGCACGCGTCTTGCCCTTCTTCTTCTTGCACTTCTTCTTCTTCTTGACCGGGGCGGCGGGCGGAGGCGGCTCGGAGATCGTGAAGTTGTCCAGCGAGTACGTCTCGCCGGTTCCGCCGACGATATCGACGAGTAGATCGGTCCAGCGCCCGCCGGCGAGCACCGACTGCATCGCCGCCGGGTCGGCCGGCACGCCGGTCTCGGCGGTGGCGCTCGGGTAGGCAAACCAGCTGCCGTCGGCTACCAGGGGGACGCTGTAATGCTGGAACCCCACCGCCGCGTTGGTGGTAACGAGGCGGCGCAGCTCGCGCCCGTCGGTCGAGTCGATGTAGGCGACGCCGGCGAAACCGGGCAGCGTATTTGAACCGAGATCGAAGCTGATCGAGCCGCCGTAGTTCGCCGCCATGCCGCCGGATACGCCTGGGCTGACGAAGTACATGAGGTCACACGTGCCGCCGCTGCTGCAATCGGTATCAGAACCGGTGTCGAGCTTGCTGATGTAGCCGCCGGGATTGCCGCCGCCGGGATTCCAGGTCACGGAATCCGTGCCCTGCTGGCTGCTGGACTGGACGCTGCGCCAGCCCTGGTCGCCGGCGTCGAAGCCGTAGGTGATGTTGATGGCCTGCGCGCTCGCCGCCATCGTCATCGTCAGGGTGCCTGCCAGCGCCACGATCAGGAGTCCCTTCCGCATCGCCCGGCGCAGACTAGCGAATGTGCTCAGCTTGAGAGCGCGTCGAAGATCAGGTTCGCGCCGGGGACCTCGACCGGGCTCGGTGACTCGTAGGACCACTCGACCTTGCCGTCTTCGCCGACGAGGACCAGCGAGCGATTCGAGATGTCGGCCTTCTCGATGAAGGCGCCGTAGGCGCGCGAGACCTCGCCCTTGGGGTTGAAGTCGGCGAGCAGAGGCATGGTCAGGTTCAGCTTTTCGCGAAACGCCGCGTGTGACCACTGCGAATCGACGCTGATCCCGAGCAACTGGACCCCCTTGGCCTCGAGCTCGGCGATCACCTCCTGGTAGATGGAGAGCTGGTCGCTGCAGACCGGGCTGAAGTCGGCTGGGTAGAAGACGAGCAGGACCTTGCGGCCGCGGAAATCCGACAGCGAGACCTTCTCGCCGTCCTGGCTGTGAAGCGTGAAGTCCGGCGCCTCGGCGCCGGGCGCGATCAGTGCCGTAGGCCGAGCTCGCCGACCAGCGCCCGATAGCGCTCGAGGTCGGACTTCTCGAGGTAGCGGAGCAGCCGCCGGCGCTTGCCGACCATCATCAGCAGGCCGCGGCGCGAGTGGTGGTCCTTGCTGTGTGTGCGCAGGTGCTCGGTGAGCTCGTTGATGCGCTCGGTGAGCAGCGCGATCTGGACCTCGGCGGAGCCGGTGTCGCCCTCGGCACGTCCGTGCTTGGAGGAGAGCTCCTGCTTCTTTTCCTTGGTCAGCGGCATGAATCAGCGGTTGAAGCTAGCACAGACCTCGCGCGCCTCCTCGACGTCGCGGTTGATCTGGGCAATCAGCTCCTCGACGCTCGGAAAGCGCTTCTCGCCGCGCATGCGCTCGACGAACGCGACTCGCAAAATCTTGCCGTAGAGGTCCCCATCGAAGTCGATCAGGTAGGGCTCGATCAGCAGACCGCGCCCGGTCTCGAACATCGGCCGTACGCCGACGTTGACTGCCGCCGGGTGCCCGTTCGCGAACGCGGCGTAGACGCCGTGCCCGGGGGCGACGAGCTCCTCCTCGGGAACGATGTTGGCGGTCGGGAAGCCGAGCTCCCGCCCGCGGCCGTCGCCCTTGACCACGGGGCCCTCGTACATGACTGGCGCGCCGAGGAAGCGGCGGGCGACGTCGACCTCGCCGGCGGCTATCAGGGCGCGGATCTGGGTCGAGGAGATCGTCTCGCCGTCCATCTCGACCAGCGGCACCACGCGCGTATCGAACTCCTCGCGTTGGCCGAGCATCTCCGGGGTCCCCTTTGCCCTGGCCCCGAAGCGAAAGTTCTCGCCGATCGAGACCGTCTTCGCCCCGAGGCGCGCGATCAGCACCTCCTCGATGAACTGCTCTGCCGGCTTCTGCGAGAACTCCTTGTCGAAGGGGATTACGACGAGCTCCTCGACGCCCAGCCCCTCGATCACGTCGCGCTTCACCCCGAACGGCATGATCAGCTTCGGCGCCGCGTCGGGGTTGATGACGCTGACCGGGTGCGGATCGAATGTGAGCACGGTGTCGGCCGCGTCGATCACCGCGCGGTGGCCGCGGTGGACCCCGTCGAAGGTGCCGATCGCGACGTGGCGGTCGCGGCGCTCCGCGTCCGGGAGCGACGTCACCTTCATCTTCACCGTCACCTCAGCACCGCCTCAGGCACCAGCTCGGCGACGCGCTCGAGCGCAAGGGGCTCTCCACCGGCGTCGTCGACTCTGAACGGGCCGATCGCGGTGCGGCGCAGCTCCTCGCAATAGGCGTCGCCCTCGGGAAGGCCCTCGATCAGGGTTCTCACGTAGGTTCCCGTCGAGCACTCGACCTCGTAGCTCGCACGCTCGGCGTCGGAGGAGAGAAGATCGGCGCGGTAGACCTCGACATCGCGAACCGGAGTCTCCACGGTCTCGCCGCGATGCGCCTTCTTGTAGAGCCGCTCGCCCCCGACCCGGACCGCGGAGGTCATCGGCACCCGCTGACGCACGGTGCCGGTCGGCAGCTCGAGCGAGGACGGCACGCGCCCGGTCTGTGAGAGCTCGCCGTCGGGGTCCCCGGTGCTCGAGCGCCAGCCGAGCCGGGCGGTCGCGCGATAGGTCTTCGGCAGCTCGGCCAGGAACCGCTGCAAGCGGGTCGCCCGCCCGAGCAGGACGAGCAGCAGCCCGGTCGCGAACGGGTCGAGCGTGCCCGCGTGGCCGGCCTTCGCCCCGCGCTCGCGGCGGATGCGGGCGACGACGTCGTGGGAGGTGACGCCGGCCGGCTTGTCGACCAGCAGCACTCCCGCGTCAGAGCTGGGACTTGGCGGCGCCGCAGACGTAGTCGATCACCTCGGGATAGGGCATGTCGGTCGAGAAACCGGCGGCCCTCGTGTGACCTCCCCCGCCCTGCTTGCCCGCGATTTCCGAGACGTCGATCGCGCCGTCGGACGAGCGCAGGCTGACCTTGCGCGCGGCGCGGCCGTCGCCGGACGTGTCGCGTACGGCCGCCGCGACGCGAATGCCCTCGATCGAGCGCACGTAGTCGATCACGCCCTCGGTGAGCTCCTCGCTGGCGCCGAGCTCGGCGTAGTCGTCGGCGGAGATGTAGGTGGCGGCGATCGCCCCGTCGCAGACGACCTCGATCTTCTCGATCGCCCGCGCGATCAGCTTCAGCTTCTCGAGCGGCACGTGCTCATAGAGGCGGCGGAAGACATCGTGGACGTCCACTCCGCTCTCGATCAGCGCCGCGGCGACGCGGTGCGACCGGGCGTCGGTGTTCGAGTACATGAAACGCCCGGTGTCGGTGACCAGACCGACGTAGAGCGCGCCCGCGATCTCGGGGGTGATCGTCACGCCGAGCAGGCCGATCAGGTCGTAGACGATCTCCGCCGCGCACGAGGCCTCGACATCGACCAGGTTGGTCGTGCCGAAGCGGGTGTTGTCGTGGTGGTGGTCGATGTTGAGCACGTCGCCGTGGGCCTCCTTGAGGAAGTCGACCGGCATGCGGTCGATGTTCCCGCAGTCGAGGAAGACGATCGTGCGGTCGGAGACGTCGGCCGGCGGGTCGTGGAAGACCTCCTCCAGCGGCAGGAAGCGGTACTCGACCGGCAGCGGGAACTCCTTCGCGGCGAGGAACATCACCGAGTCCTTGCCGAGCGCGCGCAGCACCTCGTGCATCGCCAGCAGCGAGCCGAGCGCGTCGCCGTCGGGGCCCTCGTGGGTCGTCAGCAGGAAGCGCTCTCCGGAGCGCAGCTTCTCGGCGACCGTCTCCAGGTCGCTGGTGACGCTTGTCGGGGTCATTCGTCGAGCAGCTCCGTGATCCGCATGCCCTTGTCGATCGTCTCGTCGTATTGGAAGTCGAGGGTCGGGGTGCGCTTCAGCCGCACCTCGGAGGCGATCTTCGACTGAAGCACCCCGTGCGCGGAGCTCAGCCCGTCGAGCGTCGCCTGCCGCTCCTCTTCGCTTCCGAGCACGCTGACGAAAACGCGGGCGTGGCGCAGGTCTGGGCTTGTCTCTACCGACGTGATGGTCACGAATCCGATCCGGGGGTCCTTCAGCTCCGTGGCGATCGCAGCCCCTAGAACCTCGCGGATCACCTCGTTCACACGCCGCATCCTGGCGGTGGGCATGGGCGAGCGACTATAGCTCAGGCGAGTGTGAGGACCCGCATCCTCTGAGCTGCTCATCTAGCCCCGGATGTCGCCGAGGCTGAGCGTGTCGCGCTCGAAGCGGCAGCCGTCCGGACAGCGGCCCTCGATGAACCGCTCGACGCCGTCGCGCCGCGCCTCGGTCTCGCCGTCGCCGACGAGCGCGATCAGCAGGGTCGCGCGCTGCCACTTGTCATGGTGGCCGATCTCGGCGACGCTGGCGCCGAAGCGGGCGCGGAGCTGTTCCTTCAGTGACTTGACCAGCTTGCGTTTCTGCTTCAGGTCGTGAGCTTCGCCGAGGTGCAGCTCGGCCTCGAGCAGGCAGACGAACGCAGTCACCGGGGGCGGCGGGCGAGGAAGGCGCGGTGCCCCGGGGCGAACCCCTCGCCGCCGTAGCCGCGGAGGATGCGGCCGCGGAAGCCGGCGGCGTGCAGGGTCGCGAGCGCCGCGTTCGGCGCATAGAGCTTGAGCTCGTGGGTCTCTTCGGTGCGGCGATAGCCTCCGTTGTCGAGGCGGAAAGCGATGATCTTGCGGGTCAGCGTCGCCGCATCCGGGTCCTCGTCGCTCTCGGCGAGGGTCGCCCAGTCCCGGCCCGCCCGCCAGGTGCGGGTGACATCGCGCCCGGCGCGCCCGGGGCCGGAGAGGTCGAGGAGGAACACGCCGCCGGGGACCAGGGCCTCGAAGATCCGCTCGAAGACCCGCGGCAGCGCCTTCGGGCCGTTGCGGGGATCGATGAGGTAGTTGAGCACCTCGCCGACCGCGAGCACGGCGACCGCGGGCGGCAGCTTCGCGTCGATGAACGAGCCGACCCGGAACTCGCCACCCGGGACCTTCTGCCGGGCGAGGTCGATGAAAGCCTCCGACTGGTCGATGCCGACGACGTCGAAGCCGGCGGCGGCCACCTTGGCCGAAGCGATGCCGCTGCCGCAGCCGAGGTCGACGACGGTGCCCGACTCGAACCCGCCGGCGGCGAGCTCTTCGAGCAGCTGCTCGGCGGCGAGTTCGGCCTGATCGCCGAAGCCGGCATCGTGGACGTATGCGAGGTCGGTTTCGTACGCCGGACCCGAGTCCGCCGTAGCTGGAGAGGTCATTTCTTACTCCAGCGTCTGCTCGACCTGTTTGACCTCGAAGAACTCGAGCACGTCGCCGACCTTGACGTCCCCGTAGCCGTCGAGCACGACACCGCATTCGAGCCCTTCTTCGACTTCCTGCACGTTGTCCTTGAAGCGCCGCAGCGACCCGACCTCGCCCGTCCAGATGATCGTCCCCTCGCGGACGAGGCGGACGCCGGCGGTGCGGGCGATCTTGCCGTCGGTGACGAGGACGCCGGCGATGTTGCCGACCTTCGAGGCCTTGAAGACCTCCTTGACCTCCGCCTGGCCGAGCGCCTCCTCGACCTCCTCGGGCTCGAGCAGTCCCTCCATCGCGTTGCGGAGGTCCTCGGTGATCTTGTAGATGACCTCGTAGGTCCTGATGTCGACGCCCTCGGCTTCCGCCATACGCCTGGCATCGGCGAGTGGCCGCACGTTGAAGCCGATGATGATCGCGTTCGAGGCCGAGGCGAGCATCACGTCGGACTCGTTGATGCCGCCGGTCGCGGCGTGGATGATGTTGATCCCGACCCGCTCCTGCGGGACCTTGGCGATCTCGTCCTGGAGCGCCTCGAGCGAGCCCGAGACATCGGCCTTGAGCACGATGTCGAGCTCGGTCAGGTCGCCGCCCTGGGCCTTGGAGAAGACCTCCTCGAGAGTCACCTTGCGGGCCGAGCGGCGGGCCAGCGCCTCGGTCTTGAGACGGTTGGCGCGCTCGGCCGCCATCGAGCGCGCCTGGCGCTCGGATTCGACGACCTGGAGGACTTCGCCGGCGTCGGCGACGCCGTCGAAGCCGAGGACCTGCACAGGCTTGCCGGGACCGGCCTCCTCCACCCTCTCGCCGGCGTCGTCGAGCATCGCCCGGACCTTGCCCCACTGGGAGCCCGCGACCACGGGGTCGCCGACCCGCAGGGTGCCGCGCTGGACGAGGACGCCGGTGACCGGGCCGCGACCGGGGTCGAGCTCGGCCTCGATCACGGTTCCCGTCGCCGGCGCGTCGGGGTTCGCGGTCAGCTCCTCGAGCTCGGTGACGAGCAGGATCATGTCGAGCAGGTTGTCGAGTCCGTCCTGGGTCTTCGCCGAGACGTCGACGTATACGGTGTCGCCGCCCCAGTCCTCGGGGTTGAGGTCGTGCTGGGCGAGCTCCGTGCGGACGCGGTCGGGCTGAGCCTCCGGCTTGTCGATCTTGTTGACGGCGACGAGCATCGGCACCTCGGCGGCGCGCGCGTGGTCGACAGCCTCCATCGTCTGCGGCATCACGCCGTCGTCGGCGGCGACGACGATCACCGCGACGTCGGTGACCTTGGCGCCGCGGGCGCGCATCGCGGTGAAGGCCTGGTGGCCGGGGGTGTCGAGGAAGGTCACGGTCTTGCCCTTGTGGTGGATCTGGTACGCCCCGATGTGCTGGGTGATTCCCCCGGCCTCCCCGGCGACCACCTCGGTCTGACGGATCGCGTCGAGCAGCGAGGTCTTTCCGTGGTCCACGTGGCCCATGACCGTCACCACCGGCGGACGCTCCTTGAGGTCGGCCGCGTCGTCCTCGGGAAGGGCGATCTCGACCTCGTCCTCGGCCGCGGTGACGATCTCGACCTCGCGCTCGAGCTTCTTCGCGATCGACTGGATCGAGTCGTCGGTGAGCGTCTGGGTCAGGGTCGCCATCTCGCCCTGCTCCATCAAGGCCTTGATCACGTCGGCGCCGCCGAGGCCGAAGATCTCTGCGACCTCGCGGACGGTGGCGCCGGAGTTGACGCGCAGGGTCTGCGGCCCTTCGGGCGCCTTTGGCTCGAGCGGCGGCTCTTCGAGCAGCGGCCTGCGGCGGCGGCCGCCGCGGCGGCGGGGCGGGCGCTGCGGGGGTGGCGGGCCCATGTGGTCGCGCCGGGCCGCCTGCGAGTCGATGACGACGCGGCGGCGCTTCTTCGAGCCGCCCGCGGCTTCGGCCCCATCGCCGCTGGCGGGAACCGGGCGGACGGGCTTCGCCCCCGGCTTCGGCTTGGCTGAGGGCTTTGCGGCGGCTGCGGGCTTTGCGTTGCCGCCCTGGTTCGCGGCAGGCTTCTCCTTCGGCGGCGTCTTGGCCTCGGTCGCGGTGCCGGCGCCGCCGGCCTTCTTCAGGGCCGCGAGGGCATCGGACTCCTCGACGCTCGACTGGGCGGCCTTGGCCTCGACCCCGGCTGCACTGAGCGCCGCCAGCAGGTCCTTGCTGGTGATGCCGTTCGCCTTGGCGATCTCGTGAACGCGCTTCTTCGCCACCTACTTAGTCGCCTCCGCGGAGCCTTCGTCGACCACCATCTCACCGGGGTCGGCGTCCTCGTCGATCTCGGGCTCGGCCGGCTGCTCGTCCCCGAGCACGGCGTCCTCGCCTTCGGCTTCCGCCTCGGTGACGTCCTCGGCCTTGGCCTCGCCAACCTCTTCGTCCTCTTCCATGACGGCCTCGACCTCTTCCTCGGAGAGCTCCTCGTCTGCCTCCTCAGCGGCGTCCTCGGACTCCTCGACCACCGCAGCGTCCTCGGCTGCGGCCTCGGCCTCCTCCTCCTCGGCGGCTTCCTCGGCGGCCGCGGCCTGCTCGGCCTCGGCCTGAGCGGCCGCCTCGTCGAACTCGGCCTCGGCGCGGCCGACGATCTCCTTCAGGGTGCCCTCGTCGGCGTCGGGGTCGGAGAGCACGGCGATGTCCTGCTCGGAGAGCGGCGAGAGCACCGCGACGTGGCTGGTGCCGAAGCGGGCCAGCGACTGGTGAGCCGGCAGACCGCAGTACTGGGACCCCTGGAGCGCCGCGTTGGGACAGCGGCGGCCGGTGGTGAGAATCGCGGCGCAGCGGCCGTCGGCGACGTCCTCGCCCTCGTACTCGATGTCGCCCTCGACCTCGGCGAACTCGGTCTCGGACTTGATGTCGACCTTCCAGCCGGTGAGGCGGGCGGCGAGGCGGGCGTTCTGGCCGTCGCGGCCGATCGCCAGCGAGAGCTGGTCGTCGGGGACGATCACCGTCGCCTGCTTCTCCTCGTCGTCGACGAGGACCTCGCGGACCCGGGCGGGCGAGAGCGCCTTGGCGACGAAACGGGCGGGCTCGTCATTGTGCGGAATGATGTCTATCTTCTCGCCGCGCAACTCGGAGACGACCATGCGCACACGCGAACCTCGCGGTCCGACGCAGGCGCCGACCGGATCGACGCCGTCGGCATGGGACACGACGGCGATCTTCGAGCGCCAGCCCGGCTCGCGGGCGACGCCGACGATCTCGACCAGCTTGTCGGCGATCTCGGGGACCTCGAGCTCGAACAGCTTGCGGATCAGCTCGGAATCACGGCGCGAGACGACGATCGACGGGCCCTTGCTCTCGGCCGAGACGTCGGTGATCACGGCCTTGATCCGGGCGCCGTGATCGTAGCGCTCGTTGTAGACCTGCTCGGAGCGCGGCAGCAGCGCCTCGACCCGCTCACGCAGCTGAACCAGCGTGTAGCGGTTGTCGGACTGCTGGATGATCCCGGTGATCAGCTCGCCGACGCGGTCCTTGTACTCCTCGTACATCATCCCGCGCTCGGCCTCGCGGATCCGCTGGAGGATCACCTGCTTGGCGGTCTGGGCCGCGATCCGCCCGAAGTCGTCGGGGGTGACGTCGCGGCTCGAGATCTGGTCCTGGAACGGCTCGAGGCGCTCGGCCTCGAGCTCGTCCTCCTCGGGCTCGCGGCGCTCGCCGGTCTCGGGATCGACCGCCGGCCGCGGCTGCATCGACTGGTCGATCGGCTCACCGGCGGCCTCTGCGGCCTCGGCCGCGTCGAGGCGCTCGGCAAACTGCTCGTCGAGCAGCTTCTCCTCGAGCCCCTCGGGCAGGATCAGCTCGTGGACGCGGAAGTCCGCGGTGTTGTGGTCGAGCTCGACCTTGGCGTACTTCGCCGCGCCCGGAGTCTTCTTGTAGGCAGAGAGCAGCGCGTCGGAGAGCGCGTCCATCAGGGTGTCGGCGTCGATCCCCTTTTCCTGCTCGAGGGTCTTGACGGCGTCGACTATCTCCTGGCTCATGCTGCCTCCTTATCGGGGATCAGGTTGGAACGGCGGACGCTGGCGAGCGGAATCTCCACCTCGCCGTCGGGTACCGCCACCTCGAGATGCTCGTCGTCGGCGGCGGTCAGCTCACCGGTGAAGCTGGTGCGACCGGCGATCTCCTCGCTGGTCTTGACGCGCACCCGGCTGCCGAGAAATCGCTGGAAATGCTCTGGTTTCGTGAGCGGCCGGTCGGGGCCGGGGGACGAAACCTCCATCCCCCAGTCCTCGAGCAGGTCGCGGAAGTGGTTGGTGACGCGTTCGCAGAGCGCGAGGTCGACCCCGTCGGCGCTGTCGATGTAGAGCCGCAGGCGCTCGTTGCCGACGCGCTCGAGAGCGATCAGCTCGACGCCCGGCTCGACCTGGGCCAGTCGTGTTTCGATCGTGTCCTGCAGCTGGGAAACCTCTCGCTCGCTCATGTTTCTCCTGATTATGCGCCCAAAAAAAGGTGGGCCAGGCCCACCTTTCGCGCACGACTATGTGTACGAAAACGTGTGAATCGAGTATAGCCACGGTCGCCGCTCAGGGCCCGTGAACGATGCGGACTAGATGAGTGATGCGTATCCGGTTCGCTCCATCCGGCCATTGCCGTAGCTTCGGCCGCATGGCGCGGCTGGCATACCCTCGAACCATCATGGAGTTCCAGGAGCGCTTTGCGACCGAGGAGGCCTGCCGCGAGTACCTGTTCGCCTCGCGCTGGCCGCAAGGCTTCGTCTGCCCGGGGTGCGGTGGCGGGCGGGCGGGCGCCGAGACGCGCCGGCATCTGTGGGTCTGCACGAGCTGCGGCCAGCAAAGCTCGGTCACGGCGGGGACGGTCATGCACGGCACCCGCACGCCGCTGCGGGCGTGGTTTTGGGCGGCCTACCTGGTGGCCACCCATCACCCGGGAATCTCGGCCAAGCAGCTCCAGCGCCAGCTCGGGCTCTCGCGCTATGAGACCGCCTGGCTGATACTCCAGAAGCTGCGACGGGCAATGATCGCGCCCGAGCGCTCGCGGCTCACGCGTGAGGTCGAGATCGACGAGTTCTACCTTGGTGGGCACGAGGAAGGCCTCAAAGGCGGGCGCGAGCGCGGCAAGAAGGCGCTTTGCGGGGTTGCGATCGAGGTCCGTGGCGCCGGCTCGGGGCGACTGCGCCTCGGCGTTCTGCCTGATGCATCCGGTCCCTCGCTGCTGGACTTCACCAAGGCAACGACGGAGCCTGGTGCAACCGTTCATACCGACGGTCTTCAGTCCTACAAGACCTTGGCCAAGAACGGCTATCGACACCGGCGCAGGCCACAGAGCACCGCCGGGCCGGGCGAGCAACTGCTACCGCGAGCCCACCGGGCGATCTCGAACCTGAAGGCTTGGATGGACGGCACCCATCGAGGCGTCTCTGATCGGCACCTGGCCGTCTACCTCGATGAGTACGTCTTTCGTCACAACCGGCGGGTCACGCCGATGGCCGCCTTCCAGACCCTGCTCGGCCTCAGCGCCGTTCACGAGCCCACCACCTATGCCCAGATCACCGATCAAGAGGCCGCATGACTAGCTTGGAGTCAACCGGATACGCATCAGATGAGTAGTTCCACGGACTAGAGGGGTCAGACCCTTTCCGAGGCAGGTCGAGGCTTCGTGTCGAGACACATACGAGGGGTCTGACCCCTTTTGGAGGGTCCGGGCGGTTGAGGTTGGGGCTTTGTGTCGTGAGTGCATCGTCGGCCCGTTCCGCGGAGCCGGCCGAGGGGTGGCGGAATTTCTAAAGGGGGTCAGACCCCTTTAGGTCAGACCCCTTTGGGTTCTGGCTCCGCGGGACTGCGAAGGCCCCGCTCCCGTCCCAGCCGCAGTTGGTCCCGTGGAGCCGCCTAAACCTCGACCATCACCGTCACCGGCCCGTCGTTGACGAGCGCCACCCCCATGCAGGCCCCGAACATTCCCTTCTTCGCCCCGAGCCGCTCGCAGAACCGGTCATAGAGCGGCTCGGCCTGCCCCCCGGGCGCCGCCTCGACGTAGCTCGGCCGGTTGCCCTTGCGGCTGTCGCCGTAGAGCGTGAACTGGCTTACGCAGAGGATCTCCTGGTCGGCGCCGATCGGCTCGTTGAGGTTGCCGTCCGCGTCATCGAAGATCCGCAGCTTCGACACCTTGTCGGCCAGCCGATCCGCCTGCTCGGGACCATCGTCCTTGGAGACGCCGAGGAGGACCAGCATGCCCGGCCCGATCTGGGCCACCCTCTCCCCCTCTACGTCTACAGCGGCCTGGGAAACCCGCTGGACCAGCGCCTTCAGGCCAGGCGCTCCCGGTAGATCCGGTAGTCGCGCCGGTCGGGGCGCAGGTTCGAGGCAAGCGCCAGATGGTGGCGGGCACGGTCCTTCTCCCCACACTTGGTCAGGGCCCGCCCCAGGCAGAAATGCGCGTAGTCGTCGACCGGGTGGGTCTCGACGACCGCCTCGAACTCGTGTGCCGCCTCGGCGAAGTGGTGCGACCGGAAGTAGGCGCGCCCCAGCGCCTCGCGGACCGAGGTCTTGGAGGGCTCGCGCTCGGCGACCTCGGCGAGCGGAACCGTCGCGTCCTCGAAGCTGCCGTCTTCGAGCAGCTCGATGCCGCGCCGGTAGAGCGTGTAGGTGGAGTCGTTGGTCATGCCTCCAAGTTTAGGAGGCGTGTAAAGCCTCCCGGATCGCCTCGACCCGGTCGAGGATCGCGGCGGCGACCTCGTCCTTGGAAGCCAGCGGGACGTGGTGCTCAGACCCGCGCTCGACGATCACGACCTCGTTGTCGGAGCTCTCGAATCCGATCTCCGAGCGCGAGACGTCGTTGAGGACGATCGCGTCGGCGCCCTTGCGCTCGAGCTTCTCGCGGGCCCTCTCCACTCCAGCCGAGGTTTCGGCGGCGAAGCCGATCACGGTCTGGCCCTCGCGGCGGTCCTTTGCGAGCGCGGCGAGGATGTCCTCGGTCGGCTCGAAGTCAAGCTCGATGCCCTCTCGCCTACGGTGGATCTTCTCGCCGGCGGCGGTGCGCGGGCGGAAGTCGGCGGGCGCCGCGGCCATGACCAGAACGTCGGCGCGGTCGAACTCGGCGTGAAGCGCCGACGCCAGCTCGGCGGCGGTCTCGACGTCGATCCGCTCCACCCCGGGGGCCGAGGGCAGCGCGACGTTGGCGGCGACCAGCGTCACCTCCGCCCCGCGGCGCGCCGCCTCCTCGGCCAGCGCCACACCCATGCGGCCGCTCGAGCGATTGCCGATGAAGCGCACCGGGTCGATCGGCTCGCGGGTACCGCCGGCGCTGATCAGGACGCGCAGCCCATCCCACGGTCCGGGCGCGGACGGCAGCGCCGCCTCGACCTCTCCCAGCAGCCGCTCGGGATCGGGCAACCGGCCGACGCCGTGCTCGCCGCGCGAGGCCAGCGGGCCCTCGTCGGGCTCGATCACGATCACGCCTCGCTGCCGCAGCGTCTCGAGGTTCGCCTGAGTCGCGGCGTCGCGATACATGCGGTCGTTCATCGCCGGAGCGAGGAGCCGCGGCGCGGTGCAGGCCAGGAAGGAGGTGGTCAGCATCGAGTCGGCGATCCCGGCGGCGAGCTTGGCGATGGTGTTCGCCGACGCCGGGGCGACGAGCAACGCATCGGCGTTGGCGACGACCTCGAGATGGCCGATCGGGTCGTGCTCGGGCGCCGGGTCTCCAGGGAACGCGCCGCGGGCGGGGTCGCGCTCGAACTCGTCGGTCAGCACCGGCGCGCCGACGATGCCCTCGAAGGTCGCGGGCCCGATGAAGTGATGCGCGGTCGGCGTCATCAACACACGCAGCGAGTGCCCCGCCCTGCCGGCGAGGCGCGCGAACTCAACCGCCTTATAGGCGGCGATCCCCCCGCTGACTCCGAGCAGGAGTCGCATGGAGAACCTACGCCTTGTACTCGTACTTGATCTTGCCGGCGGCGGTTTCCTCGAGGGCAATCGTCAGGTAATTGCCGGTCGAGGTGTCGACCATCGGCGGAGTGTGCTCGCCGTAGGAGCCTTCGCTCAGCGAGTGGTAATAGGCGTTGATCTGGCGAGCGCGCTTGGCCGCGACGACGACTGCGCCGTAGTGCGAATCCACATGCTCGAGAAGCTTGTCTACTCGGGGCTTGATGATCATCAGGACGTCAGTGTAGAGAGAGCTCGCCCCGGACAAGCTGCTCGAGCTCCGAGGCCGCCCTTTGCACGTCGTCGTTCACGATCGTGTGCGGGAATTCGGGCGCGGCCTCGAGCTCCTCCTCGGCCGTCCTCAGCCGCGCCTCGATCTCCTCCGCCGAGTCGGTGCCGCGGCCGGCGAGCCGCTCGCGCAGCGCCTCGGGGCTCGGCGGCGCGATGAAGATCTGCACCGCCTCGGGCATCGAGGAGCGGATCTGGCGAGCGCCCTGGACCTCGATCTCGAGCAGCACCGACGTGCCCTCCGAGAGGCGGGTGTCGACCTCGGAACGCAGCGTCCCGTAGCGGTTGCCGCTGTAGGTCGCGTACTCGAGGAAGTCGGCGCTGCCGATGCGGCGCTCGAACTCCTCGTCGGAGAGGAAGTGGTAGTCGCGCGCGTCCTCTTCCCCGGTGCGCGGGGACCGGGTGGTCGCCGAGATCGACAGCTCGAGCTCGGGCACGCTTCTCAGCAGCTCGCCGATCAGCGTTCCTTTGCCGACCCCCGACGGACCCGTGATGACGAAGACCTTGGCGGCCACGATCCGACGAAGCTAGTCGGCGGCCCGGACGGGCGTCGCTAGCGCTGAAGCTGGCCGACGAGCTCTTTGCGCTGGCGCTGCGACAGGCCGCCGATCGTCTTCGACGGCGAGATCCGGCACTGGTTGAGAATCCGGTTCGTCTTCACCCGGCCGTACTTGGGAACCGCGAGCAGCATGTCGAAGACCTTGGCCGTCTCGACGTACTCCGGGGGGTCGAGCAGCAGCGTGTGGATGTTGACCTTGCCCGCTTTCAGGTCGCGCTTCAGCTGGGCCCGCTTGGTGCGAATGTCGTTCGCCCTCTTCAGGGCTTCCATTCGCTGGTCCAGTGACCTCTCGGGGGCGGCGGACGTGGAGGTCTTTACTTGGGCCGACGGCATCGAACGGTGGCGATTATATGCGCGCCCTGCAAGCCGGTCGGGTGGTTTACGGGTTTTGCGAAAAAATTTCCGACGCGGTCTTGTAACCCGCCGCCGGATTCCGGAAGGTCTCGGTGCCGATCGCCACGAGGTCCGCCCCAACCCGGAAGAAGTCGCGGGCGTCCGCGGCCGAGGAGATTCCACCCATACCGACAACCGGAATCTCGACCGCCGCGGCAACCCGCGCGACCTGATGGAGCGCGATCGCCTTGACCGCCGGACCGGAGAGGCCGCCGCTGCCGCCCCCCAGCCAGGGTTCGCCGCTGTCGGGATCGATCGCCATCGCCTTCAGCGTG
>CAVOKZ010000048.1:0-5545 GCA_963696625.1 uncultured Solirubrobacterales bacterium
GGCAGCTCGGCGAGCTGGGGAAGATCGTCGGCGATGAAACCGTCGAGGCCCTTGTTGGGAAGGCCGATCGAGTTGATCAGACCCGACGGCGTCTCCCACAGACGCGGCGGCGGGTTGCCCGCGCGGGGCTCCGGGGTGATCGTCTTCGAGACGAAGGCAGCGAACGGAAAGTTCTCCGGCTCGAACAGCTCGTCGCCGAAGGCGCGGCGAGCGGCGATCGCGTCGTAGGTCCCGGAGCCGTTGATGACAGGGTGCTTGAGGGTCAGGCCGCAAAAGTTCATGGGCCGCTGGTCGCTGGAGGGAGTCATGTTTCCAGCGGCTAGCGACCAGCGGCTAGCGACCCTCCAATGCTGTTTCGATCCGGTCGGCGTTGACCACCGGCCCCTCCAGACACAACCGCATGTACCCGCCCTCCTTGAGTGGCACGGCGCAGCCGAAACAGGCGCCGAAGCCGCAGGCCATCGGCGCCTCGAGCGCGAGCTCGGCCGCCACCCCGCGCTCGGCGCACATCAGCCGCACCGCCTCGAGCATCGCCGGCGGCCCACAGGCGTAGACGGCGGCGGTCTCGGCGGAGTCGCCGGCGAGCAGCACGTCGAGGAGCTCGGTGACCCGGCCCTTGATGCCGCGATAGCCGTCCTCGGTGGCGATCCGCACCTCCGAGCAGTCGAAGAGATCGGTGCCCCCGTAGTGGGCCTGGTCGCGGTAGCCGAGCACGACGCGGGTCGGGACGCCGGCCCGCGAGAGCGCCTTGCGCCAGATCGCGATCGGCGCGACGCCGATGCCGCCGCCTACGAGGATCGCCCCGGCCACGCCCTCGCTGAGCTCGCCCGGCCGCGAGAAACCGCGGCCGAGCGGCCCCGTGACGAGCAGCCGCTCGCCGGTCTCGAGCGCCGCCAGCCTTCGGGTTCCCGGGCCGATCTCCTGGACGAGGAAGTCGAGGCGGACACCGCTCGGGCCGGCCTCGGCCTCGGCGACCGAGAAGGCGCGCGAGAGGTAGGGACGGCCCCCCTCCCCCGACCAACTCGACTCCGAGGCCAGCATGTAGAACTGGCCCGGCGCCGGCTCGGGGCCGCCGACGTCGAGCGCCGAGAGGACGCGATAGGCGCCCGACTCCCGGTTGGCGACGACTTCGCAGGCCCTACGAAAGTTCAAATCTGGTCCACCACACCGGGACCCTCCCCCACCGCCCCCGGACGCGAAGCGGAGTAGGCGGCGGTTGATGCAGGGTCGTGGAGCTCCTGAAGGGTCCTGACTTCGGCCTCGCCGCCGCGCTGCGCATCGATCGCGCGCGAGGCGGCGTTGGCGCCCGTCATCGTCGTGATGCAGGCGATGCCGTGACGAGTTGCGGCCGCGCGGATCTCGGTGCCGTCGGCGCGCGCGCCGGAGCCGGTCGGCGTGTTGATCACGAGGCCGACCTCGCCGCCGCGGATGCAGTCGACGACGTTGGGCGAGCCCTCGGCGATCTTGTTGATCCGCCGCACCGGGACCCCCATCCCAGAGATCGCCTGGGCGGTGCCGCCGGTGGCGACGATCTCGAATCCGGCGTCGTGGAAACGCGCGGCGATCGTCGTCGCCGCCGGCTTGTCGGTGTCGGTGACGCTGATGAAGACCGCGCCGTCGCTCGGCAGCGCCACGCCCGCCGCAGCCTGGGCCTTGCCGAATGCGGTCGGGAAGTCCTTGGCGATCCCCATGACCTCACCGGTGCTCTTCATCTCGGGTCCGAGCACCGGGTCGGCGCCGGCGAAGCGGTTGAACGGCAGCACCGCCTCCTTGACCGAGACGTGGCCGGTCGGCATCGCCGGCAGCTCCTGGCTCTCCAGCGACTCGCCGAGCATCAGCCGGCAGGCGACCTTCGCCAGCGGCGCGCCGATCGCCTTGCTCACGAACGGCACCGTCCGCGATGCGCGCGGGTTGGCCTCGATCACATGCAGCTTGCCGCCGGCGACCGCGTACTGGATGTTGATCAGCCCGATCACCCCGAGCTCGAGGGCGATCCGCTTCGTCGTCTCGCGGATCTCCTCGAGCATCTCCTCGCCGATCGACATCGGCGGCAGCACGCAGGCCGAGTCGCCCGAGTGGACCCCGGCCTCCTCGACGTGCTGCATGATCCCGGCGACGTTGGCGGTCTCGCCGTCGCAAAGGGCGTCGACGTCGATCTCGATCGCGTTCTCGAGGAAGCGGTCGAGCAGCAGCGGGTGCTCCTGGTCGGCCTTGACGTTGGCGTCGAGATAGGCGGTCAGGTCCTCGACCGAGTAACAGATCTCCATGGCGCGACCGCCGAGCACGTAGCTCGGGCGCACCAGCAGCGGGAAGCCGACGTCCCCTGCGATCGAGACGGCCTCCTCGGCCGAGAGCGCCGTCCCGTATGGAGGGTGGGCGATCTCGAGCCGGCGAAGCAGCGCCCCGAAGTGGCCGCGGTCCTCGGCGAGATCGATCGCGTCGACCGGCGTGCCCAGCAGCGGCACTCCTGCCGTCTGCAGGGCCTCGGCGAGCTTCAGCGGCGTCTGGCCGCCGAACTGGACGATCACCCCCTCGGGCTGCTCGACCTCGACCACCGCGAGCACGTCCCCCGCGGTCAGCGGCTCGAAGTAGAGGCGGTCGGAGGTGTCGTAGTCGGTCGAGACCGTCTCGGGGTTGCAGTTGACCATCACCGCGTCGCGGCCGAGCTCGCGCACCGTCATCGCCGCGTGCACGCAGCAGTAGTCGAACTCGATCCCCTGGCCGATGCGGTTTGGCCCGGCGCCGAGGATCACCACCGACGGCCGATCGCCTCGTGTGACCTCACCAGGATGAATACGGTCCACCCCGAATGAACCCTTCGCCGACGCCCCCGGACGCGAAGCGGAGGAGGCGTCGGTTTTCACGGCGCGCTCGTGCGCGCTGTAGAAGTACGGGGTTTGGGCCTCGAACTCGGCGGCACAGGTGTCGACCGCGCGGTAGGTGCGCTCGAGGTCCCCGGTGCCGTCGCCGTCGGTGGCCAGCTCGCGCAGCTCGCGCAGGAACCAGGGATCGACCATCGTCGCCTCGTGGACCCGCTCGAGGTCGATCTCGCGGCGGAAGGCCTCGAGCGCGAGGTCGAAGCGGTCGGCGGAGGGGCTCGCGAGCCGCTCGAGCATCTCCTCCTCGGATTCCGGGAAGCCGCACTCCTCGTCGAGCTCGCGCGAGCGCAGCGCCTTGGCGAACGACTCGCGGAAGGTCCTTCCGATCGCCATCACCTCCCCCACCGACTTCATGTGGGTGGTCAGCCGGCCGTCGGAGCCGGGGAACTTCTCGAAGGCGAAGCGCGGCGCCTTGACCACGACGTAGTCGATCGTCGGCTCGAACGAGGCGGGAGTGACGCCGGTGATGTCGTTGTCGATCTCCTCGAGCGCGTAGCCGACCGCGAGCTTGGCGGCGATCTTCGCGATCGGGAAGCCCGTCGCCTTCGAGGCCAGCGCCGAGGAGCGCGAGACCCGCGGGTTCATCTCGATCACGACGATCTCGCCCGACTCGGGGTTGACCGCGAACTGGACGTTGGAGCCGCCGGTCTCGACCCCGACCGCGCGGATCACCTTGATCGCCTGGTCGCGGAGCTCCTGGTAGAGCGGGTCGGGCAGCGTCTGGGCCGGGGCGACCGTCACCGAGTCGCCGGTGTGGACCCCCATCGGGTCGACGTTCTCGATCGAGCAGATGATCACGACGTTGTCGTTGCGGTCGCGCATCACCTCGAGCTCGAACTCGCCCCAGCCGAGCACGGACTCCTCGACCAGGACCTGGCCGATCGGGCTGGCGGCCAGGCCTTCGGAGACGATCTGGGCCAGCTCGGTCTCGTCATTGGCGACCCCGCCACCGTGGCCGCCGAGGGTGAACGCGGGACGGACGATCGCGGGAAGCCTGATCTCACCGGCGGCGTGGCCCTTCTCGGCGTCGCCGACCGACTCGACGATCCGCGACCAGGGCACCCGCAGCCCGGCGCCCTCCATCGTCTCGCGGAAGGCGAGCCGATCCTCGGCCCGGTGGATCGCGTCGTAGTCGGCGCCGATCAGCTCGACCCCGTGCTTCTTCAGGGTTCCGTCGTCGTGCAGCGCCTTGGCGAGGTTGAGCGCGGTCTGGCCACCGAGCGTCGGCAGCAGCGCGTCGGGCTTCTCGCGCTCGATGATCGCGGTCAGCGGCCCGGGCAGCAACGGCTCGACGTAGGTGCGGTCGGCGAACTCCGGGTCGGTCATGATCGTCGCCGGGTTGGAGTTGACGAGCACGACCTCGTAGCCGTCCTCGAGCAGCACCTTGCAGGCCTGGACCCCGGAGTAGTCGAACTCCGCCGCCTGGCCGATCACGATCGGGCCCGAGCCGATCAGGAGGATCTTCGCGATGTCGTCGCGCCTAGGCACTCGCCATCTCCATGAACCGATCGAAGAGATGGCGCGCGTCGTGAGGGCCGGGCCCGGCCTCCGGGTGGTACTGGACCGTGCAGCCGGCGACGTCCTTGAGCACGAGGCCCTCGACGGTGCGGTCGTAGAGGTTGAGGTGGGAGAGCTCGGCGGCGCCGAAGTCGGTGTCCCAGCTCACGGGCTCGTCGGCCTCGAGCTTCTGCTCGCCGCCGGGGCCGGCGACGGCGAAGCCGTGGTTTTGCGAGGTGATCTCGATCGTGCCGGTCTCGAGGTCCTTGACCGGGTGGTTGGCGCCGCGGTGGCCGAAGGGAAGCTTGAAGGTGTCGAGACCGACCGCGCGGCAGAGCAGCTGGTGGCCGAGGCAGATGCCGACGACCGGCTTTTTGCCGATCACGCCGCGGACGTTGTCGACGACGTAGTCGAGGGCGGCGGGATCGCCCGGGCCGTTGGCGAGGAAGACGAGGTCCGGGTCGCGGGCGAGGATGTCCTCGGCGGAGGTGTCGCAGGGGACCAGTGTCAGCTTCGCACCGCGCTCTTTGAACCGGCGGACGATCGAGAGCTTGATGCCGGTGTCGATGCCGACGATGTGCGGCCCGTCGCCGTCGATCTCGACCGGCGCCTCAGGGCTGACGGTCTTGGCGAAGTCGGCGCCCGCCATCGAGGGCTCGGCTTCGATCATCGCCCGAGCTTCGTCGTGCGAGACCGAGTCAGGGAAGACCCCGCCCCGCATCGCGCCGCGGTCGCGAATGTGGCGGACGAGCGCGCGCGTGTCGACGCCGTCGATCGCCGGGACCCCGCAGTCCCGCAGCCAGTCGAGCCAGCCGCCCTCGGCGGTGGCCGCGTCCTCGCCGTTCTTGCCCTCGCGCATGACCACGGCGCGGGTGTGGACGCCGTCGGACTCCATCGCCTCGGTGGAGACCCCGTAGTTGCCGGTCAGCGGATAGGTGAAGACGATGATCTGGCCGGCATAGGAGGGATCGGTGACGGCCTCCTGATAGCCCGTCATCGCGGTGTTGAAGACGACCTCGCCGACCGCGGGCTGATCGGCGGCGCAGAAGGCGCCGTCCAGCCTGGTGCCGTCTTCGAGCAGTAGGTAGCCGTTCACTTGACCAGCGCCTGCACTTGCTTGAACGCGGAGCAATACGATGTAACTGAACGAGGTAGCGGCCGCGCAGCAG
>CAVOKZ010000049.1:0-26331 GCA_963696625.1 uncultured Solirubrobacterales bacterium
GGCCCGTAGTTGTTGGAGGCGCGGAAGATCACGACCTCGGCGTCGTAGGTGCGGGCGAAGGCGCCGGCGATCAGGTCGCCGCCGGCCTTCGAGGCGGCATATGGCGAGGAGGGGTTGAGCGGCGACTCCTCGCTCGCGGAGCCCTTCTCGAAGTCGCCGTAGACCTCGTCGGTCGAGATCTGCAGGTGGCGGATGCCGGCGTCTCTTGCCGCCTCGAGCAGGACAAAGGTGCCGAAGACGTCGGTGTTGATGAACTCGCCCGGAGATTCGATCGAGCGGTCGACGTGGGTCTCGGCGGCGAAGTTGACGACCGCGTCGGCGTCCTCGACCGCCGCGCGCACCGCGTCACGGTCGGCGATATCCCCCTCGACCAGCTCGCAGCCCTCGATGCCGGAGAGGTTCTCGGGGCGCCCGGCGTAGGTCAGCTTGTCGAGCACCCGCACCTGCTCGCCCGGGTGGGCGGCGATCCAGTGGCGCACGAAGTTGGAGCCGATGAAGCCGGCTCCGCCGGCGACAAGCAGCGTCATCCGCGCGCCCCAAGCGCCACCCGGCGCTTGAGGTAGTCGCCGAGGCCCTGACGCCAGGGCGGCAGGACGATCGCGTCCTCGCGCTCGGAGACCAAGACGCCATAGGCGGGGCGGGGGGCGGGTCGCGGGACCTGCGCGGTGCTCGCCGGCTTCACCTCGCAGTCGACGCCCTCGAGCTTGAAGATCTCCCTCGCGAAGTCGTTCCACGAGCAGTGCCCGGCGCCGCTCATGTGGTGGATCCCGCAGGAGTCCTCGTCGCCGAACTCGAGCAGCTCGAGCAACCCCTCGGCGAGATGCCCGGTGTAGGTCGGGCAGCCGATCTGGTCGGAGACGACGAGCAGCTCCTCGCGCTCGGAGCCGAGCCGCAGCATCGTCTCGACGAAGTTCTTGCCGTGCGGGCCGAAGACCCACGAGGTGCGGACGATGTAGTGCTCGGGATTGGCCTCGGCCACGGCCTGCTCGCCGGCGAGCTTCGAGCGCCCGTAGGCCGAGAGCGGCCGCGTCTTGTCGCCCTCGGCGTAGGCCTCGCCCTTGCGGCCGTCGAAGACGTAGTCGGTCGAGGGGTAGACGACCCTCGCCCCCGCCGCGGCGGCGGCCGCGGCGACGTTGCCGGCGGCGACGGCGTTGAGCGCGGTCGCCTCGGCCTCGGCCTCCTCGGCCCCGTCGACGTCGGTCCAGGCCGCGCAGTTGACGACGGCGTCGGGCGCCGCGGCGCCGATCTGCGAGGCCACCGCCTTGGCATCGGTGATGTCGAGGTCCTCGTGGCCGAGGGCGAGGACGTCGTGGGATGCCTGCGCCGCCGCAATGAAATCGCGAGCGAGCATGCCTCCGGCGCCTGTTACGAGGATCTTCATATGAGCATGTTCGTTGATGTCGGCATTACGGGATCGAGATGTCGGCGTGGTCCCCGACCAGGAATTTCAGCGTCTTAGGCATCCCGTTGCTGCGCGAGAGCTTGACGTCGCGGCCGAGCAGACTGCCCTCCATCCGCGCCTCGAGGTTGTAGATCTGTGAGCCGGCGAGCACGATCGAGTGCTCGATCTCCGAGCCGGTGACCTCAACGTCGCGGTCGATCGCCGTGTACGGACCGATGTAGGAGTCAATGAGCTTGGCGCCTGCGCCGATCACCGCAGGCCCGCGCACGGTGGTGCGCTCGAGCAGCGCCCCCTCCTCGATCACGACCTTGCCCTCGACTTGCGAATCGACCAACTCGCCGTCCGAGCGCGGCTCGATGTCGTCGAGCACCAGTCGGTTGGCCGCGAGCATGTCCTCGAGGCGCCCGGTGTCCTTCCACCATCCCTTGACGATGTGCGGCTCGATCCGCTTGCCGGCGTCGATCAGGTGCTGGATCGCGTCGGTGATCTCGAGCTCGCCCCGCCCGGAGGGCTCAATCGCCCGCGCCGCGTCGAAGATCGAGGGCTCGAACATGTAGACGCCGACCAGGGCCAGGTCGCTGGGCGGGTTCTTGGGCTTCTCGATCAGGCGCACGACCCGCTCGCCGGCGTCGAGCTCGGCGACGCCGTAGGATTCGGGGTCGCTGACTTTGGTCAGCAGGATCAGCGCGTCGGGGTCGTGCTCGCGGAAGGCCGCGACGAGGTCGGTGATGCCGTCGCGCAGGAGGTTGTCGCCGAGGTACATCACGAACGGGCTCTGGCCGATGAAATCCTCGGCCGTGAGCACCGCGTGGGCGAGGCCGCGCGGGGTGTCCTGCTCGATGTAGGTGATCCTCGCCCCGAACTGCGACCCGTCACCGGCGGCTTCGCGGATCTCGCCCCCGGTCTCCGGCGCGATGATGATCCCGATCTCCGAGATCCCCGCCTCGACCAGCGCCTCGATGCCGTAGAAGAGCACGGGCTTGTTCGCCACCGGCACGAGCTGCTTGGCGGAGGTGTGGGTGATCGGGCGCAGGCGCGTTCCCGCGCCCCCCGAGAGGATCAGGCCTTTGAGGTCGTCCATGCGCCCGCGGAAGGGTACGGACTAGAAGCGGTACGCGTGGACGAGCGGGCCCTTGAGCCGGTTCCACGAGGCGCCCCAGACGCGGCCGGGCTTGTTCTGAGCGCCGAACTGGAAGTAGCCGGCGGCGTCGGTGCGGACGTTGCGCAGCAGCTTGGCCTTGCCCCCGCCGTCGCGGAAGCGGATCGTCACCGTGGTCGCCGCGTTCGCCGGGCGCGCGCGACCCCAGATCACGACCCGCTTGGCCGAGCGGGCGCGAACGACGAGCGGCGTGCGGAAGGCGCCGTAGGCCGGTTTGCAGCCGACGCCGGCGCCCGGTAAGCCGGCGCCGGGGCTGTTGGCCGAACACAGCCCCGAGGAGAAGCCGTAGGCGAGGCTGCCGCGCGGATCGTCGCGCAGCAGGTACTGGGCATAGGAGGAGAGGCCCGGGTTGTTGTAGGCGAGGTACTCGGCGATTGAGATGTACTCGGCCTGCTGCTGGCGCGTCACCCCGATCGGCGCGTCGGGACGGCTCGGGAATCCGAACTCGGTGACGTAGAAGCCCGCCGACGGCGAGAGCGTGCCCGCGCGTTTCGCTCGCTGGACGATCTTCTGCATCAGGCGCAGGTTCGCGAACGAGACCTGGCGCCCGCCGAACGGCTTGAGGAACGGCGCGCGGCTGAAGAGGTAGGGGTGGTGCGACCAGCCGGAGATGTCGAAGCGCGGGCAGGCGCCGACGCGCTTGCCCTTCTTGTTGAGGCAGAGGACCCCGCGGGTGAAGTTGAGCGGGTCGCGGCGGCGGTCCTTGGCGATCGGGCCGACCTCGCCGGCGAGGATCCGGCCCGGATAGCCCGCGGCGGCCAGCCCCTGCTGGCCGGCGACGATCAGCTGCCGGTAGAGCGTGATCACCTGCGCCGCCCCCTCTCCGCTCTTCGGGCGCAGGAAGGTGGGGCTGTTGGGCTCGTTCCAGATCGAGACGTAGGCGGCGTTGCCGACCGAGCCGGGACCGCCCCCGTAGCGGTTGCCGACGGCGTAGGCGAAGTCGCTGAAGTCCGCGGGGTTCGGAGCACTCTGGCTGCCGCCCGGGTCCTGGCTCGCCCAGCGGGGGACGCGGCCGCTGGGCGGCGCCCCGGAGAGCACGAGCGCGACCTTCATCCCGCGGGCGGCGGCGCCCTTGACGACCTCGTCGATGCCGTTCCAGCTGTCGCCGCCCGAGCCGTAGGCGAGCGGGTTGCGGGCGTCGAATCCGGCCGGCTTGGTGGTCGAGTCCGCGCCGGGGGCGATGTTTCGCCAGTAGACCTGGAAGCGGACGACGTCCACTCCGAGGGCCGCCATCTCGTTCAGGGCCCGGGTCCGCTGGCCGGCGCCGTACTGGCCGGAGAGCTGGTTCGAGGCATCGAAGAAAGTCACCTCGCTGTGCGAGGCGGACGCGGGCGCCGCGAAGGCCAGCGCCGCGATGGCGGCCGTGAGGGCGCCGAGTCCGATCAGTCGTGTCTTCATTTCAGTAGGTCCCGCCGAGCTTCGAATGGTCCCAGCTTGCAACACGCTTGGGCGCGAAACGGATCGCAACCCGCTTCGGGGCCTGGGCCTCCAGCGCCCTTGCCGCGTCGCCCTCGACCGAGTCGATCCCCTCGCTGTAGCGCACGGTCAGCTCCTTGGCGAAGTCGAGGACCTTATCGGTGTCCCTGATGATCTCCGCCTCGGCCTCGATCTGCACGCCCCTGAGCTCGGTGTACTCGTGCCCGGTCTCGATCAGCAGCGTGCAGCGCGGGTCGCGCTCGAGGTTCTTGACCTTCTGCGACTTGGCGTAGGTCCAGATCCAGATCTCGCCCTCGCGGGGCACGTACCAAAGCGGCATCAAATGAGGGAATCCGCGCGGCCCGTGCGAGCCGACGACGACGACGCGCTCGGAGTCGAGCAGCTCGCGTTGCTCGTCCTCGGTGAGAATGATCTGGTCCCTGCGGGAAGCCATGGATCGGGCAGGTTAGGGGAGCGGCGTCAGCGCAGCGTCAGCGTGTGCCACGGCGGCTCGCCGGCCATCGCCTGGTTCTCGCCGTCGAGCCAGCGCTCCATGACGTCGTCGTAGTAGCCCGAGCCCGCCTGCCCCGACTGGCCGGTGAACGCCTGCCAGCGCGAGCGCCCGGGGCGCACGGGGTCGGCGACCATGCGCCAGCTCGGAGCCCACGCCGCCTGATCGGGCTTGGCCGGGTCGCTGGCGACCTGGCAGACCGTCTCTTCACCGCCGCCGACCTCGAGGCTGCGATTGAAGATCTTCGCCAGCAGCGGGTTCGCCGCGCCGAGGGGGTGGGGAAAGTCAAGGCGGTGAACCGCCCCCCACGTCCACTGGCTCTCGTCGAGGCCGAACGCCTCCTCGAGGTCGTCGAGGGCGCCGCGCAGCGCGTCGCCGACGAGCTCGGCCCAGGGCCGCCCGATCAGCTCCTCGTCGCCCTCGTCCCAGAGCTTGAGCAGGTGCGAGTACCAGCGCCAGGTCGAGGTGTTGTGGTCGAGGAAGCCGTTCGAGGCGCGGTCCATCCAGCGCTCGGCGAGATCGCGGTCGTGGATAGCGGCGCGGGTGAACTCGCGGGCGAAGCGGATCACGAAGGCGTGGTAGACGCTCGCCGCGACCGAGTCCGGCGTCATCTGGCCGTCCCAGCTCTTGATCAACTCGATCGCCCGGGTCTCGCGCTGCCCGGCGGGCTCGAGGCGCGCCAGCCGGTGGATCACCTCGATCCCCGGAATCGAGAACTTGTCGAGCTGGTAGCGGGCGAAATCGTCGAGGTCGTGCTCGTCGGCGCTTCTCAGCAGCTGCTCGATCCGCTTGGCCCGGTAGCCGTCCATGTACTCGGAGGTGATGTGGTGCGGGTATCCGTCCTCCTCGATCCGGTTGTTGGCTGTGATCAGGTAGCCGCAGTCGGGATCGGTGGCCTCGGGCAGCTCGCCGTAGGGGATCGTCCCCGTCCACTCGAACTCGCCGGTCCAGCCGGGCTTCGGCAGGTCGGGGCAATCCCCGTCGCGGATTGGAATCCGGCCGACGGTCTTGTAGCCGATCGACCCGTGGGCGTCGGCCCAGATCACGTTCGAGGCCGGCGTCGTGAAGCCCTCGAGCAGCTTGACCAGCTCCGGGCCGCTCGAAGCGTGGAGGATGTCGAGGTTGATCTCGGTCGCGCCCGAGTAGTCGAACGCCGTCCAGCGAAGAGCCAGCGGCTCGCTCTCGTCCGCCCCCAGCGCCTCGTTGACGATCGGCCCGTGGTGGGTGGCGCGCACCGCGAGCGTCTCCGGGGTGTCGCGCCCCTTGACCTCGATCTCCTCTTCGAGGATCTCGAGCTCCTTCCACTCGTCCTTGAACAGGTAGCGGTCGCCTTCGATCTTCTCGATGAACAGGTCCTGGACGTCCGCCATCACGTTGGTGAGGGTCCAGCAGACGTCGTTGTTCTGGCCCATCGTCACGCCGGGGACGCCGGGCAGAGAGGCGCCGCGGCAGAAGCGGTCGCCGGAGAAGCTCGAGGCCGACCTGGTACCAGATGCCCGGCATGCTCGGCGAGAGGTGGGGATCGCCGGCGATCAGCGGGCCGTCGGTCGCCGAGAGCTTCTCGCTCACGGCCCAGTTGTTGGAGCCGCTGGCGCCGGCGGCGAAGCCGATCTGCTCGCGGATCCTCGCGATCTGCTCGACCAGCGCCTTGCCGTTCCCCGAATATCCGGCGCCGGGACGGGTGACGACCGGATTGCCGACCGGGTAGGTCGGATCGAGCTTGGCGGCGAGCTCCTCGCCGAGCTCGCGGGCCATGTCGGCGCGCAGCAGCTCGCTCTCCCAGTTGGTCGAGAGGCCGAAGCTGAGGAGCTTCATGCAGGAGAGAAGGTCGGCGGGGCGCCAGGGCTCCCAGTCGAGCCGGGTGATCTGGAACTCGGCCGGCAGGACGCGGGCGCTGCGGGCCGCCTCGTTGAGGCCGGCGCAGTAGGCCTCGAGCCGGGGGCGGAACACGTCGGCGAGCTCGGCCTCCTCGCGCAGGGCGATCCGGCGCAGCCCCAGGGTGCGCATGAAGCGGTCGACCTGCAGCCCGTCCTCGCCGGCGATCTCCGAGAGCCGGCCCGCCGTCACCCGCCTGTAGATCTCGCACTGCCAGAGGCGGTCCTGCCCGTGGCAGAAGCCCTGCCCGAACCAGAGGTCGTGCTCGGCCTCGGCGCGGATGTGAGGCACGCCCCAGCGGTCGCGGCGGATCTCCACCGGCGCCTCGAGCCCGGCGACCGTGATCTCGCCCTCGATGCGCGGCAGCGGCTGCCTGAAGAGGCGGTACCAGGCGCCGGCCGCGGAGGCTCCGGCAACGCCGGCGACGCCGAGGGCGGCAGCCCCTCCCACCTTGAGCATCCTCGCCAAACGCTCGTCCATGGAACCAGACTAGCCGCCCTCGGTCGCCGTCAGCGGTGGAACCTGATCAACTCCTCGCGCTCGTTTCCTTTCGAAACCACCTGGGAGAGCACCTGGCCGATTCCCGGGGCACACCTCGAAGCCGTCGATGCCGGGCAGCATCAGGTCGAGGACGATCGCGTCGTAGGAGGTCGCGCCCGCCATCCACAGCGCGTCCTCTCCGTTGCCGGCGACGTCCGCGGCCATGCCCTCGCGCTTGAGGCCTTGCGGATCAGCCCGGCCACCGGCCATCTTGGCCTCGTCTTCGACGATCAGCACGCGCATCGGCTCCCAGGTTGTCCCGCGAAGGTGAACGTCAGATGAAAGGGCGCCTAGTCGCGCAGGTCTGGCGGCAGGCGGCCCTCCTCCTCGAGCTTTTCGAGGTGGGCCTGCATCGCGACCGCGGCGGCGCCGCGGAGCGGGGCGGGGACGTCGTCCCAGACGCGGTCGAGGATCGCCGAGCGCGAGCGCTCGCCGGCTTCGAGGGCGGCGACGAGGCGGTCCTCGCGCTCCCGGCGGTGGGCGAGGTACTCGGCGACCTTCGCGTCGGGGTCGGTGATGTCGGGGCCGTGCCCCGGGTGGAGGACCCGCAGGCCGAGCGCGTCGATCGCCTGCAGCGAGGCCATGTAGTCGGCGAGCGAGCCGCCGTCAGAGCGCGGCGGGACGATCGTCGAGCCCATGCCGGCGATCAGGTCGCCGACGAAGCCCTCGTCGCCGGCGATGAAGACATGGTGGTCGACGGCGTGGCCCGGCGTCGCCAGCGCCCGCAGCGGACCGGCGGACTGGCCGTCTCCCAGGCGGGTGGGCTCGATGCCGAGCAACTCGATGCCGTCGGAGTGATCGCCGTGGCCGTGGGTGAGCAGCACCGCCCCGATCCCGCCGCGTGCATCGGCCGCGGCCCGCACCGCCTCGACGTGGCCGGCGTCGGCGGGACCGGGATCGATTACGTAGGCCGGGTCCCGCCCGACGACATAGGTATTCGTGCCTTCGAGCGTCATCGGCCCCGGATTCGGGGCGACGATCCTCTCGAGCTCCAGCATGACTGCGGCTCCTCCGGTACGCGTCCGGGGCCGCTAGGCGGCTTTGACGAGCGCGTCAGCTTCGGCCTCGAGCGCCTCGGCGATCGCCTCGCGCGCCTCGGGCGGGTCGAGCACGACCAGCTCGCCGGCGCCGCCGAGCACCTCGCGCAGCAGCCACTCGGTGCCGGCGTATGGGACCTCGACGATCACGGCGCCGTCGGTGAGCTCCTCGGCCACGGTGCGCTCCTCGGCGAGCCAGCGGGCGCGCTCGGGCGAGACCCAGACGCGGGCGACGCTCGCCGCCGGGACCTCGCCGTCGAGCCAGCCCTCGACCTGGGCGAGCTCGTCGACCTCGGGCCGCGGCTCGAATGTCTGCTGGGTGACCTCGACCTCCTTGATCCGGTCGAGGCGGAAATGGCGGACGTCGGAGCGGCGGTGGTCGAAGGCGGCGACGTACCAGCCGTTGGGCCCGTTCTGCAGCCGGTACGGCTCGATGTCGCGCTTGGTGAACTCGTCCTCGTTCTCCTTGTAGTACTGGATGCTGAGCAGGCGGCGCTTGGCGATGCCCTCGTTGACGGCGCGGGCGACGCCGGAGTCGTCGCCGCCGGAGTCTGCGATCTCGAGGCCCTCCTCGGAGGGGTCGTGGCCGAGCGCCTCGACGATCTTGGAGCGGGCGCTGGCGAGGCCGGTCTGGGGCAGGTGGTCGCCGAAGAGGTCGATGGCGGCGACCAGGGCCTTGGCCTCGAGCGGCAGCAGACGCGCCGGGCGCGAGAAGTTGTCGCCGTAGGGCTCGGAGTCGACCTCGATCTCGCCGCCGTCGATCTGGGCGAAGAGGACGTAGGTTCCGCCGCCGAAGTTGACGACGTTGAGCAGGTCGATGTCGTCGCGCAGCTCGTCCTGGGAGAGATTCAGCCCGTCGCGGACCTCGGCGGCGTTGAGACGCTGCTCGTTCTTGGCCGACTCGATCAGCATCCCGGCGAGGGTGACGAGGCGGGCGAAGCGCTCGGGGCGAATCGCCGGCTCAGAGCGCGAGCTCGACCCCGCCCGCGGCGCGGGCCGGCGGCGGGTGCCGCGCTTGGCGTCGGCGGTCTCGAACTCGCCCGAGTGGCGCTCGCGGAGCAGCGCGAAGCGCTCGGCGACCTCGTCGGCGAGCTCGGCGGGCTCGAGCACCTGGGCGTGCTGGCGCCAGCGCATCACCCACGCCGCGAGCAGGTGCGGGGTCGCGTAGTCGGTCTCGAAGACCATGCCCTTGCCGGGAGCGCCGTCGGCGGACTGCGCCGCTCGCATCTCGCCATAGGAGCCGAAGTCGCGCTCGACCAGCCAGGCGATCCGCTCGCGGAGAAAGATCTTTGCCTTGCCGATCGTCTCGCCGAGGTCCCACTCGGCGCGGCTCGCGTACTCGCGGCGCCTGAAGTCCTCGGGCGGCTGGAAGTCGTGCTCGGCCTTCGAGGCGTAGGAGACCTTGCCCTCGATCCGCGAGAGGCGGAAGACCCGCACGTCGTCGCGCTCGTGCGAGTGGCCGATCAAATAGAAGTGCCCGCCGCGGTAGACAAGGTGGTAGGGGTCGACCTTGCGCTTCTCGGTCGCGTCGCGCTCGATCGTGTAGTAGGTGAACTCGATCGTCTTGCGGCGCGAGATCGCGGTCTCGATCTTCGACAGCCGCTGCGAGAGCTCGGAGCTTCCCGCCTCGCCGGCCATTCCGACCGAGACCGGGCCGCCCTCGGTCGCACCGAGCGGACTCGGCCTCCCCCACGAGACCTGCTGCAGCGCCAGGCGCAGCGGCTCGGCGTAGGCGAACTTGCCCTGGAGCAGAAATAGCGCGGTGCCGAGCGCGGCCAGCTCCTCGTCGGAGAACTCGATCTCGGGGAGGTAGTAGTTCTCGGGGGGCAGCGAGTAGAGTTCGGCCTCCTGGCTCGAGTAGCTCTCGCCGGGCTTCTCGATCTGGAGCACGATCCCGAGGCTCTCGAGCTCGGCACGGTCGGCGTAGAAGCGGCGAGCGAAGGCGTCGTCGTTCATCGAGCTGTAGCCCTCAACCTCCTGCTTGATCTCGAGCGCCTGTACGGGCCTGCCCTGGGCCATCAGGAAAGAGATCAAGGACAGCTGGCGGATCAGTTTCTCGGTGTCCTTGGCCATCCGAAGCAGGATAGTTGGGCTGAGCCGCCCTGCGAGGGGGCCATCTCCGTAATTTGCGAACTCGTGTGAGGCTAGGCTGCGCGGGAGCCGAAGAAGACCGAGCCGCCGAGAGCTCTGTCGTATTCCGACCACTTCTCGCCCTCGGCCATGCGGCTTTCGAGCCGGTCGAAGCTGCCGAGGCGGCCGCGGAGGTTGTCGACGAAGTGCACGAGCGTCGCCTCGCGGGTCAGCGGGATCACCGGCGAGCCCATCTCGCGGCTGCCGTGGTGGCTGAGGATGATGTGGAGCACGGCCTGCGCGAGCGCCGGGTCGAAGCCCTCGATGCGCTCGATCTCGCGGCGGACCATGTAGTAGCCGAGCGGGATCTCGGACTCGAGCCGGCCCGAGTCGGTGAAGTCGGGCGAGAGCGGGTTGTCGTCGTAGGCCTCGGTCTTGCCGATGTCGTGGAGCAGCCCGCCGGTGACCGCGACGTCGCGGTCGAGACCCGGCGAGAGGTTGGCGAGGGCGTTGACGCCTTCGCCGACGCTCAGCGTGTGCTCGAGCAGCCCGCCGGGGTAGGCCTCGTGGTACTGCTTGGCGGCCGGGGCGACGCGAAAGCGCTCCCAGCGCGGCGAGTCGGGGCCGAAGAAGCGGTTGAGGAGATGGCGGAGGTCCGGGTCCTGCACCGTCTTGATCAGCGACCGCAGGTCTGCCTCGAGCGCCTCGAGCGGGCGCTTGGGCGAGGCCGCGAGCTGGTCGGGCGTGTACTCGCCCTCCTCGCCGGCGCGGATCCCTGTGACCTTGATGCTCGGGCCGTACTTCTCGCTCGACTCGAAGCGCCCCACGACCCAGACGACGCTTCCGGGACGGGCGACCTCATGACAGGCCTCGGCGTCGTCCCAGCAGATCGCCTTGATCGTGCCGCTCGAGTCGCCGAGCTCGAGCTGGAGGAAGTTGCCGGGCTTGTTGCGGAAGTCGCGCAGTGCCCGATCGCGGACGGCGAACGCACGCTCGACGCGATCGCCGTCCTCCATCTCGGCGATCGTCGCCGTCGGGTCCGGAGCGCCGTTTGCAGCAGCGCCGGGCGATTCCACGTTGAGCGGAGCGTTTATGGAGATCTGGTCGGTCATCGCTTTCCAAGGTAGAGCGAGCGACGGACGCAAATCGGCCCCATCAACCGAATGTAGGCTGCACGGGTGGGCACGATTCTCGTCACCGGCGGCACCGGCGCCCTCGGGGTCTCGGTCCTCGCCGACCTCCTCGACTCGGGAGCCGACGTCGCCTCGACCTGGGTCAGCGAGCTCGAGCACCTCGACGAGCGGTTGAAGAGCGAGGTGGAGCTGGTCCAGGCCGACCTCTCGAGCGACGAGGGCTGCGAGGCCGCGGTCGAGGCGGCGACCTCGAACGGCCCGCTCGCCGGCCTCGTCAACCTCGTCGGCGGCTTCGCCGCCGGCGGGCGCCTGCACGAGGAGCCGATCGAGACGCTCGAGAAGATGCTGGCGCTGAACCTGATGACGACGGCGCGCATGTGCCGCGCCGCGCTGCCGTCGCTGCTGGAGAACGGCGGCGGCACGATCGTCTGCGTCGGCGCCAAGCACGCTCACAACCCGTTCCCCGGCGGCGCCGCGGTCTCGATCTCGAAGGCGGCGGTGCTGCAACTTGTCAAGACCCTCGACGCCGAATACCGCGGCGACGGCATCCGCGCCAACGCGATCGTCCCCAACCTGATCGACACTCCGGCCAACCGCGCCGCCGATCCCGGCGCCGACACCTCGAACTGGCCGTCGACGCAGGAGATCGCCAAGGTGATCACCTTCCTCAGCTCCGACGCCTCGGCCCCGGTCTCGGGCGCCCACATCCCCGTATACGGGAAGCCCTAAACCGGCGGCTGCTCCGCTTCGCGTCCGCTGCCGCCGGGACGAGGGCTCGCCATGAATGGCCCTTGTCGGCGACCAGGATCCGTTGATCGAAGCGGCGGTCTGCAGCCACCTCGATCGGTCATGATTCTCGAGCCACGCTGAGCTGCGGCGGGGCATCAAGCTCCGAATTGCGGTCGCCCTGCGGCGACGCTGCGCCGGAAGGCGCCCCGACGGCATGCATGCCGCCGTCAACGTGAATGATCTCTCCGGTGATGGCGCGACTCAGATCCGAGAGCAGAAACAGAACAGCATCCGCCACCGGCTCCGGGTCCGACAGATCCCAGCCCAGGGGCGCGGCCGACCACGACTCGGCGAGATCGGAAAAGCCGGGAATGCCACCGGCGGCGGTCGTCGCGAGCGGACCAGCCGAGACGAGGTTGACGCGGATGCCATGCGGCCCAAGGTCGCGGGCCAGGTAGCGGCTCGTCGATTCGAGCGCCGCCTTGGCCACACCCATCCAGTCGTAGGCCGGCCAGGCGACCGAGGCGTCGAAGTCGAGGCCGACGAGACTCCCACCTCCGTCGCGCTCGATCAACGGTCCCAGGTGGCGCCCAAGCGCCTGGAGCGAGTAGGCGCTCGTCTGAAATGCCTGGGCTGCACTCTCGAACGGTGTCTCGAGAAAGCGGCCGCCGAGGGCGTCTTCGGGGGCGAAGGCAATCGCATGGAGAGCACCGTCGAGCTGTCCCCAGCGCCGCTCGAGGTCGGCTGCCGCAGCGGCAAGATCATCCTCGCTGTTGATGTCGAGTTCGAGGATCTCGGGCGGGTCGGGCAGGCGCGCGGCGGCGCGCTCAGTCAGGCGCCGCGAGCGGCCGAGGCCGGTCAGCACCACCTCGGCCCCAGCGCGTTGGGCCTGCTCGGCGACGGCGAAGGCGATGCTCTTGCGGGTGATGACGCCGGTGATCAGGAACCGCTTGCCATCGAGCATCAGATGCAGAGCCTCCCGTTGACGAGCGGGGAATCCTCCGGCTCGCTCGCCGCCGGGCCGGCTCCATGGTTCTCGCGAGCGTCGCCGTTCTCGGCGGGCGTCGGCAGCTCTGCCGTGTCCCCCCGCCTCCAGAGCGCGTCGATGGTCGCCCGCGCGAGCAGCCGATCGCCGGCATCGCGGACGTCGAGCCGGATGCTTACGAGTCCGTGCGCGGCGTCAAGAGGACGCTTCTCGAGCAACTCGGTGCTGACGTGAATCGTGGTCCCGATCGGGGCCGGGCGCTTGAAGACAACGTGACGGAGGGCACGGAGGGCGACGACCCGTTCATCGTCGATCGGCAGCAACCCGAGCGCGTAGCTGAGGAGGAGCATCCCGTGGGCGATGCGCTCACCGAAGGCACTCTGCTCAGCCCAGGTGGCATCGGAATGCTGGCGGTGCCAGTCGCCGGTCAGGGCGGAGAAGGCGGTGAGGTCGGCCTCGGTGATCGTGCGGCCGCGCGTCGTCATCCCTGCCCCGGCCTCGAGCAGGTCGAAGTCACGAGAAAAGAGGTCGTGGCCGCTCATGCCGCGACCTCCCTCGGCCACAGTTGTCGAATTACTTCGTCGGCCATGCGCAGATGGCCGAGAAGCGACGGATGGAGCCCATCGTCGGAGAAGTTCTCCGGGTCTTCGAGGCCGGGGTGGTCGGCAAGATCAACGCAGATCGCTCCGTAGGTTTCGGCCAGCGACCTCGTCGCCCGATTGAGCTCGGCCGCCGCCCCTTCGACTCGGGCCCGCGTCTTCGGTCGCAAGCCGAGGAAGCTCCAGGCGCTCGGACAGGTAGCGGTCACGAGGACCGCGCCCGGGAGGGTGGCGCGCAGGCGAAGCATGATCTGGCGCAGGTTGCTTCTGTAAGCGTCGACATCCGGGCGCAGCGACAGCAACGCGTCGTTCCCACCGCAGACGATGCTGACGAGGTCGGGCTCGAGCTCGAGTGCGGCCGGGACCTGGCTGAGGACCGAGGCGCTGGTCGCGCCGTTGACAGCGAGGTTGGAGTAGTGGACGTCGTCGCGAGCACGCCAGAGATGATCGGCGAGAAGGTCGGGCCAGCGCCTGCCCTTCGGGCAGTCGGCACCGGCGGTGAAGCTGTCGCCCATGGCGACGTAGCAGCGGGGCCGGCCAACCCGGCGCGCACTCTCGGGTCCGCGCAAGGTCCGAGCCATCTTCGTCTGGGGGTCGAGGGTCAACTGCCCTCCATCGACTCCAGCGCCCAGGTGAGGCGCTCCCGGGTCTCGGCTGGCTCGATCACCTCGTCGACGAACCCCGACGCAGCTGCCGATGCGGCGGTCAAATGCTCGTCGGCATAGTCGCGGGCCAAGGCATCGGCCGCCTGGTCGCCGACGGTTGCGAGGTGGCGCCGGTGAACGATGCCGACGGCCTGGCGCGCGGCCATGATGCCCATTTCAGCCCCGGGCCAGGCGAAGACCATGTCGGCACCGAGGTCCTTCGAGTTCATCGTGATCACCGCTCCGCCGTAGGCCTTGCGGACGACGACGGTCAGCTTCGGCACGGTCGCGCCGGCGAAAGCGCGCAGCAGCGAGGCGCCGTGGCGGATGACGCCGGCGCCCTCCTGGCGGGTGCCGGGCATGAACCCCGGGGTGTCGACAAGCACGACGAGGGGAAGGCGGAAGCGGTCGCAGGCGCTGACGAACCAGGCTGCCTTGTCGGCGGCGGCGGCGTCGATCACCCCGCCGAGGCGGCGCGGCTGGTTGGCGATGACGCCGACCGAGCGGCCGTCGATGCGGGCCAGCGCCGTGACCATGTTCCGCGCCCATCGCGGCGCGATCTCGAGCAGGCTCTCCTCGTCAACGATCGCATCGGCGACATCGCGAATGTCATAGACGCGGCGCGCCTCGTCCGGCACGCTCTCACCCGGGTCGCGGCCCCCGGAGGCTTCGGCCCGTCGGGGAGTGCGCTCGCCGATCGAGGGCGGCAGGTGGGCGAGCAGCTCGCGGCAAACGGCGATCGCGCCGGCTTGGTCGGCGGCGACGAGCTGGCAGACGCCGTTTCGCTCGTGCACGCCCGGCCCACCAAGCTCGGGGATCGAGACCTGCTCCCCGAGCGCTTCAGCGACCACCCGGGGGCCGGTGAGGAACATCGCCGCCTCCTCGGTCATCACCACGAAGTCGGTCAGCGCAGGTGAGTAGGCGCCGCCGCCGGCCGAGACTCCGCTGACGATCGAAATCTGCGGCACGACCCGTGAAAGCTCGACGCTGGCCCGGAAGATTCGCCCGTAGCCCGCGAGCGCCGCGTGGCCTTCCTGGAGACGGGCCCCGCCGGACTCGACGAAGCCGACGATCGGCGCCCGTGATTGGGCAGCGAGTCGCATCACGCGGACGATCGACTCGGCGTGGGCCTCGCCGAGCGAGCCGCCGAGAACCGACGGGTCCTCCGCGTAGCAGAACACCGGGCTGCCGCCGACCCGCCCGGCGCCGGCGACAACGCCATCGCCTTGGTGCACCTTGTCCATGCGCTGCGAGATGACTCCGCTGCGGAGCGGCCGGAAGCTGCCGGGGTCGCAGAGGTCCTCGAGGCGGGCGCGGGGGTCCGGTCTTGCGGACGGCTCAGGCCGGGTGGCGGTGGCTGTGCTCATCGAGCCGCCTCGATGCAGAGGACCGCGTTGTGGCCGCCGAACCCGAACGAGTTCGACAGCGCCGCGAGCGGGCGGCCATTTCGCTCGAGGGCGCGGCGCTCGCCGGGGACGAAATCGAGGTCGAGCTCGGGATCGGGTTGATCGAGATTGAGGGTCGGCGGCGCGACCGCGGAGGCAAGCGCGAGAACCGTGGCGACGGCCTCGACCGCCCCGGCGGCACCGAGCAGGTGCCCGATCGCCGACTTCAGCGAGGACACCGGGATCGCTGCCGCTCGGTCACCCAGAGCGGTCCGGATCGCCTTGGTCTCCGAGGCGTCGTTGAGCGGCGTCGAGGTCCCGTGGGCGTTGACGTAGTCGATGCCGCCGGGCTCGAGCCCGGCGTCCGACAAGGCACGGCTGATCGCCCGCGCCGCCCCCGCCCCTTCGGGATCGGGCGCAGTCAGGTGATGCGCATCGGCCGTGGCGCCGTAGCCGCGCAGGTAGCCGAGGACCGGCGTCTTGCGCCGTTTGGCCTCCTCGGCGTCCTCGAGAACGAGGACCCCGGCGCCTTCCCCCATGACGAAGCCGTCGCGGCGCGCGTCGAAGGGACGCGAGATGCCTGCCTCAGAGGTTGCGCCCATCTCTGCGAACGCGGCTACCGCGAGCGGCGTGATCCCAGCCTCGGTGCCGCCGACGACGCAGGCCTTGGCGTCGCCGTGCTGGACCATTCGCATGCCGGCGCCGATCGCCTGGGCGCCGGCGGCACAGGCCGACACGGCGCCGAAGCTCTCGCCCTTGAGGCCGTGGCGCATCGCGATCTGGCCCGCGGCGGCGTTGGGCATCATCTGCGGAACGCAGAGCGGGGAGACCGAACGGTCGCCGTCGCGGAGGATCTTGTGCTGCTCCTCGATAGTCGCGATCCCGCCGATCCCGGTACCGATCACGCAGCCGACATCCTCGGCCGGGTAGGGCTTTTCCTCATCCCAGCCGGCGGCATCGAGCGCCTCGGATGCGGCTACGAGCGCGAACTGGGTGAAGCGGTCGGCGCGGCGCGCCTCTCGCTTTGAGAGATGGTCGGCGGGCTCGAAGCCCGTGCAACGTGCGAGGCCGTCCTCGATCGCGCACTCGCCGGCCGACCAGCGCTCATACAACGGGCCCGACCCGGTGCCGAGCGGGGTGACGGCGCCGACTCCGGTTATTGCGACCGCTCGGGTCACGTCACCTCCAGGCGCGAGGCGACGAAGTCGACGGCGTCGCCGAAGGTCTTGAGCTGATCCATCTCCGAGTCCTTGATCTCGACGCCGTAGTCGTCGTCGACGATCTGCGCCATCTCGACCAGGTCGAGGCTGTCGATGTCGAGCTCCTCGAAGGCCGCGTCGGGGGTGATGTTCTCGCGCTCCTCGCCGAACTCGACCAGCGCTTCGGTGAGGCGGTCGGCGATCTGGGCTTTGGTCACTGTCTGGGTCACTGCTTCTCCTTTGTGGTGGTTGTCAGGCGCTCATGCCGCCGTCGACGGTCAGCAGGGCCCCGGTCACGTAGCCCGCTTCCTCCGACGCGAGGAAGCCGACGCAGGCGGCGACCTCCTCGGGGCTGCCGCTGCGGCGGGCGGGGATCGCGTCTGAAAGCCCATCGGCGACGCCGTTGGAGGTCAGCTCCGTTTCGATCAGCCCGGGTGCGACGGCATTGGCGGTGATCCCCCGGCTGGCGACCTCGACCGCGACGGTGCGGGTGAAGGCGACCAGCCCGGCCTTCGACGCCGCGTAGTTGCCCTGGCCCGGGTTGGCGCGCTGCCCGACGACGCTGGCGACGTTGACGATGCGCCCGAAGCGTGTGCGGACCATGGTTCGCAGCACCCGGCGGGTGAGACGGAAGGCGCCGCCGAGGTTGGTGGAGAGGATTCGCTCCCAGTCGTCGTCGCTGAGCCGCAGCGAGAGCCCGTCAGCGGTCTGGCCGGCGTTGTTGACCAGGACGAGCACGGGGCCGAACTCGGATTCGGCGCCGGCGACGATCTCCTCCGCGACCGCGGGGTCGCCGACGTCGCCCTCGATCGCGACCGCCTCGCCCCCCGCGTCGCGGATCGCCGCGACCACCCGCTCGGCGCCCTCACGGTCGCGGCGGTAGTTGACCCCCACCGGCCAGCCGGCCTGCGCCAGACGCAGCGCGCTGGCGGCGCCGATCCCCCGGGAGGCGCCGGTGACGAGAGCGCAGGCACCCTCCGGCCTGCCGTTTCCGTTCCCCGCGCTCACGCCGCGCCCCAATCGAGGACCGTCGCGCCCCAGGTGAAGCCGGCTCCGAATGCGGCGAGGAGGACCCGATCACCGGGCTGCAGCCGCCCAGCCTCCTGGGCGTCGGCGAGGGCAATCGGAATGCTCGCCGCCGAGGTGTTCCCGTATCCCGAGATGCAGTCGAGAACCCGCTCCGGGTCGAGCTCGAGCCGCTCGCCGACGGCGCGCAGGATGCGGCGGTTGGCCTGATGAAAGACGAAGAGGTCGATCTGGCCAAGCCCGACGCCGGCGCGGGCGGCGGCCTCGACGGCGACGCCGCTCATCGCGTTGACTGCGGCGCGAAAGGTCGCGCGCCCGTCCATCCGCACCTTGCGCTCAGCGTGGGAGGCGGTGATGTGCCCGGCGCCGCCGGCGTCGGCTCCGAGCAGGACCGGGCCGAGCGACCCGCCGGCGTCCGGGCTCAGTACCGCCGCGCCGGCGCCGTCGCCGAACAGGCCCGCGGTCGAGCGGTCCTCGCGGTCGGTGACTCGGCTCATTCCCTCGGCGCCGAGAACCAGCACCACCCGCGCCCGGCGGCTCTCGATCTGGGCCGCGCCGAGCGACAGCGCCGAGAGGAAGCCGGTGCAGGCGGCGCCGATGTCGAGAGCGCCGGCCCCGGTTGCTCCGATCTCCGCCGCCACGAGCGGGGCGAGGTTGGGCAGCAGGTCGTCGGCGGTGAAGGTTGCGGCGAGCACGAGGTCGACCTCCTCGGCGCCGACGCCGGCGCGGGCCAGCGCCTCGGAGGCGGCGCCCGCGGCCATACCGGTAACGGTCTCGCCCGCAGCAAGCTGGCGGCGCTCGACCACTCCGGTGCGCGAGCTGATCCAGCCTTGCTCGAGCCCGAGCCGGCGCTCGACCTCGGAGTTGTGGGCGCGCCCATCGGGCAGGCAACTCGCGACCGAGGCCAGGGCGGTGCCTTGCAGCCGCGGCGCGGGCCGCGCCTGGCCGGTCTCGGCGAGGACGGACCCGTTGGCGGCGCCGCTAGACACGCTGCGCCTCGAGAAGGTCGGCGGCCTCGACCTCGACCGACCCCAGGGTCTGCTTGGCCAGCTTGCCGACGACGCGCCCGGGGCCGGCGTCGAGGAAGCGGCGCACACCCAGCTCGTGGAGGTACTCGAGCACCTCGACCCAGCGCACGGGACTGACCAGAGAGCGGACGAGCAGCTCGGCGGCCTCACCGTCTATCGGTTCGGCGGTCACCGAAGAGATCACGGGCAGCCGCGGTGGGCGGATCTCGATCTCGGCGAGAATCTCGCCGAAGCGGGCCACCGCCGGCTCCATCGCCGGCGAATGGAAGGCGCCGGATACCGGAAGCCGTTTGACCCTCGTCCCCGACTCGCGCGCCGCGGCCTCGGCCGCCGCAGCGTTCTCGACGGGGCCCGAGAGCACGGCTTGGCGCGGTGAGTTCTCGTTGGCCACGGAAAGCCCATGGAGGGCGGCGATCGCCGCCGCCGTCTCACGATCAGCGCCGACGGCAAGCATCGCTCCGGGCTCGCCGCTCTCGGCCGCCTGCGCCATCAGTCGGCCGCGCGCAGCGACGAGCCGCAATCCGGCCTCGGGGTCGAGAGCGCCCGCCGCAACGAGTGCCGTGATCTCGCCAAGCGAGTGGCCGGCGAGCACGGTCTGCGGCCTGCCAAGTTGCTCGTAGCCGGCAAGCGAGGCGAGATAGATCGCCGGCTGGGCAAATTGCGTCGACTCCTCGCTGCGGGCAAAGGGATCGCCCCCGACCAGCTCGTGGGCGCTCGCGACCAGCTCAGGCAAGGCCGCTTCGACGGCGGGCGCGAGCTCGGAAACGCTGACGCCCTGGCCTGGGAAGAGGGTTGCGGAGGAGGGGTCGGATTGGGCCACTGGGCAGAACTACCAGCGTTGGGGCTGCCCGTAACCGCCCACGAGGCTCGAACCCCCCAAACGGGGGGCGAAGCCGGGACCGCTGGGGGGTTAGGCGCTCAGCCCGAGACGCTCGGCGCGACGGACGGCCTCGGCGCGGTTGCGGACGCCGAGCTTGCGATAGAGGGCGCTGGTGTGGTCCTTGACCGTGTGCGGCGAGAGGTGCAGCCGCGCGGCGATCTCCTTGTTCGTCGCCCCGCCGGCAATCAGCCCGACAACCTCGCGCTCGCGATCGGAGAGCCCTGCCGAGGCCTCCGGCTGCGAGGCAAAGACGCTCATCCCCTTGCCGACCATGCGCACCGCGCGAGCGACGTCGGCTGCACTCCAGTCCTTGCTGACAAAGCCCGATGCGCCGGCCGCCCGGGCCGCTTCGCGGCTGATCCAACCAGCGCCGGAGATCAGCAGGACCCGGGTCTGGGGTGAGGCCTCGCGAATCGCCGCGCAGAGCTCGGCGCCGGACTCCTCGCCGATAAAGAGGTCGACAAGGGCTACATCGGGGCGCTGATCGCGGACGTGCTCGAGCGCCTCGGCGCCACTCGACGCAGCCTCACAGCGCCGGACCCAGCGCTGCTCGCCGAGGAGAAGACGGAACCCCCACTGGACGACGTCGTGGTCGTCGACGACGAGTACGCGCATTCCCGCCTGCGAACTCATCCGCCGTCCTCCGGAGAGGGAAGTACGAGCCTTACCCGCCAGCGATCTTCGCCCTGGGGGCCGAACTCGACCATGCCCCGGGCACCCATCGCCTCGAGTGCCGCCAGGCGCAGGCCCATGCCGGCGCTCTTTGATTCGCTCGCGTGGGCGCCGTCATTGGCAACCTCGAGCGTGAACGCGCCCCCGTCCCTGCCGACCCGGACCAACACCTCAGTCGGGTCGGCATGCTTGGCGCAGTTGCGAAGGCCCTCGGCAAGGACTGCCTGAGCCAATCCCTTGTGACCGGCCGGCGCTTCAACGCCCGGCTCCCAGTCGACGCTGATCGGCAGGCTCGCGTGGTGGCCGCGGAGCCGCTCGAGCTCCTCAACGAGAGTGATCCCGGTGTCAAGCGGCGGCGTGCGCAAGGGCTGTGCGATCGTCGTTCGCATGTCGGTGAGCGCCTCGCCGATCTCGGTCGAGATCCGCTCGCGCTCGACTTGGCTCAGCTCGTGCTCGCTGCCGAGAGCAAGCGAAATGCCGAACAACCGCTGGACGACACTCTCATGGAGTTCGCGTGCCAGGTCGAGGCGCGAGGCAAGCTCACGCGCGCGCATCGCTTGGACGGCACCGATGCGCGCGGTCGCAGCCAGCGCGGCCCCCTTGCCGAAGGCGAGCATCGTTTGACGCTCCTCCTCGCTGAGATCGAACGGCCGGCCACCGCGGTCGGCAAAGATGACTCCGAGCCAGCGACCCCCGGCCGAAACGGGCACGCAGGCCAGGGTCGTGATCCCGGCAAAGCTCGCGTAGCGATCCGGAAGCTGCCCGGTCAGGTCGCTGGAGACGACGACGCGGTTCTCGGCCAGTGCGGTCTGCGCCATCGGCGTCTCTTCGAGCGTGCCGTAGATCTGCGCCCGAATCGCCGGGTCGACCCCATGACTGCCGACTGGAATGACCAATTGCCGGGCCTTGTCGTAGAGGACGAGGCCGGCGCGCTCGAGGCCAACCAGGCGGCAGACTGCCTCACAGAGGCGGTCGAAGAATCGTGATCCCGGCGCGTCGAGCTCTTCCTCGAGCTCCGGCAGTAGGCCGGCGAGGACGTCGAGGGCGCGGTCGTGGGCTGGAGCGATGGAGCCGGGCAACGTAGATCTCTACGCCGCTGGGCCGCTTGAGTTTCACGAAACGGGCCTACGTTCGGGATCCCCCCCGGTTGGGGGATTCGCCCCGGTTGGGGGATTCGCCTCCGGGATCACGCCCTCGATCTGAGGGAGCGCCTGGAGAACATCCACGTCTCCGAGCTCGGTGACCAGGTACGCTTTGTCGCCGGCGCGGACGAAGGTTGCAACCGAATCGGCGGCGAGCAGCCGGTGGTCCGCCTTCACGCGACCGCCGAGCTCCTCGAGGACTCCGATCACGGCACTTCGCGCCACTCATCCGCGTGCGCGGCGCTGACGACCACGACGTCGAGCGCGACCTCGAGGCTGCGCAACGCGCGGCGAAGTCGGGCCGACTCGGCGCGGCGTTGCTCGACCTCCGGTTCGATTACGAGCAGGTCGAGATCCGAGTCGGGGCGGGCATCGCCGCGCGCATGCGAACCGAAGACGATCACGCGGGCGTCAGGGGCGGCCTCGGACAGACGGCGGGCGGCCTCGGCGATGAGTGCTTCGCTATCCAACTTGATCATCACGGTAGCGGCCCGGGATGCGGTATCCGGCCTTTGCTGTCGCGGCCACGAGACTGCTCGCTCAACCGACCTTTGCTTGCTTGTGTGTGATTCAAGACCTGACCCCGTTGAGGCTTTGCTTGCTTGTGTGTGATTCAAGACCTGACCCCGTTGAGGCTTGACCCCGTTGAGGCTCGTTGAGGCTCCGTTGAGGCTTGCTCCAGGCACGCCGTGACTGTGGATTTCACGTCCGCGCGGAGGTCGGGAACAGCGTCGCCCTCGCTGCCCAACGTCTCGCTCATACCGGGTAGTCGTAGTCGGAGGCGTCTCCCGATTCTTCGACCTCCACGACGCGATTGATCATCGCCTCGGCCGGCTCGACACCTCGGTCGTCGGAGACCTTTTCAATTTGGGCAATGGCGATGCCCATCCAGGCGATCTCCTCGGCGCGAGATCCGAGAGGCATGACGACGAGCCCCGGATAGAGTCCCGCCTTCGCGGCGAGCTGGAGGAAGTCATCGGCGTTGTTGGTGACGAGCACTCGCTCCTCGTCCATGCATAGTTGCGCGACTGCACGATCGGGGGCCCCGAGCATTCCACGGTCGCGTGTAGACGTCGCGTCGTAGCCAAAGCGGTGGCACTCCGTAGCCAAGGTCGGTGAGAGATCCTCGTCGACGAAGAAGCGCATCAACCCTCCCGCCAGGGCCGTGCGGGTCGGCCTCGGCGGGGGTGGGACTGCGCGTAGAGAAGGGCTGCCTCGAACGCCTCGCGCGGAATGTCCGGGTAGTCCTCCCGGAGGTCCTCGATCGAGTCACCGCGCTCAATCCGCCTGGCGACGGCTCGCACAGGCAGCCGGGTCCCCACGATCACTGGGTCGCCCCCCATGACGGCGGGGTTCGACTCGATGAACCGCTCGCGGCTCTCGCCGTAGCGATCGAGCTGCTTGGCGATGGCGCGAATGTGGTCGCCGGGACGAAGCACGATGAGGTCACCGAGCAAGAGCTCCTCGGTCTTGCTCGAGATACGAGGCCTGATCTCGTGAACCCAGCGCCGGATCTCCCGCTTGGTCTTCTTCTGCAGCGGGAGACCGGCGTTTCCGATCAGCGCGATCGCGAGCACGTCGTCGCCCTCCAAGAGGGTGGCTGCTTTGTATCGCCGCACCCTGACCACCTTCTCCTCGATCGCCTTGTCGACAGTCTTCAGCGAGACATCAGCGAGCACGGCGGCTTCGCGGCGGGTGAACAGGTCCGGTTTCGTCTTGGTCGGCATAATCAATCCCTTATTAGGGACACTTTATCAGCAGAACCAACCGCACGGGGAACTTGGCGGGACCAGGTCGTGTCATGCCGTGCACAGCCGGGCGGTAGACAGCCTCGGTGCCCTCCCAATCCGTTGCCCCGTTCTTCGTACGAAAACTGGGTGTTGCCCCATCCGTTGCCCCTGCTCACTATTCGTAAGTCCCGAGAGGCCGCAAACGGCTTGGTTCCTAATGGCGAGGACCGGAATCGAACCGGTGACACCACGATTTCCAGATAGCGCGTTCATCCATCAGCTCCGGATCTGAGCCCGCGCCCAGTCACCAAGCCCATGAATCAGCTGAACCGTGGCTTCGCGATCGAGTGCGTCTGTATCGAGAACCTCGTTGTAGCGGAGCGGTACGGCGAACTGAGTCAGAGCAATCAGGTCGTCGGAGTTCGCCGGCCCGTCACCGCCGTCGGCGGTAGCGAGATCGATGAGACGGAGGATGTCGTGAGTCTTCTCGAACCGGCGACCCCGGTGGACGATGACTGCCTTGAGCCATTTCTCGGCGGCCTGCTGAGCATGGAACCCAACGATGCTGTCGGCTATCTGCTCGTTCGGGCGAGCTCTTGTAGAGCGGTCGCGTCTTCGCCTGCCTTGGCCGAGAGGACCCGCGCCAGCTCGGCAGAGTCACCCTCGGGCAAGTACGCGTCCCTCGGTCAGGGCCTCGTGAATCATGGACCCCGGGACATGACCCCACTTCTCGACCTGGCGGGTACCGACCACGTGGAGATCGATTGGAACTCCCAGATCGCCGAGCGCGCGACGAAGGCGTACGAACTCTCGGCTCTGATTGGGGATCGTCGACTTAGCCTCGATTACGAGGATGTCCAGGTCGCTAGAGGCTTGGGCTTGATCCTGGGCGCGCGAACCGAAGACGATCACGTCAGCACCGGGTGCAGCCGTCCTTAGACGGCGGGTTGCCTCGGCGATCAGTGCCTCATTAGTCATTGCCACGGTTACGGTAGCGGGGGGCTGCGAGGTCAAGCGGCGGACGCCCTCCTGTGCCACCGCGAGAACCGAAATGGACCGATTGCACAGGTTCTCCGAGCTGCCTCAGGCGTCTCGCGGAGCTGCACATGGTTCGGGCTTCACCACGAAGCAATCCAGGTCGACCCCGAGTTCGGTCATCACCTTCGCGGCGGCGTGATGCTCGGATTTGGCCAATAGTTCGAGGCAGACCTCGGCAGGGTCGTCGGCATAGCCGATGAATGCGTTCCCCGTCCCCCAGGCCCGCTTCCAGTAGGTCGCTGCAGCGGGCCACGCACGGAAGAGGCGGATGCCGGCGGCATCGGCCCGGCTTTGGCTCTCGGGCGTCCATTCCATCTCTAGCCGCGTCGCGAACCACAGGCACTCTGAAGATCCTCGGGGCCTTCCACCAAGCTACGACTTCCTGCGGGCACCCAGCGGGACACCCGGTCCTGGCAGCGCACTCGATTAGCTGAACTCATGAGTATCCGCTTTGCTCAGGCTGCGGCATGAGAGGTGATCTCGCGATAGGTGCTCGGCTGGTGAACCGCCCCGAGTCCGAGCAGGGTCTGAACGCGGCCATCGGCGTGCGCCGGCGGTTGTGGCGGAAGACGAACTCGTCGAGGTAGACCGGCAGATGCTTGGCGGAGGCTCTCCGGTGCGTGCCCAGAAGCCAGGTCTGAAGGTTGGAGAGGGCGCGGTGGGCACGCGGCAGGATCACCTTGCGGGAGGCTGCCCGAAAATCTGTGTGTGAGGTCGGGCTGGTTGGTTCATCGATCGTAGTCAGTCGGGCATCCGCTCCCCGAAGTGGATCTTCAGCGCTCTGCGCGCCGCGGTCCAGTTGTAGGTCGTGCGCCACTTCGCCTCGGCCCGGATGATCGCCAGGTAGATCAGCTTGGTGGCGGCCTGCTCGTCGGGGAAGTGCCCGCGGGTCTTGATCGCCTTGCGGATCTGGCGGTTCAGGTTCTCGATCGCGTTGGTCGTGTAGACCACCCGGCGCAGGTCGGCCGGCAGGGCCAGGAAGGGGACGATCAGCTCCCAGCGCGCCCGCCAGGACTCGCCGATCATCGGGTAGCGCTCGCCCCAGCGCTCTTCGAACGCAGTGAGCTCGGCCTCGGCGGCCTCGGCGTTGGGGGCGGTGTAGATCGGCTTCAGGTCCCGGGCCACGGCCTTTCGCTCCTTGAAGGAGACGTATCTCATCGAGGCGCGGATCTGGTGGACGATGCAGCTCTGCACCCAGGTCCTGGGGAAGACCGCCTCGATCGCCTCGGGAAAGCCCGAGAGCCCGTCGACGCAGCTGATCAGCACGTCGCGGACCCCGCGCTGGTGGAGGTCGTTGAGCACCGCCAGCCAGAACTTGGCGCCCTCTGACTCCTGCCACCAGATCCCGAGCGTCTCGCGCTCGCCCTCGAGGTTGACCCCGACCGCCAGGTAGCAGGCGCGGTTGGTAACCGAGCGGTCCTCTTTGACCTTGACCACCAGGGCGTCGAGGCAGAGCACCGGGTAGACCTCATCCAGTGGCCGCGAGCGCCACTCGGCGACGTCGTCGAGCACCGCGTCGGTGATCCGCGAGACCTGGTCGCGCCCGATCCGGGCCCCGTAGAGCTCGGAGAGCTGGTCGGAGATCTCGCGGACGCTGAGCCCGCCGGCGTAGAGGGCGATGATCTTCTCGTCGAGGCCGGCGAGCCGGGTCTGGCGCTTGGCGACGAGCTTGGACTCGAAGCTGCCCTCGCGGTCGCGGGGCGTCCCGATCGCCACGTCGCCGACCTCGGTCGCCAGCGTCTTCGGGGTCGAGCCGTTTCGGTGATTGCCGCCGGGGCCGCGCTCACCGGGCGGGTAGCCCAGGTGCTCGGAGAGCTCGGCGCCGAGCGCGGTCTCGATCACCCGCCCGGCAAGCTGGGTGATGAGGCCGCCCGGGCCGGTGATCTCCTCGGGCCCGAGGCCCTCGAGGGCCTCGTCGAGGGCGTCTTCGGGCAGCAGCTCGGCGAGCCGCTCGCGCGCGGCCAAGCCGGGCTCGCTCTGGTCGGTCTTCGTCGTCTTGTCTGTCTTCGGCATCTGGTTGGGGTTCCTATCCCGGTCGGCCGCCCCGATCCCGCTTCGCCCTACGGGCTTCGCGGGATCGGATCAGCCGACCGTAGTGGTTGCCCCGACCTCACACAGAAGATCGGACAGA
>CAVOKZ010000050.1:0-11422 GCA_963696625.1 uncultured Solirubrobacterales bacterium
CTTCATGTTCTCGACGATCTTCTCGCCGATCTCGCCGAACTCGAGTGCCTGCATCAGCAGCGGCGTCTCGATCGGGCCCGGGGCGATCGCGTTGACGTTGATGTTGAAGCGGGCGCCCTCGCGGGCCATCACCTTGGTGAAGCCGATCACCCCGGCCTTGGCCGCGGAGTAGACCGAGGAGCCCTTCGAGCCGACGCGGCCGGCCTCGGAGGCGACGTTGACGATCCGTCCGTAGTTGCGTTCCTGCATCGCGGGCAGAACCGCGGCGGTGCAGTGAAGGACGCCCTTGAGGTTGACGTCGAGGACGATGTCCCACTGCGCGGGCGTGGTCTGGTGGAAGAAGCCGAACTGGTCGGTGCCGGCGTTGTTGACGAGGATGTCGAACGGCCCGGCGCTCTCGACCGCTGCCTTGGCCGAGTCGAGGCTGGTCACGTCGAGCTCGACCGCGTCGCCGGAGATCTCCGCCGCGACCTCCTTGCCGCCATCGAGGTTGAGGTCGGCGACGGCGACGGCGGCCCCCTCGGCGGCGAGCCTGCGCGCGGTTGCGGCGCCGATACCGCCGGCGCCGCCGGTGACCAAAGCTTTTCGCCCCTCCAGCCTCATAGCCGCGGCAGCATATTTGGCCGCGTCCTACACTGGCCCGCCGATGCCCGACGAAAGGATTCCCATCATCGGCGCCACCGGCGCGCTCGGCTACGGACTGGCGCTGCGGCTGGCCGGGAAGGGCCACGCAGTCACGATCGGCTCACGCAGCGCCGAGCGGGCCGAGGAGGCCGCCGCCAAGCTCGCCAAGGCGGTCCCCGGCGCCAGGATCGACGGTCTCCTCAACGAGGAAGCGGCCGTCAAGGGCCCGCTGGTCTTTCTCACCGTTCCCTTCCGGGCCCAATCCGAGACCCTCAACAATCTGCGCGAGGCGCTCAAGCCGGGTCAGCTCCTGGTCGACTGCACGGTGCCGACCGCGGCCGCCGTCAGCGGCAAGGCGACCCGCATCCTCGGCGTCTGGCAGGGCTCCGCGGCGCAGCAGGCTCAGGAGATGGTCCCCGAGGGCGTCACCGTCGTCTCCGCCCTGCACACGGTCAGCGCCAAGGCCCTCACCGAAGGCGACGCGCTGGACGAAGACGTCCTCATCTGCGGGGAGAAGAAGGCCGACAAGGCCCGCGTCGCCAAGCTGATCGACCAGATCGACGGCCTGCGCCCGGTCAACGCCGGCGGCCTCGAGGCTTCCCGCTACGTCGAGCAGCTGACGCCGATGCTGATCGGGATCAACGTCCGCTACAAGGCCCAAGCCGGGGTCAAGATCACGGGGCTGCCCGAGGGCGACCACTGGGAGTGAACCGGGTCGCGATCCTCGCCGGCGGCACCGGCGGTGCCAAGCTCGCTGCGGGACTCCAGGACCTGCTCGGCGACGGGCTCTCGGTGATCGCCAACACCGCCGACGACCTCGAGGTTCTCGGCGTCCACGTCTCGCCCGACCCCGACCTCGTCACCTACTGGCTCACCGGCGAGATCGACGAGGAGCGCGGCTGGGGAATCGCGGACGACGGATTCGCGACCTTCCAGCGGATGGTCAAGGTCGGCGCGCCCGACTGGTTCTCGCTCTCGGACCGCGATCTCGGTGTCTGCCTCTACCGCCGCAATTTCCTCGCAGACGGCGGGCGCCAGACCGACGCCCAGGCCCAGATCGCGCGCCAGCTCGGCGCCACGGCGGCGGTGCTGCCGATGTGCGATGAGCCGGTCAGGACGAGCATCCAGACGGCGGCCGGACGGCGCGGCCTCCAGGAGTGGCTGATCGTCGACCGGGCCGCGGGACCGATCGAGGCGATCGAGGTCAGCGGTCTCGACCGGGCGCGGCCCACGATCGAGGTTCTGGACGCGCTGCAGAGCGCCGAGGCGATCGTGATCGGCCCGTCGAACCCGGTGATCTCGATAGGCCCGATCCTCTCGGTGCCCGGCATGCGTGAGGCGATCGCCGCCTCCCCGGCGCCGGTCGTCGCCGTCAGCCCGCTGGTCGGCGGCAAGTCGGTGAAGGGGCCGACCGAGGCGTGCATGACGGCCGTCGGGCGCCCGTGCACCGCAGCCGGCGTCGCATCGCTCTACCAGGGGCTCCTCGACGGAATCGTCCACGACACGGATGAGCCGGAATCCCCCGCGGGCATGGCCTCGATCGCGGTTCCGACGCTGATGGAGGGAGTGGACGGACGGCGTGCGCTGGCGGATCGCACACTGAAGTTCGCCGCTACCCTGGTCGATAGCGGTTGAAGCTTCGAGATTCGGGGTAGGCCACGCGAATCTTGCGCAGAGGGGCATCCAATTTGACGACCCAGGCGATCATTCCAGTCAAGCGATTCGCGCACGCCAAGCAGCGGCTCGGCAAGGCCGTGCCCGCCGGCGCACGCGTGGCGCTCGCCGAGGCGATGTTCCTCGACGTCCTCAGCCACCTCAACCGCTGCAAGCGAATCGACGCGACGCTCGTCGTCACCTCCGACGAGACGGTCGCCCGCACGGCGCGCTGGCTCGGCGTCGAGGTCCTCACCCAGGACCAGGACGAGGGTCACTCCGAGGCGGCGAGCGCCGGAGTCGAGCTGGCGATCGAGCGCGGCGCCGATCGGGTCGCCCTCCTGCCCGGCGACTGCCCGCTGCTCGACCCCGTCGAGCTCGACCGCGCCCTCGGCAGCGCGCCGCGCTCGGCCTTGATCATCCCCGACCGCCACGGCACCGGCACCAACGGCCTGGTGCTCTCGCCCCCCGACGCCTTCACCCCCGCCTTCGGCCCCGACAGCTGCGCTCGCCACGTGAGCCGCGCCCGGGCCGCCGGCGTCTCGTTCGCGGTGGAGCGAATCAGCTCCCTCAGCCTCGACCTCGACACCCCGGAGGATCTGATGCAGCTTCGCGACGCGCTCATCCTCCGGCCCGAGCTGGCGCCGCGCACGGCCCAGCTGATCTGGGAGCTCGGCCCCGATCAGAAGCCGAGCGCACCTGCCGCAGCCTGACGTGTCCCGCGAGATCCGGGTGCGGCCGCTGGCGGGTATGCCGGAGATCGCGGCTCGAGACCCACTCGGCGAGCTGATCGCCGGCGCGGCGTCGCCGCTCTCGGGCGAGATCGTCGTCGTCTCGCAGAAGATCGTCTCCAAGGCCGAGGGGCGAACCCGTCTGCTCGCCGAGGTCTCGCCGGGCGAGGAGGCAAAGCGCCTCGCGGAGCGGACCGCCAAGGACCCGCGAATGGTCGAGCTGGCGCTCGGCGAGAGCCGCGCCGTGATCCGCGCCGAGCCGGGAGTGCTGATCTGCGAGACCAACGACGGCTGGATCTGCGCCAACGCCGGCATCGACGCCTCGAACACGTCAGCCGAGGACGAGGTGACGCTGCTGCCCGAGGACTCGGACGCCTCCGCGCGGCGGCTGCGGGCGGAGATCCGCGCCGAGACCGGCGAGGCGCCCGCGATCGTCATCGCCGACAGCTTCGGCCGCCCCTGGCGCCTGGGACAGGCCGACATCGCGATCGGCTGCGCGGGCCTCGCGGCGCTCGAGGACTGGCGCGGGCGCCCCGACGCGGCCGGGCGCGAGCTCGCCGCCACCGAGATCGCCGTCGCCGATCAGCTCGCGTCGGCCGCCGACCTGATCCGCGACAAGGACTCGGACGTCCCGGGAGCGGTGATCTCCGGCCTCGAGGCCCTGGTCAGGAGCGAGGACGGGGCGGGCGCGAAGGCGATGCAGCGGCCCTCGGCAGAGGACCTGTTCAGGTAGCGAGCTCCGCGTCGATCTTCTTCGGCATGTCGCCGGCGCCCTCTTCAGTGAACTCCGGCGGGCTGTAGACGCCGCCGGGAACTCCGCCTAGGGCGAGGATCCGGCTGCCGTCCTCCGAGGTGACGAGTTTGCGGCGCTGACCGGGACCGACCCGGGCGAAGACGCCGGGCTCGAGCTCGTGGTCGACGCCCTCGACGATCAGGTTGACCTTGCCCTTGAGCGGCGTATAGACCTCTTCCTGCTCGTCGTGGTTGTGGTCGTGCTCGGGATAGCCGCTGAAGTTCGGCGGCAGCTCGATCACCTGTATGCCGAACGAGGTGACGCCGAGCCCGGCCCGCACACGGCGCATGCCTCCGCCGAACGCGGTGTCGAACTCCTTCAGATTCTTGACGGTTACGTCAGCCAAACCTTCCCCTCTCACTCGTCCGGCTACACCACCAGTACGGCGGCACCTTGGACCTTACCGCCGCGGAGGTCGTCGAGCGCCATATTCGCCTGCACAAGCGGATAGGTCGTGACCTGCGTGCGCACCGGCACCCGCGGCGCGAGCTCCAGCAGCTGCTCGCCATCGCGACGCGTCAGATTCGCCACTGACGTCAGCGAGCGCTCCTCCCAGAGCATCGAGTAGGGGAAGCCGGGGATGTCGCTCATGTGGATGCCGGCGCTGACCACCGTCCCGCCGCGATCGACGACCCGCAGCGCCTCCACCATCAGCGCCCCGACCGGCGCGAAGACGATCGCGGCGTCGAGGGACTCGGGCGGGGCCTCGCCACTCGCGCCGGCCCACTCGACGCCGAGCTCGCGCGCGAAGGCCTGGCCCTCGGCGTCGCCCTCGCGGGTGAAGGCGAACAGCCGCCGGCCCTCGTGGAGTGCGACCTGGGCGACGAGGTGGGCCGACGCCCCGAACCCGTAGAGGCCGAGGCGCTCGGGGTCGCCGCAGGCCCGCAACGCCCGGTAGCCGATCAGCCCGGCGCAGAGAAGCGGCGCCGCGTGGGCGTCCTCGTAGGCGTCCGGGATCGGAAAGCAGTAGCGCTCGTCGGCGCTCGCGAACTCGGCGTAGCCGCCGTCGCGGTCATAGCCGGTGAACTTCGCCTTCAGACAGAGATTCTCGCGCCCGGAACGGCAAAAACGGCACTCGCCGCAGCTCCAGCCGAGCCAGGGCACGCCGACGCGGTCGCCCGGCTCAAAGCGCCCGGCGCCCGGCCCGTTGGCCTCGACCGTGCCGACGATCTGGTGGCCGAGGACGAGCGGCAGCTTCGGCTCGTTGAGCTCGCCGTCGACGATGTGGAGGTCGGTGCGGCAGACGCCGCAGGCGTGGACTTTGAGCAGAAGCTCGCCACCGGCCGGCTCGGGAGGCGGCAATTCCGCCTCCTCCAGGGGCGCTCCCGGGCGATTAAGAACAAGCGCTCGCATACAGCCGCTCGTGCGTGTCAGGCAGCTTCTTGCGAATCGCCGTCAAACAGCCCAACCTGGTCGTTCGGCTCCATCTCTGCGCGGTCCTTGTGATCAGTAGGTCTCGACGATCTCGTAGAGCGTCGTGCGCTGGGCCGGGGTCCTGCCGGCGCGGCGCGCGGCGTCGATCAGCTGCTCGGGCTCGAGCCGCACCCCGTGCTGGGAGCCGGCCATCCGCGAGATGTTCTCCTCCATCAGCGTGCCGCCGAGGTCGTTGACGCCCCAGCGCAGGCTCTCGGTGGCCGCGTCGAGCCCCATCTTCACCCAGCTCGCCTGGAGGTTGGGGATCGTCTTGCCGAGCGCCAGCCGGAAGGCCGCGGTGTGCTTGAGGTTGTCCTCTCGCGAGATCTCCTCGACCCCGTGGGTGCGGCCGAGCATCGTGTTGAAGGGGATGAAGCTGAGCGGCACGAACTCGGTGATCCCGCCGGTGCGCTCCTGCAGCTCGCGCACGACGCGCATGTGGGTCGCGAGCTCCCAGGGCTCCTCGATGTGGCCGAACATGACGGTCGAGGTCGAGCGCAGGCCCGCGCGGTGCGAGGCCTCGATGATCTCGACCCAGCGCGCCGCGGGAAGCTTGTTGGGCGAGATCCGCTGGCGCACGCCGTCGTCGAGCACCTCGGCGGCGGTCCCCGGGGTCGAGCCGAGCCCGCATTCGATCAGGTACTCGAACACGTCGGCGGGGCGCTTGCCCGACTTCTCGCACATGTAGTCGACCTCCATCGGCGAGTAAGCGTGAAGGTGGAGCTGGGGCGCGACCTCCTTGGCCAGCTTCAGCCAGCGCCCATACTCCTCCAGCGTGTAGTCGGGGTGGATGCCCCCCTGCATGCAGATCTCGGTGGCCCCGAAGGCGACCGCCTCGTCGATGCGCGAGGCGAACTCGTCCTCCTCGACGTGGTAGGCGTCCGGCGAGCGCTTGCCCTGGCCGAAGCCGCAGAAGGCGCAGCCGACGGTGCAGACGTTGGTGAAGTTGATGTTGCGGTTGACGACGAAGGTCGCCTGCTCGCCCGCCAGTTCGGCGCGCAGCTCGTCGGCGGCGACGCGCATCTCCTCGATCACCTCGGGCCGCGTCTCCGAGAACAGCGCCGTCAGTTCGTCGGCGCTCAGCTCCTCCCCCCTTCGCCCCTTCTCGATCGCGCGCGGCGCCAGCTCGGGCGCGATCTCACGCTCCTGGCGGCGCCCCGAGCCGCGGCGCGGGATGAAGCTCCAGTACTTGAGCTTGACCACGTCGAGGACGCCCTGCTCCATCCAATCCGAGTCCATGTACTGGGGGTAGACGCAGAGCCGCTCGGTCAGCGCGAAGCCGCGAGGGGTCATCTCCTTGCGCACCTCGTGCGGGCTCGGGAACGGCTCCTCGGGCGAGATGTGGTCGCCGTTGGCCGAGAGCCCGCCGAGGTCGGTTGCCCCCGCCTCGACCAGCTCGGGCCACCAGTTGCTGAGGTTGGGCGGCACCTGGACGCCGACGTCGGGCATCAGGCGCTTGGTCTCGGCGATCAGCCGCTTGAGGTCCTCGATCGAAATCGGAGTCGCCCAAGAAGGGAGGTCGGGGTCGCTGGTCGCTAGCCGCTGGTCGCTGGAAGAAGAATCCGTTTCCAGCGTCGAGCGACCGGCGTCCAGCGTCCATCGCCTCTGCGCGCTCGCATCGGCGATGTCGGCCACCTCTTGCCGGTAATACCGTGGATGCGGGACGTAGTTCTGGAGGATGATCTCCTGGATGTGGCCGTGGCGGGCGTGGACCTCGGCCAGGGCCTCGAGCGATGCGACCCGCTCCTCCTCGGTCTCGCCGATGCCGACCAGGATTCCGCTGGTGAACGGGATCTTCAGCTCCCCCGCCGTCTCGATCGTCTCCAGCCTGCGCGCCGGGTGCTTGGTCGGCGAGCCGGCGTGGACGGTGTCCATCAGCCGCTCGGAGATCGACTCGAGCATCAGCCCCTGCGAGGCCGTGACCTCGCGCAGCCGGCTCAGGTCCTCGCGCGAGAGGACGCCGAGGTTGGTGTGCGGCAGGATGCCGCGCTCGAGCGCCCGCTCACAGGCCCAGACGACGTATGAGGTGAAGTCGTCGTGGCCGTAGGAGGCAAGCTGGGCCCCGACCTCGGCGTTCACCTCGGGCCGCTCGCCGGTGAGCACCAGCAGCTCCTTCGCGTTGCGCCGCTCGGCCTTCTCGAGCTGGGCCTCGACCTCCTCGGGCGAGTAGAGGTGCGCCTTGTGGGTGGCGAACGAGCAGTACTTGCAGTGGCACTGGCAGGTCCGCGACAGCGACAGCGTGTAGTTGCGGCTGAACGTGACCCGGCGCATGCCGAATGAAGCTAGCGGACCACCGAGGCCCGCGAATCGCGGGCCTCGGGAAGTGACGTCAGCTGCCGACGATTCCGCCGGGCGGCGAGCTCGGCGGCTGCGGCGGCGTCGGCGGAGGCGGGGGCTTCGGCGGGCTCGGTGGAGCCGGCGGCTTCGGAGGGACCGGTGGCTTGGCGGCCGGCGGGCTCGCCGGGGTGGGCGCGGCACCTGTTCCCGCGGCACCTGTTCCCGTGTCGAGCACGAACTTGAAGAAGCCCGCTGCGACGACGGCGCCGACGAGGGGGCCGACGATGAAGACCCAGGCGTCGCCGAAGTGGTTGCCGACCAGGGCGGGTCCGAACCAGCGGGCGGGGTTGAACGAACCGCCTGCCATCGGCCCGAAGACCATGACGAGGAAGCCGAGCGAGATGCCGTAGGTGTACGGAGCCCACTGCCGCCTGGCTTCCGGACCGTAGAGGACCGCGACGAAGCCGATTACGAGAAGGAAGGCGCCGAGGGCCTCGACCATCGCGCCCTGGCTGGCTTTGCCCAGCAGGTCGGAGATGACCGGCGTGCCGTAGTCGCTGGCCCGGCCCTCGTCCGAGAGGAAGGCCTTGGTCAGCAGCGCGCCGAGGACGCCACCCGAGAGCTGGGCGAGGATGTAGACGAGCGCGTCGATCGGATCGATCTTCCTGAGGATCGCGCCGGCGACCGTCACGACCGGGTTGAAGTGGCCACCGGAGGCGACCCCGATCCCGATTACCAACGCCGTCAGTACAAAGGCGTTGACCAGGCCGACCACGGCGAAGTCTGATCCGAACTGGGCCGTTGCGCCGCTGGCAACATAGAGCACGGTTACTGAGGTGACGATGAAGACGAAGAACATCGTCCCGACCAGCTCTGCAACGTATGCGGCGAGTCCTCGGTCGTTCACTCGGGGGATCCCTCCTGTTTGCGGTGTACGCGGGTATGTGGGTGCAAAGTCTGTGCGTCCGCAGGACGCGCGGGCGCAGTCTATACACGCGTTCCTAAACGCGAGCACAGAATAGGGTTAGGCGCGATGAAGAGGGTCGCCGCGCCGCTGGCGGCCGCCCTGCTCGCTTCGGCCCTGACGCTATTTGGGGCCGCATGCGGCGGGAGCGGTGCTGAACCGGGCGCCTCGGACGAGGCGACCCCGGCGACGCTCGTGCTGGATTTCCAGCCGAACGCGGTGCACGCCGGGATCTACGAGGCGCTGGAGCCGAGGTTCCTCGAAGACGCGGGCGTCGAGCTGCACGGTGCGAGAACCATCGGCGTCCGCTGACGCTCCAAAGCTGCTCGAGGCTGGCCGCGCGGAGTTCGCCGTGATGGACATTCATGACCTCGGCATCGCCGCGGAAAGGGGGTTCGACGTAGTCGGCGTAACGCCGATAGCCCGGCGCCCGCTGGCATCTGTCCTGGCCTCACCCGACATCGCGCGGCCGCGCGAGCTCGAGGGCAAGACCGTCGGCGTTACCGGCGTACCGTCTGACGACGCCGTCCTCGACTCGATCGTCGCCGGCGACGGCGGCGATCCCACAAAGGTGCGCCGCGTGACGATCGGCTTCAACGCTGTCTCGTCTCTCGCCGCCGGGAAGGTCGACGCGGTCACGGCGTTCTGGAACGCCGAGGGAGTCGCTCTCGCCAACCGTGGCGTCCCCATCCACGAGTTCCTGGTCGATTCCTACGGTGCACCGCGCTACCCCGAGCTGGTCCTGGCGACGTCACCGAGCCTGCTCGAGGACGATCCACGCCTCGTTCAGAACCTGGCCCGGGGTATCGACCTGGCGTCACTCGCGGTTTCACAGAAGCCAGACGAAGGGCTCGCCAACCTGCTCGAACGAGTGCCGGCCCTAGACCCCGCCGAGACTGAAGCCGAGCTGCAAGCCCTCATCGCAGCAGACGCACTCCGCCCCGCCGGTCTTGGTTTTGATCCCGCCGTCCTCACGGCGTGGGGCGACTGGGACGTCGACCACGGCATCCTCAAGCGGCCACCCGATATCTCCGAGCTGTTCGACCTCAACACCTCCGGGTAGCCCGGATCCGCGCCGCCGCCTAGTTCAGAAGCCCGTCGACCAGCTCGGGCATCTCGCGCATCAAGCGCGAGCGCGGCACCACGACAGCGACCCCGGCCTCCTCGGCTACCCGCTTCGACTCCGGGTCGGTGTGCTGGTGAAAGCCGAGCACGGGCACCCCGTGGGCGGCGACCGCGGCCGGGTCGACGGAGTTGACGTCGGCGACGATCAGCTCGGCGTCACCGATGTCGGCCGGGTCGGCCGCGGGTGTCACTTCGTGACCGGCGGCGCCGAGGATCTCGGCGACCCGGCTCTGCAGCATCAGGTCGGGAACGACCGCGGCGATCTTCGCCACTAGAGCGAGCGCCGCTGGCGGAACTCGCGCCGCACGCTCTCGGGGCGGCCCCACATCTGCACGACCTCGGCGCGGCCCTCGACCACATCGCGGACCCGCATCTCGCCGGCGACGTCGTCGGCGTCGAGCTTGGCGAGCACGCCGCCGACAGTCTCCGGCGCCGCCGCCTTGCCGAAGCTGTGGGCGATCGGGATCCGCCAGTGCCAGTTGGCCTTCGAGTAGGGCTGGGCGTTGATCGTGCTCAGCATCACCGCGACCTCGACGTAGCGGCTCTCGTCGGCGATCCGCAGGTCGAGCTCGAGGTCGGTCCAGCTGTCGGGAAGCGCCTCGACGATCTTCGCGTATTCGTCGGCCAGGGCCACTGGATCAGGCGACGTCGAAACGGTCGAGATTCATCACCTTGGCCCACGCTGCGACGAAATCGGCCACGAAGCTCTCGCGCGCGTCGTCGCTCGCGTAGACCTCCGCGAGCGCGCGCAGCTCGGAGTTCGAGCCGAAGACGAGGTCGACGCGGCTGCCGGTCCACTTGAGATCGCCGGTCGCGAGGTCGCGGCCCTCGAAGGTCTCCTCTTCGTCCGACGCCGGCTTCCACGCCGTGCCCATGTCGAGCAGGTTGACGAAGAAGTCGTTGGTCAGCGACTCGGGCGTCGAGGTGAACACGCCGAGCGGGGACTGCTTCGAGTTGGCGCCGAGGACGCGCAGGCCACCAACGAGGACGGTCATCTCCGGGGCGGTCAGGGTCAGCAGGTTGGCGCGGTCGAGGAGCAGGTACTCGGCCGGGATGCCGTCACTGTGGCCGTGGTAGTTCCGGAACCCGTCCGAGGTCGGCTCGAGCACGGCGAACGACTCGACGTCGGTCTGCTCCTGGGAGGCGTCAGTACGTCCCGGCGTAAAGGGGACCTCGACGTCGTGCCCGGCGGTCTTGGCGGCCTGCTCGACCGCCGCACAGCCGCCGAGCACGATCAGGTCGGCGAGCGAGACACTCTTGCCTCCGTCGCCGTTGAACGCCGCCTGGATCTCCTCGAGAGTCCCCAGCACCGTCGCCAGCTGGTCGGGGTCGTTGACCTCCCAGCCGCTCTGGGGCTCGAGGCGGATGCGGCCGCCATTGGCGCCGCCTCGCATGTCGCTGCCGCGGAACGTCGACGCCGACGCCCAGGCGGTGGAGACGAGCTGGGAGACGGACAGCCCCGAGTCGAGGATCTGGCCCTTGAGGGAGGCGATCTCCTCGGCCCCGATTGGCTCCTCCGTCGCCTCGGGGACGGGGTCCTGCCAGATCAGCTCCTCGTCGGGAACCTCCGGGCCGAGGTAGCGCGCGACCGGGCCCATGTCGCGATGCGTGAGCTTGAACCACGCGCGGGCGAAGGCGTCCGCGAGCTCGCCGGGGTTCTCGTAGAAGCGCCGCGCAATCGGCTCGTAGACCGGGTCTAGCCGCAAAGCGAGGTCGGTCGTCAGCATCGTCGGCGTGTGCTTCGCCGACGGGTCCTGGGCGTCCGGCACGGTGCTCTCGACGTCGCCCTTCGGCTTCCACTGCGACGCGCCGGCCGGGCTCTTTGCAAGCTCCCATTCGAGG
>CAVOKZ010000051.1:0-42578 GCA_963696625.1 uncultured Solirubrobacterales bacterium
GCGCCTGCGTGAACAGGGCGGCCGGATCTATGACCTCGACGTGGTCGGGCGACCGGACACGTCACGGTACTGGCCGCACTCGCTGCGGTCACCGAGAAGCTCGGCTTGACCGGCACCATCAACTCGACGTTCAACGAGCCCTACGAGGTGGCAAGGCAGTTCGCATCGGCTGGATCACCTCTCCGGTGGGCGTGCCGCGTGGAATGTCGTCACCTCGTGGGATGCGTTCACCGGCGAGAATCTTCCGGCGCGGCGACTTCCTGGCCGAGGATCAGCGCTACGCCCGCGCCGAGTTGCGCAGGCGCTCGGCGGGGAACGAGATCACGATCACGCCGATCGTCAGCGCCGCGAGCGGCGCCAGGTAGTTGATCTTCGTCCCCAGCGAGAGGCCGGCGGCGAGTGCGGCGACCAGCAGCGGTCCGCTGCCGAAACGCGAGACCATCGCCAGCTCGCCGGCCGCCGGCTTCGGCGGGCCCTCGGCGGCGCGCCTGCGCTCGGACTCGGCGTTGACGAGGATCGCCGCCGAGGCGAGCATGAAGAAGAGCGCCATGACGTCGTTCTTGGCGTCGCCGGGCTGGTAGAGCAGCAGCATGTTCTCGTCGAGGATCAGCCCGACGCCGAGCAGCGCGGTCGCGCCCACCGCGTAGGGGCGGCCGATGCACCAGGCGGCGAGCAGGCAGCCTGCGAGCCAGCCCATGTTGAGCAGCGGCGAGAGGAAGTCGTTCTGCATGAACAGGATCCCCGCCGAGTGCAGGAGCTCGGAGTTCTGCGGGTAGAACCAGACCGAGAGCTTGAGCGGCTCGGTGAACAGCAGGTCGCCGACCGCGTGGTCCTGGACGAAGCGCGCGGCGAACGGCATGTTGTGCCAGGTCGAGTTCGGCAGGTACATGCCGTGGTCCATCCCGGCCTGGGTTGGGAAGGCCCAGTGGGCGGCGACGGCGGTCGCCGCGAGCGTCGCGATCACCAACAGCCAGGTGCTGATCTCAGGCGCGGGCGGCCCGATGCCCTCGCCCTCGGGGCGGGCAAACCAGGCGGCTGCGAGGCCGGCGGCGACGCCGCCGATCAGCACCCAGCCCGGGTGGTAGAGCCCGAGGAAGCCGACGATCTCGAGCGTGAGAACGAGGATGCCGACGCCGAGGACCATCTCGCAGAGCCGCGCGGTCGCGCCCGACCAGCCCGGCAGCAGGCGGCGGCGCAGGCGAACGGCGCCGAAGCCGATCGCGGCGAAGAGGATCCCGAGCTCGGCGAGGCCCTGGAGGTAGTCGGAGATGCTCGCGGTGCTCATGCGGTCGCCGGTCCGCAGCCGGCGATGTCGAGCGGGCCGCTGAGCTTGAACACGGCGGCGTTTTCGGTCTGGATCACGGGCTGCGCCGCCTTGTCGCCCGAGGTCCAGGCGATCTCGGGCGGCACCGAGAACGCCTCGTCGCCGAGCCGCGGGGTGATCACGAGATAGTCGTAGTCGCCGGCGTTGACCGTGCGCCGCCAGAGCAGGCAGTCCTCGATCGGGCGGGCGCCGCCGTTTGAGATCTCCTCGGCGATGTACTGGACGTGGTTGGAGATGTCGGGACCGTAAAAGACGTACTGGCCGAACGCGGAGGCGCGGCCGACCACACCAATGCTGGTGTTCTCTTGCGAGCGCCCCCACTCCTGGATCTGCTTCCACTGGGTCGAGGCGCGGAAGCCGGCCTCGCGCTCGAACGGGTTGGCGAGCGAGGTGTCGTAGCGGTCATCGACGTAGTCGCGGGCCTGATGCCAGCCGAGCCCGAGTACGACGAGCACGAGCCCGGCCGACCCGGCGACGGCCATCCAGCGCCGCCGGCGGTCGGCGGCGGGCAGGATCAGCGCCAGCGGCACGAGCACGAGCACACCGGCGAGCAGCAGCGCCCCCGGCAGCTTCGAGGACTCGTAGCTGTCCTGGGCGAACGAGCGGAAGCCCGCCTGTCCCTCGTTGGCGATCTTCTCGATCTCCGCCTGGGAGAAGACCGGCGCGTCGAAGGCGATCTGGACGATCGTGCCGACGAGGAGCACCGCGACGAGGCCGCCGAGGGCGATCGTCACCAGCCGGTTGCGCCGCGCGGCCTCGGCCGCGGCGCTCGCGGCGCCGCCGAGCGAGACGAGCACGAGCGGCGACAGCACCAGCCCGGCCGCGAGCCCGGGCGAGAAGTAGCGCAGGTTGGGGGCGAAGCCGCTCGGGCTGCCCTCAGCCCCGGCCGCGCTCAGCGGCGTGAACGCGTAGGCGAGGCAGGCGATCAGCCCGACGCCGGCCAGCACGCGCAGCATCTGCGTCCGCCCCCGGAACGCGAGGTAGACCAGCCCGGCGACGGCGGCGGCGAGCAGCACGAACCAGAGCGGCCCCAGCCGGTCGTCGAGGGCCGGGAAGAACCAGTCGTTCCAGATCCCGGTGTCGGTCGCGTAGTCGGCGACCGTGTGGGGCTTGCGCGGATAGAGGTCGAGCTGGTCCGGCCCCGGCAGCGGCCCCTTCTGGATCCAGGGCAGCGGGTTGTGCGCCTCGACCGTGTTTCGCAGGTACCAGAAGACCGACGGGATCGCCAGGCCCGCGATCCAGGCCACCGCCACCCGCTTCAGCTGCGCACGCCCCAGCCACAACACGCCGAGCGTCAAGGCTCCAACGGTCGCGAGAAGGGTGATCTTGGTCCCGATCGCCAGCCCCGCCGCGAGCGCGGCGATGAACAGCAGACTCGGCGACGGCGAGCCCATTCTCGCCGCGTCGAGGTTGACGACAAGCGCCAGCATCGCCAGCAGGAAGAAAAGGGCGATCGTGTCGCTCGGGGCGTTGCCCGCCTGCTCGACCATCATCGGCGAATCGAGCACGATCACCGCCGCGATCAGTGTCAGCGGGCCGAGCCCGTAGGGGCGGCCGATGCACCAGGCCGCGAGCAGGCAGAGGGCGAGCCAGCCGAGGTTGAGCAGCGGCGAGAGGACGTCGTGGTCAAACGAGGCGATGCCGATGCCGTGGATCAGCTCCGAGTTCTGCGGATAGAACCAGGAGACGACCTTGAGCGGATCGGTGATCAGCACCGGGCCGACCTGCGCGTCCTGGACGAACCGGCCGGCGAAGCTCATGTGGTACCAGATGGTGTCCTGGCTGTACATGCCTATGTCGAGGGCCTGCTGGGTCGGCATCGCCCAGTGGACGACGACGAGCAGCGCAGCGAGGACGCCGGTCACGGCCATCCAGGTCGGGACCGGAGGCGCCGGCGGCGCGGGAACGTCGGCGAGCGGCTTGCGGCCCCTGGCCCAGAAGGCGAAGCCGAGGCCGGTGAGCACGCAGGCCGCGGTGATCACCCCGGGGTAGAAGAGACCGACGACCCCGACGATCTCGGCGACGACAACGAGCCCGGTGATCGCCAGGATCGCCTCGGCAAGGCGCGCCGGGGCCCCGGTCCACGAGGGAGCGAGCAGGGCTCGCACGTAGTGGGCGCCGAGGCAGAGAGCGGATGCGATCAGCGCCAGCTCCGCCGCGCCCAAGAGATATTGACTAAAGCTCATGGACTCGGGTTGGGGGCGACTCCCCCCTGGGGAGCGCGAGATTGTATGTCAGTGAGGCAGGTGCTTGATCGCCCAGGCGCGTTCACCGGGGCGGATCATCCCGAGCCGGCGCGCTTCGCGCACCAGAACGGCGTCGCTCGAGTCCTCGGCCGCCTGGCGCCGGAGCTCCTGGTTCTCCTGGCGCAGCTCGGCGAGATGCTCCTTGGTCGACTTCGACCCCTGCCAGGCATGGACGAGGTTGACGACCGGATTCAGGTAGGAGACGAGGACGGCGAAGACGACGAGGACCAGCGCCACGCGCCCGAACCGCTCCCAGTTGACGCCGCCCTTGCGGGCACGGCTACGGGGCCGGCGTGCTGCGTGTGCGCGGGCGGACATTGACCCTGACTTCGCGGTCAGCGCCCGGGTCCCTTCACATATTCAGCGCGAGAAGACGGACGTCCCGGGATAGACCGCGGCGTCGCCGAGCTCGTCGGCGATTCGCAGAAGGCGGTTGTACTTGGCGGTGCGATCGGTGCGCGAGGGGGCGCCGGTCTTGATCTGGCCGGCGCCGGTGGCGACGGCGAGATCGGCGATCGTCGTGTCCTCGGTCTCGCCCGAGCGGTGGGAGATGACGCTGGTGTAGCCGGCCTCGTCGGCCATGCGGATCGCGTCGAGGGTCTCGCTCAGGGTGCCGATCTGGTTGACCTTGATCAGGATCGAGTTGGCGACACCGAGCTCGATCCCGCGCTCGAGGCGCTCGGGGTTGGTGACGAAGAGGTCGTCGCCGACCAGCTGGACCTCGGCGCCGATCTTCTCGGTCAGCAGCTTCCAGCCATCCCAGTCCTCCTCGTCCATGCCGTCCTCGATCGAGACGATCGGGTAGCGCGCGGACTGGTCCTCCCAGTAGGAGGCCATCTCCTCGGGCGAGAGGTCGCGCCCCTCGTGCTCGAGCTTGTAGACGCCGTCGTCGAGGATCTCGGAGGTCGCCGGGTCGAGGGCGATGAAGACCTGCTTGCCGGGCTCATACCCGGCCGCCTCGACGCCTTCGAGCACCGCCTCGAGCGCGGCCTCGTTGGAGTCGAGGTCGGGGGCAAAGCCGCCCTCGTCGCCGACCGCGGTCGCGAGGCCGCGGTCGCCGAGGGTCTTCTTCAGCGCGTGGAAGACCTCGGCCCCGGCGCGCAGCGCCGCGGGGTAGGTCTCGAAGCCCGCCGGCATGACCATGAACTCCTGGAAGTCGACCGAGTTGTCGGCGTGGGCGCCGCCGTTCAGCACGTTCATCATCGGCACCGGCAGCGTCTTCGCCTCGCCGGAGCCGTATAGCCCCGCGAGGTAGGAGTAGAGCGGCTCGCCGGCGTCGGCCGCGGCCGCCTTGGCCGCCGCGAGCGAGGCGCCGAGGATCGCGTTGGCGCCGAGCCGCCCCTTGTTCGGCGTCCCGTCGAGCTCGATCATCGTCCTGTCGAGCGCGGCCTGTTCGGCGGGGTCGGCGCCCCTCAACGCGTCGGCGATCTCGCCGTTGAGGTTGGCGACTGCCTTGCCGACGCCCTTGCCCCCCCACTCCGAGCCGCCGTCGCGGAGCTCGACCGCCTCGAACTCGCCGGTCGAGGCACCGGAGGGGACCGCGGCCCAGCCGCCTGCGCCGGAGTCGAGGGTCACCTCGGCCTCGACCGTCGGGTTGCCCCGCGAGTCGACGATCTGGCGTCCGTGAACTGTCTTGATCGTGGCCATCGGCCGCGGAACGCTATCCGAGGTCTCGCTTGGCTTGCCGCCAGGCCTCGATCGCCTCCTCGGCGGTCTCGGCCTTGACCTCGCCGTAGACGTGCGGGTGGCGGCGGATCAGCTTCTCGCGCAGGCCGTCGGCGACCGCGGCCAGGTCCCCTGCACCGCGCTCCTCCATCAGCAGGGCCAGGAACCAGACCTGGAACAGCAGGTCGCCGAGCTCGTCGCGGAGCGCAGCGTCGTCGCCCGCGCGCGCGGCCTCGGCGACCTCGTTCGCCTCCTCGATCGTGTGGGGGACGATCGAGCGCTCGTCCTGCTCGCGGTCCCAAGGGCATTCGACCCGCAGGTGTCGGATCACCTCGTCGAGACGGGCGAAGGCCTCGTCACGAGCCGGGGAGTCGCTCACGCGCGGGCGCTACTGGCTCGGGACGGCGCCGGCGCCGCCGGCGCCGGTCGACAGGCCCGGCGGCAGGCCGGTCGGTGCGGCGGTCTCGCCGCCCGCCGGGTGCGGGCCCTGCGGGGCGCCGCCGCTCGAGCCGCCGAGAGCGCCGGCCGCGGCCTGGCCCGGCGCAACCGGAGCCCGGCTCGCAACGGGGCAGGGGCCCTCGGGGGCCTGCCCCTGCTGCTGGGCCGCCGCGCCCGAGCACTGCAGGTTGAGCGGACTGACCACGAAGTTGTCGCAGCGGTCGATGATGAAGTCGTCGGCGCAGATGGTCAGGTCGGTCCACCTGGCCCGGTAGTCCTCGATGAAGGCCGAGAAGGCCTCCTGCTGTGCCGTCTGTTGCGCCTGCTGCAGGAGCTGATCTTTGAGCTGGTCGAACGGCTGGGTGCCGGCCTCGTTCTCCTTCGTGACTTCGAAGACGTAGTAGCCGCTGTTGGTGCCAACCGGGCCGCTGATCTGGCCCACAGGGGCCTCCAGCACCGCCTTGTCGGCGGCGGGCGGCAGCGTGCCCTCAGCGACCGCGAGCTGTTCGCCACCGTTGTCCTTGGTGGCCGCATCGGTCGAGAACTCCGCCGCCACCTTGTTCCAGTTCTCGTCGGAGGGATCGGCGTCGAGCTGCTTCTTCGCCTCCTCGGCCTTCGACTTGTCCTCGTTGAGGATGAAACGGATGTCGCGCGAGGCCGGCTGCTCGAGCTGCGGCTTGCTCGCGTCGTAGGACTCCTTCGCTTCGTCGCTGAAGTTGTCCTCGAGACACTTCGTCAGCTCAGGTCCTTGAGGGTCACCCTGACAGGGCACGTCCTCGCCGATCTTCTCCTCGATCTTCTGGCTCAGGAGCTGGAGCTTGACGCGCCCGAGGATGTCCTCCTCGGTGAAGCCGGACTGCTCGAGGAACCTCGTGTACTCGTCCTCGGTCTTGAAGCTCTGGCTCTTGGTCTGCTCGAACTGCTGCTCGACCTCGCGGTCGGAGACCGCGACGCCCTGTTCCTCTCCCTCGCCCTCGATCCAGGCGGCGTCGAAGAGGTCGCCGAGGGCCGCGTCGCGGATCGTCTCGTACTGCGGATCGCCGGGATTCGGGGCCGCCGGCAGCCCCTGCTGCTTCGCCGACTGGTCCATCGCCCGCGCGAACTGATCGTTGGTGATCGAGTCGCCGTCGACGACGGCGACATCGTCGCCGGGGACGCTGTCCTTGCCGATCCCACCGGTGGTCGCCGCGACCAGGACCGCGGCGAGCAGTGCCACCGCGAGCGCGATGGCGATGTTGGTCTTTGTGAACAGCCCCTTCACCGGGCGGCAGCATATCGGGAGCGGCCTAAAGATTCGGCAAGCACGTCGACCAAAGCCAGCAGCGCGGCCAGCCGGGCGGCGGGTTCATTGCCTGAAACGCGCAATCCGAGCGTCTTCTGGCGCCATTCGTAGACGGCGTCGGGCAGCTTCTCGCGCAGCCCGGCCGCCTCTTCGGAGTCGAGCTCGACCGGGTTGAGCGAGAGGCGGCCGCCGCGGAATTCGACGCTGGTGACCCCCATCCCGCCGAGCTCGATCCGCGCCCGCTGGAGCTCGAGCAGGTTCTCGACCGGCTCGGGTGGATCGCCGAAGCGGTCGGAGAGCTCGCCCCGCAGCGAGCCGAGCTCGGCGCGGTCGCGGGCGCCGGCGATGCGGCGGTGGATGTCGATCTTCGCCGCCTCGTAGGGCACGTACTCGGCCGGGACGTAGGCGTCGACCTCGACGTCGAGCCTGACCATCTCCGTCACCGGGGCAGTCGCCTCGCCCGTCGCCTGCAGCTCTTCGACCGTCTCCTCGAGCATCTGCACATAGAGCTCGAAGCCGACGGCGGCGACATGGCCCGACTGCTCGTCGCCGAGCAGGTTGCCGGCGCCGCGGATCTCGAGGTCGCGCATCGCTACGCGAAAGCCCGAGCCGAGCTCGGTGTTGTCGGAGAGCGTCGCCAGGCGCGAGGCGGCGTCGGTGGTCAGATCCTCGGGCGAGGGGTAGAGGAGATAGGCGAAGGCGCGCTCGCGAGAGCGGCCGACGCGGCCGCGGATCTGGTATGCCTGTGCAAGTCCGAGCTGGTCCGAGCGCTCGACGATCAGGGTGTTGGCGGTGGGGATGTCGAGGCCGGACTCGATGATCGTCGTCGCGACCAGCACGTCGGCGTCCCCGCGCAGGAACGAGAGCATCGTCTCCTCGAGCTCGGTCTCGTTCATCTGCCCATGGGCTTCGGCGAAGCGCGCCTTGGGCAGCACCGCGCGCAGGTTCTCGGCCGTCTGGTGCAGCGTGTCGATGCGGTTGTGGAGGAAGAAGGCCTGGCCGCCGCGCTCGACCTCGCGCTCGATCGCGCGCTTGACCAGGTCCTCGTCGTAGGGACCGACGTAGGTGCGCACCGGGCGCCGGCCCTCGGGCGGCGTCTCGATCACCGAGATGTCCCGGAGGCCGGCGAGGCTCATCTGCAGCGTGCGCGGGATCGGGGTCGCCGACAGCGACAGCACGTCCACCTTGAGCTTGAGCTGGCGCAGCAGCTCCTTCTGCTTGACGCCGAAGCGCTGCTCCTCGTCGACGATCAGCAACCCGAGGCTCGGAGGCGCGCACGTCGCGCGAGAGCAGGCGATGGGTGCCGATCAGGATGTCGACCTTGCCCTCCTCGTAGCGCTTGAGCACGTCACGGGTCTCGGCGGCGGCGCGCAGCCGCGAGACCATCTCGACAGTGAACGCGGTGTCGGCGAAGCGCTCGCGGAAGGTGCCGAAGTGCTGCTGGGCGAGGATCGTGGTCGGCACCAGCATCATCACCTGGGTGCCGTCGGCGGCCGCCTTGTGCGCGGCGCGCAGCGCGACCTCGGTCTTGCCGTAGCCGACGTCGCCGCAGATCAGCCGGTCCATCGGCCGCTCGGCCTCCATGTCGGCCTTGGTCGCCTCGATCGCGTCGATCTGGTCGGCGGTCTCCGAATAGGGGAAGGCCGCCTCGAACTCGAGCTGCCACTCGCCGTCGGCCGAGAAGGCGTGGCCGCCGCGAACCTGGCGCTCGGCGTAGAGGTTGAGCAGCTCGCCGGCCAGGGCCTGGGCGGCCGTGCGGGCGCGGGCCTTGAGGCTCTGCCAGCGCTTGCCGCCGAGCGCCGAGAGCTGCGGCTCGTGGCCGTCGGCGCCGAGGTAGCGGCTGATCTTCGCGAGCTGGTCGGTGGGCGCGAAGACCTTGTCCTCGCCCTTGTAGGAGAGCTCGAGGTAGTCGCGGGTGACCCCGGCGAGAGTCTTGGTCTCGAAGCCGGCGAAGCGGGCGATGCCGTGGTCCTCGTGGACGACGTAGTCGCCGACCCGCAGCTCGACCGCGTGCGAGAACCGCGCCCGCGCCGCCGGCGCCGCCTTCGCCCGGCGGCTGTGGACGAGGCTGCGGTAGGGGATGACCGCGAGCTTCAGCTCAGGCGAAACGAAGCCCTGGCGCAGCAAAGCCTCCGCGAACGAAACCGACGGCTCCGCCGGCGCGACCTCGCCGAGGAAGTCGGGGTCGCTGCGGCTGAGGTTGTAGCGGGCGCGCTCGGCCTCGCCGCGATGCTCGAAGGCGACCACGGTCCGGTATCCGGAGCGCGTCAGCTTCTCGAGCTCGGCCTCGGCCTCGCCGAGGGTGCGGGCGGGCGAGGCGACGCGCTGGGCGCGGAACGAGAGCTCGCCGTCGGCCGCGGCCGGCGTGAGCCGCAGCTCGGCGCGCCGCTGGAGCGGCCCGGAGACGTCGACGTAGAGCCGCCGCGCGTCGTCGTCGTGCATCGCCGTGGTCACGTCCTGCCAGTGGTCGCGCAGCGCCGGGGCCAGCTCCTCCTCGCCGGTGAGCACGACCAGGGCGTCATCGGGAACGAGGTCGAGCGGCGGGCCGAAGCGGTCGATCGGCAGCAGCTCGGCGATGTCGGGCCTCTCCCCCTCCTCGACCAGCGCGGCGAGCTCGCGGTGCTCGAGTGCCAGCTCGGCCGCCGGGGCCAGCTCGACCCGCTCGGCCTCGTCGATTGAGCGCTGGGTGAAGGTCGAGAAGCGGCGCAGCGATTCGATCTCGTCGCCGAACAGCTCGACCCGGATCGCGTTCTGCTCGGTCGCCGGGAAGACGTCGAGGATGCCGCCGCGGGCCGCGAACTGGCCGCGCTCCTCGACCTGCTCGACCCGCTCGTAGCCGGCCTCGACCAGCAGCTCGGTGACGTCGCCGAGGTCGACCTCCTCGCCCCTTGAGAGAGCGAAGCCGTCGGGGCGAAGCGACGCCTCGGGAACGGCCTCGGCGAGGGCGATCGCGCCGGCGACGACGACCGCGTCGCCCGGCGCGGTCAGCGCGTCGAGGGCCGCGACCCGCAGGCCGGCGAGGTGCGGCGGCGGCGCGATATGCGACGCGTAGCCGGTTCCCCGCGAGGGGTAGTGGCGGACCGTTCGCTGCGGCCCGAGGAAGGTGCGGATGTCGGCGGCGAGGTCGCGGGCCGCGCGGTCGTCGGGGGTGACGACCAGGGTCGGGCGCTCGCCCGGGCCGTAGGGGGCCTCGGCGAGGGCCGCGAGCAGGTAGGCGCGCAGGCCACTCGAGACGTGCGCCTCGAGGCCCTCCGAGCGCGGCGCGGCGAGCTCGGTGGCGAGCCGGCGGAAGCGGCCGTCTTCGAATGCGATTTCGAGCAGGGACTTCATATCTCTGGGCACGACGAATGACCGGAACGCGGGTTCCGGCCTCTCGGGCGGGCTATTGGCCCGCCCGGATCGATCCTAGCGGGGCCGCTCAGCCGGCCTTGTAAGGCAGCCCCGGGCCCGACCTCTGCCACTCGACCTGGCCCTTGCCCTCCACTGCGGTGCGCCCGGCCACGTCGTCCCACTGGTGGACCATGCGCTTCATCCGGGCGACCGATTCGGGCGGGTGCTGGGCCACTTCGCCGGCGAGCTTCAGCGCGGCGCCCTCGACGGCTGCCGTCGGGGCGACCTGGTTGATCAGGCCGAGGCGCAGCGCCTCGTCGGCGCCGATCGCCTTGCCCGATAGCAAGAGGTACTTGGCGGTCGCGAGGCCGCAGAGGGTGACGAGGCGGGCCGGGCCGACCGGGACGCCGAGCGCGGCGCCGGGGAAGCGCAGCCGCAGATTGGCGCCGCCCACCCGCATGTCGCAGCAGACGGCGATCTCGGCCCCGCCGCCGACGACGTCGCCCTGACAGGCGGCGATCGTCGGCTTCGGGAAACCGGCCAGTCCGTCGTAGAGATCCGCGAAGAGCTGCATGCGGCGGACCGACCCCTCGGTGTCGAGCTCCTCCTTCACGTCGGCGCCCGCCGAGAGCGCCATCGGGTCGTCGGAGGAGATCACCAGCACGCGGACATCGTCGTCGTCGCGCGCCTCCGCCAGGTGCCCGAGCATCAGCTCGAGCATCTCGGTGTTGATCGCGTTGCGGGCGCCGCCGCGCTGGAGGCGGATCACCGCCACGCCGTCGTCGACCGAGTAGCCGATTGGGGGTTGCCCGCCGCTCACGGCGCGATTATCGCGACTCGCCGAGCGCGTCGGCCTGCTCCCGCCCCAGATCGGTGACTTGGTCGCCCTGCTCGGCGGAGAGCACGGCCGGTGGGTCGGCGTTGGCGAGCGACTGGCCGTGACGGACCGGCAGCGCCCTCATTCGCCCGCCAGCTCTTCGACCAGCCGCTCGGTCTCGCGCGCGGCGTCGGCGACCAGGGCCTCGACCTCCGCCTCGGGCTCGCTGAACCTGCCGAGGACCCAGGCCGAGACGATCTCGGGGTCGGTCGAGTCGGGGCGGCCGACGCCGACCCGGACGCGGCGGAAGTCGGGCGAGCCGAGGCCCTCGCGCATGCTCTTGAGGCCGTTGTGACCCGCGAGCCCACCGCCGAGCCGCGGCTCGATGCGGCCGAAGGGCAGATCGATCTCGTCGTGGACGACGACGACGCGGTCGAGCGGGACCCTGAGCGACCCGCGGGCCGGCCCCGCGACCGAGCCCGATTCGTTCATGTACTTCTGGGGAAGAAGGACCGCGACGCGCGGACCGCCGGGGCCGGCGCGGCCCTCGGAGATCAAGCCGCCGAACCTCGACCGCGCCCGCGGCAGGTCCCAGCGCCGCAGCAGCTCCTCGGCGACGCGGAAGCCGACGTTGTGGCGGGTGCGCGCGTACTCGGACCCCGGGTTCCCGAGCCCGACCACGAGGATGCGGTCGCCGCCCCCGGCGTCGTCGTCTCGACGGCGCCGGCCAAACAACGCCACGGCCTACTCGCCGGCGTCGGAGGCGGGCTCGCCGCCCTCGGCCGGGGCTTCGCCGTCGCCCTCGCCTTCTGCGGCCGCGCCCTCTTCGCCCTCTTCGGGCTCGATCGGCTCGCCGTCCTCGCCGACCAGGACCTCTTCCTCGACCGCGGGCTCCTCTTCGACCCGCGGCGGGCTGAGCGTCGCGATCGTCACCTCTTCCAGCTCCTCGGCGGTGAACCTGACGCCCTCCGGCGCGACGACCGCCGTAAGCGGCAGGGTGTCGCCGATATCCATCTCGGAGACGTCCGCGATCAGCACCTCGGGAATCTCGGTCGGCAGCGCCTCGACCTCGACTTCGCGGGTCACGTGCTCGAGCACGCCGCCCTCCTTGGCGCCGGGCGCGTCGGTGGTGCCCTCGAGCTCGACCGGCACCATCGCGGTGATCGCCGTGTCGAGGCGGACCTCGTGGAAGTCGATGTGAATCAGCTGGTCGCGAACCGGGTGGACCTGCTGCTCCTTGACCACGACCGGGACCGCCTTCTGCCCTTCGATCTCGAGATCGAACAGCGCCTGGCCCTCGGAGATCAGGTTGCGGACGTCGCGCTCGGAGACCTGGAACGGGCGCGCATCGCCGCCGTCGCCGTAGACGACGCCGGGAACCATCCCTTCGCTGCGCAGGCGGCGGCTCTCGCGCGAGCCGAAGCTCTCGCGAGAGGCGACCTTGAGGGTTGCTCGATCCGCTGCCATGGGCGCGTAAGGATAGGCAAGTAACCTCGGTTGGTGGTCGACGACCCCAAATACGCGAAGGACTGGGACGACGAGGAGGACGACGAGCAGCAAGAGCCTGCGGGCGAGGAGACCCTGCCCAAGTCCCGCGCCGGCCGTTCGGCCAAGCTCGGCGCCGCGATAGGCGCGCAGGCAGCCCGCACCGCGGGCACGGCCGCGGCCAACGTCGGCCGCTCCGAGGAGGACGCGAAGGAGCGGCTCGCGAACCGCCATCTCGAGACGGCGGTGAAGATGGCCTCGACCCTGGGCCAGATGAAGGGCGCGGCGATGAAGATCGGCCAGCTCGCCTCGTTCGTCGACGTCGACTTCCTGCCGCCCGAGTACCGCGAGATCTACCAGGAGCAGCTCGCCAAGCTGCGGACCTCCGCCCCGCCGATGCCGTGGAGCCAGGTCAAGCAGATCCTCTCCGAGGAGTACGAGGGCCGCAAGCTCAAGGATCTGTTCGCGCAGTTCGAGCGCGAGGCGTTCGCCGCCGCCTCGATCGGCCAGGTCCACCGCGCCCGCCTCCACGACGGCCGGGCGGTCGCTGTCAAGGTCCAGTACCCCGGCATCGCCGAGGCGCTCGAGGCCGACCTCCGCAACGCCGGGATGCTCGTCCGCCTCGGCAAGGCGCTGGCGCCGGGCCTCGACGCGAAGGCGATCGCCGGCGAGCTGCGCGAGCGAGTCCTCGAGGAGCTCGACTACGAGTACGAGGCCCAGAACCAGCGCGCCTTCGCCCGCGCCTACGCCGGGCACCCGTTCATCTACGTGCCCGAGGTCCACACCAAGCTCTCGCGCCAGCGGGTGCTGGTCACCGAGCTCGTCAACGGCATCGGCTTCGAAGAGGTCACGGAGCTGCCGAAGAAGGAGCGCAACCGCTTCGGCGAGATCGTCTTCCGCTTCTGCTTCGGCTCGATCTACCACCTCCAGCACTTCAACGCCGACTCTCACCCCGGCAACTACCTGCTGATGGAAGACGGCCGGGTCGCATTCCTCGACTTCGGGATGACCAAGCGGCTCGAGCACCGCCAGATCGAGCTCGAGCAGAGCACGCTGCGTGCGGCGTTCAACGACGACGCCGAGGAGCTCCGCGACGGGCTGGCCGAGCTCGGCTTCCTCCGAGACGGCGGCAAGATCGACGTCGAGCGCCTGCTCGAGCACGTGAAGATCGTCGGCGGCTGGTACATCCGCGACGAGAAGATCGAGCCCAGCCCCCGCTACGTGATGAAGGTGATCGAGGTGACCTCGGACCCGCGCTCGGAGTTCTACGACCTGGTCCGCCAGGAGAGCCTGCCCGCCGACGAGCTGCTGGGCCGGCGGATGGAGACCGGCCTGCTCGCCGTCCTCGCCCAGGTCGGGGCAAAGCGCAACTGGCACCGGATCATGCGCGAGTGGCTGTTCGCCGACGAGCCCTCGACCAAGCTCGGCGAGGAGGAGTGGGCGTACTTCTCCGAGCGCGGGACGTCGCAGGTCCCTCTGACCGACAGAGTGTGAGCACGGCCACCCGGCTCGAGCCCTGGTACGGCACCCCCGCAGGGCGCAGCCCGAGGAGGTGGCCGTTGATGGTTAGAGCAGGCGGGGATCGTTGGAGACGATCCCGTCGACGCCGATCTCGGCGAGCTCGGCGATCCGCTCCGATGTGTCGACGGTCCAGGCGTTGAGCTCGAGGTCGAGCGCGTGCGCGGCCTCGACCGCTTCGGCGCTGACGATCGGGTGGTAGGACCAGATCGCGTCGACGTCGAGCCCGGGCGCGCGCTCGGTGATCAGCTTCGGCAGCCGGCGGCGGAGGAGCGCCAGCCCGGCTCCCAGCGCCGGGCGCGCCCAGCGGTCGCGGGTCCAGTCGCGGCGCGTCTTGGGGATCGTCCAGCCGAGGCGCAGGTCGGGGTCGATCGAGCGCAGCTTGACCAGGCTCTCGACCTCCATCGTCGAGACCATCGCCCGCTCGGTCAGGTCGTGGCCGGCGATCACGCCCGCGAGTTCCGACTCACGACCCGAGAGCTTCAGGTCGCAGTCGATCTCGACCTGGTCGAGCGGCGCGTAGCGGAAGGCGTCGAGCGCCTCGGTCAGGCTCAGCGGCCGGCGGTTGGCCGCGTCGTGGTAGTCGTGGGCGACGATCAGCCGGCCTTCGCGTGTGCGGAGCACGTCGAGCTCGACCATCTCGGCTCCGTGCTCGACCGCGGCTTCGAAGCTCTCGATCGTGTTGCCCTCGACGATCGCGTCGGCGCCCTTGTGCCCGATGCGGCGGTAGCCGTTCGCGGCCGGGGCGTCCCCGGGGTCGACGGACTCGACAGCGGCGCTTTCGCCCGTTTCTTGAGTTTCCCTGGCGGCCATCAGATGACGTAGAGAGGGTACGCGGCTCTGTTAGGTTGCGCGCGCAGGGGTCCCTTGACTCGTCGTACCCTCACAGCCGTCGGTTTTTTCGCCTTTTTGGTGATCCTCTCCGGCTGCGGACTGACCGACGAGGGAAAGGTGCGCAACACCGTCGACGACTACATCCACGCGCGCGAGAGCGGGGACACCGCTGCGGTCTGCGACATCTACACGTCGGAGTTCCGCGAGCAGCAGAAGCTCGAGCCCGACTGCCCGGCGAAGCTCTCCAAGCAGCTCGCCGCGGAGCCCAAGAGTGGCGCCATCACCATCGCCGGCGTCAAGGTCTCCAGCGGTGGACAGGCGCGGGTCGACCTCGACGTCGAACAGGGCGGTGGGCCGAGCCGGGTGACCCTCGGCCTGATCGACAAAGAGGGCACCTGGCGCATCGCCGCGATCAACTAGATGAAGACCGAGCTGACGCCGAAGGCGAGGAAGACGACGGCGATCATGATTGCCGCCGCGGTGATCACGCGGCCCGTGCGGCCGGCTCTAGAAAAGCTGGTTCTCGCCCGAGAAGATCTCTGAGACCGAGTCGTCCGAGAAGATGCGGCGGATCGAGTCGGCGAGGGTCTGGGCGGCGGAGAGCACGATGATGTTGTCCGGGGCGCCGGGGCGCAGCGGGATCGTGTCGGTGACGACGATCCGCTCGAGGCCCGAGCTCTCCTGGGCGAGGCGCTCGTAGGCGGGCCCCGAGAAGACTCCGTGGGTGGCGCAGGCGATCACGCGCGCCGCTCCCTCGTCGAGCACGGTCTGAGCGGCGGCCGAGAGGGTCCCGGCGGTGTCGATCATGTCGTCGACGAGAACGGCGGTCTTGCCCTTGACGTCGCCGACGACGTAGCCGATCTCGGCGACGTTGTGCGCCGGCCGGTCCTTCTCCATGATCGCCCAGTCGCAGCCGACGCGGCGGGCGAAGTTGCGGGCGGTCTTGGCGCGGCCGGCGTCGGGCGAGACGATCACCGGCTCCTCGTCGAAGGCCTGGTCTGAGATCCACTGGGTCAGCATCGGCGTCGCGGTCATGTGGTCGACGGGTACGTGGAAGAAGCCCTGGATCTGGCCGGCGTGGAGGTCCATTGTCAGCACCCGGTCGACGCCGACGGCCTCGAGCGTCTTGGCGACGATCCGCGCCGTGATCGGCTCGCGGGGCGCCGACTTCTTGTCCTGGCGCGCGTAGCCGTACCAGGGCATGACGGCGATGATCCGGTGGGCCGAGGCGCCCTGGGCCGCGTCGACCATCTCGAGCAGCTCGATCAGCGAGTCGTTGGGGCTCATGTCCGCGTGTTCGTTGCCGGCGGTCGACTGGACGAGGAAGACGTCGGCCCCGCGGATCGAGTCCTCGTAGCGGCAGTAGACCTCGCCGTTGGCGAAGGTCTTCAGCGTCACGTTGCCGAGGTCCACCTCGAGCTTGCCGGCGATGCGGGCGGCGAGGTCCATCGAGGCGCGGCCGCCGAACACCATCAGGCGCTTGCGGTAGTCCTGGGTGATCGCAGTTTCTGTCTGCGGGAGTTCCTGGAGCGTGCTCACGAGCTGGTGTCCTCTTCGGTCTTGTCCTCTTCGCCGTCCTTGCGGCCGGCATAGCCCTCAATGTTCCGCTGCTCCGCCCGAGAGATTCCGAGGGCGCCGTCCGGAACGTCCCCGGTGATCACCGAGCCGGCCCCAGTGTAGGCGCCGTCACCGATGCTTACTGGAGCGACCAATGCAGTGTCAACCCCGGTCTTGACGCCGCGCCCGACGACAGTGCGGTGTTTGCGGGAACCGTCGTAGTTGGCGGTGATCGTGCCGGCGCCGAGGTTGGAGCCGGGCCCGACGTCGGCGTCGCCGATGTAGGAGAGGTGCGGCACCTTGCTGCCGGCGCCGATCTCGGAGTTCTTGATCTCGACGAAGGAGCCGGCCTTCGACTCGGCGCCGAGCTTCGCCCCGGGCCGCAGGTAGGCGAACGGCCCGATCGCGGCGCCGTCGGAGACCTCGCACTGGACGAGGTAGGAGTGGGGCACGGTGACCAGCTCGCCCAGCTCGGAGTCGGTCAGCGTCGTCGCCGGGCCGATCACCGAGCCGGCGCCGATCGAGCTGCGGCCGCGGATGAAGCAGCCGGGCTCGATCGTGACGTCGGCGTCGATCTCGACGTCGGCGTCGATCCAGGTCGACGAGGGGTCGACGATCGTCACGCCCTCGAGCATGTGGGCCTCGAGGATGCGGCGGCGAGCCTCCTCCCCCGCCCGGGCGAGGTCGGCCCGGTTGTTGACGCCGAGCATCACGCCGTGGTCGGTGGCGCGGTAGGCGGCGACGGGGCCGCGGCCGGCGAGCAGAGGCAGCACGTCGCCGAGGTAGTACTCGCCCTGGGCGTTGTCGTTTCCGATCCGCTCGAGGGCCTCGGCCAGAGGGGCGGCCTCGAAGGCGTAGGTCCCGGCGTTGACCTCGGTGATCGCGAGCTCGTCGTCGGAGGCGTCGCCGGGCTGCTTGGCCTCGACGATCTTCTTCACCCTGCCCTTGCGGTCGCGGACGACGCGGCCGTAGGCGCCGGGGTCGTCGAGCCTCGACCGTGGTGATCGTCGCCACGGCGCCGGCTTCGCGATGGGTGTCGAGCAGCTCGCCGATCGCCGCGGCGGAGATCAGAGGGTGGTCGCCGGAGAGCACGAGCACGGTGTCGGCACCGGAGATCACCTCGCGCGCAGCCCGCAGGGCGCCGCCGGTGCCGTCGGCCTCGGGCTGGACGATGGTCTCGGTCTGATCGGGCAGCGCCGAGGAGATGTCGCGGTCGGGCGAGACGATCACCGCGACACGGTCGGCGCCGGCCTCGCGCGCGGCGAGAACCGGCCATGCGACGAGCGGCCGGCCGCAGACCGGGTGCAGAACCTTGGGGACGGAGGAGCGCATCCGCGTTCCCTCGCCCGCGGCCATTACGAAAACCGTGAGGCTCACCCTAAAAGCGTAGAGCGGGCGCGCCTGGTGGCGCGGCCAGCCGATTGCACCGCAGTCAGCTCGTCGCGAGGATCGTCGCGACCAACGTCGCGGTCATGCCGATGAGGCCGACGATGAGAGCCACGGTGAGGCGGTCGAGCCTGCCGCGCACCTCAGCGATCTGTCCTCCGAGATCGGCTCGCAAGTCCCGGATATCCCGATCGACGCGTTCGAATCCGACATCCATCCGGTCCTTGAGATCGTCGAGGCGCTCTTCTGTCCACGCCGCGCGTTCCATCTGACTTCAGGTTAATGACGGAGCGGCGACTTTTCGCCCCCTCGCGGCAAACTAGAACAACTGGGGAGCCCGGGCTCGAACCGGGATCTCGGGGTCCAAAACCCCGCGACACTGCCATTGGTCTACTCCCCACGGAGCTGCCCAAGGGTAATAGCCGCAAAGTCGGCCGAGCGCTCCACCTCGCCGTAGCCGTATAAGCTCCCGCCATGTTCAAGGCAGCCGGCGCAATCGCAATCGTCGCCATCGCCGCTCTCGGTGCCTCGGCGGATGCGGCCGTCAAGACCAACGGGTCGGTCCTCGTCGTGAAGGTCAAGTGCAAGAAGGAGGCGGCGACGCCGGGATCGCCAACCCAGCCGCCCGACTCGGTCTACCAGGGCGTCTACGGCGCGGGAAGCTGCTCCGGAAACGTGAAACTGACCGCGGGTGTCGCGGGCGGCAAGAAGCTGAAGGCCGGCAAGGGGATATTCAGCATCGCCCCGGGGACGACCGCGAACGTGAACGTGAAGCTGACGCGCAAGGCCAGAGCCGCCCTGTTTCAGATCGGCCGGCTGAGGATGAAGGTCGCCCTCAACTCCTCGGCACCCGCGACGGTGGCGAAGACGCTGACGGTCCGGCCGCTCAAGCCGGCGAAGTAATCAGTCCCCCGAGCGCTTGACCTTGCCGGCGTTGGCGCCGGCCTCGTGGGCCGGGCCGCGGGCGGCGGCGATGCCGAGCACGCGCATCGCCTTGAGGCCGAGGCCGAGCTTCTCGCGGCCCTCGGTCGAGGTGACGTCGTGGCCGCAGAGCTCCTTGGCGCGCTCGAGCCGGTAGCGGACCGTGTGGCGGTGGGTGAACAGGTGCTGGGCGGTGGCGGCGACGTTGCCGTCGTTGTCGAGGTAGGCCTCGACCGTCATCAGCAGATCGGTCTCGTACTGCTCGTCGTAGGCGGCGAGCGGCTCGACCGTCTCGGAGTAGAAGCGCTCGAGCTCGGCCGGGTCCTCGCTCATCGCGGGCAGCAGCAGGCGATAGGCGCCGGTGTCCTCGAAGGCGAGGACGCGGTGGCCCTCGGCCTCGCCGACGTTTGCGGCGAGCCGCGCCTCCTGGCCGGCGCGGTGCAGATCGACCGGGTCGGCCACCCGCCGGCTGAGCGAGACGGTGACGGCGAAGCCCGCGAGCCCGTCGCCCAGCTCGCGCGCGAGCGCGTCGGCGGCACGCTGGAGCGTCCCCTCGTCGGCCGCCGGGACGATCGCGGTGATCTCGGCGCGCTCGGCCTCCTCGCCGGCGTCGGCGGCGAGCGCTCCCGGGCTCACGGCTCGCACCGCGCGCAGCGTCAGGACCAGCACCCGCGAGCGCCATTCCCCGCTCTGGGCCGAGCGCGGGGCGGCGCGGGCGATCAGCACTCCGGCGCCGGGACCGAGGTCGGCCCCAAGCTCCGCCGCGCGGGCGAGGATGTCTCCCCGGTCGGTGAGGTTGCGATCGGCGACCGAGCGCACGAAGTCGCCGGCGGCCTCGTCGCCGGCCCACTCGGGCGAGCGCGAGCGCTCGAGCTCGAGCGCGATCAGGGTCGAGACCATGCGCAGCATCGCGGGGCCGGGCGGCTCCTCCGAGTGGAGCCGGTAGCGCAGCTGGCCGACGACGCTGTCGGCAACGCGAAGCTCGACCGATTCGACCCCGCCGGAGGCCGCGAGCAGCTTCGACTCCTCGTCCTCGGACGCGGCCGCGACCGCGAGAACCGCGCTCGAGCGGTCGATCAGCGCGACGCCGGCGTCGAGGACCTTGGCCGCGGCGCGAGCGACGCTGGGCAGTCCGGCGCCCGACTCGACCGCCTCCGAGAGCAGCTCCAGGGAGCCCTCGGCAGCCTCGTTTGCAGGGCTTTCAGCCCGCTTTGCAGCACTCATCGCTGCATTGTAGGTCGCTGCCGGAGAAGCCCGGCGGCGCGCGATGATCGAGCTCTAATCCGCGTGTGACCGGTGGCGCGCGTGGTCAAGCAGATCAAGGACGCAGGGCGCAGCCCTTGCTGGTTGCAAGGGCAAGACCGAGGACGCAGAGATGCGCAGTGCCACGTGCGTCACCGGGTGCGCGGGGATTGGGACTCGGTCATCTATCAGGCGCCGATGCTGTCCCAGTTGTAGAAGACGATGAAGCCGATCACGAGGCCGACGAGGACCAGCGCCGCGAGCACGAACAGCGACAGCACCCCGGCGGCGAGCTTCTCCCAGCCCCGGCTGAACGAGCCGAGCGCGGGCGCGAGGATCAGGGTCGCGAAGGCGACCAGCGAGACGACGCCGGCGGCGCCGAACAGGAGGTACTCAGTTCCAAGCTTGGCCAGGACTGGGTGCATCAGGTCGGACATTCTGGCGGAAACGGCTGGTCACCAGGTAGATGGCGCCGACCCCGGCGAAGGCGCCGACGCCCAGCCCCCAGCCGGCGCTGACGTCGCTCAGGTAGTGGGCGCCGAGGTAGACGCGGCTGAGGCCGACCAGAGCCGCGATCGCGACGCCGGCGCTGACCGCGGCCGTGCGCCAGGCGAGCGCCGGCCGCAGGCGCAGCGCGACCGTCACCCCGAGCCAGGCCCAGACGACGGAGTGCGCGGCGTGCCCGCTCGGGAACGAGGAGCCGGGCGTGTCGAGGAGGGGGTCGGGTGGACGCGGGCGATCGACGATCAGCTTGATCAGCGGGTTGGCGGTGTAGATCAAGGCGACCCCGATCAGCAGCACCCAGAACTCGGGCCAGCGCCTGTGCATCGCGAGCCAGACGGCCGAGAGGGCGGCGATCGGGGCGATGATCCAGGTCGAGCCGAGCTCGGTCACGACCTTGGCGATGTCGGTGAGCCAGCCGCTGCGGATGCTGTCGGCGATGTCGGCGGCCGTCTGGTCGCCGCCGGTCGGACCCGGATCGCCGCTGACGATGATCCAGTATGCGCCGAGGACGTAGAGGCCGACGGCGGCGGCGGCGAGCAGCGAGGTCACCTCGAGGCCGAGCGGGCCGCCCGGCGTCAGCCGGCGGCCGACGAACCGGGCCTGCGGCCGCAGGCGGCGGCCGAAGGCGACGGCGGGCCGCAGCAGCGGGCGTTTCTCGATCGCGGCGACGAGCTTCTCGCGGTTCTCGTGCTCGCGCAGGAAGCCATAGATCGCGACGAGGGCGACGATCACGCCGACCGTGATCCCGAAGACGACCAGGCCCGTGCCGACGTAGTTCGCGATCCGGTCGAGGCTGTTGGCGGCGAAGTAGCCGGCGAAGGTGAGCCCGGTAGCCCAGATCCCGGTGCCGAGGACGCTGTAGGGGAGGAAGTCGCGGTAGCGCATCTCCGAGCTGCCGGCGATGAACGGCGCCAGCGCCCGGACGAGGCCGATGAAGCGGCCGATCAGGATCGTCTTGCCGCCGTGGCGCTTGAAGTAGTCGTCGACCTGCTCGAGCCGCTCGCGGGTGACGCCGACGCGGGGGCCGTTGCGCTCGAGGAAGCCCCGGCCGAGGTGCTGGCCGATCATGAAGCTGACCGAGTCGCCCGCCCAGGCCGAGAACCAGGCGACGCCGACGATCAGCGGCAGCGAGACGTCGCCGTTGGCGGCGACGGCGCCGCCGAGCATCACCGTGAACTCGCCCGGAGCGACGAGCCCGACGAAGGCGCCGGTCTCGAGGAAGGCGAGGGCGCCGACGAGCAGATAGGTCCAGGAGCCGAGCGAGTTGGAGAGGCTCTCGAGGGTGTCCTCGAGGTCGAAGCTCGGCAGCTCGTCCCTGAACAGGAGCAGCAGCACGGCGAGGACGGCGACGATCGCCAGCGTCAGCCGGTGACCGCGCATGCGCGGCGTCTTCACGGCGCCACGCCCGGCCGGGTCGCGATCGCGGCGGGGAAGTCGCCGTGGAGCTTGCCGACGGCGCGCCCGGCGGCCCCGGGGTCGGCGAACAGCCCGACGGCGGTCGGGCCCGAGCCGGTGACCATCGCCACGGCGGCCCCGGCGCCGCGCAGTGCCTCCAGCGCTTCCTCGATCTCGGGGCGCAGCGAGAGCGCCGCCGGCTGCAGGTCGTTGACCAGCAGCTCGGCGTAGTCGAGGGGCGAGGCGCCCGAGGCGGTCGCCGCGCGCAGCTTCGCCTCGACCCGATCGAGCTCGGCGGCGTCGCGCGCCTGTCCGAGCCTGTCGGCCTCGGCGTAGACGTCGGCGGTCGAGAGCCCCTCCTCCGCGGGAATGAGCGCCACCCCGTGCGCAGCCGGGACCGGGATCGGCTCGACCCGCTCGCCGGCGCCGGCGACCAGCAGGGGACGCGGCGCGAGCTGCGAAGGCACATCGGCGCCGAGCTCGGCGGCGATCTCCTCGATCCCGTCCACCTCCCCCACCGCGAGCCGCAGGACCGCGGCGGCGTCGGCGCTTCCGCCGCCGAGGCCGGCGGCGATCGGGATCACCTTGTCGATCTCGATCTGGAGCGGGGCGCCCTTCCAGCCCCGCTCGCGGAGCGCGGCCAGGGCGGCCTCGGCGAGATTCTCGCCGGAGACGTCGACGCAGACGACCTGGTCGACCTCGGCTTCGGTCACCTCGATCCGGTCGGCGAGCCCGAGCGGCTCGAAGATCGAGCGCAGCTCGTGGCGGCCGTCGTCGCGGGTCGGCCCGAGGTAGAGGCAGAGGTTCAGCTTGGCCGGCGCGTCTACGACCACGACATCTCCTCGGCGAGGCGGCGGAAGTCCTCGGGGGAGAGCGATTCGGCGCGGGCGCCGGCGGGCAGCCCGGCCGCCTCGAGCGCCGCCAGCGCCCGCTCGCGGCCGCCGGCCTCGGCGTGCTCGAGCGATCGCGCCAGCGACTTGCGGCGGTGGGCGAAGGCGTCGCGGATCAGCCGCCGCAGCGGCTCGGGCGGCGCCGGCCCACGGCGCTCGAGCCGCAGCACGGCCGAGTCGACCCGCGGCGGCGGGTCGAAGACCTCGCGGCCGACCGGGCGCACGATGCTCACGTCGCAGGCGAGCTGGACCTGGACGCTCGGCGAGCCGTAGGTCTTCGATCCCGGCCCCGCTCGAAGCCGGTCGGCGATCTCGCGCTGAACGAGGACGGTCCAGCTCTCGAGGCCCGGCAGCTCGGAGATCGTCTTCAGCAGCAACGGGGTCGCGATCGAGTACGGCAGGTTCGAGACCATCGCCGTCGGGGCGGGCTCGAGGCCGGCCAGGTCGAGCTTCATCGCGTCCCCCCAGGCGACGGAGGCGTTGGCGGGCAGCTTCGCCAGCTCGGCCTCGAGCCGCCGGTCGAGCTCGACCACGTGCAGGTGGGAGACCACCGGCGCCAGCCGCTCGCTCAGCACCCCCGCCCCACCCCCGACCTCGAGCACGACGTCATCGGCCCCCACGCCGGAGTCGCGGACGATCGCGTCGAGCAGGTTGGGATCGCGAAGAAAGTTCTGCCCGAGCTTGCGCCGCTGTCTTCCCCGGGCGGGAGGCGAGGGGCTCACCACCCGAACACCCGGGCGGCGTTGGCTTCGACGGTCGCATCGAGCTCGGCGAGCGGCACCCGGCGCTCCCTGGCGACGACCTCGGCGGTGGCGACGACGTTGGCCGGCTGATTCGGCTTGCCGCGCACCGGCTGCGGCGCGAGGTAGGGCGAATCCGTTTCGAGCAGCAACAGCTCCTCGGGCACGAGCCCGGCGGCCTTGCGCAGCGAGGCGGCCTTGGGATAGGTGACGTTGCCCGCGAACGAGCAGTACCAGCCGCGCTCGGCGGCGAACGCGACCTTCTCGGGCGCCAGCGAGAAGCAGTGGAGGATCACATCGATCCCTTGGTCACGTTCCGCGAGGGTCTTCAGGCACTCGTCGCTGGCCGCAGTCGAGCCCTCAGCGTCTCGCACATGGATCACGAGCGGGAGGTCCTTCGACCGGGCGATCTCGATTTGAGTGTCGAAAGCGTTTCGCTGGTCGGCTATCGGCGCCCCGTCGCGGTAGAGGTCGAGGCCCGTCTCCCCTATCGCCCGAACCGACTCGTGGTCGGCCAGGGATGCGATGTCCATTCCGGCCGCGTCGTCAAACCCCGTACTCGAATTGGGGTGCCGACCGACTGAGGCCGAGACGCCCGGATACAGCTCGGCGTGAGAGATCGCGTCGCGGTTGGTCTGCTCGTCTAGGCCGACGGTGAGGATGCGGTTGACACCCGCGGCTCGCGCGGCGGCCACCAGCTCCTGTTCCGAGGGCTCACAGAGCCCGAGATGCGCGTGGGTATCGACCACGGTTTGAGTCTATGGAGAGCCCCCGTAATCCCCGCAGGGCGAAGCCCGAGGAGATGCTCGGCTAATGCATCCGGCTGCTACCGCTTGAACCGATAGGTGCGGTTGATCGTCTGCCGGGCGCCGGTCGCGAGGTCGGTCGCGGTGATCTCGGTCACCAGCCTCGCCTTCTTCGGGTCCCTCTTCAGCGCCGCCTTGGCGGGCTTGTTGAGGACGATGTACGGCGAGGCGACGGAGTTCGCCGCGAGCTTCCCGGGGACGACCTCCGGCACCAGGTCCGGGCCCTTGAGCTTCAGGGTCGAGGTCGCGACCACCTGGCAGTCGACCGAGCAGACGATGTTGTACTGAATCCGCTTGGCGACCTTGATCCTGCCGTTGGTCATGTAGGAGACGATCGAGGTCTGGGCGCTCGAGGTCGCGGCCGGCACCAGCAGCGCCAGCGCGCAGAGCGCCGCGGTGACCATCGAAGTCCCGCGACTAGTCACGCGAAACAACGTAGCAAAGACCTACGGAGCCGCAGGCTCGAGCTTCGGGAACAGCGGCGGCAGCTTTTCAACGCTCTGGCCGCCGCCCCGCGAGCCGAATTCGGCGAGTACGCGGTCGCTCTCGGCGAGGGCGGCGAGCAGCTTCTCGCAGCTCTCGGGCATGTAGGGGAAGAGCATCAGGGTGGTCACCCGCAGGCCCTCGGCGAGACCGTAGAGGACCTGGTCGAGACGTCCGGCATTCGCGTCGTCCTTGGCGAGCTGCCATGGCTTTGTCTGCTCGACGTACTGGTTGAGGCGCCGCACCAGCTTCCAGATCTCCTCGAGCGCCTGGGTCAGCTCGACCCGGTCGAACAGCTCGCTGACCCGGTCGGGGGCCCCGGCGAAGTCCGCGGCGAGCTCGGGCTCGGCCTCGGCCTCGGGGACGACGCCGTCGCGGTAGCGGGCGATCATCGCCGTCGTGCGGCTGGCGAGGTTGCCGTAGTCGTTGGCGAGCTCGGTCTCGTAGCGGGACTCGAAGCCGGCGGCCGAGACCGAGCCGTCCTGGCCGAAGGAGACCTCGCGGAAGCAGTAGTGGCGCAGGGCGTCGGCGCCGTAGCGCTCGATCACCTCGAACGGGTCGAGCACGTTGCCGAGCGACTTCGACATCTTCTGGCCCTCCATCAACAGAAAACCATGGATGACCATCCGCCTGGGTAATTGGATGTCTGCGGCCCAGAGCAGCGCCGGCCAGTAGATCGCGTGGAACTTGAGGATGTCCTTGGCCATCACGTGCAGGTCGGGGGGCCAGAACTCATCGGTCAGGTCCTCGCCCTCGCGCGCGTAGGTGAGGCCGGTGACGTAGTTGAGCAGCGCGTCCCACCAGACGTAGATCACCTGGCTCTCGTCCCAGGGCAGCGGCACGCCCCAGCTCAGCTTCGGCCGTGAGAGCGAGACGTCCTGGAGGCCCTGCTTGATGAACGAGACCGCCTCGTTGCGGCGGAAGTCGGGGATCACGAAGCCGGGGTCTTCCTCGTAGAGCTGCTCGAGCCGCTCCTGGAAGGCCGAGAGCTTGAAGAACCAGTTCTCCTGGGACTCCCACTCGAGCGGGCTCCCATGGATCGGGCAGGTGTTGCCCTCGGCGATCTCGGACTCGCTCTTGAAGTCGGCGCATCGCGGGCAGTACCAGCCCTCGTAGAGCCCCTCGTAGACGAAGCCGTTGTCCTTGACCCGGGTGATGATCTCCTGGACCTTCTTCACGTGCTGGGGGTCGGTGGTGCGGATGAAGAAGTCCTCGGAGACGTTGATCTTCGGCATCAGCTCCTTGAACCGCGGGGCGTTGCGGTCGGCGATCTCCTGGGGCGTGACGCCCTGATCCTCGGCCGCGCGCGCGGTCGGCTCGCCGTGCTCGTCGGTGCCGGTCTGAAAGAAGACCTCCTCGCCCCGCTGGCGCATGTGGCGGGCGACGATGTCGGCGGCGATCGTCGAGTAGGCGTGCCCGAGGTGGGGCTCGGCGTTGACGTAGTAGATCGGCGTTGTGACGTAGAAGCCCATTGCTCCTACGAATCTACTTGTCAGCCGCGGGCCAGGATCGCGGCGATCATCCCGAACTGGGCGATCAGGAGGCCGCCGCCGAAACGGAAGATCATCTGCCGAAGGGCACCGATCTCGCCGCGCAGCTCGGTGAATCCGGCGTGCATCTCGCGGCGCAACTCGAGCAACTCGGCATCGACCCGATCAAAACGGCGATCGATCGCATCGAACTTGTCGTCGAGCCGCTCATCAGTCCAGGCCATGCGCTCCATGATCGCAGCGTAGGTCCGAAATATCCAAGGAAGGCGCTTGGATCGACTCGAGATCGCAACGGGTTGATCGCGGGCTTCGGCGCCGGCGCCGGCAAGGCGCCGACGGCAGGGCAGCCGGCCGTCGCCGCTCGGGCCCGCATCGCTATCGCCGCGGGTCGCGGCCGGTCAGGTGGCGGTAGAGCTCGTTGGCGGGGACGCCGGTGAGCGCGGCGACGACGCCGGCCGCCGCGCGGGGCTTGGCGCCCGAGCGGACGAGGCCGCGGAGGGCGTCGACGGCGAAGCCGATGTCGGGGGTCTCGGCGGCGCCGCCGGGGCCGATGACGAGGACGATCTCGCCGCGGACCTCCTCGCGGAACTGGCGCGAGAGCTCGCCGAGGGTGCCGCGGGCGACCTCCTCGTGGAGCTTGGTCAGCTCGCGGCAGACGGCGGCCGGTCGGTCGGGGGCGAGGGCGGCGAGCGCCCTCAGCGAATCCGGGAGGCGGCGCGGCGACTCGAAGGCGACCACGGTCTCGGTCGAGCGCAGCACCCGCTCGAGCTCGCCCGAGCGGCGCGGCATCCAGCCCTCGAAGCGCCAGCGGTGAAGGGGCAGGCCGGAGGCGACGAGCGCGGTGATCACGGCCGAGGCGCCGGGCAGCACCTCGATCTCGAGGTCGCGGTCGATGCAGGCGCGCACCAGCCGGTAGCCGGGGTCTGAGATGCCCGGCGTGCCGGCGTCGGAGATCAGCGCGACGATCGCCCCGCGCTCGATGTGCTGGGCGATCTCGCGGGTGCGCTCGGTCTCGTTCTCCTCGTGGAAGGAGACGAGCTGCGGCGCCTCGATCTCGAGCAGCTCGAAGAGGCGGCCGGCGCGGCGGGTGTCCTCGCAGGCGACGAGGTCGGCGGTTCGCAGCACCTCCAACGCCCGCGGCGTCAAGTCTCCGAGGTTGCCGATCGGGGTCGGTGTGACGACGAGCCGGCCGGGCACTAGGCAGCCACTTCTTCGAGCGCCATCGTCGCGGCGCCGATCATTCCCGCCTCCGGGCCGAGCTCGGCCGCGACCACCTTTGTCTTGTTCATCGGCGGCAGCGCCCGCTCGGAGACCTCGCGCCGGGCGGGACCGAGCAGCAGCTCGCCGGCCTTCGAGACGCCGCCGCCGATCACGATCACGTCCGGATCGAAGGCGTTGGCGAGGCCGGTGAGCAGGCCGCCGAGGTGGCGGCCGATGTGCTCGAGCACCCCGACCGCGACCTGGTCGCCGCCCTCGGCCGCCTCGACCACGAGCCGGCCGTTGAACTCCTTGCCCTCGGCCAGAGCCGCGCCGAGAGCCGACTCGGGGTGGCGCTCGGCGGCGTGCAGGCCGTAGCGCCCCAGCGCGGTTCCCGAAGCCATCACCTCGGCGCATCCATGCGAGGGGCAGGCCCCCTGGCACTTCGGCCCGTCGAGCTGGATCACCATGTGGCCGAGCTCGGCGCCGGCCCCGGTCGAACCGCGGTAGAGCTCGCCGCCGAGGATCAGCCCGCCGCCGATCCCGGTGCCGACGGTGAGCAGGACCGCGTTCTCGGCGCCCTTGGCGGCGCCGAAGCGATGTTCGGCGAGGGCGGCGCAGTTGGCGTCGTTGTCGATGAAGACCGGCATCCCGAGGCGCTCGGCCATCAGGTCGCGGATCGGGACGTCGGTGATCGGCAGGTTGACGCCGGCAATCGCGACGCCGCGCTCGCGGTCGATCGTGCAGGGGATGCCGAGGCCGGCCGCGACGACGTCCGGGCGCGCCTCGCGGGCCTCGCCGATCTCGCGCGCGAGGTCCTCCACAAGCTGCTCCTCGGTGCGCCCGACCGAGCTCTCATGCCCCTCGTAGTGCACCCGGCGCTCCGAATCGACGACCCCGACGGCCATCTTCGTGCCGCCGAGATCGACGCCGATCGCCTCGGGCGGGGTCAAGGGGTCGTGTTTACCGGCGGCGGCACTTGGCAGTATTGATACTCGAATGCCCCCTGATGACGAGCAGCGGCCGAAAGGGCGGCCCGACTACAAGGTCTATCGCTCCCGGCCGAGGCTCAGCGACAAGCTGCGCAAGGGCGGCGGCGACCTCGGCAGCCTGCGCGAGAAGGGCGACAAGGGCGGCAAGGGCCGCCCCGAGATGCGCAAGTACCGCTCCGGCGGCGGAGGCGGCGGGCTCTTCGACCGTTTCAGACGCCGCGGCGGGGGCGGCGGCGGACGGCCGTGGTGGAAGTGGGTGCTCTACGCCTGCGGCGTCTGGATCCTGATCAGCATCCTCGCCTTCATGATCTCGGCCCAGATCCAGACCGGCAAGCTCTCCGACGAGGCCAAGGACGAGCTCTCCGGCGGGCCGGTGCTGCTCGGCGGCCAGAACGTCCTCGTGCTCGGCGGCGACCAGCGCGGGACCCAGGTCGGCGCCGACGAGCCCGGCGCCAGCCGCTCGGCCCCTCCCCGCGCCGACACGATCATGGTCATCCACGCCGGCCTGACCTCGTTCCGCAAGCTCTCGATCCCCCGCGACACCCTCGCCGAGGTGCCGGGCCACGGCGATCAGAAGATCAACGGCGCCTTCTCGGCGAGCGGCGCCGAGAACGGCGACGCCGGGCTGATGATCAGGACGGTCGAGAACTTCCTCGGAATCGACATGAACCACCTGATCATCGTCGACTTCGACGGCTTCGTCGACTTCATCGACGCCCTCGGCGGGGTCAAGGTGACGCTGCCGAAACGCGTCTGCGGCGAGGTCTCCGGCGGCAAGGAAAACGGCGGCGTCACCATCCACCTCAAGGCCGGCGAGCACACCCTGCAGGCCCAGAAGGCGCTGGCGCTGGCGCGGATCCGCAAGAACACCTGCGTCCCCTCCGAGGACGACCGCCAGCGCGCCGCGCGCCAGCAGCTGATCATCACCGGGATCAAGGACCGCCTGACCAGCCCGGTGCGGTTCCCGATCAACTTCATCAAGGGCCCGATCATCGGCTGGACCGCGCCGAAGGCTCTGATCTCAGACATGGGCGGCTTCGAGCTGCCCCAGCTCGCGATCGCGGCGATGTTCGGCGGCAACCCCGAGACCAACGTGCTCAAGCCCGACTCCTCGGGGTCTGACGGCAGCCTGATCGTCGATCAGGACGAGTGCTTCCGGGCCGTGGTCAAGCTGACCGGCGACAAGCCCGAGCGCGACCCGGCCTGCAGTCCCTAGCCGCGCGCGATCAGACCGAGGATCGCGGCGATCATCCCGAACTGGGCGACGAGCATGCCGCCGCCGAAGCGGTGGACCATGGTTCTGAGTTCGGCGATCTCCTCGCGCACCTCGGTCCGCAGCTCACGGATGTCGTTGCGAAGCTCGCGCATGTCAGTGCGCAGCTCTCGGATGTCCGCGCTCACCCTCCCGGCGAAGTCGTCGAGGCGATCGTCGGTCCAGGCCATGCGTTCCATGATCCCAGCCTAGGGACGAGAAGTCCACAAATGTGGCGCGGGGTGTGTCGCTAGTGGGTCGTCCAGGAACGTCGTGCCTGAAACGGCGAGACCCAGGCGCCGCCGGGCAAGGACGCAGGGAGCCGGAATGGCAGCGCCATTTCGGCGACCGAGGACGCAGATCCGGCGGTGATCTGGGGCCGCCGTTTCGGGTGCGACGTTTCGGGACGGCCCACTAGTCGGAGGAGCTCGTCGTCTTCGACTCGCTCTTCTTCTTCGAGTCCGACTTCTTCTCGGATGAGCCCGAGTCGCTCTTCGAGGACGAATCGGAGGAATCGGAGGCATCCGAACCCGAGGAGTTGTCGTCGGAGGACGCCGCCCCCGCCTTCTTCGAGCCGTAGTCGGTCGTGTAGAACCCCGAGCCCTTGAAGTGGACCGCGATCGGGTGGAAGACGCGCTCGACCGGCGCCCCGCACTGCTCGCAGCGGGTCAAGGGGTCGTCCGACATCTTCTGGAGCGCCTCGAAGACGTGCCCGTTCTCGCATTTGTACTCGTAGATCGGCATTTGGCCTGATCCCTAGTATCCCGGACCATGTTCGGCAGCATCTCCAGGAAGGACCACGACGAGCTGATCTCCAGCGGCGAGCACGCCGAGGCCGAGGTGCTCGACGCCAAGATGCTCAAGATCGCCGGCGCCCCGGTTCGCTTCGGCAGGCTCGTCGGCGGCGGCCGCCCCGGGACCGGCACCCACGCCTACACGACCCACCTGCGGGTCGAGCCCCGCGAGGGCGAGGCGTTCGAGGTCAAGCAGCGGATCCGCGTGCCCGAGAACACCACCTGCGAGGCGGGGTCGCGGCTCGCCGTGGTCTACGACCCGGCGGACCACTCGAAGCTGATCCTCGATCCGGACTCCTGGCAGGGCTCGAAGCCCCGCCGCAGCTGATGGCTTCGGAAACCGAGGCACCCGAGGTCACGCTCGAGGAGATCGTCGCGCTCTGCAAGCGGCGCGGCTTCATCTTCCCGTCCTCGGAGATCTACGGCGGCCTCGGCTCGACCTACGACTACGGGCATTACGGGGTCTTGCTCCGCAACAACCTCAAGAACGAGTGGTGGCGGGCGATGGTCTACGACCGCGACGACATCGTCGCGATCGACTCGGCGATCCTCCAGAACCCGAAGGTCTGGGAGGCCTCGGGGCACCTCGCCGGCTTCAGCGACCCGTTGGTCGAGTGCAAGACCTGCGGCCATCGCTTCCGCGAGGACCACCTCGAGGACTACCAGTGCCCGGAGAAACCCTCGAAGAGGCCGGGCGAGGGCCCCAACTGCGACCTCGGCGAGGCGCGCAACTTCAACCTGATGTTCGAGACCCACGTCGGCCCGGTCGCCGACGAGGGCTCGGTCGCCTACCTGCGCCCCGAGACCGCGCAGGGGATCTTCATCAATTTCAAGAACGTGCTCCAGTTCGCGCGCAAGAAGCCCCCGTTCGGGATCGCCCAGATCGGCAAGAGCTTCCGCAACGAGATCACCACGGGCAACTTCGTCTTCCGCACCCGCGAGTTCGAGCAGATGGAGATGGAGTTCTTCGTGCCGCCGGACCAGGCCCCGGAGTGGCACAGGTACTGGCTCGAGCAGCGGATGAGCTGGTACACGGATCTCGGCATCCGCCCGTCCTTCCTGCATCTGCGCCCCCACGAGCAGGACGAGCTCTCCCACTACTCGAGCGCGACGTCCGACATCGAGTACCGCTTCCCGATGGGCTTCTCCGAGCTCGAGGGAATCGCCAACCGCGGCGACTTCGACCTCTCAGCCCACGCCAAGGTCTCGGGCGAGAAGCTCGAGTACTTCGACCAGGAGACCAAGGAGCGCTACGTCCCTCACGTGATCGAGCCCGCGGCGGGCGTCGACCGCGCGATGCTCGCCTTCCTCGTCGACTCCTACGACGCCGAGGAGGTCGAGGGCCGCCAGCGGACCCTGCTCCGCCTCCACCCCCGCCTCGCCCCGGTCAAGGTCGCGGTGCTGCCGCTGGTCTCAAAGGACGGCATGCCCGAGAAGGCCCGCGAGGTCCACGGGGCGCTGCGCAAGCGGCTGCTGACCGAGTACGACGAGGGCGGCTCGGTCGGCAAGCGCTATCGCCGCCAGGACGAGATCGGAACGCCCTGGTGCGTCACCGTCGACGGCCAGACGGCCGACGACGACACCGTCACGCTGCGCGACCGCGACACGCTCGAGCAGACGCGGGTGCCGGTCGAGGGGCTTGGCGAGATGCTGGCGGAGCGGCTCGAGGCCGAGTGGAAGAGCCCGAAGCCCTCCTGAGCCGGCTGCTGTGAGCGACGGCCCGACATTCTCGGTGATCACGCCGGTGCGAAACATGGCGCGCTTCATCGGCGAGACCCTCGACAGCGTCGCGGCGCTCGCGACCGACCACGAGCACCTCGTCTTCGACGCCGAGTCCGACGACGGCACGCGCGAGGTGCTCGAAGAGCGCGACGACGAGCGGCTCGTCTGGGTCTCGGAGAGTGACCGGGGGCAGACCCACGCCGTCAACAAGGGGCTCGAGGCCGCTCGCGGCGACGTGATCGGCTGGCTCAACGGCGACGACGCCTACGTCTCCGGCGCCGTCGACCGCGCGGTCGAGCACCTGACCGCGTCGACCGAGACGATGGCGGTCTACGGCGGCATCGAGTTCGTCGACGAGGGCGGCGGGCACATCCGCACGCACATCCCCGCCGCGTTCAGCTGGAAGCGCTACCTCTACTTCAACTACAACTACCCGACCCCGACCTTCATCTTCAGGCGGGAGCTGCTCGAGCAGGCGCCGTCGCTGAACGAGGAGTTCGCCGACGCCGCCGACTACGACTTCTACCTGAGGCTGTTCCGGGGGCGGCGGATCGACCGCATCGCCGAGCCCCTCGTGCGCTTCCGCTACCACGAGACCAGCAAGTCGAGCTCCGACGTCTGGACCCAGCTCGACGAGGCGCTCGAGATCCGCCTGCGCTGGGCCCGCAACCCACTCGACCGGCTGATCATGTCGGGCTCCGAGCGCGCGCGGCGGGCGGTCCTGCCGCGGATCTCGAACTGGCCCCACCCCGAGCCCTCGCCGCTCACCAAAGGCTCCGAAGGCGCCTCGGCGCTACGCCGCCGCTCAGGCGGCTAGCAGTAGTTCCTCGGACCGGAGGGGCCCTCGTGATCGTGGATGTCGCGCTCGCAGACCATGCAGACCCCGCCAACCGCGACCTGGCGCGGCATCGGTTCGGTGAAGCGGTGATAGGGCTCGGCCATCCGTACGAGCAGGGCTTCGACTTGCGCCTCTGGCCGGAGCGGCTCGATCAGCCCTTGAAGTGGAAGCGACCACGGATGATTTTCGTCAACTCGATGAGCGACCTCTTCCATGAAGACATCCCGATCGACCGAGCCACTGCTCGGTTACCTCGAAGAGCTCGACCTCGCTGGCATCCATTGGCTGATCGCCGGCGGCGAGTCCGGGCCCGGCCATCGGCCGGTCAAGGACGTTGGCAGACAACAACACCGAGCGGTCCGTTCTAGATCAGGAGTCCGCGCTCAAGCTCGCCCAGATCAATGAGGTCAATGTCGGTGCGCTCAGCGGCCGCGTCCAGCACGCTCTGCTTGAAGCCGGCCTTGGAGAAGAGGGCGATACGAACGTCCTTTGCAATGCGCCCACCGTCCTTCCGCAGTGCCGGGAGCTTGTACTCCTCGAGGTCGCGCAGGACGCCGAAGCCGAGTTTCGCATTGGTCCACTTGCACTCACCGAGAACCTCAACTCGACCCTGCCGTGTGCCAACGACATCGATCTCTTCGACCATCCGCGAACCGTCCTGGCGGTGCTCGGGGAGAGCTTTGCCCCACCAGGAGCCGGCGGGCATCCCCATCGCGGTTCGCACGTACTCCTGGCAGAGCTGCTCGTAGAGAGCTGCAGTGTGCCCAGGCAAGGCAGAGGCAATCTCGTTCTTGTAGAGGTTCTTCGGCGCGAGGCCGGCCTCGAGGTCATCCTGAAAGCCAAAGACGAAGTGAAACCAGAAGGCAAGGAAGGGGTCGGCCAAGCGGTAGCGCTTCGCGCTTCGCTTCGTGCCGGTCGGTTCGAGCGTGCGAACGAGACGCATGTCGTCGAGCTCTTCGAGGTAGGGCGTAAGGTCGCTCGTGCGTCGTTTCACCGCCTGGGCCAGATCCGCGATCCCAGCCTCGCCGTGAGCGAGCTCCTCTAAGAGTGAGAAATAGGTGCCAGGTTTGTTGAACTCCTCCTCGAGCACCTCGCGCGGATCGTTGAACAGGCTTGCTCGGGGATCAATCACCCGCTTACAGATCAGGTCAGCCAGGGAACCGCCTGAGCCGAGCTCGCTCAGGTACGTCGCCATTCCACCGCTGACCGAGTAGCGCTCGATCCTCTCGGTGATCGAACCGGAAAGAAAGTCCTGGCTCTCAGCAAAGCTCATCGCCGCGACCGAAAGCGGGGTCAGGCGCCCACGAATAGGGCTGCCCTCGGCGAGGAGGCCCTGCATTTGAGCGATGTGCGATCCGCAGAGAACCAGCTTGAGCTCGGAATCGTCTCGCTCTTCCTCGATGACAGCTTGGACCGCAGTCAGCACATCGTGCATCTGTGTTTTACGGGTCGGGAGGAGATACGGAAATTCATCGATCACGACCAGGGTGCGCGTGTCAGCCAAGCGGTAGAGGACTCGAAAGAGCGCAGCCAGATCTGGAAGGTCAGGACGGACGCCGAGATGCGGCTCGAGCTGCTCGGCGAAGCGATCCAGCTGCGCGCCCGTGGCACGACGCTCAGCCACAAGGACCAGCGCCGGTTTCTGGTCAGCGAAGGCACGAAAGAGCCAGGACTTGCCAACACGGCGGCGACCGTAGAGCGCCAGCGCGTTCTGGTCACGTCCCTTCCACCAGTCAACCAGGCGCGCCAGCTCGTCGGAGCGGTTGAGGAACCGCGAACGGGTCTTCCAGTTGTATGTCTCTACTGGGGTCATTACATAATCCAAATTATGATAATGCAGATTATAGGATGAGGACGGGACTTACAATGACCAATTGGCTCCCATGTTGAGCAGAAGATCGATCCGCTGGAAGCGCTGTGCGAGTAGCCGGATCGTTCCGAACTCGAGCTCGAGACCCTCGGGGTCGAGGTAGGCAATGACCAGCGCGTTCGCCGGGATCGGTGCCACCAAGGCTTCGACGTGGGCGGGATCGCTGGCGTTGCCGCGCCGGATGCAGACGTCCTCACGGGATCGTCCACTTGCCCGTCATCGCCCCGGAGACAGTGTTGGCGTACTGGGCGGCGTTCGTCGGGTCTTTATCTCACCCAGATGCGTTCAAGGGTCTACGCCTAACCGGCTACGGAGGAGGCCTGGAAGCTCTCGATCGTGCGCTCCAGGCCATCGCGGAGTGGCACCTCGGCCTCGAACCCGAAGCGCTCGCGGGCACGGCTGACGTCGAGGTAGCGCTTCGGCTGGCCGTCGGGCATCGACGCGTCCCAGACGGTCTCGCCCTCGAAGCCGACGAGCTCGGAGATCGTCTCCGCCAGCTCGCGGATCTTGGTCTCGACGCCGTTGCCGATGTTGACCGGATCGGACGAGTCGTAGCGCTCGGCCGCGAGGATCAGCGCCCGCGCCGCGTCGTCGACATAGAGGAACTCGCGGGAGGGCTCGCCGGTCCCCCACAGCGTCACCTGCTCGCCCGCGTCCTCGGCGGCGACGTACTTGTGGATCATCGCGGCGATCACGTGCGAGTCCTCGAGGTCGAAGTTGTCGTCGGGGCCATAGAGGTTGGCGATCACCGGCACGCACGAGTCGAGCCCGTACTGGCGCCGGTAGGCGTCTGAGAGGACGAGCAGCATCCGCTTCGCCAGCCCGTAGGGCGCGTTCGATTCCTCGGGGTAGCCGTTCCAGATCTCGTCCTCGGAGAAGGGGACCGGTGTGAACTTCGGATAGGCGCAGACCGAGCAGGCCGCGACGAGCTTGGCGACGCCGAGCTCGCGGCAGGCCTCGAACACGTTGAGCCCCATCGCGGTGTTGTCGTGGCCGAGCGGGCCCGGGTTGCGGCGGTTGTAGCCGATGCCGCCGACGTTGGCCGCGAGGTGGATGACGAGCTCGGCGCCGTCGAGGGCCTGTAGGCACGCCGCGCGGTCGCGCAGATCGTGCTCGCTCGAGCGGACGACGGTGACCTCGGCCCCGAGCTGCTCGGCCAGCCTCACGGTGGGCTTGCCGAGGAAGCCGGCGCCGCCGGTGACGACGACGCGGCGGCCCGACCAGAATTCCGGGCTGGGGGTGGCGTTCGCCATCGGTGAAGGGTATCTGCCGGCGTTTCGCGCCATCCTGTCGCCCACGAATGGAGCGCCCACTGCGGATCTGCATCGATGCGCGCCTCGGCAGCGGCGAGTTCGGCGGTGTCGAGCAGGTCGTGATCGGCCTCGGCTCAGCGCTCTCGGAGCTCACCGACGGCGACGAGCAGTACTTCTTCCTCACCCACGCCGAGCGCGAGGGGTGGATCCGGCCCTACCTCTCGGGACCCTGCGAAGTGCTGCACACGCGGCGCAGCCGCCCGAACCGCTTCCTGCGCCGCGCCGCGCGCGCGGCGGCAGACCTCGCCTTCAGCCCGCGCTTCGCGCTGCTGCCCAGCGACGGCACGGTGGAGCACGGCGAGATCGACGTCGTCCACTTCCCGTTCCAGGACGCCTTCCTCACCGACGTGCCGAGCGTCTACCAGCCGCACGACCTCCAGCACATCCACCTCCCCGAGCTCTTCACCGAAGCCCAGATCGCGCGACGCGAACGCATCTACCGCACCCACTGCGCCCGCGCCGAGCTGGTGGTCTCGATGACCGACTGGGGCCGGCGCGACCTGATCTCCAGCTACGGGCTCGCCGAGGAGAAGGTGGCGGTTGTCCCGGGCGGATCGGTGCTCGAGGACTACCCGAAGCCCACGGCCGATGACCTCGCGGCGCTCCGCTCGCGGCTCGGGCTGCCCGGGGGCTTCCTCCTCTACCCCGCCCAGACCTGGCCGCACAAGAATCACCTGCGGCTGCTCGACGCGCTCGCCGTGATCCGCGACCGCGACGGGATCTCGGTGCCGCTCGTCTGCCCCGGCCGCCAGACCGAGCACTTCGCCGCGATCGAGGCGAGGATGCGGGAGCTCGACCTCGCCGAGACGACGCGATTCCCGGGCTTCGTCAGCCCGCTCGAGCTGCGCGGGCTGTACGAGCTCGCGACCGGGCTCGTGTTCCCGAGCCGCTTCGAGGGCTGGGGCCTGCCGGTCTGCGAGGCGTGGTCGGCGGGGCTGCCGATCGCGAGCTCGACCGCGACCGGCCTCCCGGGCCTGGTCGACGGCGCCGGGCTGCTCTTCGACCCCGACGACACAGCCGAGATCGCCGACGCCGCCGCCCGCCTCTGGACTGACCCGGACACCCGGTCCGAGCTCGCAGCCGCGGGGCGCGAGCGCGGCGAGCGCTTCGGCTTCGACCACGCGGCGCGGCTTTTCCGCGCCCACTACCGCCGCATCGATGGGCGACCGCTGTCAGAGGAAGACCGTATCCTTCTCGCCAATCCGCCCCTCGCCTGACCGGGCCGGCCCTAGATGGACACCCTTTCAACCGAAAAGCGCCTGCTGTTCGCCGTCAAGCGAGTGCTGTCCGCGCTCGGCGCTCGCCTGCGGCGCGCGCTCGGCAGCGTCTTTCAGCTCGTTGCCCACGACCAGCTCGGCGACCTCAGCCGCCAGACCCAGCGGCTGAGCTCGGCCTCGGTCGAGTCCGTCACCTATCTCGGCTCAGAGCTCCGGGCGCTCGACCAGCGCCTCTCGCGGATGGAGGACGAGATCGCGGCGCTGCGGGCGCTGCTCGAGCAATCCGCTGAGGAGAAGACCACCTCCGGTCCCTCCGCGGGCTGAGATGGGCATCGAGCAGGGCTCCGTCTGGCTCGACGCGCGGGGCACCCAGAGCGTCGGCCACGCCGAGCGCGGCATAGCCAGATACGTCGCCGAGCAAGCCGAGGCGCTGCTCGAGATCGCGCCCGAGCTGATCGGCTGGGTCGGCCTCAACCCGGCGATGCCGACGCCGCCGTCGATCGACCCGCTGATCGGCAGCGACCGCCTCACCTGGCAGAGCAAGGCACAGCCGGCGGGCCGCAAGGCGCCGCCGATCTACCACGTGATGTCGCCGTTCGAGGCCGACCTCAGCCTCGACGACATCTGGCCGGCCTGGATCCGCGACTCCGACAGCCGCCTCGTCGTCACCCTCTACGACCTGATCCCGCTGATGATGCGCGAGCGCTACCTCGCCGACTGGGGCTCGTGGGCGACGGCGTGGGTCGCGCGCCTCGGCCTGACCCGCTCGGCGCACCAGGTGCTGACGATCTCCCGGCAGACCGCCGAGGACGCGATGGAGCACCTGAAGATCCCCGAGGAGCGGATCACCGTGATCGACTCGGGCGTCTCCGACCACCACGCCTCGCTGGTCGGCTCGCGCGCCGAGGGCTCCTCGATCGTGCGCGCCGCCTACCCGAAGATCCGCCCCGGCTTCCTGCTCTACGTCGGCGGCACCGACTACCGCAAGAACCTCGAGGGCACGATCCGCGCCTACAGCGAGCTGCCGCCGGCGCTTCGGGCCCAGCACCAGCTCGTGATCGCCTGCAACCTGCCGCTGCTGCGGCGCTTCAACCTTCGCGCCTTCGCCCGCGGCCTCGGGGTCGAGCCCGGCCGCCTGGTGCTGACCGGATTCGTCTCCGACCGCGAGCTGGCCGCGCTCTACCGCAGCTGCGAGCTGTTCGTCTTCCCATCGCTCTACGAAGGCGCGGGCCTGCCGATCCTCGAGGCGATGTCGTGCGGGGCGCCGGTCGCCGCCAGCGGCGTCTCGGCGATGCCCGAGCTGCTCGGCGACATGGAGGCGACCTTTGACCCGAACGATCCGAGCGACATGGCGCGCTGTCTGCGCGAGGTGCTGGAGACGCCGGGCAAGCTCGAGGCGCTGCGCGAGCGCTCGAGCCGGCGGGTCGCGATCTACACCTGGAAGCGGGTCGCCGAGCGCACGATCACCGGCTACGAGCGCGCGATGGAGATCCCGCTCGAAACCAAGCCGTCGGTTCGCAGTGGCCGCCGGACGCAGCGCCAAAAGCACCTGGCGGTGATCACGCCCTGGCCCCCCGACCCCTCGCCCGCCGCGGCCCACAGCAAGCGGCTGGTCTCCGAGCTGAGCGAGTACGCGGCGGTCGACGTGATCGTCGCCGGCGACCCCGCGGTCGAATACGACCGCTCGCTCGAGCCCCGGGTCCAGATCCGGCCCGACTCCGACTTCGCCTGGATGCACGAGCTGGCCGACTACGAAAGCTGCCTGTTCGTGCTCGGCGGCTCCAGCGATCACCTGCACGCGCTCGAGGGATCGATCAACGTCCCCGGCGTCGTGCTCGCCCACGACGTGCGCCTGCTCGGGCTCTACGAGGATCTCGGTCGCGAGCGCTTCCCGTACGAGCAGCAGTGGCTCGAGCGCAAGCTGATCGAGCTCTACGGCGGGCGGATGCCGAGCGACTTCCTCAAGCGGCTGCCGTTCGACACTCCGCAGGCAAAGCAGCGGGTGACGATGACCCAGGAGGTCCAGGCCCACGCCAGGCAGGTCCTGGTTCACTCGCGCCACCAGGCCGAGCTTCTGCGGATCGAGCAGCCCAGCGAGGCGGCCGCGGCCGAGGTCGTGCCCCACGGCATCCCCTCCGCGGTGATCCGCAACGGCGCCCGCCCGCACGGTGAGCCGTTCGTGCTCGGCTTCAAGACCGAAGGTGAGTGGCCGCGGCTGCTGGAGGCGTTCGCCGAGCTCTTCGGTGAGCAGCCGGATGCGAGGCTGAAGCTGATCGCCGCCTTCTCCGAGGCGGAGCATGCCGCGGTCGCCGAGATGGCGGGTCGTCTCGGAATCGGAGAGGCGGTCACTCTCAGCGGGCGGCTCAATCAGGAAAGCTACCGGCGGCTGCTCGAGACCGCCGACCTCGCGGTCCACCTCGGAACCGATGCCAACGGCGGCGCCGCGTCGGAGGCGATCTGCGATTGCGTCGGCGCCAGGGTCCCGGTGATCGCCTCGGCGATCGGCTGGGCCGCGGAGCTGCCTTCGGGCGTGGTGATGACCGTGCCGACCGACTGCTCGGCCGCCGGCCTCGCCAACCGGATGCGCTCGATCCTCGACGACGAGCCCCTGAGCGACGGGATCCGCGAGGCGCAGGACGCGTACGCGACCGAGAACTCGTTCGCCCGCGTCGCCGAGCGCTACGCGGAGCTGCTGTCCCTGTGAAGCGCGCCCTGATCACCGGGATCAGCGGTCAGGACGGCAGCTACCTCGCCGAGCTGCTGCTCGAGAAGGGCTACGAGGTCCACGGGCTCGTCCGCGGCTCCGCCGACCGCACCCCCGAGCGCCTCGAGGCCATCGCGGAGAAGCTCACGCTGCATCCCGGCGATCTTCTCGACGAGACGTCGCTGATGGCCGTCCTCAACGCCAGCAAGCCCGACGAGATCTACAACCTCGCGGCGATGTCCTCGGTCGCCGAGTCCTGGAAGCTCGCCGTGGCGACCGCCGAGTACACCGCGGTCGGCGTCACGCGCTTGCTCGAGGGCATCCGCGAGGTCTGCCCCGAGGCGCGCTTCTACCAGGCTTCCTCGTCGGAGATGTTCGGCCGGGCGCGCGAGACGCCGCAGAGCGAGCGCACGCCGTTCTACCCGCGCAGCCCTTACGGCGTCGCCAAGGTCTACGGCCACTTCATCACCGTCAACTACCGCGAGAGCTTCGGGCTGCACGCCAGCTCGGGGATCCTCTTCAACCACGAGTCGCCGCGCCGCGGAGACGCCTTCGTCACCCGCCGCATCAGCCAGGGAGTCGCGGCGATCAAGCTCGGCAAGACCGACGAGCTGGTGCTCGGCAACCTCGACGTCAAGCGCGACTGGGGCTACGCCAAGGAGTACGTCGAGGCGATGTGGCTGATGCTCCAGCAGGACGAGCCCGACGACTACGTGATCGGCTCCGGCGCCTCGCACTCGGTGCGCGACATGGTCGACGCGGCGTTCGCCTGCGTCGGGCTCGAGGCCGAGAACCACGTCAGGATCGATCCGGCGCTGGTGAGGCCCGCCGACATCGACGAGCTCGTCGCCGATCCGACCAAGGCCCGGGAGAAATTGGGCTGGCAGGCGGAGACGTCATTTGAGGAAGTGGTCGAGATGCTGGTCAAGTCGGACCTCGAAGCGCTCCAGAACGCCTAGCTACCCTCCTTCGCGATGGCAACCGCCGAGGCCCATGCCCCGACAGCACCCGAGATCGTCCTCTCCCCGCCCAAGGGCTGGAACGCCCTGCGCCTCGGCGAGCTCTGGGCCTACCGCGAGCTGATCTATTTCCTCACCAAACGCGAGCTGCAGATTCGCTACAAGCAGAGCTTCTTCGGCATCGCCTGGGCGATCCTGCAACCGCTCGCCTTCGCCTTCATTTTTGCCCTCGTGCTTGGCACGATTCTCAATGCGGAGACCGAGATCCCTTACGTGCCGTTCGTGATCGCGGGCGTCGTGCCCTGGCTGTTCACGGCGCAGGCGATCACCGCCTCCTCGAGCAGCCTGGTCAAGGACGCTGACCTGATCTCCAAGGTCTACTTCCCGCGGCTGGCGCTGCCGCTCTCGCAGGCGCTCAACCTGCTGATCGACATGGCGCTGGCGTTCGCCGTGGTCTTCATCATCGCCTTCCTCTACGGCGTCACGATCCAGTGGACGTTCGTGCTCCTGCCGGCGTTCGTCCTGCTCGGGATCGTCACCACCTTTGCCCTCGGCACCCTGTTCGCCGCGGTCAACGTCAAGTACCGCGACGTGCAGCTGGTGATGCCGATGCTCGTCCAGGTGATGTTCTTCGCCACCCCGATCTTCTACCCCGCGCAGCAGTTCGCGAAGGGGGACTGGATCTACGTCTACGCGCTCAACCCAATGGTCAGCGTGATCGAGGGCGTGCGCTGGTCGCTGTTCGGGACCGAGTTCATCGGCTGGGGGCCGCTCGCGGTCTCGGTCGGATCCTGCCTGCTGCTCGTCGTCGTTGCGCTCGTCTACTTCCAGCGGACCGAGAAGTACTTCGCCGACATCGTATGAACACCGACGCCGCAATCGAGATCAATGGGCTGGGCAAGCGCTTCGACATCGGCGCCGAGGAGCCCGCCGGCTACGACCTGCTCACCGAGACGATCAGGCGCCGCATCCGCACCCTCGGGCGGCGGCCGAAGCCGCGCGAGTTCTGGGCGCTGCGCGACGTCAGCTTCGACGTCAAACACGGCGAGACGATGGGGATCATCGGCCACAACGGCGCCGGCAAGTCGACGCTGCTCAAGGTGCTCTCCCAGATCACGCCGCCGACCGAGGGTGAGGCGCGGATCCGCGGCCGGGTCGGCGCGCTGCTTGAGGTCGGCACCGGCTTTCACCCGGAGCTGACCGGGCGCGAGAACGTCTTCCTCAACGGCGCGATCCTCAACATGAGGAGGGCCGAGATCCAGAGCAAGTTCGACGAGATCGTCGAGTTCGCCGATATCGGCCCGTTCATCGACACCCCGGTCAAGCGCTACTCGAGCGGCATGCAGCTGCGGCTCGCCTTCTCGGTC
>CAVOKZ010000052.1:0-3479 GCA_963696625.1 uncultured Solirubrobacterales bacterium
GCCGCTGGGCTGTTGCTGCAAGGCGTTACCGCTCACGCCCTGGTCAACAAGTGCGCCCGCCTTCAGGACGGCGAGACCGTGGTGATCGAGGCGGCGGCCGGTGGCACGGGCGCCCTGTCGGTTCAGATCGCAAAGAAGGCCGGCGCCCGCGTGATCGCGCTGGCTTCGAGCGAGGAGAAGCGCGCGACCGCCGAGCGGCTCGGCGCCGATGCCACCGTTGACTCCCGCGCAGACAATATGAAGGAGGCGATTCTCGAAGCAAACGGGGGCGAGCCCGTCAACGCCGTACTGCAGATGAGCGGCGGCGATGCGTTCCAGCAGCAGCTGCGGACGCTGGCGCCGTTCGGGCGCATGGTCGCATTCGGAATCGCCTCGCGCGAGGAGCCCGAGGTCAGGATCGGCCACCTGATGCGCAACTCGCGGGCCGTGATCGGCTTCTGGCTCGTCCACATGATCGCCCGGCGCGAGGAGCTGGTGCGCACGATCGGCGAGCTGATGTCGTGGGTCGCAGCCGGCGAGCTCGAGGTGCTGATCGGCGGCGTCTATCCGCTCGGCGACGCGGCCAAGGCGCATGAGGACATCATCTCGCGGACAACCCAGGGCAAGCTGTTGCTCGATCCGAGCTCCTGAGCGGCTTCTGCGACACTCCTCTGCAGTGAACGACGAAGCAGACACCGCGAGCGCGGTGACCGACGCACCTCCGAAGTTCAGCGAGTTGGGACTCTCAGAGCCGGTCCAGCAGGCTCTTGACGAGCTTGGCTACGAGGATCCGACCCCGATCCAGGCACAGGCGATCCCCGAGCTGCTCGACGGCCACGACGTCATCGGCCAGGCCCAGACCGGCACCGGCAAGACCGCCGCGTTCGGGCTGCCGATGCTCGAATACCTCGACCCCGACAACGAGGAGGTGCAGGCCGTCGTCCTCACCCCGACGCGCGAGCTCTGCATCCAGGTGACGCAGGCGCTGCGCTCCTACGCCGAGCACCTCGACATCAACATCGTCGCCGTCTTCGGCGGCGCGCCGATCAAGTCTCAGCAGTCCCAGCTTCGCTCCGGTGCGCACGTCGTCGTCGCCACGGTCGGCCGCATGAAGGACCTGATGTCGCGCCACTCACTGGTGCTGACCGCGGCCCGCTACGTCGTCCTCGACGAGGCCGACGAGATGCTGGACCTCGGCTTCATCGAGGACGTCGAGAAGATTCTCCGCATGTGCCCGAGCGGGCGCCAGACGCTGCTGTTCTCGGCGACGATGCCCGAGCCGGTCAAGCAGCTCGCCGAGGCCTACATGTACGACCCGGTCACGATCAAGGTGACGCCGAAGAAGCCGACCCTCGACGCGATCGAGCAGGCTTACGTCGAGGTCGACGCCAAGCAGAAGACCTCGCGGCTGATCGAGGTGCTCAAGGCAGAGGAGCCCGAGCAGGCGATTATCTTCTGCAGAACCAAGATCGGCTGCTCGCGCCTCGACAAGCAGCTCGCCGACAAGGGCCTGCGCGTGAAGGCGTTGCACGGCGACCTCAGCCAGGGCCAGCGCGACGGGGTGATGATCTCGTTCAAGGACAAGAGGGTGCCGTTGCTCGTCGCGACCGACATCGCCGCCCGCGGGCTCGACATCGAGCACGTCACGCACGTCATCAACTACGACGTTCCCGACACGACCGACACCTACATCCACCGCATCGGCCGCACCGGCCGCGTCGGCCGCACCGGCCGCGCGATCACCTTCGTCACTCCGAAGCAGCGCGAGGAGATCTCCCGCATCGAGCGCGAGGCAAAGACGGTTCTCGGCGAGTGGGAGCGCCCCGAGGAGCGCCTCGAGCACGCGCCGCGCCCCCGCCACCGCGACCGCGACCGCGAACCCGGCCCCGCCCCCGAGGTCTCAGACGGCAACGTCAAGCTCTTCGTCAACCGCGGCGCCGCCTCGGGCGTCGACGAGGACGACCTGCGCTGGGCGCTTACCGAGGGCGCCGTGATCTCCGAAGACGACATCGCCGGCATCCGCGTCCTCGACCGCTTCTCATTCGTCGAGCTCGGCCCCGAAGACGCCGAGAAGGCGATCGAGCGGCTCAACGGCACCAAACTCAAGGGCCGCGAAGTCCGCTTCGAGCCCGCGAAGAGCTAGACGCTAGGCGCTCGAGAGCTCTTCGATCCGCTGCACCAGCTCGTCCCAGTCGAACGGCTTGGGGACGCAGCCGTCGGCGCCGAGCTCGAGCGCTTCCTCGGGCTCCTCACCGTAGCGGTAGGCGCTGACGATCAGCACCGGCGTGTTGTTGCCTTCCTCGCGCATCACCTTGAGGGCGTCGATGCCCGACATGCCGGGCATCATCGCGTCGAGTAGGACGATGTCGGGGTGGGGGTCGGCGGCGACTCCGTCGAGCGCGCCCTGGCCGTTGGTCGCGGTGGCGACGTCGTAGCCGGCGCCTTCGAGCCGGCGCTGGAGCATCAGCAGAACCGTCTCGGAGTCGTCGACGACGAGTACCCGTGTCATCGCCGCGATCCTACCCTGCTGCGCGGGCGGCGGGACTGGGCCCGGCCGCGGGTCGCGGGGAGCGTGATCCGGAAGGTCGCGCCCTCCTCACCCGAGGTGGCGGTGATCGTGCCGCCGTGCAGCTCGACCACGGAGCGGGCGATCGCGAGACCGAGCCCGGTGCCGCCGACCTTCTGGGAGACGCCGCTGTCGGCGCGCCAGAAGCGCTCGAAGGCGTGTTCGAGCTCCTCTTCGGTCATGCCGGGGCCTTCGTCTGCGACTTCGATGGCCACTTGCCTACCCGCTCGAGCGGCGCTCAAGCGCACCACGCCACCTTCGTATCCGTACTTGTTGGCATTGGAGAGCAGATTGTTCAGCACCTGGGTGATCCGCTCCGGATCGGCCTTGATCCTCGGCAGGTCCTTGGGGCTCGAAACCTCGAGCTTCTGGCCTCGCTCTTCGAAAGTGTGGCGCATCTGGCGCGCGACCCTGTCGAGCAGTGGGCGGACCGCGGTCGGCTGTGTCTCGATCCTCAGCTTGCCCGCGTCGCTGCGGGCGAGGTCGACGAGGTCGTCGATCAGGCGCGAGAGGTCGCCCGCGCCCTCGCTGATCACGCCGATCGCCTCGCGCTGGGAGGCGGTCAGAGAGCTCTTCTCCGCGGCGAGCATCTCGGCGAACCCCTTGACCGACGTCACCGGCGTTCGCAGCTCGTGCGAGACGGTGAGCAGGAAGTCGTCCTTCATACGCTCGACCCGGTCGCGCTCGCGGGCGTCGCGCTCGAGCGAGGTCGCCATGTCGTTGAAAGCCTCGCCCAGGGTCTCGATCTCGGCGGGCCCGCCGGTGTCGACGCGGGTGCCGAGGTCGCCGCCGGCGAGCTGCCGGGCGCCGTCCACGAGCCGCTTGAGCGGCGCCCGCGTCGAGTTGACCAGGCCCGAGAAGAGGACGATCGCCGCGAGCAGCGCCCCGAGCAGCCCGGCGATCACGAGGATGACGACGCTGCGGGTGTCCTCGT
>CAVOKZ010000053.1:0-56246 GCA_963696625.1 uncultured Solirubrobacterales bacterium
CTCTGGAGCGCCTCGACGTTCCGTCTTGCTGAGAAAGGCCCCGTCGAAGCCTGCCCGCGACCCGGGGATCGATCCCGAGCGGCTCGCCTCCTATCACCGCTTCACCCGCGAGCGCGGAGTCAGCTGGCCGCTCTATCTCCTGATCCGGGCGATCCTGCAGCCGGCGATGCTCATCTACTTCCGGGTCAGCCGCATCGGCCGCGAGCACGCCAAGGTCAAGGGCCCGCTGATCGTCGCCGCCAACCACCGCAGCTTCCTCGACCCGTTCGTGATCGCGATCTGCCTGCCCTGGCGCCGGCCGCTGCACTTCGTCGCCAAGGTCGAGCTGTTCGAGCCGCGCTGGCAGGGCTGGATCCTCAACCGGCTCGGCGCCTACCCCGTGCGCCGGGGCCAGGCCGACGAGGAGGTGCTGATCACCTCGCGCGAGGTGCTCGAGCGCGGCGGAGTCGTCTGCATCTTCCCCGAGGGCACCCGCATCCGCTCGGGCTCGCTCGGGCGCCCGCGCCGCGGCTTCGGCCGCCTCGCGCTCGAGACCGGCGCCGCGGTGCTGCCGGTCACCGTGCACGGCACCGAGTACTGCCGGCGCGGCATGCGCATCCGCCCGCGCAAGGTCAAGGTCCGGGCGGGGCGGGCGCTCACCTTCCCGCGCACCGACAGCCCCTCGCCCCAGCTCGCCAACTCGGTCGGCGACCGCGTCTGGCCCGCGATTCAGCTCCAGTGGGAGTGGCTCGGCGGCCTGCCGCCGCTGAAGAAGGCGGCGGTGATCGGCGCCGGAAGCTGGGGGACCGCCGTCGCCGTGCTGCTCGCCCGCGGCGGGCTCGAGGTCCAGCTCGGGACCCGCAGCCCCGAGCAGGCCGAGGCGATGGCGGCCGAGCGCGAGAACAAGCAATACCTGCCCGGCGTCCGCCTTGCCGAGGAGATCGAGGTCAAGCGCGCCCACGAGATCGAGCTCGCCGGCTGCGATCTGATCTGCCTCGCCGTCCCCTCCGCGGCGCTGCCCGCCGCCGTCGGTTCGGTCGGCGACCGCGTCGGCGCGCGGTCGGCGGTGCTGCTGCTCGCCAAGGGCCTGGTGGCGCCGATGGGCTCTCTTCCGAACGCCTACGTCGGCGAGCGGGTCCCGGCCCGCGCGGTCGCCTGCCTCGGCGGGCCCGCCCACGCCAAGGAGGCCGTCTCGGGGATGGCGGCGCTCGTGCTCGGCTCCGACGACGTCGACCTCCGCGCCCAGCTCGGCGAGGTCTTCGACGAGGCCGGTCTCGTCTGCGAGCGCTCAAAGGACGTGATCGGCGTCGAGATCGCCGGCGCCGCCAAGAACGCCGCCGCGCTCGCCGCCGCCGCCGCGGCGCCGCACGGCCTCAACGCGGCCGGGATCGCGACCGCCGAGATCTGGCGCGAGTGCCTCGTGTGGGCCGACACGCTTGGCGCCGATCCCGACACCTTCTCCGGGCTCGCCGGCGTCGGCGACCTGACCGCAACGATCATGGCCCCCGGCAGCCGCAACCGCCAGGCGGGCGAGCTGCTCGGCAAGGGCACTCCGGCGAGCGAGATCCCCGAGATCGTCGGCCAGGCCTCGGAGGCGCTCGACTCGGTGCCGCTGATCGCCGAGACCGTGACCCGCGCCTGCGGCGAGGCGCCGGCGCTGCAGGCTCTGGCGTCGCTGATCAGCGGCGAGATCGACGCCTCTGAATGGATGGCCCGGCTGCGAAGAGCCGAGCGGGCCCGCAGGGCAGCCTGAACTACCCTTCCTTCGTGGCTGCCAGCAAAGACCGTCCGGTCGCCTCCGGCGCCGCCAAGGTCGAGCTCGATCGCGCCTTCGAGCAGCTCTACCGCGACCATCTCCGCGACGTCTATTCCTACTCGTACTACCGGGTCGGCAACCACCACGACGCCGAGGACCTCACCGAGCAGGCGTTTCTACAGGCCTACCGCCACTTCGAGCGTGCCCGGCGCGAGTCCGACGGCCGGCCGATGCGCCCGTGGCTGATCCGCATCGCTCACAACCTCGCCTCCAACTACCACCGGGATCGCTCGCGGCGCCCCGAGGCGGCGCTCGACGCGATCGAGCCGCCCTCGGCCCCGCACGGCACCGAGCGCATCGCCGAGGGCCGGGCCGAGCTCAAGCACCTGATGGATTCGATGCAGGAGCTGCCGGGCGACCGCAAGGAGGCGCTGATCATGCGCTTCGCCCTGGGTATGGACAACCGCGAGATCGCCCGCGCGCTCGGCCGCACGGACGGAGCGACGAAAGTCCTGATTCATCGCGCGATCAAGCAACTTGAAGAGGAAATGGGTGTAGGAGAAGGCGATGACTGAGTTCTCAGGAGACGCATCCGTAGATGTCGAGCGGCTGCTGAGGTCGGCGCTGCGCCCGATCGAGCCCCCCGAGGACCTCGCCGGACGCATGGAGGAGACCCTCTCCTCGGTCACCGAGGCCGCCGCTCAGGAGCTCTCGGCCTGGGCCGACGAGCTCTCCGAATCCGAGCTGCGCTCGCTGCGCGACCCGCGCAACTGGGTCCGGCCCGCCGCCGCGGTCGCCTCCGGCGCCCTCGCCGGCGGCGCCCTCGCGGTGATGGGCCTGCGTCACCGCCGCGGCCAGAAGCCCTCGACCTACAAGCGCGTAACGAACGACGTGCGCTCGGCCGTCAAGGACATCCGGCTTCCCGGCCGCGACTAGCGACCAGCGGCCACCGGGCGGCCGGCGCTTCCGGCCACCTTCGGCGTCGCCAGCGCGGCGCCGATGCCGAGCACTCCGAGGATCAGGTGCAGCAAGTTGTCCTCGGTGTTGACCGGGATCACCTTGAGGATCGTGTCGCTGAAGTCGCCCGAGCCGAAGTCGACGAAGCCGAGCGCCGCGACGACGACGTAGACGATGCCGAGGTAGAGGGCGTAGGCGCGCTGGGCGGCGTAGCCGTAGCTGAGCGCGATCAGGCCGAGGGCGCCGGTCGCGATGTGGACGAGGTTGTGCCAGCCGTTGACATCGAGCAGGCCGAAGACCTTGTCGCAGCCGTCGCCGGCGCAGATCGAATCGCCGGTGTCGAACCCCGACGCGTAGAAGAAGCCGATCACGCCGACGATCACGAGAACGCCGCCGACCAGCATCGAATAGAGCCTCGCTGGGCTTGATCCCTCCATACGTCCTCCTATTCATATCTGATCCGCCCGAGGGCGCTGGCGCCCTCGTCTAGTCTCCCGGGCCGATGGCCCAGACCTGTTACCGGCATCCCGACCGCGAGACCGGCGTTTCCTGCTCCAACTGCGGGCGCCCGATCTGCCCCGAGTGCATGACCACGACCCCGGTCGGCATGCGCTGCCCGGAGTGTGCGAAGCAGAAGACCAAGGTCCGAGCCGGCGCCGGGGCGCTCAGCTCGACCCACGTTCCCTACGCGACCTACACGCTGATCGCGATCAACGTCGCGGCGTTCATCGCCGAGATCGTCTCGGGCGGCTCGATCACCAACGGCACTCTCGTCCACGACGCCGGCCTCAACGGCCCGGCCGTCGCCGACGGCGACTGGTTCCGGATCGTCACCGGCGGCTTCCTCCACGCCGGCCCGCTCCACCTGCTCTTCAACATGTACATCCTCTATGTCGCCGGGCAGCTGCTCGAGACCGGCATCGGCACCCCGCGCTTCCTCGCGATCTACTTCATCTCGCTGCTCGGCGGCGCCTTCGGCGCCCTGCTGCTCGACCCGACCGCGCTGACCGTCGGCGCCTCAGGCGCGATCTTCGGCTTGATGGCCGCGGTGCTCGTCGTCGCCCGCGGGCGCGGGCGGGAGGAGATCGCCCAGCAGTTCGGGCTGTTCATCGTCCTCAACCTCGTGCTCACGGTGGCGGTGCCGAACATCTCGCTCGGCGGGCACCTCGGCGGCCTGATCGCCGGCGGCGTCGCGGCGTATCTGATCGTCGGCTCAGAGCGCCGCGCCTCGGGCAGCTTCGGGATCGCCTTCGAGGTCGGCGCGCTGGTCCTGCTCGCGATCGGGACCGTCGTCGGCTCGATGATCGCCGCCAACGCGGCCTAGCGCGCCACCGGCGTTCACAATCGCGCGCTCGGCTAGGCTCCCATGCGCGGATGGATTTCGAATCCTTGGAGGAGCACAAGCTTGACGTCGGGGCGCTCGAGGAGACGCCGCGCCTGGGCCGCCGCCAGTTCCTGATCGCGGGGCTGGCGACCGGCGTCGCCGCCAACACACTGGTCAACCACGCGGCGATAGCGCGCAAGAAGCGCCTCCCGTTCGCCAGGTTTGGGACCTTCCCCCAGGGCGTCGCCTCGGGATTCCCGCACCCGACCAGCGGCGTGCTCTGGACCCGGCTCGGCGAGGTCGGCCGCACCTCGCGCCTCAAGCTCGAGGTCTCCAAGGACCCCAACTTCAAGAAGATCGTCGCGCAGCGCGTCGTCACGGCCCGCACCGAGCGCGACTACACCGTCCGCGTCCGCGTCAACAAGCTCAAGCCCGACCAGCAGTACTACTACCGCTTCCACACCAAGGACAAGAGCTCGCCGGTCGGCCGCATGCGCACGGCGCCGCCGCCGGATTCGCGGCGGCCGGTGCGGATCGTGATCACGACCTGCCAGAGCTACGAGGCCGGCTTCTACAACGTCCAGCGGGCGATCGCCGCCGAGCCCAACGTCGACCTCGTGCTCCAGCTCGGCGACTACATCTACGAGTCGCACTACTACGACGGCCCCCGGGCCGACACCAGCGGCGACAACGGCGACGGCCACGTCGAGCACCTGCACGAGTACTGGCAGAAGTACCGCCTCTACAAGAGCGACCCCGACCTCCAGGCGATGCACGCCGCGCACCCCTTCCTCGCCGTCTGGGACGACCACGAGGTTGAGGACAACTACGCCGACGGGCTCGCCAGCTCGCGCGCCGAGGACGGCTTCAGCAACAACGGTCACCCGCGGCGGATCCCGATCTCCGAGCGCCGGCGCAACGGCTACGAGGCCTACTTCACCAACATGCCGCGGCTCCGCCGCGACACCGACCTCGACCGGATCTACGAGCAGTACCGGATCGGCAAGCTCGTCGATCTGCTCGCGACCGACGAGCGCCAGTACCGCGGCCAGCAGCCCTGCGACGACGTGATTCTCGTGCCCTGCCTCGACGAGAACGGCGAGCGGACGTTGCTCGGCCAGCCCCAGAAGAACTGGTTCAAGGGCGCGCTCAGCTCCTCGCAGCAGACCTGGAAGCTGTGGGCGAACGAGGTGATGGTCATGGGCTTCCAGACCGCGCCCGACATCGGCGTCAACAACGACCAGTGGGACGGCTACGCGAAGGAGCGGCGCGAGCTGCTCGAGCACATCCGCAACAACGGGATCTCCAACGTCGTCGCCCTCACAGGCGACATCCACAGCTTCTTCGCCGGCACCGCGACGACGACCGGCAACCTGCTCACGGGTCAGCCGGTGCTGCCCGAGTTCGTCGTCGGCTCGGCGACGTCACATGGCCTGCCCGAGGAGACCGGGATCCCGGCTTCGCTGATCGGCACGCTGATCGCAACGCTCGACACCCACATCGTCTACACCGACCTCGAGCGCCGCGGCTACGCCGTGGTGGACGCCAAGCCCGACGAGCTGGTCTGCGAGTTCAAGGCGATGACGGTCGAGACCCGGCACAACGACCCGCCGGTCTCGATCGCCAAGTTCCGAGTCCCGAGCGGCGGGATCTCGCCGCAGCCGGCGTGATGCGCCGCTCGCTGCTGATCACGGGGCTGATCGCCGCGCTGGGGCTGGCGGTATTGGCCGCACCCGGCTCGGCGGCGAAGAAGAAGAGCCCCTTCCACGGCTGCAAGTCGCCCGGCCCGGTTGAGCAGGTCGACGAGTCGGGCAACAAGGTCCACTTCCAGGTCGGCGGGCTGAATGCGGTGCGCTCGATCAAGTGCAAGCGCGCCCAGAAGGTCGCGACCAAGTACGTCACCTCAGAGGCCTGCGCTGCGGACTGCAAGATCTCCGGCCTGAGCTGCACGCTGCGCAGCGGCAAGCGCGACGGCTATGTCTGCCTCTTCGGCAAGGGCCCGCGCAGGGGCCATGACGCGATCCGCTTTCAGATCGTCGACAGCGGCCAGTAGAAAGGTTGATCGGGGACAGAGTCGCGACTCTGTCTCCGACCGAGACTTCTAGCCGCCGAGCAGGCGGCCGATGCGGACGAGCACCTTGCCGGGCAGCTTGGCGAGCCCCTCGAGGGGCTCGGGCAGCATCTCGAACGGGATCGGGCTCTCGCTCTCGGGCTCGGCGGGCGGGCGGTGCGGCGGCGCCTCTCTCGGCTCCGACCACACCGGCTCCTCTTCGGAGCGCTCGAAGCGCGAGGCGGCGCCGGAGCCGGCCGTCTGCGAGGAGCGGCGCTCGGCTTCCGCCTTGAGATCCTTGTTGACGGCGGCGATTGTCTGCTTGTTCGAGCGGCTGACGACCGGGCCGGGGATGCCGCGGCCTGCGTCGACGCCGACCTTGTAGGTCGCCGCGGTCCCGTCGCCGCTCTCGACGATGTTCCACTCGCCGTCCATCTGCTTGATCCCCTCGCCCTCGAGGAAGTCCCACCAGATCCGGTTCGGGCGCTCGTAGTGGTAGCGCAGCGTGTACTTGATCTTCCGCACCTTGCCGTCGGCGATGAAGTTGACGACCTCGCCCAGGCCGTGCTTGTCCCGTTCGGCGATCTCGGCCTCGTAGACGGCGCCGATCCACTCCGGAAACGACTCGTAGTCGGTGATCGCGTCGAAGACCTCGTCGGGCGAGGCGGCGATCTCGATCGTGTTGTCGGCCCAGTGAAGTCCCATATGAGTCGTTAGTTGACGGTCGTCACCGGATCGACAGCAAGGAACTCGACCCCGTCCGGCGCGCTGACCCTATCGGGATGGAGGATGTGGGCGAGGAGCTCGGTGCCCTCGACCAGTCGCGGGCCGGGTCGCGAGAAGGAGGCGGCGGCGTCGACGGCGACGACCCGATCGGCGCCGAGTGCGTTGACGCGCTCGGCGTGGTCGAGGACCTCCTGGCGCGCCCGCGGCGCGTCCCAGCCGCAGGGCATCGCGACCACGACATCCGGCTTCGCGGCGGTCAGCTCGTCCCACTCGGCCGTGCGCGACTTGGCGCCGGGCTCGCCGATGACGTCGACGCCGCCGGCGATCTCGATCATCTCGGGAATCCAGTGGCCGCCGACGAAGGCGGGGTCGAGCCACTCGAGGGCGAGTACGCGAGGGCGCTCCGCGCCGAAAACGGCGGCGCGCACCGCGTCGAGCCTGTCCTCGAGATCGCTGCGCAGCTCGCCGGCGCCGACGGCCTCCGCCACCTCGCCGAGCCGCCCCACGTCGGCGAGGACGTCAGCGAGGTTCTCGGGGTCGAGCGAGATCACGGCGGGATTGCCGGGGAGCCGCTCGGCGACCGCGCGCACGTCGTCGTAGGAGACGGCGCAGACCTCGCAGACGGCCTGGGTGACGATCAGCTCCGGCTCGAGCTCGGCGAGCCTCTCCTCGTCAAGCTCGTAGAGGTGTCGTCCCTCCCCGCGAACGCTGCGCACAGCCTCGTCGATCTCGCCGGCGCTCAGGCCCTCGGGGATGACCGAGCGGGTGAGGTGGGGGAGGGCGGCCGCCTCGGCCGGGAAGTCGCACTCGTGGGTGACGGCGACGACGTCGTCGCCGAGCCCGAGCGCGAACAGCATCTCGGTCGAGGAGGGAACCAGGCTCGCGATCCGCATTCGGCCAAGGCTACCCATGGATTTGGCGAGTTTCATTCGCTATCCGAAGAGAAGTCGCCAATCACGGGTAGATTGGTCCCGTGGCACCACTCGAAGACGCTGACGTCGATTCACGGCTCGCCGATCTCGACGGCTGGACCCGCGAGGGCGACGCGATAACCAAGACCTTCGAGCGCGGCGACTTCGTCGGCTCGGTCAAGTTCGTCGACTCCCTGGTCGACCCCGCCGAGGCCATGATCCACCATCCCGACCTCGAGATCTCCTGGGACAAGGTCAAGGTCAAGATCACCAACCACGCCGAGGGCGGCCTCACCCCCAACGACTTCGACCTCGCGGCGAAGATCGACGCGCTGGCCTAAGCCCGAGAGATCTAAGTCCGACTCACCCAAGGGGTCAGACCCCTTGCTAAGGGTTGGCTTAGATCTGTGCGTGAGGCGGTCAGATTCTCAAACGGAACGCTCGCGATCGCGCGCAAAAGACCGACATCTGGCAGAGGTCTCTCCGAAGAGGGTCTGACCCCTGTGGTGGACTCGCCTGCACTCGTTCACGCTTCCGACCGCCCGTGATTCAGATCCGTCACAACCCTAAAGGGGTCTGACCCCTTTAGGAACCGGAGCGGCGGTCTAGCTGATGAGGAAATTGTCGAATTGCCGGCATTCGACACTCCCGAAGACGCCGATCAGCAGCAGGGCCAGGACGACACCGAGTAGAAGCGCTGCGACGACAAGCCCGGAGATTCGAGGCGGCGCCAAGTCCCGTCCGGCTCACCATCCATGCGGCCAGCACTGCTCCGACGCTGGACATGCCTACCCAAAGTCAGATCCAGCCGGATCCTCCCCGAACGAAGGCAAAGGCGAAGCCAACGGTTGAGAGCACGGCGGCGACGCTCGACGCGCCGGCGATGGCGCGGAAACGAGCCATCAGGTGTGAGCTGTCACAGCGACCAGCTCTCGAACTTCTTCCCGGTCAGCTCGCGCAGCCGCTCGGCCTCGGGAGTGAGCTTGAGGATCAGCGCATCGCGGACGGGGCCCTCGATCGGCGGCCGCTCGACGCGGGGCGCGGTCGCGCGGCGGACTGCCCCGCTGACGGGGCGCCGCAGGCGCTCGGGCATCAGCCGGCGCCAGGCGGCGCCGATACCGGAGTCGCGGGCCTGGGCGTAGAGCGGGGCGTACTCGCGCTTGGTCGATCCGACGTTGAGCTCCTCCTCGAAGCCGGGGTCGCTGAAGTCGGGGTCGACGCCGAGGAAGGCAAAGATCTCGCGCAGCGTGGCGGCCCGGTTGTCGTGGAGCTCGCCCGAGTCGACGACGAGGATCCGCTCCGGCGGGAAGAGGGCGCGGTAGCGCTCGAGCTGGGTCGCGTAAGAGGAGCCGACGACGAAGGGATTCAGCGGGTCGTCGAGGTCGCTCAGCAGCTCCGCGAGCGGCCGATCCTCGCCGACCGAGGAGACGTCGTGGACGTAGTGGGCGCGGATCCGCTCGATCGGGTCGCGGACGAGGTAGACGTGGCGCGCCTCGGGAATCAGCTCGGCGATCCGCTCGGGAACGCCGCCGTGCAGCGGGTATTGGGAGTAGCTCGGCGAGCAGTCGCCGCGCAGCGGCTCGGAGGCGGCGAAAAGCTCCTCGTACTCCGAGCGCTCGGCGATACGGCCGAAGGGCCAGGGCCCTTCCTCGGCCGCGCAGAAGAAGTTCGGCTCCTTGAGCAGCGGGACGTGGACCTCGGGGTGCAGGTAGAGGTACCTGTGCAGGCTGGTCGTGCCCGATTGACCGGCGCCGATGACGAAGAAGTTGGGAAGCAGTTGGCGGCCGAGGCTACCGGTGCTTGGCGCGGCAGCGCTTGCAAGAAGCGGCCCGGGAGCGCCGGTGCTTGCAGCCCTTCGCCTTCTTCACCGGCGTGGTGGCGTTGCCGCTTGCTCCCGCCCGAGCTCGGCGTCCTCACCCTGGACGATCGAGCCGGTCCAGTGGTAGCGCTGCGGCGTCAACCCTTCGCTGACGATCTCCGCGGTCGGCGAGCGCGTGGCGCCTTCGAAGCCGAGAACCGGCTTGCTAGCCTCTCGAAGTCGCCCTTGAACGACGACGAACCTCCTTCGAGTAGTAACTCACAGGTGCCGCGATGAGCGTGCTGCTGCTCGTCCTGCTGCTCTTGCTGATCGCCCTCAACGGGCTCTTTGTCGCGGCCGAGTTCGCGCTCGTTCGCTCGCGCCAGGGCAAGATCGAGCAGCTCGCCGAGGAGGGCAACCGCAACGCGACGCGGGTGCTCGCCCAGCTCAAGGATGTCGACGAGTACCTCGCCGCCGCACAGGTCGGGATCACGATGGCATCGATCGGCATCGGCTTCCTCGGCGAGCCCGCGATCGCCAAGCTGATCGAGCCGATCTTCGGGGGCCTCTCCGATGGCGCCGCGGTTGGGATCTCGCTCGCGATCGCCTTCGCCCTCGCCACCTCGCTGCACATCTCGGTCGGCGAGCAGGTGCCGAAGCTGCTTGCGATCAGTCGCGCCGAGACGACCGCGCTGCGGGTGGCGCGGCCGCTGAGCTGGTTCCGCACCGCGACCGCCCCGTTCACGGTCGGGCTCGCTGCGCTGACCAACTTGATCCTCCGCTTGTTCGGAATCAGGGGAGACAGCATCGAGGAGCGCCACACCTCCGACGACCTGAAGATGATCATCACCCGCGAGGCCCACGGCGGCGAGCTCGACCCCGGCGAGGCCGGGCACCTGGCCGGCGTCTTCCACCTCCACGAGCAGGAGGCGCGCGAGGTGATGACTCCGATCCCGGCCGTGGTCACGATCGACGCCGACGCCACCGCCGAGGCAGGACTGCGGCTTTGCGTCTCCTCCGGTCACACCCGCCTGCTGGTGGTCGAGGAGGAGAACCCCGACAGGGTCAGGGGCATCGTCCACAGCCTGCGGCTTGCCCGGGCGTTCATGGAGCAGGGCGCCGACGCGCCGATCGAGCCCGCCGTCCGCGACGCCCTGATCGTCCCCGAGACCAAACCGCTCGACGACCTGCTCGCCGAGCTCCAGCGCCAGCGCGCCACGATGGGCGTCGTCATCGACGAGTACGGGCGCACCGTCGGGATCGTCACCGTCGAGGACATCCTCGAGGAGGTCGTGGGGGAGATCGAGGACGAGACCGACCCGCTGGCCGGCTCGCTGCGCCGGCTCGCCAACGGCGACTTCTACGTCCGCGGCCATGTCTCGATCGGCGACCTCGCCGACCAGGGCATCGAGCTGCCGATCGACACCGACGCCTACAACTCGGTCGGCGGCTACGTCTTCGGCGAGCTGGGCCGGCTACCGAAGCGCGGCGACGTGATCACCGCCGACGGCTACGAGATCCGGGTCGAGGCGGTGCGCGAGAACCGCATCGAAGCGGTCCGCGTGCACAAGCGCGACTGACCTATGGCCCGAAGTCCTCGGGCAGGATCGCCGGCTTGCCCGAGTCGAACAGCCACTGCCGGTAGAAGTCGCCGAGGAGGGCGAGCTTGGCGCCCGAGAAGCCGCTGAGCTGCTCGGCCAGGGCGATGAACTGCTCGGTGGTGACGTTGCCGTATGCGTGCCCCTGGACCAGCGACTGGATCAGCTGGGCGAAGGCGGCGTCGCCGATGATCTCCCGCGTTGCCTCGACCACCATGCCCCCGCGGTCATAGACCGCGTCGCTGAACAGCAGCGAAGGGTCGCCGTCGAGGACGGCCGGCGCGATCTCCCAGAAGTCGTCGGGCAGGTTCGCGTAGTTGTCGTCAAAGATCGCCTCGGGGCTGTCGCCGCCGTTTGCGGCGCCGAAGATCCACTCCGAGTAGGTTGCCCAGCCCTCGTTGAACCAGAGGTCGAGCCAGTCCTGGGGACTGACGCTGTCGCCGAACCACATGTGTGAGATCTCGTGGAGCAGGGTGCTTTCGGAGATGTCGTTGGTGGTGGTCCCGAGCCGCGCGAAGTGGGACTTGGTCTGAACCTCGAGCGCGTAGCCGACATCGGGGGCGCGGTCGATGACGGCGCCGGTCGAGTCGAACGGATACGGCCCGTAGCGGTCTGAGAGGAAGTTGAGCATCCCCGGGGCGAGCGCCAGCGTCGCGTTGACGTTGGCCTTCTGGGTCGCGTTGTAGGAGCTGTCGATCGAGTTGTAGACCGGCAGCGTGCGGCCCGTGGAAGTCTCGGTCATCGACGTCACCGAGTAGTCGAAGTCGCCGACGGTCGCGGTGGTCAGATAGGTCGCGGTCGGATCGTCCTCCTTCCAGCTCCAGGTCGAGGTGCCGTCGCCGTTGTTCGTCTTTGCGGCGAGCTCGCCGACGCCGAGCGCGGTGCTCGCGCCGGGCACCGTGACCGTCGTGTCGAAGGTCGCCTTGTCGCTCGGGTGGTTGTTGGCCGGGTACCAGGTCTGGGCGCCGTTGGGCTCGTTGACGACGAAGGCGCCGTCGCAGGGCGCGCTGAAGCCGACGACGTGGCAGGCCGGGACCCAGCCCTCGTAGGTCTCGTCGGCGTCGGTCATCACCGGGGGCACGCCGGCGTAGCGGACCCTGACCGTGAACACGCGGCCGTTCTTGATCCCGACCTTGGGCTTGACGACCAGCTTCGCCGGCTGGGTCACGTCGGGCAGCGGGCTCAGATCGGGGGTCGCGTTGACGCGCGAGATCTTGGCGCGGCGGCCGTTGACGGTGACGCGCGAGATCGTCAGGTCCTTCTGGAAGTCGAGGCTGAACTTCGAGAGGTTCTGGGTCGCCCTCGCGGTGACCTTGGTGTTCGTCCCCGGCAGGAACGAGTTGCTCGCCGGGTCATAGCGGAGGTCGATCGCGTAGTGGCTGACGTTGTAGCCGCCGTTACCGATCTGGGGGAAGAGGGGGTCGCCGATCGATCGCGCGCCGGGCCGGTACTTGGCCTTCTGCTTGGCGGGCGCGGCGGGGGCGGCGGCCAGCCCGAGCGAGAGCACCAGACCCAACCCGAGAGCTATTGATTTCTTGCCCATCGTCCCTGCTCTCCCACATCCCCGGGTATGACCCACTCCAAACTCACCCGGATGTCCACAATCGCGAGAATCAGTTGTCCGTGATGTCTAACCCTCCGTTTGCAGGGGTTTCCCCTTCCGTCCGTGCGCCCATCTAGCTTGCGGCTCGATACCGCTACTCAGGAGGCCCCAGATGTGGGTGGTCCGGCTCAGCGACAAGCAGCTCGAGGTGGTGAGAGCAGTGCTCCGTTCGGAGGAGCACAGAGGACCCGCCCTCGAGGGCGCTCTCGAAGCGCTCGACCTGGCGCGCTGGGACGAGCTGCCCGAGGCCGAGCTGCCGTGGCCCGAGGTCAGTTCCTCGGCCAAGCGCCAGGGGATCTCCGAAGCGGACGTGATCTGGGACATCTCGGGCCGTCACGACGAGCCGGCCGCACCGCCGATTCGCCGGGCCAAGCAGGCCGGGCCCCGCAAGGGCAGCACCGAGCCGTACAAGCGCGCCGCCTAGCCCTCGCGAGCCTCGGCGCGGCGCTGATTCTCTTCGCCGGCTGCGGCGGCGATTCGACCGCTGCCCCCAACCCCGACCGCTTTGACGCCCAGCGCGCGTTCGATCTGATCGAGCGCCAGGTCGCCGTCGGCCAGCGGCCCGCCGGCTCGCCCCAGCTCCGCCGGCTCGCGCGCAAGCTGCGCCGGATGCTGCCCCGCGGCCGCTTCGAGCCGATCGGCGGCGGCCTGCGGAACGTCGTCGGCACCCTGCCCGGCCCGGGGCCGGCGATCGTGATCGGCGCCCACTACGACTCGGAGTCCCACCCGAAGGGGTTCGTCGGTGCCAACGACAGCGCCGCCGGCACGGCCGCGGTGATCGAGCTCTCGCGCGCCCTCCGGCGCGCGCTGCCGGCGGGCCACCGCGAGGTTCGCTTCGTCCTCTTCGACGGCGAGGAGGAGCCGACCGGCTGCGAGCCGTTTGAGAAGTGCGGCCTGCGCGGCTCGCGCGCCTACGTCGCCGCCCACCCGGGCCAGACCGGGCAGATGATCCTGCTCGACTACATCGCCAACAAGGGCCTGCGGATCCCGCGCGAGACCAACTCGAATGAGGCGCTGTGGGCGCAGCTGCGCGCCGCCGCGCAGAAGGTCGGGGCCGGCGCCCGCTTCCCCGACACGACCCAGGTCCCGATCCTCGACGACCACACCCCCTTCGTCGGAGCCGGGGTGCCCTCGATCGACCTGATCGACTTCTCCTACCGCTACGCGGACACCGTCAAGGACACCCCCGACAAGCTCTCGGTCAAGGCGCTCGACCCGGTCGGCGAGGCCGTCGCGCAGCTCGTCCTCAGCCTGTGAAGGAGGAACACGCCGCACTGCGCGCGCCCCTGGCGCAGACTCTGCTCGCGCTGACCTTCGTCACGGGCATCGTCGATGCCGTCAGCTTCCTCGGGCTGGGCCAGGTCTTCGCCGGGATGATGACCGGCAACGTGCTCTTCGTCGGCTTCGGCGCGGCGGGGGGCGCCGGCGCCTCGGTCTGGCTTCCGCTCACCGCGATCGCGGCGTTCGTCGTCGGCGGCTCTCTGGCGGGATTGCTCGCGGGGCGCGCGGGCCGCGACCCCGAGCGAGGGCTGAAGCTGTCGACGGTCGCGGAGGTCGCCATGCTCACCGCGGCGGTCGGACTCGCCCTGGTGACGGACATCGACGCCGGCGAGGGGTCCGGCTACGCCTTGGTGGTGCTGCTGGCGCTGGCGATGGGGCTGCGGACGATTGCGGCGCGGCGGCTGGGCGCCTACGAGTTGACGACGACGGTGGTCGCGGTCGCGGTCACCGGCCTCGCCGCGGCCTCGCCGGTCGGCTGGGCATCGCGTGAGCACTTGGCGCGCCGCGGCGCCGCAGCAGGTGCATTGGTGCTCGGTGCGGCGGCCGGGACCCTGCTGTTCAAGGCGAGCTTCGCCGCGGCGCTGGCGGTGGCCGCGGGCGTCTCGCTGGCCTGCGCGGTGGTCCTCGCTACTTCTTCTCGTAGCTGAAGAAGCCCTCGCCCGACTTGCGGCCGAGCTTGCCCGCCTCAACCATCGCGATCAGCTCCTTCGGCGGGCCGTGGTGCTTGACGCCGGTGTCGGCGAGCAGCGAGTTGCCGATCTGCTGGGCGATGTCGAGCCCGACCATGTCGAGCAATGCCAGCGGCCCCAGCGGGTAGGCGGCGCCGAGGGTCATGCAGGTGTCGACGTCGGCCGCGGCCATACCGGTGCGCTCGTGCAGGCGCACGGCGTCGAAGAGGTAGGGGAAGAGCAGGCGGTTGACGACGAAGCCGGTCTGGTCGGGAACCTCGACCGCGGTCTTGCCGAGCGCCGCGCACCAGGCGCGGGCGCGGTCGGCGAGCCCTTCGCGGTCGTTCTCGGGGAAGCAGAGCTCGACCAGCTCCATCCTCGTCACCGGGTTGAAGGGGTGGAAGGCGAACAGCCGCTGCGGATGGCCGCATTCCTCGCCCACGGCCGCGATCGAGAGCGAGGACGTCGTCGTCGCCAGATCGGCGTCGCCGGCCATGTCGCCGAGCTCCTTGAGCAGGCCGACCTTCGCGTCGTGGTCCTCGGCGATCGCCTCGACGATCAGATCGCAGTCGCAGAGGTCCTCGATCTTGGTCGTCACCTTGACGTTGGCCGCGTTGCCGTGCTCGAGCTTGCCGGCGAGCGTCGTCGTCTGCTCCTCGGCTCGCCACGCAGAGGCCTCGGAGCGCGCGAGCACGATGACCTTGCTCGCCACCGTCGCGCAGGCGGCGAGGCCGCAGGCGATCGCTCCGCTGCCCGCGATCCCCGGGTTCGAATAGCCGGTTTTGCCCGTCATCCGGTCGGTAGCATCCCATGCCGGGCATGGAACCGGCTCTCTACTACGCGATTCCGTTCTTCGTCCTGCTGTTGTTCCTGGAGTGGTTGTCGTTCCGGGAAGCTCGGCGACCACGACGGCGAGCTGATCGGCTTCGAGCAGCGCGACACGCGCACGAGCTTGACCATGGGGCTCGGCAACGTGGTGATCAACTTCGCCTGGAAGTTCGCCGTGCTCGCCGCCTACATCGGCGTCTACGAGCTGACGCCGCTGCGCCTCGACGCCGGCGATTGGTGGGTCTGGGTGCTGCTCTTCTTCGCCGACGACTTCTCCTACTACTGGTTCCACCGCATCTCGCACGAGAGCCGCGCCTTCTGGGCGAGCCACGTCGTCCACCACTCGAGCCAGCACTACAACCTCTCGACCGCCCTGCGCCAGACGTGGGTGCCGATGACCTACTTCCCGTTCTGGCTGTGGATGCCGGCGGTCGGCTTCGAGCCGTGGATGGTGCTGCTGGCCCAGAGCTGGTCGCTGATCTACCAGTTCTGGATCCACACCGAGCGGATCCGCAGGCTGCCGGCGCCGCTCGAGTACCTGCTCAACACGCCTTCGCACCACCGCGTCCACCACGGCGCCAACGAGGAGTACCTCGACAAGAACTACGGCGGCATCCTGATCGTCTGGGACCGGATGTTCGGCACCTTCGCCCCCGAGGGCACCCGGGTCACCTACGGCCTCACCACCAACATCAAGACCCACCGCCCGGTCCACGTCGCCTTCCACGAGTACGTCGCGATGTGGCACGACTTCAAGCGCGTCAACGGCGTGCGCGACAAGCTCGGCGTCCTCTTCCGGGGCCCCGGCTGGCACCCGGACGGGGTCGAGGTCGAGTCGACGACCCGGGGTTGACCCCCGCCGACGATCAGCTCTACCGCCGCATGTTGGCGGGCATGCTCGCCTGCTGGCGGCAGATCGCCGAGGGGGTGGAGGGGGCGTCGATCGAGGAGGTCCCGGGCGCCAACGTCGCGGTGTTTCCCATCGGGCCCGAGCGCGCCTTCTACAACAACGCCGTGCTCGCTCGGGGGCTCGACGAGGCGGCCGCCAAGTCCGCGGTCGATGAGATCGTCGCGGCCTACGACGCGGCGGGCGTCGATCGCTACGCGGTCTGGGCGCCCGAGTCCGAGGCACCGTCGATCGCCGTCTTGAGCGGGCGCGGCTTCACCGTCGACACCGAGACCCAGCCGATGGCGATGTCGCTCGATCGGATCGCCGTGCCCCGCCCGGAGATCGAGCTCGGAGACCCGGATTGGACCGAGTGCCTGCGGATCATCGAGGTCCCCGAGGGCACCCTGGCGGGCGTCGACGCTGGCGCCTTCGAGGTTCTCGTCGCCTCCTCAGACGGCGAGAACGCAGCGGCCGGCCTCGCCTTCGATCACGCGGGCGATTGCGGCATCTACAACGTCGGCACCCTCCCGCACGCTCGGCGCCGCGGCCTCGGCACGGCGCTCACGGCGCTGCACCTCTACCGGGCCCGCGAGCGCGGCTGCACAACGGCGAGCCTCCAGTCGACCCCGGAGGCCGCGGGCATCTACGCGAGCCTCGGCTTCCGCGACCTCGGGCGGTTCGTCGAGTACGTCCCAACTTAAACGGGGTCAGACCCCCTTTAACGTTGTGTCGGCTCTCGCAACTGGCTGACGGGCCAATCAATGGGGTATCGTTACTCAATAGACCGTTTCGCCATGAAACTGACTTCTAGGAGGAACCTGACGTGAGCACCAAGTTCGACAAGGGCCGTGAGGCCGTGATCGTGGAGGCCGCCCGCATCCCTGTCGGCCGTGGCCACGAGGAGAAGGGCTACTACAAGGACACCCACCCGAGCACGATGCTCGCCAAGGCGTATTCGGCGGTGATCGAGCGCGCCGGGATCGACGGCTCTGAGGTCGAGGACGTCGTCGCCGGCTGTGTGCAGCAGTTCGGCGAGCAGGGCATCAACATCGCTCGCAACGGCTGGCTCGAGGCCGGGCTGCCGATGGAGACTCCGGCGACGACCGTCGACCGCCAGTGCGGCTCCGGCCAGCAGGCCGTCAACTTCGCCGCGGCGATGGTTTCCTCCGGCGTCCACGACGTCGCCATGGGCGGCGGGGTCGAGCACATGGGCCACATCTCCTTCGCCGACTCGGCGTCGGTGATGGAGGAGCACGGGTTCGCCTTCAGCCCCGAGCTGATGAAGAAGTACAACCTGATTCCCCAGGGCCTCTCCGCGGAGATGATCGCCGACCAGTGGGAGGTCCCCCGCTCCGAGCTCGACGAGCTCGCGCTCGAGTCCCATCGCAAGGCCGCCCAGGCCACCGATGAGGGCCGCTTCGAGCGCGAGATGATCCCCTGGAAGAACAACGGCGACACCTACGTCACCGACCAGGGAATCCGCCCGCCCGCCGAGGACTCGGCCGAGAAACTGGCTTCGCTGAAGCCGGCCTTCAAGGAGGACGGCAAGATCACCGCCGGCAACTCCTCCCAGGTCTCCGACGGCGCCGCCGCGGTTCTGGTCACGACGCCGGATAAGGCCGACGAGCTCGGGCTCAAGCCGCGCGCCAAGATCGTCGACCAGCTCACCGTGGGCGTCGACCCGGTGATCATGCTCACCGGCCCGATCCCGGCGACGCAGAAGATCCTCGAGCGCAACTCGATGAAGATCGGCGACATCGATCTGATCGAGATCAACGAAGCGTTCGCCTCGGTCGTCGCGGCCTGGCAGCGCGAGCTGAGCCCCGACATGGACCGCGTCAACGTCAACGGCGGTGCGATCGCGCTCGGGCACCCGCTCGGCTCGACCGGCGCCCGCCTGATCACGACGCTGCTGCACGAGCTCGAGCGCTCCGACAAGGAGACCGGCCTCGTGACGATGTGCTGCGGCGGCGGGCTCGGCACCGCGACGCTGATCCAGCGCGTCTGATCCAGTTCCGAGACAACTGTTAAGGGGTCTGACCCCGGGTTGGATGGTTGTGGCCGTCGCCCTCGCAGCGGCGGTCGCGGCCGGCTGCGGTGACGACGGCCACACCGACCTCGGCACCGTCTCGCTGGCGCCGAGCCGCCCCGGCTACGTCTCCAACGCCGATGCGGTCTGCGCCATCTACCAGGACCGGATCGAGCGCAATGGCCGCCGGCGGCTGGGGCTGCACGGCAGCGACTTCCGCGTCGCCGACTCGGGCGAGGTCGTGTTCAAGCCGGGGCGCAGGCCACCGGATGCCGAGATCGTCGGCTTCGTCTCCGAGGTCGCGGTTCCCGAGCTCGAGGCCCAGCTCTCCGAGCTGCGGTTGCTGACACGGCCCGCCGGGGAGGAGCAGATTCTCAACTCGATCTACGACGCGGCCGCAAGGGCGACCGGGACCCTCGCCGCCGACCCCAGCATCGCCCTCGACGAGCAGCAGATGCACTCGCTGTTCACGCCGCCGCTCCGCAGCGCCCGCTCATACGGCTTCCGCATCTGCGGCTCGCGGCCGCCGACCGTCCCCGCGGCGAGTGGTTAGGCTGCCGCACTTGATGAAGGGGTTCAACTACTTGGCGGCCCTCGCGCTGGCGCTGGCGCTGATCGTCGCCGGCTGCGGCGGCAGCGACGGCGGCGGCGGCGGCGGCGACAGTGGATCCACCGCCGCGACCGCCAGCGACGCCTCCGCCGGCACCACGAGCACGGCCGGCGGCGGCACCGAGGCCTCGGGCGAGGGCGGCGATGCCCTGACCCAGTCGGAGTTCGTCGAGCAGGCCAACGCGATCTGCGTCGAGGGCCGCGACAAGCTGAGTGCGCTCCAGAACGACATTCGGTCCGACATCCAGGGCACGAGCCCGGAGGACATCCGCTCCGCCGTCCAGGAGGTGCTCAAGCGATCCGTCCCGATCATCCGCGACATGTTCAACCAGATAGCGGCGCTCGACGCGCCTGAGGATCTGCAGGGCAAGCTCGACGAGTTCGAGACCAAGGCCAACGAGGCGCTCGACCGGTTCGAGACCGACCCGGACAAGGCGGTCTCCGGCGCCGGCGCCAACTCGAGCGCCTTCGCCGACCTCAACCAGCTGGCCCGGGATCTCGGTCTCAACGACTGCGGGACCAGAAGCGGATAACAAAGCCGACAAGTACCTGTGCGACGCCGACCCCAAGCTGCGCAAGCTGGTCGACGAGCAGGGCCCGATTCATCCCGGCGAAGACCGCCGCGGCAGCCGGCCCGACGCCTACGAGGCGATCGCCCGCGCGATCGTCGGCCAGCAGCTCTCGGTCTCGGCGGCGGCGTCGATCTGGGAGAAGGTAAAGGCGGTGTTCGGCGGCAGCACGCCGACCCCGAAACAGGTGATCGAGGCCGACCCCCAGGACCTGCGCGACGCCGGCCTCTCGTGGTCGAAGGTCGCCTACTTCCGCGACCTCGCCGAGCGGATCGACGACGGCCAGCTCGACGTTGACTCGCTCGACGAGCTCGAGGATGAGCAGGTGATCGAGGAGCTGACCGCGGTTAAGGGCATCGGCCGCTGGACCGCCGAGATGTTTCTGATCTTCAGCCTCGGCCGCCCCGACGTGATGCCGGTCGGCGACCTCGGCATCCGCCGCGGCGCCCAGATCACCTACGGCATGGACGAGCTGCCCGAGCCCGACGAGCTCGAGCGCATGGCCGAGCCCTGGCGCCCGCACCGCACGCTCGCCTGCCTCTATCTCTGGCGCTCACTGCACAAGACGCCTGGCTGATACGGGCCATGCATGACGAGCCCTGGACCGGCGCCCCCGGACGCGAAGCGGAGGAGGCGCCGGTTTATTCCAGACCGTCGACGAAGTCGACGAACTTCTTGGTGTCGCGCAGGTGCTTGCCGTGGCCGAAGCAGACGAGCTTCGGCTCGAGGGCGCCGAGCTTGCGCGCCGAGTCGCGGTTCTTCGCCGGGTCCGGGGTCAGCGCCGGCTTCGGCTCGTTCAGCCCCGGGATCCCCGTGTACTGGTCCATGTTGGCGAGCACGTCGCCGAGCACGAGCACCTTGTCCGATTCGCGCCAGAGCGCGATATGCCCGATCGAGTGGCCGGGGGCGTCGAGCACCTTGAAGCTGCCGACCGTGTCGCCCTCCTTGATCTGCTTGTCGACCTTGCAGTCCGGGCCGACGAAGATGTTGTTGAAGAACTTGGCTATGAGCTTGTCGGGCTGGCGCTGCTTGATCAGCGAGGAGTCCTCGATCGCGGGGGCGTCGAGCGGCGAGGCCCAGCACGGGATCGCGAGCGCCTCGCAGACGCCCTTGCTCGCGCCCTGATGGTCGGGGTGGGCGTGGGTGATCGCGTGGGCGGTGACCTCGTGTCCTTCGAGCTGCTTGAGGATCCGCTTCCCCGACTGGCGGGTGCCGGCGTCGACGAGGACGTCGTCGAGGAGGTAGGCGTTGACGGTGTAGGGAAGACCTGGGAGGCACTTGATGTGCCAGACGCCGGGTGCGAGCCTCCTCCATCGCCGGCAGCCTTATGTGCCGATGCCCTGGCGCGGATCGCCGCTGTGCTCGGCGAGCCTCCTCGAGCACCTTGATCTGGCGCTCGCCCTCGACGCGCGCCGGGTGATCGGCCGCCAGTGGCTCGATCAGGCGCCGGATCCGGTTACGGGTCTGGAGCGCGAAGTGGGGGGTCGAGGGCCCGGCGAGCGCGCGGATGTCCTCGACCGTCGGCTCATGGCCGGGGGCGAGGCGGGCGGGGTTCTCGTATTCGCTCAAGGCTTTTTCGGGGTGGTCGGCGTCGTCGGCGCGATCTCGTCGTCGGTCTGCGCGCTCGGCACGCTAGCCGATGGAGTCTCCGAGCTGCCGCCGATCTTGGTCAGCTCGGTGAGGTCGTCGATCTCGGCCTGCTGGGCGCCGGAGATCGCGCTGGTGTCGCCGATCAGCCACGCGTGGTTATAGATCGCGCGGGTCGGGTCGTCGCTGTAGCCGGGCTGGATCGAGAGCAGGAAGTCGTGGAGCGTCCGCGGCAGCTTCGCCGCATCGTCGGTGATCAGCAGCGGCCCGTAGTTGCCGCTCGCCGAGAGCGCCGAGCGGCGCCGGCGTCGCCGGGCCGGTCGGCGTTGGCGAACACCAGCCCGTGCCCCGGGTCGGTGATATTCCAGCCGAAGGTCCCGTCGCTGTACTGGGCGAACTGGATCGCGTTGTCGACCGGGTCCTCACCGAAGATGCGGATCGCGTTCGGCGCCGAGCGCTGGATCTGGCGCAGGGTCGCGTCGGAGGCGACGGCCGGCCGGACCGAGCACGTAGACGGGCGTTCCGGAGTGGCGCTTGAGCGCCTCGGTGGTCGCCGCCGGCACCGAGTCCTTCTCGACGAAGAGCACCGGGTCGCCGGAGCGCGCAGCCCAGGCGGCGGCCGGCATCGCGAACGCCGGGTGACCTGAGCCGACGACGAGGATCGCCTCTGGCTCGCGGCCGGTCAGCTTCGCGCGAAGCTCGTCGACGGCGCCGGCGATCTCCGCCGGGTCATCGCTGTCGGAGACCTGGGTCGCCTCGACGCCGTCGGGCGCCTCGACGTCGCCGACGGTGTAGGCCGTCTTCGCGCCGAGGGTCTCGATCGCGTCGGCGCTCGGCTCGGGCAACTGTAGCCGGCCTGGCCGTAGAGGATCGGCAGCCGCAGCGGGTCGCCGGCGAGCGAGGACATCGCGATCCCGCCCTGCCAGCTCGCCGAGGCGATCAGCGCGACGGACTCGACCGGCTTGCCCTCGACCGGCGGATGGGTGGCGAGCGCGACCTGGGCGGCGTCGGCGATCGGGTCGGTGCCGTCGATGCGCGAGGTGTTGCGGGTCACCGGCTGCGCGCCGGCGGCGATCGGCGCCCCGGTCTCGGAGCCGGCCTCGCTGGCGGCCACCGTAACCGGCGCGTCGTCGGTGTCCCCGCAGGCGGCGAGCACGGACCCGGCGAGGGCGGCGCTCAGGCAGGCGGCGAGGGGGAGGCGGCGGACGGGCACGGAGAACCGTACTTGACGCCCGAAGCCGCCCGTTCACCCGGTAAACTGGCTGATTGACCAGTCAGTCAACTTTTCCCAGGAGGCCGCCAAGCATGGATTTCGCTTTGACAAGGAGCAGCAGGAGTTCAAGGACTACTGCCGCAAGTTCGCACGTGAGGTCATGCGGCCGGCGGCCGCCAAGCACGACGCCGACGAGTCGACGCCGTGGGAGGTCATCAAGGAAGCGCGTGAGTGGGGCCTGACCGGCCTCGACCACCTCCAGCGCATGGGCGCCGACGAGGACGGCGTGATCGGCGCGATCTACGCCGAGGAGATGCACTGGGGCTGCGCCGGGATCGCGCTCGCGTATCTCAGGGACCGGGCTTGCGGCGGCCGGGCTGACTGCGGCGGGAACCCCAGAGCAGATCACAGAGTGGCTGCCGCGCATGTACGGAGCCGGCGACGATCTAAAGCTCGGGGCCTACGCGGTCACCGAGCCACAGGCGGGATCGGACGTGAGGCGATCCTGAGGACGACCGCGCGCGCGCGACGGCGACGAGTGGGTGCTGAACGGGACCAAGGTGTTCATCACCAACGGCGGCATCGCCGACGTGCACGTGGTCGTCGCCTCACCGTCGACCCGGAGCTCGGCCACCGTGGCCAGGCATCGTTCGTCGTCCCCAAGGGGGCCCCCGGGCTCCGCCAGAGGAAATAAGGAGTCGAAGCTCGGCATCCGCGCCTCGCACACCGCGGAAGTTGTGCTCGAGGACTGCCGTATACCGGCGGAGAACGTGCTCGGCGGGATCGACAAGCTGGCAACCGCAAGCTCGAGCGCGCCCGCCCGGCCGGAAGTCCCTCGGCGCGGGCGCGCTGGCGACCTTCGAGATCACCCGCCCGTTCGTCGGCGCTTCGGCGGTCGGCATCGCCCAGGCCGCCTACGAGTGGACGCTCGAGTACCTCGACGGCAAGGTCGCCGAGGACGGCACGCCGATGCTCGACCAGCAGCGGATTCAGCAGATCCTCGCCGACGTCGCCACCGAGATCGAGGGCGCCCGGCTTCTGGTCGAGCGCGCCTCCTGGACGGGCCGCAAGGGCATCCCGATGACCGGCGGCCAGGGCTCGATGTCGAAGCTCAAGGGCGGCGACGTCGCGATGTGGGCGACGACGACGCTGATGGACCTCGTCGGCGACGCGGCGATCTCCACCGACTGCCCCCTGGAAGAGTGGTTCCGCGACGCGAAGATCTACCAGATCTTCGAGGGCACGGCCCAGGTCCAGCGACTGGTCGTCAGCCGCATGCAGGTCAACGAGTACCGCGAGCGCCTGGGCTGGGCCGCGGACTCGCTGAAGAACGGCAACGGCGCGGCGCCCGGGCCGGCCGAGGAGAAGAAAGAGCCCGTAGCCGCCTGAACGGCGGGCATCACCGGGCGGCCGATAAGGGCCATTCATGGAGAGCCCTATTCCGCCGCCCCCGGACGCGAAGCGGAGGAGGCGGTGGTTTATGGAGGCGGCGGTTGAAATCTGGCGAAGTATTGAAGGCCGCCCTTGTACCCTGCTCCTATCAAACGTAAGCAAGCGCTAACAATTGCGCTGATCGTCTCCGCGCTCGCGTGCGTCGCGGGCCTGCGCGCTGTCCCGGCGCCCGCCCAGAGCGACGCGCTCGAGAAAAGTTCAACGCGATCGAGTCGAAGCTCAGCGACGTCAACTCCAAGAAGGGCGTGCTGACCTCGACGATCACCCACTACACGACCCGGATTCGTGATCTTCGCGACGAGATTCACGGCCTCGAGGCCCGCGAGCGCGAGGTCCAGCTGCGGCTCAACGCGGTCCAGGCCCAGCTCGATGTGGCGGAAGCCCGGCTCGAGGAGTTGCGTGTGCACCTGCGCCGCGCGATCGACGTCCTCGGCGCCCGGCTGGTGGCGATCTACAAGTCGAGCGAGCCCGACATGCTCACCATCATCCTGCTGGGAGTCGCACGGGTTCGACGACCTGCTCGCCCAGAGCGACTACCGGAGCCGGATCCAGACGCTCGACTCGGACATCGTCAACCGCGTGCGCGATCTCCGCAACGAGTCGAAGGCGACCGTCGAGGAGATCCGCGCCGCCCGCGAGGAGATCGCGGCGCGCAAGGCCGAGATCGATCGGGTGCGGGTCGACCTCGTCTCCCGTAACCGCGCGATGAAGACGGCGCGCACCAAGCAGCGATCGGTCTTGAAGCGCGTCGACAAGCATGCGAAGGACCTCGAGGGCGACCTCTCCAAGGCCTCGAAGGAGGTGCAGAAGCAGCTCGGCAGCTACGTCAGCCCGCTCGAGGCCGGTCCGATCATCGCCGCCGGCGGCGGCTTCATCTGGCCCGTCAACGGCACGATCACCTCCGGCTTCGGCATGCGCTGGGGCAGCATGCACGAGGGAATCGACATCGCGGCGCCGGGCGGCACCCCGATTCGGGCGGCGATGTCGGGCACGATCGTGATCGCGGCGCCGACCGGGGGCTACGGCAACTACACCTGGGTATCGACCACGGCGGCGGGCTGTCGACCTGCTCACGGGCACCAGTCGAGCTTTGCCCGCACCGGCCCCATCCGCAGGGCCAGGTGCTCGGCTACGTCGGCTCGACCGGCCACAGCACCGGCAACCATCTGCACTTCGAGATCCGCATCAACGGCACGGCCGTGGATCCGATGGGTTACATGTGAGGAAGCGCTAAAGCATTCTCGGCATTTGCCGATAACGAATCTCGATGAGTGCGATCTCGGCACGGGCAGAGCGTTCCTGACATCGCAGGCATCGGCGCGAGCGGCGCCTTGGTCGCCGCGGCCACGGTCGCCGCGGTGTTCCTGCTAGCCCTCGTCGCCTTCAACGGCTGGCCCACGGGCGGCTCCCAGGACGTCGCCTCGGCCGATGCCGGCCGCGCCGTTCCCGCCGCCCAGGCCGCCTCGGCGGCGCTGGCTCCGGCGCCGACCGCGGTCGCCGCGGCGCCGGCCCCGGTCACGCTCGCTTCGGCGGGCAACCCGAACTCGATCGTCACCGACCGCGGCGTCGGCGGCGGCAATGGCGGCTCCTCGAACACCGGCGTCGAGGGCGAGGGCGAGGGCGAGGGCGAGGGCGGGCGGCAGCGGCCTCGGCGCGGCCGCCGACGAGCAGGGTCCCGTCAGCGGCCTCGTCACCGGCCTCGGCCTCGACAACGAGCTGATCACGCCGCTCGCCCAGAGCGTCGACCAGGTCGGCTCCGGGCTGACCCAGCTCCTCCAGTCGAGCCCGCAGATCGTTCAGGGCTCGTGCCCGGCACGGTCACCGCCCTCGGCACCACGGTCAACGCCCTCGGCCAGACCGTCAACGGCCTCCTCGGCCAGCCGCAGGGCACGCCGGTTCCGACTACTCCGCCGCTGACTCCCTAACCCAGCTCGCGCTCGAGCCAGAGCAGGGCGCTCGCCGTATCTCGCGTCGTGCTGCACCGAGCGGTGGTTGCCGCCGGAACGACGACCAGCTTGCGCGGCCCGATCGCGCGGTCGTAGACCTCCCCGACCAGGTGTGGATGCGCTCGTCGCCCTCGGCGTGAAGGAAGATCAAGGGCCGGGCCCCGATCTGCTCGACCGCCTCGCGCAGGTCGTGCTCGGCGAGCCAGGCGCGCAGCCCGGCGACGTCGCCGACCTTCATCTCGAGCTCGCCGCGCTTGAGGCCGCGGCTCAGCATCTGCTCGCCGGCCGGGCAGATCGCGATCACGCCGGCGATCTCGGGCGAGATCGCCGCCGCGTGCAGAGCGAGGAAGCCGCCCATGCTCGAGCCGCGCGCGGCGACCCGGTCGCCGTCGACCCCGGGCTCGCGCGCGAGCAGCTTCGCCATCCGCACGACGTCGTCGGGCGCCCCGGGCCCCATCTCGCCCTCGGAGGCGCCGTGGCCGCGGGCGTCGAAGGCGAGCGCCGCCCAGCCCTGGGCCGCGGCGATCCGCGCGAAGTCGGCGTGGTTCTCCTTGCGCGACCCGGCGCCGTGGACGATCACCACCCCCGGCCACGGCGGCGGCGTGTCGGGATGCCAGAGCAGATAGGCGAGGCCGTTCTCGGTTCCCTCGCGGGTCGGCGGCCGGTGGCCCGGGACAAAATTGACCATCCCAGAAGTGTGAACAACGTTTCCCGGTATGGCCAAATGGGGGGCGTGGTGGAGCCTAATCCAATTCGCCCTGCTGTCGATGAAGAGACTGGAAGCAGCAACACACACGCGAAAAGTAGGCCCGCATGAAGCCCCCAGGACGGGGCGAGACGGCGCTGGCCGAGCCGGCGATCCCGGCGACTCCCGCGGTAACCGTCGCGCCGGCGCCCAGTGTCAAGGGCGGCGACGGCAACGGCGACGGCAACGGTCGGGACGGCAAGCGCGGCGCCGAGACCGGGACGCCTCCCGCCGCGACGCCCCCGGAGGCTGTCGCGCAGCCCGTCCCCGCCGCCGCGTCGCCCTCGACCAGCAGCAGCACGAAGTCGAAGTCGCGCGGCCGCGGCCACGGCAGACTGAAGCCGAGCACGAGCAGCACGGCCACAAGCCCCGCCCCGGCCACCACAACCACCCCGGCTGTCGAGCTTCCCCGGGCAAGGGCAAGGGGCACAGCAACGGCGCCAGCCCCTCGCAGTCCGCCCCCGGCAAGAGCAAGGGCAACGCCAAGGGCCACCGCAAGTAGACCGCGGGCGTCGCCGTGCGGGTGTCGTGCCCCGCTCAGGCACAATGGGCGCCCATGAGCGCAGCTGAGAACACCGTGGCCGACCCGATCGCCGGGTCGGCCGTCTACCCGCTCGGGAGCCGCGTCAACGAGGCCGGCCACCTCGAGGTCGGTGGCTGTGACGTGGTCGAGCTCGCTCGCGCGCTCGGCACCCCGGCCTACATATACGCCGAGGACGACATCCGCGCCCGCGCCCGCGAGTTCCTGCGCGCCTTCGGCGAGCGCACCGACGACTTCGAGGTCCTGTTCGCGAGCAAGGCGCTGCCGCTGACCGCCGTCTACCGGCTGATGGCCGAGGAGGGGCTCTCGGTCGACGTCGCCTCGGGCGGCGAGCTCAACATGGCGCTCGCCGGCGGCGTCTCCGCCGAGCGCATCCACATGCACGGCAACAACAAGACCCGCGCCGAGGCTCGAGTATGCGCTTGCCGAGGGCGTCGGCCACATCATCGTCGACTCCTTCGACGAGATCGCCCGCCTCGACGGTCTCCTCGACCGCCCGCAGCGGGTGCTGATCCGGGTCACGCCCGGGATCAAGCCCTCGACCCACACCTACATCCAGACCGGCCAGCTCGACTCCAAGTTCGGCTTCGGGCTCGAGGACGGGCTCGCCGCCCGCGCCGTCGAGACGGTGCGGGCCACCGAGCACCTCGAGCTCGTCGGCCTCCACGCCCACATCGGCTCCCAGATCTTCGAGCTCGAGCCGTTCACCAAGGCGATCGAGGTGATCCACGAGTTCTGCCAGGGGCTCGGCTTCGAGCCCGAGATGCTCAACGTCGGCGGCGGCCTCGGCATCGCCTATACCTCCGAGGACGAGCCGGCCTCGATCGACGACTACGCCGAGATCAAGGTCAGCGGCGTGCGCGACACCTTCGGCGACGGCCCGAGGATCCTGATCGAGCCGGGCCGCTCGCTGGTCGGCAACGCCGGGATCACCGCGTACGAGATCGGCACGGTCAAGGAGATCCCCGGGGTGCGCACCTACGTCGCCGTCGACGGCGGAATGTCCGACAACCTGCGGCCGATGCTCTACCAGGCCTCCTACGAGGCGGTGATCGCCGACCGCGCCGCCGCCGAGCCCGACACCACGGCGACGGTCGCCGGCATGCACTGCGAGTCGGGCGACATCCTGATCGAGGACGCGCGCCTCGCGGCGCCCGCGGTCGGCGACATCCTCGTCACCCCGGCGACCGGCGCCTACGGGCACTCGATGGCCAACAACTACAACGGCGTCGCCCGCCCGCCGGTGATCTTCGCTCGCGAAGGGGAGGCGCGGGTCGTCTTGCGCCGCGAGACCTGGGACGACCTGCTCTCGCGGGACGTATGAACGCCGGGCGACGTCCCCGCGGCAGCGGACGCGAAGCGGAGCAGCCGCAGGTTCATGTCGGCATCCTCGGCAAGGGGACCGTTGGGCAGGCGTTCGCCGACCTGCTCGAAGAGCGGGCGGCGATGGTCGAGGAGGTCTCGGGCAAGAAGCCGAAGCTGACCGGCGTGCTGTCGACGAAGAAGGGCGACTTCGACGAGATCCTCGCCGCCTCCGACGTGATCGTCGAGCTGATCGGCGGCATCGACCCGGCCCGCGACTACGTGACCCGGGCGCTGAAGGAGGGCCGCCACGTCGTCACCGCCAACAAGCAGCTGATCGCCCAGCACGGCGACGAGCTGGTCGCGGCGGCGAAGGAGGGTGGAGCCCAGCTGCGCTTCGAGGCCGCGGTCGCCGGCGCGATCCCGGTTATCCGCGTGGTCCAGGAGAGCCTCGGCGCCGTCCCGATCGAGAAGGTCTTCGGGATCGTCAACGGCACGACCAACTTCATCCTCACCGAGATGGCCCGCGACGGCGCGACCTACGAGGACGCCCTCGGCCGCGCCCAGGACCTCGGCTACGCCGAGGCGGATCCCTCCGAAGACGTGAACGGGTCCGACGCCGCGGCGAAGATGGCGATCCTCGCCCGCCTCGCGTTCGGCACCCCGGTCGCGCTCGAGGACGTCCCCTACGAGGGCATCGAGGACATCGTCCCCGAGGACCTCGCCTACGCCAGGGAGCTCGGCCTCTCGCTGAAGCTGCTCGGCGTCGCCGAGAAGCTCAGCGACACCGAGCTCAGCGTCCGCGTCTTCCCCTGCTTCCTCTACCCGGGCCACCCGCTGGCCCCGGTCGAGGGCCCGTTCAACGCGGTCATGGTCGAGGCGCCGACGATCACCGAGATCACGATGTCGGGCCCCGGCGCCGGCGGGCCCCAGACGGCGTCGGCGGTGCTCGGCGACGTCGTCTCGATCATCGCCGGCGGTTCGCCGCTGTTCGAGGAGCACTCGAAGCTGAAGATCGCCAAGGACGTCGAGTCGGCGTTCTATCTGCATCTGGAGGTCGCCGACGAGCCCGGCGTGCTCGCCCAGATCGCCAAGCTCCTCGGCGAGTCGGGGATCTCGGTGCAGAGCGTCAACCAGCGGGGGATGGGCGAGGATGCGCGCCTGGTGATGGTCACCCACCGCGCCTCGGAGAAGAGCTTCGCCGCCGCGCAGGCGAAGATCGCCAAGCTCAAGTTCATGCGCAAGAAGCCCCGCTCGATCCGCGTGATCGAGGAGGAGTTCAACTAGTGTGTAATACTGACTCAGTATGACTCAGAAGGTAGGTGCAAAGGGCCAGGTCGTGATCCCGAAGGAGCTGCGAGAGAGGCTCGGCTTGGGTCCGGGCGCGAGCGTCTCATTCGAGCCGCTCGATGACGGCGTGGTTGTCCGTCGCGCCGACCGCATCCGCGAGCTCAAGGGCCGTTATGCGGGAAGCGGCATGGCTGAGCGGCTGCTCGAGGACCGGCGCCGCGAGCGGAATCGTTAGCGCTGCATGGCACACTGCCTCGACTCCTGGGCCGTAATTGCCTGGTTGGATGGCGACGAGCCCGCGGCGGGCACAGTGGAGACGGTGCTCAAGCAGGGGCGTCCCTCGATCAGCTGGGTCAACCTGGTTGAGGTCGAATATCGGATCTCCCGGGACCACGGCGCAGATGAGGCTTCGCGTACCATTGCCGAACTGCGGCCGCTGGTGCTCGAAGACCTGCCCGGCATCTCGACGATGCGTGCCGTGGCGAAGCTCAAGGCAATCCAGTCGATCGCCCTCGCCGACTGCTTTGCGATCACAACCGCGGCCGCCAACGACGCAGAGCTGTTGACGGGTGACCCGGAGATCCTGGCCCTCGCAGACGAGCTTCCGTGCGGTGTGACGGACGTCAGGCGCAGCGCCGGTCGCGGCTCGAAGGGATAGCGTCGAGCGATGCCCCAGCCCCTGATCGAGCGCTACCGCGCCGACCTGCCGCTCGAGCCGGGCGACCCGGTCGTCACGCTGAACGAGGGCTCGACGCCTTTGATCCACTCGCCGCGCCTCAGCGAGAAGATCGGCGCCGAGGCCTACCTCAAGTTCGAGGGCGCCAACCCGACGGGATCGTTTAAGGACCGCGGCATGACCGTCGCCGTCTCCCGCGCCAAGGGCGCCGGCCGCGAGGCGATCATCTGCGCCTCAACCGGCAACACCGCCGCGAGCTGTGCCGCCTACGCCGCCCGCGCCGGCATGACCGGCGCCGTAGTCGTCCCCGAAGGCAAGATCGCGATGGGCAAGCTGGCCCAGGCCCTGATGCACGGCGCCAAGGTAATCGCCCTCCAAGGCAACTTCGACGAGGCCCTGAAGATCGTCCGCGAGATCTCCGACAAGCACCCGGTGGAGCTGGTCAACTCGGTCAACCCGTACCGGATTGAGGGGCAGAAGACCGGGGCGTTCGAGGTGCTCGAGGAGTTGGACGAGGCCCCCGAGGCCCTCTCGGTTCCGGTCGGCAACGCGGGTAACGTGACCTCATGGTGGAAGGGCTTTCAGGAGCGCGATGTGGCGCCGATCCTCTATGGCTTCCAGGCCGAGGGCGCTGCCCCGCTGGTGCTCGGCCATCCGGTCGAGAAGCCCGAGACCGTCGCCTCGGCCATCCGCATCGGGAACCCCGCGCGCTGGGAGGAGGCGATGAACGCCTTCACCGCGTCGCGTGGCCGCGTCGCCGCTGTCTCCGACGATCAGATTCTCGATGCCTACCGCTGGCTTGCCGCCAACGAGGGCGTCTTCTGCGAGCCGGCTTCGGCCGCCTCGGTGGCCGGGCTGCTCGCCCACGGGCTGCCGACGGTCGAAGGGGACGAACAGCCGCGCTCGGTCGTCTGCGTCCTCACCGGCCACGGACTAAAGGACCCCGACACTGCACTTGGCAAGGCGCCGCAGGTGATCGGCTGCGAAGCGAACCTTGTGGCCGTGGAGAAAGCGGTCTTTGACGAGGTGTGATGCCTAGTCGCCCGCGAGAGCACCAGCTCGAGGAGCTCTCGCGACGTGCGTGTCACCAGCGATTGGGGTCAGACCCCATTAACAATCGCCGTGGAGCTCAAATCGGTGTACGCCTGACGAGCGGAATGCGGCTCCGGCCCGAAGTACGAGAGCAGGCGCGCTGTGTCCAGCCATGCCGGCGCCGGGCCCTGGATTGCGGCCCGATAGCTGCTCCACGGCCATCGCTCCGGTCGCTTGCACAGACCCGCCGCGACAGGGTTGCGCGCGGGGCACGCCGCTGCGGCGCGTAGTTGGTTGTCCGATTCCATGCGCACCGCTCCGTAGCGGCCTTGAAAGACGTGCCCACTCCGGCGCCGACGTGCATTGAACGCCTGCGCGTATCGGCTGTGGAGACGTTGCATGCCCGAGCCGAGGTTCGGCTCAGGGGTCTCGAGGAGGAGATGAACGTGGTTGCTCATCAGGCAGTACGCGAGGCACCGCCAGCCCTTCCTCAGAACAACGTCCGCCAGGATCTGGAGGTAGACGTGCCGGTCGGTCGCGTCGACGAAGACGACGGCTCGATCATTGCCACGCGCGTAGAGGTGGTAAACGCCTCCCGCCACGTTCTCGCGAGGTTTGCGCGCCACATGTAGCTGAAGCCCGCCCGCTCAATTCTCGCCCCCCTCGACGCCGGCATCTGCGGCATTGTTAACGGGGTCTGACCCCGGCTAAAACCGGGAGTAGCTACCAGCGCCCGGCCTTGGGCAGGAAGAAGGCGAGCACCGAGCGCTTGCCGCACTTCGGGCACCTGTGGAGCGGCTGCACCGGGGTGCCGCAGTGGCGGCAGGCCGGCTTGTGGGGGACGATGCCCTTCACCGCGCCGAGTCTAGGGGCCTTACGGATCTTGCGTCCACGCTCGCTGGCGCTCAGGCGGCGTGTCGCGGATAATGCCTCCGAGGCTCCGTCAACCCCGGGAAAGGTAGGCAGCGATGGGACTGTTCAAATCGATCAAGGATCTTCAGGACCTGACCAAGCAGAGCAAGGAGATACGCGACCAGCAGCTCGAGGAGCAGGGCTACAAGCCCGGCATGCGCGGCTCGTTCGCGCAGATGGGCGACATGCTCGAGCAGAGCAAGGAGATGCTCTCCGACATGAACGATACGTCCGGCAAGCGCGGCGAGACTCTCGCCAACGGCCTTCCGGGCGAGGGCGTGATCCTCGGCCACAGCGTTCCCGAGCGCGGCGCCCAGTGGTTCAACATGACGATCGACATGGAGATCCACGTCTCCGGCCGCGCGCCCTATCGCGTCAACAAGATGTACATGGTCCCCGCGACCGCCCAGATCGGCCAGGGCGTGCGTCTGCCGATCAAGGTCGATCCCTCAGACCAGGCCGAGATCGCGATCGACTGGGACCAGGCGCCGAAGCCGCCCGCCGAGGGCGAGGTTCGCCCGGCGACCGAGGGCTCGGCTCCCGCTCCGGCGGCGCCCGCACCGTCGGCGGCGCCGAGCGGCGGCGCCGACTCGGTCGCCCAGCTCGAGAAGCTCGCCAAGCTGCGCGACTCGGGGGCGCTCACCGACGCCGAGTTCGAGCAGCAGAAGGCGAAGATCCTCGGCTCCTAAGGTCGAGTTCTTATGGTGGGCTGACTGCCCCTCGTGGGAGCGGGCGCTGGCCGACCTCAAGGCCGCGATGGAGGAGCTCGGGCTCGACCCGGGCTCGGTGAAGAGCAGCGAGATTGTCGACGAAGACGACGCCAAGCGGCTCAGCTTCGTAGGCTCTCCCACCATCCGAGTACAAGGGGTGGACGTTGATCCCCCGGGAACCGACGAGCCGCTGGGCCTGGCCTGCCGGATCTACCGGCGCCCGGACGGCCGCGTCTCACCGCTTCCGGACCCCGAACGTGTACGCGGCGCGCTGCGCCGGGCAATCGAAGGAAAGGAGACGAGCTAGATGGCAGGCCTTTCGCTTGGCGACGACGCGCCTCCCTTCGAGCTGCCCGCGACCGACGGCAAGAAGTACGCGCTCGGCGAGCCGTCGATGGACGTGCGCGCGACCGTCGTCTACTGGACCTGCAACCACTGCCCCTACGCCCTCGCCTGGCACGACCGGCTGATCGCGGTCGCCGAGACCTACGGGGACCAGGACGTGCGCTTCCTCGCGATCAACTCAAACGACCCGAAGAAGAAGCCCGAGGACTCGTTCGATTCGATGAAGGAGCGGGTCAAGGTCGAGGGCAACTGGCCGCACCCGTACCTCCACGACGACAGCCAGGAGGTCGCCAAGGCCTACGGCGTCACCAAGACCCCCGAGCTGTTCGTCTTCGACGAGGACCTGAGGCTCCGCTACCACGGCGCCCCCGACGCCGACTACGAGGATCCCTCGCAGGAGGCCGCCTGGCTGCGGGCCGCGGTCGACGACCTGCTCGGCGGCCGCAACGTCGAGATGGCCGAGTCCGAGCCCGTCGGCTGCACGATCAAGTGGAAGTGACGTGGAGCGCCGGCGGCTGGTCCGCGTTCCGGCTTCCTCGGCCAACCTGGGCCCGGGCTACGACGTCCTCGCTGCGGCCCTCACCCTTCACCTCGAGCTCGAGATCGAGGAGACCGGCGAGTTCTCGGTGCGGGCCGAGGGCCTCGACGTGCCGCTCGACCGCTCGAACCTCTGCGTCAAGGCGTTCGAGTCGCTGAAGCCGGCCGACGGGGTCGCCTTCCGGATCCGCAGCGAGATCCCGCTCGCCCGGGGGCTCGGCTCGAGCGCGGCGGCGATCGTCGCCGGGCTAACGGCCGCCGACCACCTGCACGAGCTGGCGCTCGACCGCGCCGAGATGCTGGTCAAGGCGGCGGAGATCGAGGGGCACCCGGACAACGTCGCGGCGGCGATCTACGGCGGTTTCGTCGCCTGCGCCGAGGTCGACGGGGCGCCGGCGGCGGCGCGCTTCGACCCGCCCGGCGGGGTCGAGGGTGTGCTCGTGATCCCCGCCGAGGAGGTGCCGACCGAGGAGGCGCGCAAGGCGATCCCGGCCGAGATCCCGCTGGAGGACGCGGTCGCCAACATCGGCGCCGCCTCGCTGCTCGTCCTCGGCCTCCGCGACGGCGACCTCGACCTGGTCAAGCGCGGCCTCGCCGACCGCATCCACCAGCCGCGCCGCGCGGCGCTCTACCCGCGCTCGATGGAGATCCTCGAATCGGCCGAAGAGCTCGGCGCGATCGGCGCCACGATCTCCGGCGCCGGGCCGAGCGTGCTGGTCTGGGTCAACTGGCAGGAGACCGGCCAGGTCTTCGAGGCGTTGAAGCAGAAGGCCGGCGACTGGGCCGAGATCAAGCGCGTGCCGTTCTCGGCGCTCGGCGCCGACGTGCCCGAGCTCTAGCGCCCGGAACCCGCCGGGGCGCGGATTATCCTCGCGCCGTGCTCATGCAGGGACGCATCGGCCTAATGATCGCGGCGACGGGAGTCACGGCGGCGCTCGTGCTTGCGGGCGCCTCTCCCGCCGCCGAAGCCCCCGGTGTGACGATGGTCGAGAAGTGGGGCTACCCGCAGTCGGCGGCCGCGATCCGCAAGGACCCCTCGGTGTCCTCGCCGTCGGTCTCCAAGCTGCGGTTCACGACAGAGCTCGGCAACGCCGAGGTCTACCGGGTCAGCGCCACCGTCGAGGCCGGCGAGGAGCCGAACACGACGACCTGGCTGCGGGTCGACGTCCTCGGCCGCCCCAACGGCCGCTTCGGCTGGGTCCCGGAGTCGGCGCTCGGCACCCTGCGACCGCAGACGACGCGCCTGCTGATCGTCCGCAACTCCCTCCGCGCCTACCTCTTCAAGGGCAAGAAGCGAGTCTGGAGCGCCCGGATCGGGATCGGCAAGACCGGCACCCAGACGCCCGCCGGCCGCTTCTACGTCCGCGAGGCGACCAAGATCAAGCAGGGGGGAGGCGCCTTCGGAAACTTCGCCTTCGGCACCAGCGCCTACTCGCCCGGCCTCACCGACTGGCCCGGCGGCGGCGTGATCGGCATCCACGGCACCAACGAGCCCGGCCTGATCCCGGGCCGCATCTCCCACGGCTGCATCCGCGTTCGCAACCCGGACATGGCGAAGCTGCGCCGGCTGATGAAGGTCGGGACGCCGGTCGTGATCAAGTAGCCCCGGCTACCGAATGGGTAGCAACGGCCCGTTGAACGCAGTCCTGGCGTTCACAGCTATCGCCGGGTGTTCCGGGAGGTGGATACCACCTTCCCGAAATGCACCACCTATACTTCCCGAAATGCACCACCTATGTTTCCCGAAACGCACCAGGCAACAGTCCCGATCTGCACCGTCATCGGGAGTCAGGGATGACTGAGATGTTTCCGCGCGGAGACCGGCGGCTCGTAGTCGAAGCGTTGGGAGACACCTTCGGCGTCTTCGTCCGTGGCGCCCGCCAAGTCGGCAAGAGCACCTTGGCCAAGCAGATTGCTCAGAATGAGCACCCGGCCCAGGTAATCAGCCTCGACCAGAAGGCGGCTCGCGATGCCGCCCTCGCTGACCCTGAGGGCTTCGTCGCAGGATTGCAGCGACCGGTTCTAATCGACGAGGTCCAGCGTGGAACGCCTGATCTCCTGCTGGCGATCAAGGACGTCTTCGAAGGAGACAAATCGCCAGGCCAATTCCTTCTGACCGGCTCCGCAAACGTGGTTCGCAACAGGAAAGTCGCCGACGCCCTAACCGGCCGCATCGAGCTCGTAACGCTATGGCCGCTCGCACAGGCCGAGATCGAGAAGTCAGAAGGCAACTTCGTCGACGCCCTATTTACCGCCAGCCCTCCGCAGGTCACGGGAGCTCCTGTCGGCCGCGAGGCGCTGAAGGGGCGGATCGCTGCTGGGGGCTATCCCGAAGCTCGGCAGCGTGGGGGGCGTCGGCAGAGCCGCTGGTTTAACAGCTACCTCGAGACCACCTTCGAGAAAGACCTCGAGTCGATCACTGATGCCCAAAAGCTTCACGAGATTCCACGCCTTCTTCGACTCCTCGCAGCTCAAGCGGCGAATCTCTTCGTCCCGACCAACATCGGTGGACGAATGAATCTCGACCATCACACCATCACCAGCTATACGGGCCTGCTCGAGACGATCTACCTCGCGAAAAGGATTCCCGCTTGGCGTCCCGGTCTCGGCCAGCGTGAAATCCAGAGGCCGAAGATCTACATCGTCGATAGTGCTCTCCTCCTGCACCTCCTCGGCGCTAGCGAACAGCGCTTTCTCGAAGACGATCAGCTCACCGGCAAGGTTCTTGAGAACTTCGTTGCCATGGAGATCTTTAAACATGCCGAGTGGTCGGATGAGGGAGTGCGGGTCTACCACTACCGTCGCAAGAACGACGAGGTGGACCTGATCCTCGAAAATCGCGCCGGCGAGATCGTTGCCATCGAAATCAAGGCCCGGGCAACGGTCAGTGCGTCCGACTGGCGAGTGATCTCAAAGCTCCGCGACAGACGCAAGAAGGGTTTTCGCTGCGGCATCGTCCTCTACACCGGCGACAAGACCATTCCCCTTGGAGACCGCTTGTTTGCGGTTCCATTGAGCGGCCTCTGGACCTAAGTCGCTTAGCTGTCCATCTTTGGCGGCTAGCGGCCGTGGATGAAGACCAGGCCCCGCGGGTCGACGATCGTCGACCGCGGGCCGGAGCCGGTCGGCCAGTTGGCCTCGGAGATGCGGACCTTCTTCGGGCCGATCACGCCCGTGACGTAGGCGACGTGGCCGTAGCCGCCGGCGCAGCCGTGGTTGTCGCGGGTGCACTCGCCCGCCTGCCAGACGGCGACATCGCCGGCCGCGGGGGTCCGGTCGACGGCGAAGCCCATGTCGGCGGCGCGGGAGTCCCAGGTCTTGGCGTCACCGAGCTTCTTCCAGGGCAGATCCGGGCGTTTGACGTGTGCCCACACCGTGCACTGCATGTCCGAGAGCGCGGGGGCCGCGCAGACTGCGAGAGCCAGGACTGCCGCCGCGAAGGCGAGGATGATCTTTGGACGCCGGGGGGAACGCATGCTGATTTATCGGGTGACACATGCGATCGGTCGAGCGTCACGCCTACTAAATAGTATGGATGTCCAGGCAGGCTGAAGTTGCTACAGGCCGGGCAGGTGCCGAACCGCCATGCCGCTCGGGTAGGCGTCGAACGGGTGCCAGCGGGGGCCGCTGCCCTTGGCGTCGCCGACGGTGTCCCAGCGCAGGCCGGCGATCACGGCGTAGGTGTGGCCGGGGCTCGCGTAGAGGGTGATCCACTTGCCGGGCCCGGGGACGCCCCAGCCCATCAGCTCGCCGGATGTGCGGGGGATGTCGATCATGCCGCCGCCCTTGAGCGCGTAGCTGACGGCGCCCGAGCAGTCATAGCCCGCGGACTGGAACGAGCCATGCCCGCCGCCCCACACGTAGGGCTGGTCGGCGATCGCGTTGGCGGCGCTGATCGCGCCCTTGACCGGCTCCGGGGCGCTCGGCGGGGCGATCGCGGTTCCGCCGAGCAGGATCGCCGAGCGCTCGACGGGGAAGAGTCCCTCGGGCGGATGGATGCGCGCGGCGAGCTTCTTCTGCTCCGCGGGCGAGGGAGGGTCATAGGAGCCGTTGGTCCCCGCCGACGCGGGCGGCAGGCTGCCGTCGGGGTTGACCTTGGCGACCACCTCGGTGAGGGTCGGCTGTGGCTCCTTGGCGGCCTCTTCGGGATCGGGGGGCAGGGGCACATCCGACTCGGGCGAGTCCTCGGCCGCGACCGCGCCCTCGCCGGCGACCACGCGCGGCGCCGAATCTTCCGAGCAGCCGCCGAGCGCGAAAACGCCGGCGGCGATCACCAGCCACAAAGCAACGAGCCTGAGCCCACCCTTTGACATCGCGGGAAAGGCTAGATGACCGATTCCCAATCCGCGCACCCACGGTGACGACGCATGCCTTCGCCTGGCGGCGTCCTCGGTCGGCCGAATAGTCACCACTATTCGGCCTCCCTGCGTCCTTGCCAGGCTCGACCTGCGCCGCCCCCGCGGGCACGCCGATTAGGAATCGATCATCTAGTGGACCGGCGTCAACCGCAATACAGGTAGGAGCGCAGCACCCCGGTCGAGAGCGGGCCGGAGTGGAGCCCGGTGCTGCGCCATGCCTTGCCCTGCGGGCGCGAGGCCATCACGTAGACGATGTTGCCGCCGCCCAGCAACGAGCCGCCCGAGGTGAGGAAACCGCCGCTCACCGGGCGGCCCGAGGGGCAGCCGGCGGCGTCGGCCGATTTGGTGCCGAGGTCGCCCTTCATCGAAGCCTGGGCGGTCTTCTGGCTCACGCCCGAGCGCGCGCAGTAGGCGTAGGCGGCTACCGTCTTGGCGGTCGTGTTGCTGTGCACGGCGCTCGCCTGCCAGGCGCGCTTGCCGAGCCGGCGGGACTCCTGCGGGATCGCCCCCAGCGTCGTCACCGGGTCCACCGAAGTCTCAAAGCCGCCGGCTACGACCTTCAGCTTGGGCGGGCAGGACGCGGTTGCCGTAGCCGCGCCGACCGATCCGGGAGTCGTGGCCGCGGGCAGCACCGCGGTGGCGCTGATCGCCGTCAGCTTCGGCGCCGCCAGCCTGCACCTGACGAATGCGGTGACGACGCCGTCTGCCGTCGTCAGCGGGGCGTTGCGGATCGCGCTCGCCGACCAGCTCTTGGCCGAGACCATGCGCGAGGAGGTGACCAGCGTCGGCTCGATTCCGCCGGGCGCCGCCTCGAAGCCGCCGCCCACGGCGCGCGTCTTGCCCGGGCAGGTGGCGGTGGCGATCCCGACCTTGTGAGGGACCACCGACGCTTGCGCCGAGCGCGTGACGACCGCGCCGGGCTTGCGCGGGGCCTTCTTCTTCTTGGCCGCCTCGGCGGCCGGCGCGCAGAGCAGCAGGCAAGCCAGCACGACCATCGAGATGCGGAGGGCGCCGTCCTTGGCCACGGCGGCAAGCTAACACCCGCCGCGGCCGCCACCTGAAAAGGATCTCGCAGGATTAAAGGAATCGGTCGGCAGACTTCGAATCCACCGACCATGCCTCATCGCAAGCTCCAAGGACGGGGCGGGAGGCTCGGCGTCCTCGCCGTGTCCCTGCTCGCAGCGGCGCTCTTCCCGAGCACCGCCTTCGGCGGGGCCGCGATCGTGCCGATTCCGACCTTCCCCCACCCGTCGGTGACCCTCGGCCAGCCGTTCGCGGCATCGATAACGATGTTCAACAACTCGACCGGCCCCGATGCCGCGGCGGGAGTCACGATCGAGGGCAGAAACCTCGATCTTTACCCGTCGTGCCCGACGGTCGGAGGAGCGAGCAACGACTGCCCGACCGCGGAGGCCGGCGTGTTCACGCCGAGCGCCACCGCCGCCAGCGGCGACGGCCACTGCCCCGCCGGCACCTGGCAGATCTCGGTCCCGGCCCCCGCCCAGTGGCGCTTCACGCCGCCCGCGCCGATCGGGCTGCTGCCCTTCGAGCACTGCACCGTTGACTTCACCGCGACCGCGACCCGGCTTCCGGCCCTCGACGCGGCGCTCGCGGTGCCCGGCATGCAGACCAACCAGGTCGCCGCGGTCGACGCCTTCAGCCCGGTCTCGAACCTCACCGTCCGCAACAGCGGCTCGGGCTCGACCACGGTGCTCTCCCCGGCCGAGTCGGACGTTCAGTCGGGCAAGAACACGGCCAAGCTCAAGGTCTCCGAGGGCTGCAAGCCCGTCGCCAAGGCGCGGGTCACCGGCACCGACGTCCAGCGCGTCGTCTTCTCGGTCGACGGCAAGAAGGTCGACACTGTCGGCTCGGCGCCGTTTGCGACTCAGATCATCACCAAGCGCTACTCCAAGGGCCGCCACAAGCTCACCGCCGCGGTCAGCTTCACCGCCGCCAGCAGCAACCTCGCGGCCTCGCTGCGCGGCGGCTTCCTGCGCTGCGCCGTGAAGCGCGTCAACTACACCGGCTGAATCATTAAGGGGACTGTCCCCTTTGCACGCCGTCTCCTCGAATTCCGTGCCTGGAATTGTCAAGGGGACCGTCCCCTTTGTGGGGTTAGGCGAGAAGGCCGACCTGGCGCAGGATCGAGACCGAGTCGGAATAGACGTCCTTGCGCTTGACCAGCCCGTCCTCGAACGGGATCACGTCGACGCCTTTCCAGGTCACGGTGTTGCCGGTCGGCTCGGCGACCAGCTCGCCGCGGGTCATCCTGTTCTGGTGGGTCGCTGTAGCCGTCCACTCCTGGGTGACGACGCCGTCGCGCGCGTAGAGGCGCCGCGTCTGGAAGTTGATGTCGGGCCAGCTCTCGAAGATCGAGCCGATGTGGCCGCGGACCTCGTCGCCCACGCGTCAAGGATATGTTCTCAAGCCCAACCGGAGGAGCAGAGATGGCCGACCCGTACACGCTCAAGCACGTAGACGACTTCGAGGTAATGGAGGGCTCGGGCGATTCAACCTGGCGCCTGGCCCGCAAATCGCTCGGCGCCGACGCCCTCGGCTTCAACGTCGTCGACATCGGCCCCGGCGGTCAGATCCCCGCGCACAACGAAGCCGAATCGAACCAGCAGGAGGTCTTCGTCATCCTCGAGGGCGAGGGCACGATCCTCGCCGGCGAGGACGAGCACCCGGCGCCCGCCGGCACCTTCTGCGTCTATGAGCCCGCGACCCACCGGGGGCTCGAGAACCGCTCCGACGCCAACGTCCGCGCCCTATTGATCGGGGTACCGAAGGACTCCGGGTACGAGATCGGCGGTTGGGCCTAGGGATCCTCGTTGGTGAGGTAGCACTGTTCGAAGCCGAAGCTGCCGACGATGAGGTCGGTAAGGCCGAGCTGGTCCTCGACGCCCTGGAAACGGAACAGCACGCCCAGCGCGCCGTTCGGCTTGCGCCGGCTCACCCGCTTTAGCTGCCGGCCCGACTGCTTGATCAGGCCGGCGTCGACGCGGCGGCTCTCGATCCACTGGGCGATGACCGAAGCGTCGTCGGCCGGCTCGGGCACAGCCTGCAGCTGACCGTTGAGCGTGTGAATCGCCCTGCCCTCGAACGAGAGCACCCGCCCGTAGCCGTTGAAGTAGAGGAACTCGTCGCGGCGCTTCTGGGCCCTGCTCCAGTCGCGGGGCTTGCCCGCGGGCCGCAGGCGCTTGTAGCGGCGGTAGAGCTGGTTGCTGCGGTTGCTGATCACCCGGTTCGACTCGCGGCACAGCGCTTCCGCCTGCGCGACGAACTCGCCCCGCGTCGTGGCGGTGGCGGGCGTAGCCGAACCGAGGATGATCGCGGTCGCCACGAGCGCGGCCGCGGCGCTCGTGCGCATCAGGTGGCCGGCGTCGCCAGGGTTACCCAAGCTCCCTCCACGGGTTCAGGGTAGACCCGGGCCACACGCAAGTCCAGCGGGAGCTAGGCGTTGACGAGGCAGTGCTGGAAGCCGAAGTTCGCCACGATCGAGTTGGTCTTGTTCGCGTGCGCGGAGGCTGCCGCGAGGGCCTGCTGGGCGGGCTTGCCGACGCCCTTGGACTTGATGATCGAGCCGAGCTCGCTGAGCCCCTTGACGTCGCCCTTGAGGCTGGCGATCCACTTCTTCAGCTTCTTGCGGTCGGCCTTCGGCTTGACCAGCTTGCCGAGCCTGCCGACGCCCTTGCCGAAGATCTGCGACGACTGGAGGATCAGGGTGCCGCCCGCCTTGTTGTCGCCCTTCTTGAGCGCGGCGTTGGCGGCGTCCGTCTTCTTGTTCATCTGCGACGTCGTGCCCTTGCAGATCCTCTCGGCCTGCCTCACGTACTTCTCCCGGGTCGGGAACTTGTTGCCGTAGACGCCGGCAAAGGCAAGGCCGGCCAGCGCCAGAACGAGCGCAGCGGCAATCGAGGTGGTGAGTCCTGCACGAGTCACGGCCCGCAACCATAGCCAACCTAAGCAGAGCTCCGCGTCACTCAGCCGTATAATCCATCAAGTCCTGAACCCGTCGCGCGCCCGCTCGAAGAAGGCGTGGAACCCGGGAGGTAACTTTGAACGACTCGACCGAGCAGCGCCGTTTTTCGCCTGAACGGCCGTATCGCCCACTTGTGCCGCCGCCTTCGGTGGAGGACAAGGACGCGTGCGCCATCTATGCGTCGGTCCGCAAGGACGCGACCCCGGGCCACGAGCCGATCGCGCTCGCGCTGACCTCGCTGCAGAAGATGCTCCACCGCGCCGGCAACGTCGACGGCGAGGGCGACGGCTGCGGCGTGCTCGTCGACATCCCGCGCAAGATCTGGGCGGAGGAGGTGCGCAGCGGCGGCCACAACCCCGCGCTCGCCCTCGACGACTCGTTCGCGGTCGCCCACATCTTCGTCGAGCGCAGGGAAGATATTGACCAAATTCGCCACGACGGCCGCGAGATCCTCGGTGCAGCCGGCGTCCGGGTGCTCGCCGAGCGCATCGACAACGCCGAGACCTCGGCGCTCGGCCCGACCGCGCGCGAGTCCGAGCCGCACTTCTGGCAGATCGCCGGCCTCGTCTCCGAGGCCAAGGATCTCGACCGCAGCCTGTTCAAGCTCAAGGTCGAGCTCGAGACCAAGCTCGGCGTCCACGTCGCCTCCTTCTCCGGCTCGACCGCCGTCTACAAGGTGATGGGCGCGCCCAAGGTGCTCGGCGAGTACTACCCCGATCTCGTCGACGAGCGCGCCGAGACGATCGGCTGCTTCGGCCACAACCGCTACTCGACCAACACCTGGCCGTCGTTCACCCGCGTCCAGCCGTTCGGAGTGCTCGGCCACAACGGCGAGATCAACACGATCGAGCAGCTGCGCCAGGAGGCGCGCATGCTCGGGATCCCGATCGCGCCGGGCAACTCCGACTCGCAGGACCTCAACCGCACGGTCGAGACCCTGGTCCGTCGCGAGGGCCTCTCGCTGGCCGAGGCGATGGAGATGGTGCTGCCGCCGGTCGCCAACGAGATCCGCGCGCTGCCCTCCGAGCTCCACTCGTTCTACATGTACCTGCGCGAGACGATGGGGCCGTTCGCCCAGGGCCCGGTCGCGCTGATCGCCCGCCACCGCGACGAGTGCGTGTTCAGCTCCGACGCTCTCGGCCTGCGGCCGCTGTGGCAGCTCGAGACCGGCGACGACTTCGTCTACAGCTCCGAGCCGGGCGTGGTCAAGGTCTCCGACCTCGTCTCCGAGCCCAAGCCGCTCGCTCCGGGCGAGAAGGCGATGGTGCTGATCGACCGCGACAAGCGCAGCTCGACGCTTCACGCCCACGACGAGATGCTGCGCGTCGTGCGCGACCGCTGGCTCGAGCGCACCGGCAAGGCCGAGGTCGCTCCCTATGACCGGGCGCTGACCACCGGCGGCCCGCTCGAGGGCGTCGAGGTGCCGAGCTACAAGTCGGCCGGACCCTCGGAGCCGATCAAGGTCGCCGACACCGTGCTCGCCGGCTTCGGCTGGCAGCGCGACGACGTCAAGCTCGTCCAGCAGATGGCCTCAAACGGCGCCGAGCCGATCGGCTCGCTCGGCTACGACGGGCCGCTGGCGGCGCTCTCGCCCGAGCGCCAGAACCTCGCCGACTACTTCAAGGAGACGGTCGCCGTCGTCACCAACCCGGCGATCGACCGCGAGCGCGAGATGGAGCACTTCTCAACGCGTGCGGTCTTCGGCCGCCGGCCGTCGATGACCGACCCGGCGACCGACACGGGCACGGTCGAGACCTCGTTCCCGGTGCTGATGGGCGGCCACCACGAGCTGGCTCCCTTCAACGACGAGGAGTACCGCCAGATCGCCAAGAACCACCAGACCTACCTGCTGGAGGACCTCGCGGAGCACTTCGGCGAGCGCGCGGTGCCGCTCGACATCTCGCTGCTCGAGTCCGAGACCACCCAGGGCGCGGTCGAGCGCCTCAAGCACGAGGCGGTGAAGGCTGTCCGCGACGGCGCCGAGCTGCTGGTGCTCACCGACCGCACGGTCTACGAGGCCGAGCGCCGCTATCTCGACCCCCACGTCGCGACCTCCGCCGTCGACCAGGCGCTGAAGACGATCCAGGTCGAGCCCGGCGAGGTGAACCTGCGCCGCCGCTGTTCGATCGTGCTGCGTTCGGGCGCGCTGCGCAACGTCCACGACGTCGTGCTCGCGCTCGGCATGGGCGCCAACGGCGTCTGCCCCTACGTGATGATCGAGGTCGTCTGCGTCGACGACTACCCGCAGGACGTCGCCAACCTCTGCAGCGCGCTCTCCAAGGGCATCGAGAAGGTGATCTCGACGATCGGCATCCACGAGGTGCGCGGCTACGCGCGCCAGTTCTCCTCGATCGGCCTCAAGCCCGAGCTCGCCGAGATCTTCCAGACCCAGGCGTTCGCCGCCTCCGAGAAGGCCGGCACCGGCTTCGCCGAGCTCGACTCAGACGCCGCCGAGCGACAGCGGATCCTTGCCGGCGACTCCGACGCCGCCAAGCCGGCGAAGACCTTCCGCTTCTACCCGAAGGTCTACAAGGCGGCCGTCGCCACCGCCAACGGCTCCGGTGACTACGCCGAGTACTCGCAGAAGGTGCGCGAGCTCGAGGCCGAGAACCCGATCTCGATGCGCCACATCATGGGGTTGAAGGGGGATCGCGACCCGATCGACGCGAGTCAGGTCGACGCCGGCGTCGGCCACCACGACTATCCGATCGTGATCTCCTCGATGAGCTTCGGATCCCAGTCCGAGCCCGCCTTCCGCGCCTACGCCGAGGCCGGCAAGGCGATCAACATCCTCTGCATAAACGGGGAGGGTGGGGAGATCCGGGACATGTACGGCGAGTACCGCAAGTGGCGCGGCCAGCAGGTCGCCTCGGGCCGCTTCGGGGTCTCGGCGGAGATGATCAACTCCTCCTACGTCGCCGAGATCAAGATCGGCCAGGGCGCCAAGCCCGGCGAGGGCGGCCACCTGCCCGGCAAGAAGGTCTCCGAGAAGGTCGCCGCCGCGCGTAACGCCTCGCCCGGCACCGACCTGATCTCGCCCTCCAACAACCACGACCTCTATTCGATCGAGGACCTCGCCGAGCTGATCGACGAGCTGAAGACGGTCAACCCCGATGTGCGGGTCTCGGTCAAGGTCCCGGTGGTGCCGAACATCGGCACGATCGGCTTGGGCATCGCCAAGGCGGGCGCGGACATCATCACGCTGTCGGGCTTCGAGGGCGGGACCGGTGCGGCGCGCCAGCACGCGCTGCGCCACGTCGGCCTGCCGTCGGACATCGGCACCCGCGCCGTTCACCGGGCGCTGATGGAGGCAGGGATCCGCAACCGGGTCGAGATCTGGGCCGACGGCGGCTACCGCCACGCCCACGACATCGTCAAGTTGCACTGCATGGGCGCCAACCGCGTCGCCTTCGGCACCCTGGCGATGGTCTCGCTCGGCTGCACGATCTGCCGCGGCTGCCAGCTCGACACCTGCCACGTCGGCATCGCGACCCAGATCGAGACCGTCGAGGAGGCGACCGAGCACGGGCTGAAGAAGTTCACCCCGCAGGAGGTCGCCAGCTCAGCCGAGAACTGCGCCCGCTTCTTCAAGGCGATGGGCGAGGAGGTCAAGGAGGTCGTCGCCTCGCTCGGCTACGAGCGCGCCCAGGACTTGGTCGGCCGATACGACCTGCTCGAGCAGATCGCCCGGCATGAGCAGATAGACCTGGCGCCGTTGATCACCCCGCTCGAGGAGTTCCTCGACCTCGAGCCGATCGACCTGCCGGTCGCCGACGAGGCGGTCGAGGCTCGCGCCGAGGCCGGGCTGGTCGTCGCCAACCCGATTCGCATGGAGCCGAAGCAGGCCTCCAGCGACATCGCCGCCTTCGCCGACGAGATCTGCGGGGGCGGGCACGTGCGCTCGGAGTACCCCCGCGCAACCGACGCCAACGACCGCGTGCTCGGCACCGAGCTCGCCGGGGCGATGGCCCGCGCCCGCATCTACGGCGACGAGCTGCCCTCCGGCGAGGAGACGGTCGAGACCCTCGCCGACCTGTCCTTCAACGGGGGCAGCGTCGCCGGCCAGGGGCTCGGCGCCTTCAACGCCTACGGAGTCGACATCCGGGTCGAAGGCGGCGCCCAGGACGGCGTCGGCAAGACCATGCTCGGCGGCTCGATCGCGGTGCTCAAGGGCAAGGGCGCCAAGGGCGAGCGCGTCAACGGCTCGGTCGGCAAGTCGTTTGCCTACGGGGCACAGAGGGGACGCCTCTTCGTCCAGGGCTCGGCCGACTCGCGCTTCTGCATCCGCCTCTCGGGCGCCGACGTCGTGCTCGCCGGCGAGCCCGAGCAGCCCGTCGACGACGCCCGCGGCTGCATCGTCGATCGCGCCAACGCCAAGGGCTTCGCCTTCGAGTACATGACCTCGGGCCGCGCGGTCGTGCTCGGCGACCTCGGCCCCTGGGCCTGCGCCGGCATGACCGGCGGCCGCGTCTACGTGCGCGTATCGGACGAGCTCAATCTGACCAAGGACACGATCGGCAAGCGGCTCGGAGAGGGGGCGAAGGTCCACCTCGACGAGATCGACGACGAGGGCGCCCTCGACATCGACGAGCTCCTCGGCCACTACGCCGAGCAGCTGCGCGCCTCCGAGCAGAACGAGGAGGCCGACCGCGTCGCCGCCCTCGGCGCCGCGGCCAAGGACAACTTCATGATGATCGTGCCCGAGAGGGTCCAGGCGGACCCGAACATCTCGACGGAATAGGCTGGGCGGTCCAATGGGACCGATCTCCATCGAGACCACGATCGACGCGACCCGCGAGCAGGTCTTCGAGGCGATCACCGACCTCTCGCTGCGGCCGAGCTACACCGACCACTTCCAGCACTCCTACCGGCTCGAGCGCATCGAGCCGCGCGGGGTGGGGGCGTCGGCGCGCTTTCGCACCGGCCCGTTCGGCGCTCGCACCTGGATGGACACCGCGGTCGAGCACGCCGAGCGGCCGCACAAGAGCTCCGAGCGGGGCACCAGCGGGCGCCTCAACCGCACCGAGGTGCGCACGGCCTGGGAGCTGCTCGAGGGCCCGGGCGCGGTGACCACGGTGCGGCTCACGTTCTGGACCCATCCGGGGAGCGTCTTCATGCGGATGCACGAGCTGATCACGGTCTCGAGCCCCTGGTACAGGCGGCGCTGGAAGAAGGCGCTCCGCCGCCTGGCCGAGGTCGTCGAGGGGCAGCGCCCGGCGACCCGGGTCAAGGTGGCCGGCGGGGACCGTGCCTTTACGGGCGTTCCCTGAATAGACTTCCGCCCTCGAATGAGCAGGTGGCCCAGAATCGCGCTCGCGGCGGTGCTTGCCGTAGGCCTCGTCGCCGTGACCGCCGGTTGCGGGGGTTCGGACTCGATCTCCGACGTCGACGAGGGCCAGAGCTTCAGCATGGGCGAGCTGCGCTGGAACGTCCTCTACGACCGCGAGCTGAACGCGGCCCAGGTCGAGGACGGCGACTACCTGAGCGGTGCTCCTGCGGCGGGCGCCGACGAGACTTATTTCGCCATTTTCGTCCTGGTTGAGAACGAGGGCGGCGACCCGGTGACGCTCCCCGAGCGCAGCGACTTCAAGGTCACCGACTCGACCAGCGAGACGGGCGGTCCGACCTACGAGCCGCTCGAGAGCGACAGCCTCTTCAGCTTCCCCTTCGGCGAGTCGATCGAGCCCGACGAGGAGGTGCCGAGGCCGGACTCGGTCGCGGCGGACGGCCCGACCCAGGGCTCGATGCTTCTCTTCGGGCTCAGCGCCGACGTCAGCGAGAACCGCCCGCTCGACCTCGAGATCGAAAGCCAGGGAGAGACGGCGAAGATCGAGCTTGACCTCTAGGAGGGTGCCGCTGGCGATAGCGGGGATCGGCGCGATCGTCGTCCTGCTGCCCTTCCTCGGCACGATCCCCCAGATCGGCGGCGTCGTCGCGATCGTGCTGGCAACGGTGATCACCGCGCCGCCGCCGTCCGAGCGAGGCGCCGCGGAATTCGCCGGCGTTCACTGGTGGTCGCTGCTTGCGGCCGGCGCCGTCTTCTCGGTTATCGCGGTGCCGGTCGAGCTGCTGCTCGACACGATCGGCGGCCTGCTCGCCGGCATCGGCGGCGCGCTCGCTTTGATCGGCGTGGTCTTCGGGTACCCGAAAAGCGCCTGAATCGAGCGGATGGGGGGCATCATCCAGCTCGCCGGGTACTCTCGAACGGAGAGTCGATGGCCGATAACATGGTGTACAGGAGCGACTCGACCGCGTCCCGAAGTGGCTTCGGGAGTCCTCTTGTCAGGCACTCAGAACGAGCTGCCGACTAGGTGACTAACCCCAAAGGAGACATGGCGAACACTTTTTCACAGCCCATTTTGGCGACCATCTTTTTTCGCGACACCGAGGTCGTACTTCTCGACGCCGAGGCATGGCAGGACGAGGACGGCTCGTATTTTTTCCGAAGCACCGAGTTCCCGTTCCTGATCGCATCTGCCGACACTGAGCAGGATGCCGTGGATCAACTCGTTGCAGATGCTGAAGTTTTCTACGCAGAAGTTGGTGATCTTGATCGCGATGCGACCGAAGCTGAGCTCCGGGCAGCATCCGAATTGGGGCGCCGGCTGGTGGAGGGTTACTCCGAGTGGGAACGACGGCGCAAGAAGGCTGAGCGTGCTCGACTGATCGGCCGCAGGCGACGACAGACGCGTGGCAACTGGAGGGTCCGATCCCGCGAGACCGCCGCAAGGTCGCCGTAAGCCTCACCCGTCTAATGGGCACACCCCGCCCTGTTCGGGAGGGGTCGAAGTGGCGAATGAAGATCCAGGCGAGGGATGGAAACCCTCACTCCGTCCATGTTCAGCTGCCCGACCGCCGGGAGTTGAACGACAGCTATTGCCGCTACGTTGCGCAGCAACTGTTTGTTGCCCTGGAAGACCTCGACGCCGTCTTGAACAACTGGGAAGCAGATGCGCTCAGGCAGCACCTTGAGAAGCAAGACCCGGCCGACGTTCGCGCCCGGGTATTTAGCATGCGGGGAAGCTCCGCCAGCTAGAGCGCCGAGGAGAGGATCGAGCGGGCGATCGGGGCGGCGACCGTGCCGCCGTCGCCGGAGGCGTCGGCGACGAAGACACAGACGACGATGCGCGGCTTGTCGGCGGGGGCGAATGCGGTGAACCAGGCGTCGATGATCTGCTCGGGCCTGGGCGGCTCCTCGCCTGGGGCCAGCGGCTTCGCCGGCGGCTGATTTGGCTTCGGGCCGAGCTCGGCGGTGCCGGTCTTGCCAGCGACCTGGATCTTGCCGAGGCTGGCCTGGCTGCCTGTGCCGTTGTTGACGACGTTGACCATCAGGTTCTTGATCACCCCCGCCGTATTGGCGTCGGTGACGCGGACCGGCTTCTCGGTCGGCGCCAGGTCCTCGTCGTTGGTGATCGCCGTCGGCGAGCGGGTCCCGCGCATCGCGATCGTCTGGGCGACGGAGGCCAGCTCGAGGGGCGTCGCTAGCACCTCACCCTGGCCGATGGCGGTGACGCCCAGGTCGAGGTCGTCTCCGATCGAGGTCGGCAGGCTCGGTTCTGGGATGTCGAGCGACTCGGCGAGGTCCTGGTTGAACATCGAAGGCGGGGAGTTGAAGCCGTACTTCTCGGCGGTGCCGACCAGCTTCTCCTCGCCGACCTTGGGCCCGAGGGGGGCAAAGACGGAGTTGCACGACTCGGCGAACGCCTCGACGAAGGTGCCGCCGCAGAACTCGCCCTCGTTGTTCTCGATGAAGCGGCCGCCGACGTTGATGCCGTCGACGACGTCGAACGTGTCGCTGAGCTTGACCGCCTTGTCCTCGAGCGCCGCCGTCGTGGTCACGATCTTGAAGGTCGAGCCCGGGGGCGCCGGGGCCGAGTAGGCGGAGCCGGCCATCGCCAGCACGTTGCCGTTCTTGGCGTCGAGGACGACGGCGCCGCCGGAGATCCCGCCGATCGCGTTGGCGGTCGCCTCCTGGATCTGGGGATCGAGGGTCGTGGTCACGTTCGTGCCCGGCTTCGCCTGGACGGTGGCGAGCACGCGCCCCTGGGTCCCGGCCGGCACGTCGCCGCCGTTGGCGCCCTTGACCGCCAGCAGCTCGCCGCCCGGTGTGCCGGCGAGCTTCGAGTTGAAGGCGCGCTCGAGACCGCTGATCCCGACCGGGACGTCCGAGGGGTAGCCCTGGCCGGCGAGCTCGGCGGCCTGATCGGTGTCGGCTGTGCCGGTCTCGCCGACGACCGCCGAGGCGGCGTCGCCGACGTCGCGCGACCCACCCGGGCCCTGGGCCAGCGCGGCGCCGTTGCGGGCGAGGATCGCGCCGCGGTTGCCGACCTCGAGGTGGCGCGCGAGCTTTTCGCCCTCCAGGAGGCCGGGGAAGGTCAGATTCGACTCCCAGGCGATCTTGTCGCCGTCGAAGGGAACCTGGAGCTCGCCCTCGACGTCCCCGAACAGGCGCGTCACCATCTTCATCTTCACCAGGACGACCTCCTTGCCGTCGACGTCGGTCGGCCCGCTGACGTCGCCCGGGTCGATCGCGGTCGCGGTGGCGGTCCGCTGCGCGGCGAGGTAGGCGCCGGCAAAGTCGTTAAGGGACGTCTTCTGCTGCGAGTCGCTGGAGAGCCGCGAGTACATCGCGTTGAAGTCCTGCTTGGTCCAGTCCTTGACGAACGCCTCGGCGGCGTCCTTCTTGGCGTTGCCGGCGCCGACGACTACGCCGACGACGAGCGAGGCGAAGGCGATCGCGAGCAGGGGCAGCAGGCGATTGCGCCGGCGCTTCGCCTGTTGAATCTCTCTCTGCGTCCTCGGCCTGCGTGGCCTCGGCTCAGTAGTCGCAGCCGTGCCGGTCATTAGATGACCGACCACCAATTCCCGCGCACCCGGATGACGACCCTGGCACTGCGCATCTCTGCGTCCTCGGGCTTGCCCTTGCATCCAGCAAGGGCTGCGCCCTGCGTCCTTGATCTGCTTGGCCAGGCTCGCCCCCGGCCGCACGCGAATTGGCGCTCGATCATCAGGACTGATTATCTCGTCCAGAGCGGCCGGGAACTGCAGCACAAGGGCCGCTTTGGCTGGTTTACTCGCCCGCGTGACCTTGCTGGATTGGGGCATCGTCGCCTTCGCGCTTGCGATGGCGGTCTGGGGTTATCGCCAGGGGCTGGTGGTCGGTGCCCTGACCCTGTCCGGCTTCGCGCTCGGCGCCGTGATCGGAGGCCGCCTGGCGCCGTTGCTGCTGCCCGACGGCGCGCAGTCACCGTATGCGCCGATCGCGGCGCTGGCCGGCGCCGTGCTGATCGGCGGCTTCATCGCGGTGATCGTCGAGGGGGCCGCCTACGCGCTTCGGGGCCGCGTGGTGCGCGGGGACGCCGGGGCGGCGCTCGACGGCGTCGGCGGCGCCCTGCTGGTCGCGGCGCTCGGCCTGGCGCTCGCGTGGATGTTCGGCGCGGTCGCGCTCAACGCTCCGCACGCTCCGAAGCTGCGCGCCGCGGTTCAGAACTCGTCGATTCTGCGCCGGCTCAACGATCTGCTGCCGCCGTCGGGGTTCGTCCTCAACGCCCTCCACCGGATCGACCCCGGCGTCTCGCTCCACGGTCCCCCGGCCCGGGTCGGTCCGCCCGATCCGGCTCTGGTCTCGGACCCCGAGGTCGGCGCCGCCGGCGACAGCGTCGTCCGCGTCCTCGGCACGGCCTGCGGTCTCGGGGTCGAGGGCTCGGGCTGGGTGGGCGGGGAGGGCCTCGTCGTCACCAACGCCCACGTCGTCGCCGGGGAGGAGGACACGACGGTCACCCTCCGCGACGGCGGCCCGCGCCTCGACGCCGTCCCGGTCCACTACGACCCCTCGAACGACATCGCGGTCCTGCGCGTGCTCGACCTCGGGCTCGAGCCGCTGCCGATCGCCGCCGTGCCGAAGCCCGGAACCGCGGGTGCGGTGCTCGGCTATCCGGGCAACGGCCCGTTCCACGCGTCGGCGGCGCGGGTCGGGGCGACGCAGGCGACGACCAGCGAGGATTCCTACGGAAACGGCCCGATCAGGCGGCAGCTCACGGCGCTGCGCGGCGCGGTGCGCAGCGGCAACTCGGGCGGGCCGCTGGTCGACGGCCTCGGCCGCGTCCTCACCACCGTCTTCGCCTCGACCCGGACCGGGCGGCCCGGCGGCTTCGGCGTCCCCAACGCGGTCGTCCGCGAGGCGCTTCGGGATTCGGCTTCCGAAGTCGACACGGGCGCGTGTGCCCGCTGAGCGGACATGAATTGTCGGCTCCTCCGCTTCGCGTCCGGGGCCGTCAGGCCCAGCACTTACGCTCGGTAAGCTTCGTTACATGGAGATGAAGCACACCCAAACAGGGGCCCACGAGCGTGTCTGCCCGCACTACCACCACGCGGTCGAGCTGATCGGCCGGCGCTGGTCGGGGGCGATCCTCGCGGCGCTCGCCGAGGGGCCGATGCGCTTCGCCGAGCTGGCCGCATCGGTGCCCGGGATGTCCGACCGCCTGCTCTCCGAGCGCCTCAAGGAGCTCGAGCACGAGGGCATCGTCGAGCGCGAGGTCGAGTCCGGCACACCGGTTCGCGTCAGCTATTCGCTGACCGAGAAGGGCGTCGCCCTGAAGCCGGCTATGAACGCCCTCGGCAGCTGGGCCCGCAGCTGGCACGTCGCCGGCTGAGCCTGCGCCGCTGACGACCCCCGGCGCGCCTGCAACCTCTGTTTCACGCAGCGGAGCCGCTCCGTCTGCCGGGAATGTGTGTTTACGCTCACGAAGGATGTCGATTCGAAGCCACATGGGGGCAGCAATCGCCTGCGCACTGTTTGCCTGCGCGCTGGCTTTCCCTGCCTCCGGGCAGGCCGCCCGGGTCGGCCTCGGCGGGCCCGAGGCGAAGGCCGCCGCCGGGCCGATGGCCGGCGACGGGATGTGGATCTGGTACGTGAGCCGCTCGAGCGGCGGCAACCTCGCCAAGATCGCCGCGCGGGCCAAGATCAGCGGGATTGAGACGGTTTACATAAAGAGCGGCGACGCGGGCAAGTACTGGACCCAGTTCAACCGGGGCCTCGTCGACGCACTGCACGCCCGCGGCCTCAAGGTCTGCGCCTGGCAGTTCATCTACGGCAACGCCCCGCTCGCGGAGGCCAACGTCGGCGTCGCCTCGGTCAACGCCGGCGCCGACTGCCTCGTGCTCGACGTCGAGGGCCAGTACGAGAGCAAGTACTCCTCGGCCGACCGCTTCATGACCTCGCTGCGGTCGCGGATCGGCAACACCTATCCGGTCGGCCTCTCCTCGTTCCCCTACGCCGATTACCACCCGGGGCTGCCGTACTCGGTCTTCCTCAACCCGGGCAACGGCGCCCAGGTCAACATGCCGCAGATGTACTGGAAGGCGATCGGGACCTCGGTGAAGACCGTCTTCTCCCACACCTTCCAGTTCAACGAGATCTACAAGCGCCCGATCGCGCCCACCGGCCAGACCTACATGCGCCCGAAGCCGAAGGCGCTGAAGAAGTTCCGCCGCTTCTCGAAGTCCTACGGCGGCCTCGGCGTCAGCTGGTGGAGCTGGCAGGAGACCTCGCGCAAGCAGTGGCGCGCGCTGCGCGGCGACCCGCCGGCCTACGGCACCCCGGCGCTGCTGTGGCCGACGCTGAAGACCGGCTCGAAGGGCGACGCCGTGGTCTGGGCGCAGCAGCACCTCAGCGGCGCCGGGCTGGGCACGCCGGTCACCGGGACCTTCGGCGCCACGACCGCATCGGCGGTGCGCAGCTTCCAGGCCTCGCACGGCCTGCTCCAGACGGGAATCATCGACGCCTCGACCTGGCCGGCGCTGCTCACGGTGACGCCGGCCTACGTCGCCTGGGGTGCCTCGACGCGCTCCGGTTTCGGTTCGCCCCCGGCGCCCGAATCGGCTGCGCTGCCGAGCCGGTTTGAGATTCCCACCAAGTTCCAGCAGGGCTGAACCTAAAGGGGGTCAGACCCCTTTAGGTGATTTGAACTCAGGTTGGGCGCAGACGGGGCTTGAACGGAACTTAAAGGGGGTCAGACCCCTTTAAGTTGGTGACGTGGCAGGAGTCGTCTACTACGCGGGCTTTGGCTACCGGAATGGTGGAGCTGAGCTACTCGATTCAGTGATCGTGGCCGTGGTCGTGCCCGCGGACGGTCCGCCATGACGCCCAGGTGATCTCTCCGATGACGGCAGTGATCGCGATCGCGATCAGCGGGTCCGCAATCGTGAGCCCGAGCGCAACGAGAGCGGCGCTGGCCATCACGCCGAGGCTGACGAACGCGTCGCTATGGGCGTGGTTGCCGTCGGCGATCAGCGCCGGGCTTTCGAGGCGGCGCCCGGCGCCGAGCCTGACCCGTGCGGCGATCTCGTTGCCGAGGAACCCGACTGCGCCGGCGACTCCGAGCGCGAACAGATGGTCGGGCGGGCTCGGGTTGACGATCTTCTCGACCGCGACGGCGCCTGCCACGCAGGCGCTGATGAAGATCGCGGCCACGACCGCCAGGCCTGCCCAGGTCTCGGCCTTCCTCGAGCGGAGCAGAAAGGCGGCGCCCAAGGGGATCGCCGTCAGCGCGTCGCCGAAGTTGTGGATCAAATCGGCGAGCAGCGCGACGCTGCCGCCGGCGATGTAGACGATCGCCTGGATCGCCGCGGTGATGCCAAGGACCGCGAGCGAAACGAGGACGGCCTGGATACCCGCCTTCGATCGCTTGATCTCGTCGTCGACCAACCCGTGTGAGTGGCCGTGGCCGTTTGAATCGCGCGCTGCGGCCGTGGACGGCGCCGCAGGGCGCGATCGCCGGGGATGGAGAAAGTGGCGGTGAGCACCCCGGTGGCGATGCCTGTGCGTGTGAGCGCCGTGCGAATGGACCGTCGTGTCGGTCATGCCCGAATCATCGCTCACCAGCGGCGCGGGTTACCGCGCGGGATCTCGTCCTTGACCAGCGTCGCCTCGACGACTTCGACCGGGGGCTCCCCGCTGGTTCGGCGGAACCGCTCGAGCTCGCCCTCGCCGAGCTCGGAGAGGCCGTACTCGACGATGTCGAGATAGGCGCAGACGATGATCGAGTTGGGAGGGGGCTCGGGGGCGAAATTCCCGGGGCGTTTGGCCGTGTAGGTGATGACCCGGCCGTCGATCGCCCCCTCGCGAGAGGTGATCCGGTCGCTGACGTCGACCCGGTCGTAGCGCATCTCGCGCCGGTCGATTCGGTCGAGCTCGCCCTCGTCGAGCTCGATCAGCCCGCCGTTGACCGGCCCGGCCTCGTCCTCGCCCTCCTCGACGTTGAGCCCGAGGATGAAGTCGGGCAGCGAGCCGTCGGGGCGGGCGAAGGTCTTCTCGGTCCTGTGGTTGTCGCGCAGCAGCGACCAGCGCCGGCGCCAGCCGCTGAGCTCGGCGGGAACGACCTCGACCGGCCGGTCGAGGGTATGCCCGGCGCTCTCTGGGGCGACCAGCGACCCGTAGCCGAAGACCCAGGTGCTCATGCGACCAGCCGCAGCATTCCTTCATCCCACTTCCAGCGCGGGCACAGCCTCGCCTGGGCCGGGCATTCGCCGCAGAGCCGATCGTGGGGCGCGTCGGTGGGCTCGAACTCGCCGGCGTCGATCCGAGCGAGGGTCTTCTCGAGCTTGTCCTTTCCTGCGGCGACGTCGGTGGGGGTGAGGTCGGCGAGCTCCGGGTCCTCGGCGGCGGCGAGGAAGACATATGCGCTGCGGATCGGGTGCTCGAGCCCGCCGGCGGCGAGGGCGTAAATCAGGCGCTGGGTCTCGTACTGCCCAAGCCCTTGGCGGGGTCTCTCCCTGTCCGTCTTGTAGTCGAGAACCATCCGCGTCCCGTCGGCGAGCTCGGCCATCAGGTCGATCTTCCCGGCGATCAGGGTGTCGCCGAGCTTGAACGAGAACGGGACCTCCACCTGGCTCGACTTTGCCTCTCGGACTTGGTCGCAGAGCGGGGAGTTGAGCCAGTCGCGGACCATCGCCTCGGCTCGTTCGATGTCCGGCGCTGCCTCGCGTGTGAGGAGCGACCGGAGCTCGACCGGGTCCGGGTCTCGCCAGCCTCTTCGCCCGCAC
>CAVOKZ010000054.1:0-9155 GCA_963696625.1 uncultured Solirubrobacterales bacterium
TTCTGATCTTCAGCCTCGGCCGCCCCGACGTGATGCCGGTCGGCGACCTCGGCATCCGCCGCGCGCCGACATCGACCTACGGCATGGACGAGCTGCCCGAGCCCGACGAGCTCGAGCGCATGGCCGAGCCCTGGCGCCCGCACCGCACGCTCGCCTGCCTCTATCTCTGGCGCTCACTGCACAAGACGCCTGGCTGATACGGGCCATGCATGACGAGCCCTGGACCGGCGCCCCCGGACGCGAAGCGGAGGAGGCGCCGGTTTATTCCAGACCGTCGACGAAGTCGACGAACTTCTTGGTGTCGCGCAGGTGCTTGCCGTGGCCGAAGCAGACGAGCTTCGGCTCGAGGGCGCCGAGCTTGCGCGCCGAGTCGCGGTTCTTCGCCGGGTCCGGGGTCAGCGCCGGCTTCGGCTCGTTCAGCCCCGGGATCCCCGTGTACTGGTCCATGTTGGCGAGCACGTCGCCGAGCACGAGCACCTTGTCCGATTCGCGCCAGAGCGCGATATGCCCGATCGAGTGGCCGGGGGCGTCGAGCACCTTGAAGCTGCCGACCGTGTCGCCCTCCTTGATCTGCTTGTCGACCTTGCAGTCCGGGCCGACGAAGATGTTGTTGAAGAACTTGGCTATGAGCTTGTCGGGCTGGCGCTGCTTGATCAGCGAGGAGTCCTCGATCGCGGGGGCGTCGAGCGGCGAGGCCCAGCACGGGATCGCGAGCGCCTCGCAGACGCCCTTGCTCGCGCCCTGATGGTCGGGGTGGGCGTGGGTGATCGCGTGGGCGGTGACCTCGTGTCCTTCGAGCTGCTTGAGGATCCGCTTCCCCGACTGGCGGGTGCCGGCGTCGACGAGGACGTCGTCGAGGAGGTAGGCGTTGACGGTGTAGGGAAGACCTGGGAGGCACTTGATGTGCCAGACGCCGGGTGCGAGCTCCTTCATCGCCGGCAGCCTTATGTGCCGATGCCCTGGCGCGGATCGCCGCTGTGCTCGGCGAGCTCCTCGAGCACCTTGATCTGGCGCTCGCCCTCGACGCGCGCCGGGTGATCGGCCGCCAGTGGCTCGATCAGGCGCCGGATCCGGTTACGGGTCTGGAGCGCGAAGTGGGGGGTCGAGGGCCCGGCGAGCGCGCGGATGTCCTCGACCGTCGGCTCATGGCCGGGGGCGAGGCGGGCGGGGTTCTCGTATTCGCTCAAGGCTTTTTCGGGGTGGTCGGCGTCGTCGGCGCGATCTCGTCGTCGGTCTGCGCGCTCGGCACGCTAGCCGATGGAGTCTCCGAGCTGCCGCCGATCTTGGTCAGCTCGGTGAGGTCGTCGATCTCGGCCTGCTGGGCGCCGGAGATCGCGCTGGTGTCGCCGATCAGCCACGCGTGGTTATAGATCGCGCGGGTCGGGTCGTCGCTGTAGCCGGGCTGGATCGAGAGCAGGAAGTCGTGGAGCGTCCGCGGCAGCTTCGCCGCATCGTCGGTGATCAGCAGCGGCCCGTAGTTGCCGCTCGCCGAGAGCGCCGAAGCGGCGCCGGCGTCGCCGGGCCGGTCGGCGTTGGCGAACACCAGCCCGTGCCCCGGGTCGGTGATATTCCAGCCGAAGGTCCCGTCGCTGTACTGGGCGAACTGGATCGCGTTGTCGACCGGGTCCTCACCGAAGATGCGGATCGCGTTCGGCGCCGAGCGCTGGATCTGGCGCAGGGTCGCGTCGGAGGCGACGGCCTGCGGACCGAGCACGTAGACGGGCGTTCCGGAGTGGCGCTTGAGCGCCTCGGTGGTCGCCGCCGGCACCGAGTCCTTCTCGACGAAGAGCACCGGGTCGCCGGAGCGCGCAGCCCAGGCGGCGGCCGGCATCGCGAACGCCGGGTGCTCTGAGCCGACGACGAGGATCGCCTCTGGCTCGCGGCCGGTCAGCTTCGCGCGAAGCTCGTCGACGGCGCCGGCGATCTCCGCCGGGTCATCGCTGTCGGAGACCTGGGTCGCCTCGACGCCGTCGGGCGCCTCGACGTCGCCGACGGTGTAGGCCGTCTTCGCGCCGAGGGTCTCGATCGCGTCGGCGCTCGGCTCGGGCACCGAGCCGGCCTGGCCGTAGAGGATCGGCAGCCGCAGCGGGTCGCCGGCGAGCGAGGACATCGCGATCCCGCCCTGCCAGCTCGCCGAGGCGATCAGCGCGACGGACTCGACCGGCTTGCCCTCGACCGGCGGATGGGTGGCGAGCGCGACCTGGGCGGCGTCGGCGATCGGGTCGGTGCCGTCGATGCGCGAGGTGTTGCGGGTCACCGGCTGCGCGCCGGCGGCGATCGGCGCCCCGGTCTCGGAGCCGGCCTCGCTGGCGGCCACCGTAACCGGCGCGTCGTCGGTGTCCCCGCAGGCGGCGAGCACGGACCCGGCGAGGGCGGCGCTCAGGCAGGCGGCGAGGGGGAGGCGGCGGACGGGCACGGGAGAACCGTACTTGACGCCCGAAGCCGCCCGTTCACCCGGTAAACTGGCTGATTGACCAGTCAGTCAACTTTTCCCAGGAGGCCGCCAAGCATGGATTTCGCTTTGAACAAGGAGCAGCAGGAGTTCAAGGACTACTGCCGCAAGTTCGCACGTGAGGTCATGCGGCCGGCGGCCGCCAAGCACGACGCCGACGAGTCGACGCCGTGGGAGGTCATCAAGGAAGCGCGTGAGTGGGGCCTGACCGGCCTCGACCACCTCCAGCGCATGGGCGCCGACGAGGACGGCGTGATCGGCGCGATCTACGCCGAGGAGCTGCACTGGGGCTGCGCCGGCATGGCGCTCGCGATCTCCGGATCGGGCCTCGCGGCCGCCGGCATCGCCGCCTCCGGCACCCCCGAGCAGATCGCCAAGTGGGTCCCCGAGTGCTTCGGGATCGGCGACGAGGTCAAGGCCGGCGCCTACGCGGTGACCGAGCCCCAGGCCGGCTCCGACGTCAAGAACCTGAAGACGACCGCGCGCCGCGACGGCTCCGAGTGGGTCCTCAACGGAACCAAGGTCTTCATCACCAACGGCGGCATCGCCGACGTCACCGTCGTCGTCGCCCTCACCGACCCCGAGCTCGGCCACCGCAGCCAGGCCTCGTTCGTCGTCCCCAAGGGCGCGCCCGGCCTCAAGATCGGAAAGAAGGAGACCAAGCTCGGCATCCGCGCCTCGAACACCGCCGAGGTCATCCTCGAGGACTGCCGGATCCCGGCCGAGAACCTGCTCGGCGGGGAGGAGAAGCTGGCGAAGAAGATCGAGCGCGCCCGCTCCGGCCAGAAGTCCCGCGGCTCCAACGCCCTGGCGACCTTCGAGATCACCCGCCCGGTCGTCGGCGCCTCGGCGATCGGCATCGCCCAGGCCGCCTACGAGTGGACGCTCGAGTACCTCGACGGCAAGGTCGCCGAGGACGGCACGCCGATGCTCGACCAGCAGCGGATTCAGCAGATCCTCGCCGACGTCGCCACCGAGATCGAGGGCGCCCGGCTTCTGGTCCAGCGCGCCTCCTGGATGGGCCGCAAGGGCATCCCGATGACCGGCGGCCAGGGCTCGATGTCGAAGCTCAAGGGCGGCGACGTCGCGATGTGGGCGACGACGACGCTGATGGACCTCGTCGGCGACGCGGCGATCTCCACCGACTGCCCCCTGGAGAAGTGGTTCCGCGACGCGAAGATCTACCAGATCTTCGAGGGCACGGCCCAGGTCCAGCGACTGGTCGTCAGCCGCATGCAGGTCAACGAGTACCGCGAGCGCCTGGGCTGGGCCGCGGACTCGCTGAAGAACGGCAACGGCGCGGCGCCCGGGCCGGCCGAGGAGAAGAAAGAGCCCGTAGCCGCCTGAACGGCGGGCATCACCGGGCGGCCGATAAGGGCCATTCATGGAGAGCCCTGGACCGCCGCCCCCGGACGCGAAGCGGAGGAGGCGGTGGTTTATGGAGGCGGCGGTTGAAATCTGGCGAAGTATTGAAGGCCGCCCTTGTACCCTGCTCCGATCAAACGTAAGCAAGCGCTAACAATTGCGCTGATCGTCTCCGCGCTCGCGTGCGTCGCGGGCCTGCGCGCTGTCCCGGCGCCCGCCCAGAGCGACGCGCTCGAGAAGTTCAACGCGATCCAGTCGAAGCTCAGCGACGTCAACTCCAAGAAGGGCGTGCTGACCTCGACGATCACCCACTACACGACCCGGATTCGTGATCTTCGCGACGAGATTCACGGCCTCGAGGCCCGCGAGCGCGAGGTCCAGCTGCGGCTCAACGCGGTCCAGGCCCAGCTCGATGTGGCGGAAGCCCGGCTCGAGGAGTTGCGTGTGCACCTGCGCCGCGCGATCGACGTCCTCGGCGCCCGGCTGGTGGCGATCTACAAGTCGAGCGAGCCCGACATGCTCACCATCATCCTGGAGTCGCACGGGTTCGACGACCTGCTCGCCCAGAGCGACTACCTCAGCCGGATCCAGACGCTCGACTCGGACATCGTCAACCGCGTGCGCGATCTCCGCAACGAGTCGAAGGCGACCGTCGAGGAGATCCGCGCCGCCCGCGAGGAGATCGCGGCGCGCAAGGCCGAGATCGATCGGGTGCGGGTCGACCTCGTCTCCCGTAACCGCGCGATGAAGACGGCGCGCACCAAGCAGCGATCGGTCTTGAAGCGCGTCGACAAGCATGCGAAGGACCTCGAGGGCGACCTCTCCAAGGCCTCGAAGGAGGTGCAGAAGCAGCTCGGCAGCTACGTCAGCCCGCTCGAGGCCGGTCCGATCATCGCCGCCGGCGGCGGCTTCATCTGGCCCGTCAACGGCACGATCACCTCCGGCTTCGGCATGCGCTGGGGCAGCATGCACGAGGGAATCGACATCGCGGCGCCGGGCGGCACCCCGATTCGGGCGGCGATGTCGGGCACGATCGTGATCGCGGCGCCGACCGGGGGCTACGGCAACTACACCTGTATCGACCACGGCGGCGGGCTGTCGACCTGCTACGGGCACCAGTCGAGCTTTGCCCGCACCTCGGGCTCGATCCCGCAGGGCCAGGTGCTCGGCTACGTCGGCTCGACCGGCCACAGCACCGGCAACCATCTGCACTTCGAGATCCGCATCAACGGCACGGCCGTGGATCCGATGGGTTACATGTGAGGAAGCGCTAAAGCATTCTCGGCATTTGCCGATAACGAATCTCGATGAGTGCGATCTCGGCACGGGCAGAGCGTTCCTACATCGCAGGCATCGGCGCGAGCGGCGCCTTGGTCGCCGCGGCCACGGTCGCCGCGGTGTTCCTGCTAGCCCTCGTCGCCTTCAACGGCTGGCCCACGGGCGGCTCCCAGGACGTCGCCTCGGCCGATGCCGGCCGCGCCGTTCCCGCCGCCCAGGCCGCCTCGGCGGCGCTGGCTCCGGCGCCGACCGCGGTCGCCGCGGCGCCGGCCCCGGTCACGCTCGCTTCGGCGGGCAACCCGAACTCGATCGTCACCGACCGCGGCGTCGGCGGCGGCAATGGCGGCTCCTCGAACACCGGCGTCGAGGGCGAGGGCGAGGGCGAGGGCGAGGGCGGGGGCGGCAGCGGCCTCGGCGCGGCCGCCGACGAGCAGGGTCCCGTCAGCGGCCTCGTCACCGGCCTCGGCCTCGACAACGAGCTGATCACGCCGCTCGCCCAGAGCGTCGACCAGGTCGGCTCCGGGCTGACCCAGCTCCTCCAGTCGAGCCCGCAGATCGTTCAGGAGCTCGTGCCCGGCACGGTCACCGCCCTCGGCACCACGGTCAACGCCCTCGGCCAGACCGTCAACGGCCTCCTCGGCCAGCCGCAGGGCACGCCGGTTCCGACTACTCCGCCGCTGACTCCCTAACCCAGCTCGCGCTCGAGCCAGAGCAGGGCGCTCGCCTGTATCTCGGCGTCGTGCTGCACCGAGCGGTGGTTGCCGCCGGGAACGACGACCAGCTTGCGCGGCCCGATCGCGCGGTCGTAGAGCTCCTCCGACCAGGTGTGGGGGATGCGCTCGTCGCCCTCGGCGTGAAGGAAGATCAAGGGCCGGGCCCCGATCTGCTCGACCGCCTCGCGCAGGTCGTGCTCGGCGAGCCAGGCGCGCAGCCCGGCGACGTCGCCGACCTTCATCTCGAGCTCGCCGCGCTTGAGGCCGCGGCTCAGCATCTGCTCGCCGGCCGGGCAGATCGCGATCACGCCGGCGATCTCGGGCGAGATCGCCGCCGCGTGCAGAGCGAGGAAGCCGCCCATGCTCGAGCCGCGCGCGGCGACCCGGTCGCCGTCGACCCCGGGCTCGCGCGCGAGCAGCTTCGCCATCCGCACGACGTCGTCGGGCGCCCCGGGCCCCATCTCGCCCTCGGAGGCGCCGTGGCCGCGGGCGTCGAAGGCGAGCGCCGCCCAGCCCTGGGCCGCGGCGATCCGCGCGAAGTCGGCGTGGTTCTCCTTGCGCGACCCGGCGCCGTGGACGATCACCACCCCCGGCCACGGCGGCGGCGTGTCGGGATGCCAGAGCAGATAGGCGAGGCCGTTCTCGGTTCCCTCGCGGGTCGGCGGCCGGTGGCCCGGGACAAAATTGACCATCCCAGAAGTGTGAACAACGTTTCCCGGTATGGCCAAATGGGGGGCGTGGTGGAGCCTAATCCAATTCGCCCTGCTGTCGATGAAGAGACTGGAAGCAGCAACACACACGCGAAAAGTAGGCCCGCATGAAGCCCCCAGGACGGGGCGAGACGGCGCTGGCCGAGCCGGCGATCCCGGCGACTCCCGCGGTAACCGTCGCGCCGGCGCCCAGTGTCAAGGGCGGCGACGGCAACGGCGACGGCAACGGTCGGGACGGCAAGCGCGGCGCCGAGACCGGGACGCCTCCCGCCGCGACGCCCCCGGAGGCTGTCGCGCAGCCCGTCCCCGCCGCCGCGTCGCCCTCGACCAGCAGCAGCACGAAGTCGAAGTCGCGCGGCCGCGGCCACGGCAGACTGAAGCCGAGCACGAGCAGCACGGCCACAAGCCCCGCCCCGGCCACCACAACCACCCCGAGCTCGTCGAGCTCCCCGGGCAAGGGCAAGGGGCACAGCAACGGCGCCAGCCCCTCGCAGTCCGCCCCCGGCAAGAGCAAGGGCAACGCCAAGGGCCACCGCAAGTAGACCGCGGGCGTCGCCGTGCGGGTGTCGTGCCCCGCTCAGGCACAATGGGCGCCCATGAGCGCAGCTGAGAACACCGTGGCCGACCCGATCGCCGGGTCGGCCGTCTACCCGCTCGGGAGCCGCGTCAACGAGGCCGGCCACCTCGAGGTCGGTGGCTGTGACGTGGTCGAGCTCGCTCGCGCGCTCGGCACCCCGGCCTACATATACGCCGAGGACGACATCCGCGCCCGCGCCCGCGAGTTCCTGCGCGCCTTCGGCGAGCGCACCGACGACTTCGAGGTCCTGTTCGCGAGCAAGGCGCTGCCGCTGACCGCCGTCTACCGGCTGATGGCCGAGGAGGGGCTCTCGGTCGACGTCGCCTCGGGCGGCGAGCTCAACATGGCGCTCGCCGGCGGCGTCTCCGCCGAGCGCATCCACATGCACGGCAACAACAAGACCCGCGCCGAGCTCGAGTATGCGCTTGCCGAGGGCGTCGGCCACATCATCGTCGACTCCTTCGACGAGATCGCCCGCCTCGACGGTCTCCTCGACCGCCCGCAGCGGGTGCTGATCCGGGTCACGCCCGGGATCAAGCCCTCGACCCACACCTACATCCAGACCGGCCAGCTCGACTCCAAGTTCGGCTTCGGGCTCGAGGACGGGCTCGCCGCCCGCGCCGTCGAGACGGTGCGGGCCACCGAGCACCTCGAGCTCGTCGGCCTCCACGCCCACATCGGCTCCCAGATCTTCGAGCTCGAGCCGTTCACCAAGGCGATCGAGGTGATCCACGAGTTCTGCCAGGGGCTCGGCTTCGAGCCCGAGATGCTCAACGTCGGCGGCGGCCTCGGCATCGCCTATACCTCCGAGGACGAGCCGGCCTCGATCGACGACTACGCCGAGATCAAGGTCAGCGGCGTGCGCGACACCTTCGGCGACGGCCCGAGGATCCTGATCGAGCCGGGCCGCTCGCTGGTCGGCAACGCCGGGATCACCGCGTACGAGATCGGCACGGTCAAGGAGATCCCCGGGGTGCGCACCTACGTCGCCGTCGACGGCGGAATGTCCGACAACCTGCGGCCGATGCTCTACGAGGCCTCCTACGAGGCGGTGATCGCCGACCGCGCCGCCGCCGAGCCCGACACCACGGCGACGGTCGCCGGCATGCACTGCGAGTCGGGCGACATCCTGATCGAGGACGCGCGCCTCGCGGCGCCCGCGGTCGGCGACATCCTCGTCACCCCGGCGACCGGCGCCTACGGGCACTCGATGGCCAACAACTACAACGGCGTCGCCCGCCCGCCGTGATCTTCGCTCGCGAAGGGGAGGCGCGGGTCGTCTTGCGCCGCGAGACCTGGGACGACCTGCTCTCGCGGGACGTATGAACGCCGGGCGACGTCCCCGCGGCAGCGGACGCGAAGCGGAGCAGCCGCAGGTTCATGTCGGCATCCTCGGCAAGGGGACCGTTCGGCAGGCGTTCGCCGACCTGCTCGAAGAGCGGGCGGCGATGGTCGAGGAGGTCTCGGGCAAGAAGCCGAAGCTGACCGGCGTGCTGTCGACGAAGAAGGGCGACTTCGACGAGATCCTCCCGCCTCCGACGTGATCGTCGAGCTGATCGGCGGCATCGACCCGGCCCGCGACGACGTGACCCGGGCGCTGAAGGAGGGCCGCCACGTCGTCACCGCCGACCAGCCGCTGATCGCCCAGCACGGCGACGAGCTGGTCGCGGCGGCGAAGGAGGGTGGAGCCCAGCTGCGCTTCGAGGCCGCGGTCGCCGGCGCGATTCCGGTATCCGCGTCGTCCAGGAGAGCCTCGGCGCCGTCCCGATCGAGAAGGTCTTCGGATCGTCGACGGCACGACCAACTTCATCCTCACCGAGATGGCCCGCGACGGCGCGACCTACGAGGACGCCCTCGGCCGCGCCCAGGACCTCGGCTACGCCGAGGCGGATCCCTCCGAAGACGTGAACGGGTTCGACGCCGCGGCGGAGGTGGCGATCCTCGCCCGCCTCGCGTTCGGCACCCCGGTCGCGCTCGAGGACGTCCCCTACGAGGGCATCGAGGACATCGTCCCCGAGGACCTCGCCTACGCCAGGGCTGGCCTCGCTGAAGCTGCTCGG